>NZ_JBTYIP020000002.1:0-860044 GCF_054877945.1 Singulisphaera rosea | reverse complement strand
CTGCGCTCCGACCCGGCCACCCATTCCACATCCCGTTCTCGTGTCAAAATGGGACACTAACTCCTAAATCTTTATATTAGACCGGATTTCGGGTCGGACATGGACGAGTCGACGGTCGTTGAGCTCCTTGCAATTAAGCCGGTCCGCGGCAGACGTTCCCCTAGTCGTGTGATCGGACGACCTCGATCGCACTCCGGACCTTCGCAGCCCTCGTGACGCCCCTATCGCAGACGCTCGAACCGATGTGGATCTCCCGGATCCCAGCCTGGACGAGCGTCGCGGCGTCTCCCTCGTTGATCGCCCCTCCCGCCATGACGACGACCCTCCCGCGTGCCTGTCTCGTCAGCCGCGTGAGGAGGTCGATCCCGGCGATAGCCGACGCCTGCCGGCCGGACGTTAGGATCCGCTCGACGCCGAGCTCGACGAGCGTCTCAAGCGCCTGTTCGGGCTCCGGGCACTCATCGAAGGCCTTGTGGAACGTGACCGAGAGCGGACGGGCCGCCTCGACGAGCCTTGCGGTCCTGTCGCGATCCACGGCCTCGGTCGCGTCGAGTACCCCGAAGACCACCCCCGCGGCCCCGAGCGACCGGGCCATCGCGATATCCTCCTGCATGATCTCCATCTCGAGATCCGAGGCGCGGAAGTGCCCCCCTCGCGGTCGAATGAGCACATGAACGGGGATCGTGAGCTTCGCGCACGCGGCCTTGATCGCGCCGGCACTCGGGGTGATCCCGCCGACGGCGAGGTATTCGCACAGCTCGACGCGGTCCGCACCCCCTTCGCCCGCAGCCAGCGCGGATTCCACACCCGCCACACAGATTTCGACGGCAACGCTCATCAGTGATCTCGATGGTGTACGACGACCCTGTCCGTTTCCCCTTCAACCATACTCGCAGGCCACCGACGCGTCTAACCCGCCAGGAAAACCCGTCGTGCTCGTCGCCATGGGATCGCGCTACGGTCGGTTGGATTGCGGTAGGAGAGGAAGCTCGGTACAAGTGGCACAAATCAATTAAGACCTTTTCGCCTGATCGGTCGGGTCGCCCGGGGGGTCGGGGTCGCCGCCCGTTGGCGGCTCGGCCACCTGGGTGCCTCGTGTCTCATTCAATTATGCTTTGAGTCGTTGTCCGAATATGGGGAGAGACAGCCTGTGATCCGTTTGAAGCCAGGACCGACCCTCGTGACGCTCTTCGTCCTTGGCGCGATGGTCGCGCTCGCAAGGACTCGTGACGCGGAGCCCGATGCGACCCGCACGACGGCCTCGCGCAAAAACTCGGACGCGGCGAAACCCGGTTCGGGAGGGCAGGGGCTCGGCCGATATTTCCCGAACACGGAGACGCTCGGGCCCGACGAGATGCGCGTGCTCGCGTGCGGGACGGGGATGCCGACGCCCCGGAGGTCGCAGGCGGCGAGTTGCTTCCTGGTCGAGCTCGGGAACGGCGACAAGTTCCTCTTCGACCTCGGGACCGGCTCGGCGGCGAACCTTGGATCGCTGGAGATTCCGTTCGACTCGCTCGACAAGCTTTTCGTCAGCCATCTGCACGCCGATCATGTCGGGGACCTCGCCTCGCTCTGGGTGGGCGGTTGGGTCGGGGGACGCCACGGCGCCCTCCACGTTTGGGGCCCCAGTGGCCAGGCCGCCGAACTCGGCACGCGACACTTCGTCGAGAAGCTCAAGGACGCATTCCGTTGGGACTACCAGGGTCGCCTGGGCGTCATCCCCGCGGGGGGTGGTCAACTCGATGTTCACGAATTCGACTACCGCCAGGAGAACGAGGTCGTCTATCAGCGGAACGGCGTGACCGTGCGGAGCTGGCCCGCGATCCACGCGCTCGACGGCCCCGTGAGCTACTCGCTGGAGTGGAAGGGCCTCAAGTTCGTCTTCGGGGGCGACACGGTCCCCAACCGCTGGTTCGCCAGGTATGCGAAAGGAGCCGACCTGGCGATCCACGAATGCTTCCTGACACCTCCATTGCTGATGGCCAAGCAGCGCCTGAGCGCCCAGTCGGCCCTCAACGTGGCGACCTCGGTTCATACCGCCCCCGCGGCGTTCGGCCTCGTGATGGAGGAGATCAAGCCGAGGATGGCGGTTGCCTACCACTTCTTCAACGACTTCGACATCCGGTTCCCCTTGTACGAGGGGATCCGCCGGACCTACCAGGGGCCGTTGACGATGGCCACCGACATGCTCGTCTGGAACGTCACCAAGGACGAGATCCGGGTCCGCGAGATCATCGCAAACCCCGACGCCTGGCCCGCCGAGCCCCTCTCTCCCCCGGACCAGCCCGATGCCAAGCTCCGAACCCCATTCTCGCCGTTCGTCGATCAGGGCCGCATCGACGTGAGCAAGGAGCTCAGCCCGATGATCGACGCATTCAAAAAGGAGAACGGCCTGGAGTAGGTCGTGCGACGCTTTAGGGCAGGGGCTGGATTCACCACAAAGGCACAAGGACACAAAGGAAGATGCAAGTAGAGGTGAAATTAGGGTTTTGGAATATTTTTAAAACTTTGTGCCTTTATTGTGAATCCGGTCCCGCCGATGACCAATCGAGAGGCCGGAGTGGCTTTTAGGAAGGGGCCTTCCAGATGCCGAGCTCTTGCATCAGGGCGACTTGGCGTTCGAGCACGTCCCGCTTGTATTCGGCGTGTTTGCCGGGGATATGGTCGATGTAGCGATTCCTGGGATAGAGCGGGCGTTCGTAGATGAGCTGGGCCATCTCGGTGCGGACGTCCTTCAACCAGTTGGTGACCTGGGCGTTCGCCCGGTGATGCCGCAGGGCCTCGATGTTGATGACGCCGCTGACATAGGTGGAATTGTTGGTGTCGCGCTGCTTGCCGACGATCGCCCCTTTGTAGTCGACGATCATCGACTGGCCGCTCCCCGCGTCGATCGGCGCCTCGCCCCCCGGCTCGAGGTAGCAGCCGCCGATGTTCGGGGCGACGATGTACAGGTTGTTTTCAAGAGCTCGGGCGCGGTTGGAGATCTCGAAGATATCATTCTGCGTGAAGGGGCCGGGCAAGGAGGCACGGTAGACGACCTCGGCGCCGTTCATGGCCAGCCCTCGACCGTTTTCGGGGTAGTTGCCTTCCATCGCCATCATGACGCCGAGTCGGCCGATCGGTGTGTCGACGACCGGCCAGAAGGCCTGGAGCGTCCGCCCGTAACGTTCGAGCCACCAGTCGAAGAGGTCGTGCGGCGAGACGGAGCGCTCGCAAGGCAAGAGTGCCGAGATCTTGTAGTGCTTGAGGATCACGGAACCGTCGGGGTCGATCACGAAGCCGACGTTGAAGAACCGGTCGGGCCATTCCTCATGCCGGGCTTTCGCCTGGGCCATGAGGAACACGCCATACTCTCGCGCGAGCCGGCCCAGCCGATCGGTCTCCGGGCCGGGGATGTCGATGGCACAGGTCCGGGTGAACTCGGCATGGTCGACGTCGAAGATCTCGTCGTTGAACCCTTGAAGGGCACCCTCGGGGATCGCAAGGAGCCGCACGGGGATGTCGAGGTTCGACATCCAGAAGGCAGCCTTCGTGAGATGCTCGAGATGCTCGAGGTTTTTCGCGATATCAGCTCGTGATCGGATCCCCCAGAACGTCGGGATCAACCCTACCGCGTTGTACGGTTCAATCGGCATCGCTCGCCTCGTTCCGAACCCCGAGAGTCACGACCGTTCGCGTCCGGCCTCGATTCTCGCACGGAGGAATGACGGTGTCGACGTTCGGCGGAAGCCGGCCTCGGCGGCCTCTTCCCCTTGAGTCGATGGAGGGCAGGGGGGCGAATCCGTCGGATTCGGGGTGGACACCCAATTCTTTCGAAATGCTGACAATCCAGGACGTTACCTCAACGGACATCGACCGCTCGCGACGGGACGTGCTATCGTTGCCTCGAGAACTCGGCCTCAACCCTGACGAGTGCGGTCGCCCCGATCGAGGTATGCAACGTGTCTGATCCCACGAACGCGGAAACGGCGGAATTCCCGAGCCCTGAGGATGCCGACGGGGGAAGCTCAGAGCCGGTCAAACGAGCCGTGACCGTCGAGTTCGGCGCGAAGTCGCACATCGGAAACGTCCGCACGAAGAACGAGGACCACTTCCTGATCACGAAGATCGGCCGCTCCTTCCGGGTCCTCCAGACGAGCCTGCCCGACGGAGAACTGCCCGCCGAGACCGAGGACGTCGCGTACGGGATGGTCGTCGCCGACGGGATGGGGGGCATGGCCGCCGGCGAGATGGCCAGCCTCATGGCGATCCGGACCGGGGTCTCGCTCGTCCTCGAGTCGCCGAACTGGACCCTGAAGATCGACGACGAACAGGCCCGACGCCTCATCGACCGGCTTCAACAATACTTCCACAAGGTTGACGAGGCCCTGATCGAGCAGACGAAGGTCGACCCGGAACTCTCCGGGATGGGGACGACCCTGACGGTCGCCTACACCGTGGGCGCCGACGCTTTCATCGTCCACGCGGGGGATTCTCGGGCGTATCTCTTTCGCGACGACGAACTCCGCCAACTCACCCGCGACCATACCCTCGCCCAGAGCCTCGTCGACCTCGCGGGACTTCCCCCGGACGATGCCCGCACCCTGGCGGTCCGGCACATCCTGACCAACGTCGCCGGCGGCCCTCAAGGTGGCATCGAGCCCGAAGTCGCGACGATCTCCCTCCGCGATGGCGACCGCCTCCTGCTCTGCACCGACGGCCTCACCGGGATGGTCGAGGATCACGACATCGCGGCAATCCTGCGACTCAGCCGAGACCCCGGACAGAATGCCGAAGCCCTCGTCGCCCGCGCCCTCAAGCACGGTGGCAATGACAACGTCACCGTCATCCTCGCACAGTATCAAGTCATCGATAAATCATAGTGTTTAGGTAGGGGATAGTCATTTAAAAAGGTACAAAGGAGAATAAAAAATTGAATCTCTTTCTTTGAATTCTTTATGCCTTTGTGGTGAAGAGCCTTCCCCTCATTTTCGGGGACGAAGCCAGTCCCACACCGCTCCCGACGCCTCGCGGATGCGGAAGGATTCGACGAGATTGGCGTGGCGTCCGCCCGCGAGCCCATCGGCGAGGAGGGCCGCCCCTTGCGCCGCGTGCTTGACCCAGGCTCCCGGGAGCGAGGGGAGGGAGATCACTGACCCGAACCGGCCGAGGGCTTCCGAGGCCAACGCGGCGATCTCGGGCCGGTCGGCCGAGGCCCCCGAGAGGTAGATCCGCTCGAAGGGCGTGACGGCCTTGAGCCCGGCGACGTGCCTGATGAGCGACTCGCGGAACGCGTCCACGGCCAGGTCGCCGAGGTCGCGGAACCCGCCGCGGAACAGGTCGTTCTTGGAGAGGGGCCCTCGCCAGTAGGCAGCCTCGCCGTCCCAGAAGCCGCCCGAGCCTATCCCGATCGGGCCTCGAGAGCCGGCCGAAGCGTCGACGAGTCGGCCATTCTCGACGACCATGAGCGCCGTGAAGACCGACCCGATCTCGGCGACTGCGAACGTGGAATTGCCGAGCCTTCGCCCTTCGACTTCGGCGTCGATCGAAGCCGCGAGCGCGGCGACGGCGACCTTGTCGGGGGTCCCCATGTCGATCGCATTGACCTTGCGGTGGGAGGGGATCGTCGGGAGATGGATCCCGCCCGGCAGGAAGACCGTCGGAAGGCCGCTGCTGACCAGGGCACGGACCCACGATCGAAACCCGACGACGCCCTGGTCTCCCCCGCGCTGGTCGCTCCGCACCAGGGACATCTGCTCGAGGTCGGCGTCGGTCAACTCGCTCGCCCGGACCAGCGGAACCCCGTATCCCGAAGGGCCGGCGATTAGCTCGAAGGGTTCGAACGATCGGAGGGTTCTGACCAATGCTTCGGGGTCGTCGCGGAGTGCCTGGGGGGTGAGTCGAGCCTGTCCTGCGACCTTTCCATCCTCGAGGAGCAGGAGGTCCAGGCTACTCGTCCCCGGGTCGCTGCCGACGACTCGCGCCAAGGGTTACTCCGGGTTCTGGCCGAGCGTCAGGACCTCTTCAGCGTCGAGGATCTTATCGTTGGAAGTGAAGAGAGCGGCGAGGGCTTTGCGGTGGATCTTCATCTTGGTCCCGCCGACGCCGAGGGCTCCCCAGGCACGTACGCCGTCGCGATCGGCCCCCTTGTCGGTGGCGTTCACGCCTTCGATGCCGAGGGGAGGGACCGCATTCAGGTCGATGACGACCTTCAATTCGGGCAGGGAACGACGTGTGGACTCGGAGAGAAGTTGGGCCCCCGCAGCCCCCGCGGCAATGATGACGGCGGCCCCGGCGAGCCCCTTCGATAGGGCATCAGGGTCGGACGTCCCGAACGCCGTGAAGGGCCTCCCGGTCGCTTCCTGCAAGGCGTGTGCAGTCTTCCGGGCCCGGTCGAGGGTTCGGGAGCCAAGCGAGACCGAGGCGCCGAGGCGGCTCAGCAAGCGCCCCACGCGTTGGCCCACCGGACCGGTCCCGCCCAGCACCGCCGCGTTCACCCCTGCGAGCGAGCCGCCCATTCCTTCCACGGCGGCCAGGACGGCGGCGGCGGCGGTCGTGTTGCAGCCGTTGGCGTCGAAGAGGACCGACACGCGGAAGTTGGCGAAGAAGGTCTTGGTGACCGCATTGAGCACCGCCTCGCCGGCGAGGACGTCGGACCCGCCGACGAAGATCGCGGTTCGGTGCAGGTCGTCAGCACCTCGGGTGAAGAGGGCACCGTAGACCAGGTCTCGGACCGCTTCGGGTCGGATCCCGGCGTGGCGAAAGAGGTGGTCGACTCCGGCATCGGCCGCCACGACGGCGTCGAAGACGCTGGGCTGCGGGTCGGTGTCGAGCTGGATCAGGATCGTCGGCTTGGTACTGGGCATGCTCATCCGCTCGAATCTCGAGGCCTGCATGCAAGGTATGCGACTTGTGCCCCGCCATCTCACTTGCAAAAACGCAGGGATCAGCCGCGGAGCCGCCGAACACGTCGGTTCGTCGGCCCCGACGACCTGGTTGAGTCGGCTCAAGCGAACGGGTGCTTGACCGTATCCTTCTGGGCGGTGATCTCGTCGATCGAGGGCAGGTCCTTCATGGCGTTCGCGATCGCGGCCTTGGTCGCGTCGTAGTTGTACTTGAGGATCTTGGCATTGTCCTCGGCGCCCGGGTGGATGAACACGCCGCAGACGATCACGAGGCTCTCGGCCTGATCCTTGGGGATCGTGCCGTCACCGACGCTGTCGGCCACGGCCTTGGCGACCGCGTACTGGGCGGGGCCGAACATCTGGACGGCCTGCTTCATCCCCTTGATCGTGACCTTGGTGATCATGACCGTGGCGGGCTTGGCGAGCACGTTCGGCGACAGGACGGCGAGCAGGTTGGTGTGGCCCGCGGACTGGTTCGAAAGTGCGTTGGCGAACGCTGCGCCGACAGGGCCCGTCTTGGTGCCGATCAGGAGGTCGATGTGGGCGATCTCGTTGCCGTCGCCGGAAAGGGCCTCGCCGATCTTCATCGTAAAATCGCTCGCCATGGGAGTCGTCTCCAAATCTCAACGAAAAGGATGGTGGGCGTAGGCCGGTCGCCGGCCGGCCCGGGTCGACCCTCAAGGCCGTACGTGACCGACCGGGTGCATGGTCCCGAATCATAACAGTCGAGACGCCGACCGCAACCCCCACGCCGAATTGTTAAGCAATTGCCAGAAAAAAGGTTGTTCGACTCTCACTTTGCTGATTCAATGTCGCGGTGGGCACGCGTGAACCGTGTCCAGGATTTCAACGACCGCGAGGCGGTCGTGCCTCTCTCATTCTTTGCTTGCGGAGACCGACCATGTCCAAGCTGTTCCCGCTCCTGGCCGTGTCCGTCCTGTTCTCAGGCCTGTCGCTCGCGCTGGCCGCCGAAGAGAAGACGATCACCGGCGATGGCGTGTGCGCCAAGTGTGCTCTGAAGGAGACCAAGACCTGCCAGAACACGGTCACGGCCGAGGAAGACGGCAAGAAGGTCACCTACTACATCACCCATGACGCCGTCAGCAAGGCCGTCCACCAGAGCCTCGGCATCTGCGGCGCCAAGAAGGACGCCCCGGTCAAGCTGAAGGTCACCGGCACCGTCAAGGAAGAGGACGGCAAGAAGGTCATCACCGCCACCAAGATCGAAGCGGCCGACTGACCACGTCCTCATCCCTCGGGGCTTATCATTCGAGCTTCGAGATGCATCACATCAGGAGCCTCGGCTCCTCTCTCCGCGACGGGTGAACCTCACTCGTCGCGGCGACGCTGGTTACACTCCTCTCCTCACATCCCCCATCCTCAACTCCGACGCGTGACGCTTCTCATCCTCGGTGCCAGTACGAGATCCGCGGCCTTCTCCGCGATTCGTGCCGGCCTCACTCCCTCGTGCGTCGACCTCTTCGCCGATCGGGACCTCCTCGCGGTCTGCCCTGCATCCCGAATCGAACCCGAGTTCTACCCGGACCACTTCGTCTCGCTTGCCGACGAGCTTCCCAACTCCCCTTGGATGTATACCGGGTCCCTCGAGAATTCTCCCGACCTTGTGGCCACGATCTCGGCCCGGCGGACACTCTGGGGAAACGGTGCGGAGACGTTGAGGGCCGTACGAGATCCCTTCCAGGTCGCTGCCGCTGTACAGCGAGCGGGCCTGGCCTGTCCCGAGGTCCGATCGTCGGCGTGGGGACTCCCTCCGGACGGGCGTTGGTTGGTCAAGCCTTTTGCCTCAGGGGGTGGCTTCGGGATCGTGCCGCTCGAGCCTGGTTACCGTGCACCCCTCCGCCCTTTCTACTACCAGGAACACATCCCCGGACCGAGCTTCTCCGCCATCTTTCTCGGCGAAAGGACGGAGGCGAAGCTCGTCGGCGTGACCAGACAACTGATCGGCGTTCCAGGCGCATCCTTCGCGTATCGAGGGAGCCTGGGTCCCTGGCCGGTGTCCTCTGAGGCCTCACATAGGCTCGGAGAACTGGGAACCGTCCTGGTACGGTCCTTCGGCCTCCTCGGTCTCTTCGGCGTCGACTTCATCCTCCGCGACGACTATCCCTGGCCCGTCGAGGTGAACCCGAGGTATACGGCGTCCGTCGAGATTCTCGAATACGCCCTGGGCCGTTCCCTGCTGGCCGACCACGCTCGCATCTTCGATCGCGAGGTGTTGCGGCCTCCTGATTCTGAAAAAAGAAATTTCCCACGTCTTGTTGGGAAGCAAATCTTGTTTGCTTCGACTCCCTGCATCTTTCCCGCGAACGAGGAACGAACTGGCGTCCTCCGGTCGCCCTTCGAGTTCCCCCGAATCGCGGATATTCCCGAAGCCGGGACTCGTTTCGGGACCGGCGAACCGGTCCTGACCTTGTTCGCGACGGGTCGGGACGCGACGGCCTGTCAGAGGAGATTGGGCCGGCTGTCCGCCTTCTGGGAGGGGAGGCTCCGGCCAGGATAACGCGAGCGAACGCTGGCGTGTTCACTCGCCGTCTGATCGCCCATCGAGCGACGAGTCGCGGTCGAACCGTCGCCCGATCCACTGCAAGGGGACCAGTTGAGTGATCAGGAACCGGAAGGTTCCGAACCGCCGAATGATCTGCGGCCCGACGCTCAAAGACTCTTGAGATAGGTCAGAAGGTCGTTAGTTTCCTCGTCGGAAAGCGTACCCAGGCCGGTCACGGCATCGGGGCCGTGGGGGCCGGTGAGGGCTTCGGCGAGGGTCTTGGATCGCCCGTCGTGGAGGTAGGGGTCTTTGTCGTAAAGCCCGCGCAACGACGGCGGGTTATAACCGTCATAGGCGTCGTCGGACTCCTCGAGACCCGCCTTGTGGATTCGGCCGTCGGTGAATTCCTGGCCGCCATGGCAGGTGTTGCAAGCAGCCTTCGCCGATCGGAACACGACCTCGCCTCGTTTCGCCGCGGGCGAGAGGCTGCCGTCGGGCTCGCGATGGGGGTTCTTGGGGAAGTCGAGGGTCTTCAAATACGCGACAAGGGCCTCGACCTCTGCGGGCTTGGGTCGCTTCCCTTGCATGCTCTTGGTGAAGGACTCGACGGTCGCGTCCTCGAGGCTTTTCTGCCAGCCGTGCCACGTCCAGGGGCCGGTGGAGGCGACCCCTCGGAGCGTCGGTACTTTCTTGCGGCTCCGCTTGTGCTCGCTGCTGTAGTCGTGTCGGCCGTCGTTGAACGTGTCGAAGTCGAGCCCGTTGGTGTGGCCGTCGCTGTGGCACGTGTTGCAGCTATACCACTGGTTGAACGATCGCTCGGCGGCGTGAAAAAGGACCTCCCCTCGCCTGACGAGCGAGGGCTCCTTGGGTCCGCCGAGTGCGATCGTCTTCGAGAGCTCGCCGGTCTCGGCGTTGACGACCTGAATCGAGTCGTCCAGGTAGTTGGCGACGTACAAGGTTTTCGCGTCGGGGGCGAAGGCCAGTTCGGTCGGACGACCTCCCAGCTCGACGCGTTTGAACCGTGCGGGGTCGTTGAGGAGTTCGGGGGCAATCAGGTCCCGCGACCCGCCCGACCGCCAGGGGAGGCGTCGGGCATCCGTCCGGAAGACCATGACCTCGTGGGTCCCGCCGCAGCTCACGGCCAGGAAACGCCCGTCGGATCCGATGGCGAGCCCGTGCGCATCGCCGGCGGCCTTGCCACGAACGTCGAGGGTCAGGGTCGAATAGGTGGCCGACCCGTTGAGGGTCACCCGCGTAATGCGCTGGCCGAGGACCCAGCCGAGGTCGATATTGTTCTGGGTCGTGGCGAACCCACGGTTGTACATGTTGGCCACGTAGCCATATTTGCCGTCCGGGGAGAAGGCGACCTGGCGGAGATTATCCCCCTCGACGGTGAGCGACCGCTCGACCTTCCAGGCCCCGGTTGCGATGACGCTCAACTCCTGCGACCGGGCGTTGCCGACGAGGAGTAGCCCGCCGTCCGTCGAGAGCGCGAGGCCTCTCGGCTCTCGGCCGACGGCCAGTCGTCCGGTGACCTTCCGGGCTTCGAGATCGACGCGGGCCACTTCGTTGCTCACGCCGACCGCCACGTAGGCCGTCACCCCATCGGGGGCGATCACGACGCCTCGGGGCTCCGGTCCGACCTCGATCTTACCGACGATCTTGAGTCGGTCGGTGGTGATGTCGAGCAGGGCGAGGTCATATCCGTACCAATGCGTCACCAGCCCTCGCCGGCCGTCCTTCGAGATCGCGACACCCGCGGGCTTCTCGCCCGTCGGGATTTCGTCGAGGACCTTGCCGGCGGTTGTGTCGATGAGGGAGACCGTGCCCGAAGTCTGGTTCGCAGACAGGAGTCGCGTACCGTCGCTCGAGAGGGCCAGGGCGATCGGCGATCGGTGCGGCCCGGAATCCTTCGAGTCCTCGGCCTGGGAGGCCGCCAGGGATGCCGAGGCCACCAGGCCCGCGGCCACCACGAACGCGAGTCGAGTGTGAGGACGCAACCTCATGAAGCACGCTCCAGGCTTTGGGGTGGGATCCACGCGGGCGAGGTCGGCGTTCGGGGGTGAGGCTGGCTCCTGGCCACACGTCGGCAGGACTCGATCCGCTCGGGCGTCGGTCATCGGGCTCCGAGCGGAAACCCTCGGTCGATCACGGGCCGGACGAAGCCGACTTCGGGCGCCAAGAGTATTTTAGCGTCGGGTCCATCCTTGCGGCACCCATTTCCTCGCGGGCACGCGGTCAGTTGCCCGCCGGGTCGCTCGAGTTACATCCGATCGGCCACCTCGATTCCAAGCAAGTTCAACCCGAATTTCAAGGTCCTTGCCGTCAGGTCGGCGAGCGCAAGTCGGCTATTCTTGCGTTCCGTCGATTCGGCCTTGAGGACCGGGCACTCCTGGAAGAACGTGCTGAAGGTCCCCGCGAGGTCGAACAGGTAGTCGGTCAGGATGTTCGGCTTGAGCTCCGACGCGGCCAGATCGAGGGTCTCGGGGAGTCGGAGCAGCCGGACCGCCAGGGCCCGCTCGGCGGGATGGCTGAGGGCGATCTCCGGCCGAAGGCCTCGGATCTCCTCGGGGGTGGTTTCACCCTTCCGGAAAATGCTCTGAATCCGCGCGTACGCGTACTGGTTGTAAGCGCCGGTATTCCCGTTCATGGCCAGCATTTTTTGCCAGTCGAACACGTAGTCGCTCATCCGGTTCTGCGAGAGGTCCGCGTATTTGATGGCGCCGAGTCCGACAACCTCGGCGACACGCTGGCGTTCCTCGGGGGAGAGCTCAGGGCTATTCTCATCGACGACCTTGCGTGCCTCGACGACCGCTTCGTCCAAGAGCGACTCGAGGCCGACGACGTCACCGTCCCGCGTCTTATAGGGTTTGCGATCTTGGCCGAGGACCGTGCCGAAGGCGACGTGCTCGAGATCAGTGCGATCGAACCCCCACCGACGCGCGACCGCGAAGAGCAGTTTGAAGTGGTCGGCCTGGCGGTGATCGACGACGTAGAGGACCTCGTCGGGCTGCCAGGTTTCCTCGCGGTACTTGATCGTCGCCAGGTCGGAGGTCGCGTAGTTGAAGGCACCGTCGCTCTTCCGGACGATGAATGGGGCCTTCGCCTTGTCGACGAAGACGACCGTCGCTCCCTCACTCTCCTCGGCCATCCCCTTCTTCTGGAGGTCCTCGACGACTCCGCCGAGCATCGGATCGTAGAAGCTCTCGCCGAGCTGAACGTCGAACTGGACGCCGAGCCGTCGATAGACCTCCTCGAGCGCGGAGAGGCAGTATGGCATGAACCGTTCCCAGAGGGCCCGATTCTCCGGGTCCCCCGCGTGGAGCTTGGCCGTTTCGGCGCGGCTGGCTTCCTCGACGTCTTTCTCACCCGCCTTGATCCGCGATTGGGCCAACCGATAAAGACGGGCGAGTTCTGCGACCGGATTCTCCTCGAAGGCCGGGTCGTCGCGGTGGTTTTTCCAGCCCCAGAGGATCATCCCGAACTGCGAGCCCCAATCGCCGAGGTGATTGTCTCGGACGACCTTGTGTCCGAGGGTCGCGAAGATCCGCGAGAGGCTTTCGCCGATCACGGTCGAGCGGATGTGCCCGACGTGCATCGGCTTCGCGACGTTCGGCGACGAGTAGTCGACGATGACCGTCTTCGGCTTGGCGGGGGGGCTGATACCGAGCGCCTCATCGTTTATGAGGACGCCCAACGCCTTCGAGAGCCAGGCGTCGTCGAGGCGGACGTTGAGGAATCCGGGGCCGGCGACTTCGGGCCGAGGGGCGAGCGGAGCGAGGTCCACCACCTCCGCCACACCCTGCGCGACCTCGCGGGGATTCTTCTTGAGGGCCTTGGCCACCGTCATGCAGCCGTTGGCCTGGTAGTCGCCGAACTTCGCGTCGGTGCTCGGCCGGACGGCCGCGGCGAACGTGGAGGCGTCGCCACCTTCGGGGGTCGCGGCGCCGAAGGCCTCGCGGAGACGTTCAAGGACGTTCATGGATGTCCTGCTGACCAGACGAAAGCCGCCCCTTCGCGGGGCGGCGTCCAGGATGGGGCCGGTTTTTAGGTCACGACCAGGGGGTCAATCCGATGACTCGGGGGCTTCGTCGACATCGGGCGCCGGCGCGGTCACCTTCTGGCGAGTCGGGTCCTGCCACTCGAGTCGGGCCGCGTCGCCCCAGATCTCCTCCAGGGCGTAATACGTCCGGGCCTCGCCCGAGAAGACATGGACGACGAAGTCGCCGTAGTCGATCAGGATCCAGCGCCCTTCCTCGGATCCCTCGATCCCGAGCTTGTGCTCGCCGAGCTTCTTCATCTCCTGATCGATCTCACTGGCGATGGCGTGCGCCTGTCGCCTCGAGGCCGCCGTGGCGATCATGAAGTAATCGACCAGCGGCGTGACCTCGCGGAGGTCGAGCAGCAAGATATCCTTCGCGCGATTGTCGTCGGCGATCCTGGCGCAGATCGTCGCATGCTCCAGGGCGCGGGCCAGGCGGTCGGGCTGGATTCTCCCGGAGGCGCCGTACGGGACGTCGTCCTGGTGGAGGGCATGCCGGCTGCGTCGTCGTTGAGTCTTCGCCGAGACCGGGGCCTCAGACGTCGGGGTGACTTCTGTCGATTCGTTGGGTTCTGCCATCACAACTCGTCCGAGAGAGCGGGAATGCCGAGGCGGTCTCAATCCCGCCATCCATCCCCGAGGCCGGGTTCGGCGGGGAAACTCACGCGCACCGAAACCCCTGCTCATTCCATCTCAAGGGCGGACACGCGCATGGATCTTCAGGTTCAACGGGAACACCTTTCCAGTCTAGCTTCGCCCAATCCTCATGCCTACCGCAGAAATTCCTGCGAGCAGTGACTCCAACCCTCGACAACGACATCGACTGGGGCTTTCACCTCCCCAGGTCGAACCTTTGCGTCTGACGATGATCCGGTCCACAACGATGTGAATCGGGAGTGCTCCAACGCGTCTTGCCTTCGAGATTCGATCCCGGATTGCCGACCCGGTAACCAGCCAAAGCTCGTGATGTGGGCTTAGGAAGCCGCAGATGAATTTGCCCTGCGGAGGTCCAACGTTCGATTAGGGAGGGTGAGCGCGCTGATCCTTCGAATCATCGACGAGAAAACCAATCTTCTAGGAATGGCCGAACAGCCTCGAGTTGGTCTAGAATTTCACGCTCTTGGAGGGGTGTGCCGTGAAAATTAAAGAGGAATGTGGTTTCGTCTGAATCTGTGAATGCCATCGTTCTGAACTCATGAAGGCACTCTTCAGGGATCGACTTCATCACCGTTTCCAGATTCTCACGAGTGATGAGCAGAGCGACCTTTAATACGAGCTCTTTGCCGGTGTAGACCCCTCGTCGGTAGGAATCGATGTAGTATTCGACTTTCATTTGGCGGGTCACGAAGATGTGTTTAAGGCCACGGCCGCCCGAATGAGGGCCTTCAAGGCTTCCTCGTCCTCCGAGTCACCCTCGCGGAAATCGATCGCGCGACGGGTGTTGCCTTCGAGGCTCGAGTTAAAGAGGCCTGAAGGGTCCGGTAATGAGGCTCCCTTGGCGAAGGTCATCTTTACGACCGCCTTGTAGGTCTCGCCGGTACAAATCAGCCCGTTGAGCGACCAGGTCGGGACACCCGCCGGATTCGAGGGCTTTTTCCATTTCGGTTCTTCGGTAATCCCGGGGTCGACCGACAGGATCAGCGTGCGGAGTCGGGAGAGCATCTCGACCCTCCAGTCGACCGAATTCGAGGAAAGCGGGTCGTCGTTGGGTTGGTTCTTCTTCATAAAGGACCGAGTCCTGCACCTCAAACGAAGCCAACTGAAGGGCAGGCATGCGGCTCAGGGATCGCGTGCTGCGAGAGCGGTAGCCGATGCCGTTGGATTCCTCCGCCACCATACATCGTGGGTCGCGGAGACCGCCAGGACCCAGCCGGCGCCGATCAGGAGGCCCGCGACGACGTCGGTGGGGTAGTGGACGCCGAGCCAGACCCGGCTCAAGGCGACGAGGATGGCGGCGGGAAGGCAGGCGATTGCCGCGAGCCATCGCAACCGATGCCTGGCCTCGGGGATGATCCTCAGCAAGAGGATCGCCAGCATCGTGAAGAAGGCCGAGGCGAAGACGCTGTGCCCGCTGGGGAAGCTGAACGCGGTCTCGGCGATTAGTCGATTGCCCAAGGGGGGCCGCTCGCGCCGGATTAGCTCTTTCAGGGCGGAGCAAACGAAACGTCCGCCGACGATGACCGCCAGCCAGAAGAAGGCGTCCGACCTTCGAACTCCCGCGACACCGCGACGCCAGAGTACATAGAGCCCCGCGGTCATGGCCAGTGTCGCGACCGTGGCGATGTCGGGGTTCCCGAACCGCGTGGCCGCGTGGAAGAAGGATGTTAAGCCGGGCCAGTTACCTCGAGTCGAGACGACCCAGTCGTGGACTTTTCGGTCGAGGACTCCGGCCCTGCTGACCCAGGTCGGCTTGCCGGCTTGGCCATAAGCAAAGATTAGCGCCCCGAGGACGATCAGGACGATCCCGGCCCGCCAGAAGTCGGCCTGCAATCGTCGAGGATCTCTCGGAGGGGGATCCTGCATGGTGATCTCGCTCGAAGTTTCCGCGGCATGACGGCCCCGCCCTTGGCGAGGATCGTCTGCCATCCCTCCTCGAGATCAATTGCCGTGCCGATCACGGCTCCTCGGGGAGCGCGAAGGTCTTTCGCAGGCACGCGAGCGCCTCTTTCCCTCGAGCGGGGTCGGTGGCCACGTTGATCCGGACTTCGCTCGTATTGATCAAGGCAATGTTGATCCCACGCTCGGCCAGGGCGCCGAACATCCGCGTGGCGACGCCGGTGTGGGTCCGCATGCCGACGCCGAGGACCGAGAGCTTGGCGATGCTGGGTTCGATCGAGACGTCGCCCGGGCCGTCGCCGGTGGCGGCTTTGGCGGCTTCGGCGGCGGAGTGGCTCGGCACGGTGAACGACAGGTGGGTGTTCCCGGCCGTGCTCACGTTCTGCACGATCATGTCGACGAAGACGCCCGCGGCGGCGATCTGGCGGAAGACTCGACCCGCATAGCCGGGCTGGTCGGGGACGTTGAACAGGGTGATCCGCGACTGCCCCTCGTCGAGCTCGACGCCGGAGATCACGAGGTCTTCCATCCCAGGCGTCGGCGTGCTGGAGACCCCGTTCTCGGCGGCGGGGGCCGGGCGTTTGGCGATCGTCGAGGATCGCTCGATCGCGAAAGGCGCGGAGTTCGAATTGTCCCACTGGTCGAGTGCAAACGCCTTGTGGACGGCCCGAAGCGCGGTAGCCGCCGAGGCGCGATCGACCAAAACGCTGATCTTGATCTCGCTGGTCGTGATCATCTCGATGTTGATGCCGGCCTTGGCGAGCGCCTCGAACATGGTCGTGGCGACGCCGGTGTGCGTACGCATCCCGAGCCCGACGACCGAGACCTTCGCGACTTCCGCCTCGTGGGTCACCGAGGTTGCGCCGATCGCCTTGGCGGCGGCCTCGGCGGCGTTCAAGGTTTCGGCGAGGTCGTCGGAGTCGACGGTGAAGCTGACCTCGGTCGCCCCTTCGGTCGCGACGTTCTGGACGATCATGTCGACGACGATGTTCGCCGCGGCGATCGTGTGGAAGAGCGAGTGGACCACTCCGGGGCGATCTGGAACGCCGAGGATCGTGATCCGTGCCTCATCCTTGGCGAGCGCCGCGCCGGTCACGGTGACGCCGAGCCGACGCGCGTCGGCCTCGGCGACGATCCAGGTGCCTGGTGTGTCGGTGAACGAGCTCCGGACGTGGATCGGCACGCCGTACTTCTTGGCGAACTCGATCGAACGCGAGTGCATGACCCCCGCGCCGAGGCTGGCCAGTTCGAGCATCTCGTCGTAGCTGATCCGGTCGATCTTCCTCGCCTCGGGGACGACCCTGGGGTCGGTCGTGTAGACGCCGTCGACGTCGGTGTAGATCTCGCAGGCGTCGGCGCCGAGGACCGCGGCCAGGGCCACGGCGGTCGTGTCGGACCCCCCTCGGCCGAGCGTGGTGATGTTGTAGTTCTCGTCGATCCCCTGGAATCCGGCGACGATGACGATCTTGCCGTCGCCGAGCGCCTGGACCATCCGCTCGGTCGAGATGTTGCGGATCCGAGCCTTGGTGTGGAAGCTGTCGGTCACGAGGCCGACCTGGGCCCCGGTGAAGCTGATCGCCGGGACGCCGAGGGCCTGGATCGCCATCGCCATGAGGGCGACGCTGATCTGCTCGCCCGTGGAGAGGAGCATGTCCATCTCCCGGGCCGGCGGGTGCTCGGAGATTTCCTTGGCGAGCTCGACGAGTTCGTCGGTGGTGTGCCCGCGCGCCGAGACGACGACGAGTACCTGCTGGCCTCGCTGATGGGCCTGGATGGCACGCCGAGCGGCGGCGAGGATCTTGTTCGAATCGGCGACGCTGGTGCCGCCGAACTTCTGGACCAAAAGAGGCACGGGCAAGGCTCCGCTCTGCATACCAAGAGGAGAATTTCGAATCAAACCCTCGGGATCGGGGAGGGACCGACGTCCGGCCGCCTTCGACCTTACGACTTCAGCAGGAAGGACATCAACTCGAATCCGCGTTCGAGCGCCGGGCCGCCGGCTTCTGCCGCGGAGATCTCGTCGTAGGAGAGGCCCGAGGCGGCGAGCCCCGGACCGCCGATCGCCCAGGCGACCCATCCTCGGTCGTGGGCGCGGGTGCGCAGCAGGGTCGCGTGGTCGGGGGAGATCAGCATCCGCCAGTTTCCATAGCCCTCGAGAGCCTGGCGGAGCGGGCCGACGATTTCGCGGTCCATCCGCTCGAGCGCCTCGACCTTGGCGTCGGCCCGCCCTTCGTGGCTCGCCTCGTCGGGCGCCTCGACATGGACGCAGACGATGTCATGGTCCTTGAGGGCCTCGATCCCATAGCGGCCCTTGGCCGCATAGTCGGTGTCGAGATAGCCCGTCGCGCCCGGGACATCGATCCGATTCCAACCCGCCAGGACCCCGACGCCTCGGACGAGGTCGACGGCGGAGATGATCGCCCCCCTGAGCCCGTGGACGTCGATGAACTTCGGCAGCGCCGGCGCCTTCCCCTGGCCCCAGAGCCAGATCGCGTTGGCCGGCGATTTCCCTGCCGCGAGTCGGGCCTGGTTAATGGGATGGTCCCGGACGACGGCAGTCCCCTCGTCGATCAGACCGCGGAGGGTCTCGGAACCCGTCCCCCTCGGCAAGAAGGCTTCCGCCGGGCGATCGGGCTGGTCGTGCGGGGGGGTGGTCAGCGTCGTCTCGTCGAACGGCCGTTCTCCGGGCTTTCCCCGATAGATCATCAGGTTCCGGTAGCTGACGCCCGGATAGAACTCGACGCCGGGCCGGCCGACCTTGGCCTGCACCGCCTCCATCAGGACCTGACCTTCTTCGCTCGTGATGTGCCCCGCGGTGAAGTCGCTCAGCAATCCGTCGCGGATGGTCATCAGATTGCACCGCACGGCCCAGTCGTCGGGGCCGATGGTATGTCCCATCGCCGCGGCCTCGAGCGGCGCACGGCCCGTGTAGTAGAGCAGGGGGTCGTACCCGAACAGGCTCAACGTCGCCACGTCGCTCGCCGGCAGGAACTTGTCGGGGACGTTCCGCGACCTGCCGAGGATCCCTTCGCGCGCGATCCGATCCATCTCCGGCGTCTGCGCCGCCTGGAGGGGCGTCTTGCCCCCGAGCGAGGCCTGGGGCTCGTCGGACGCGCCGTCGGGGATCACGATGACATACTTCGTCGGCATGGCGGTCTTGCTCAAGGGGACTCGCACCACAAAGGCACGGACACGGAAGGCGAGCGGGAGAACGTTCGAAAAAGGCTTATCGGAAGTCGTGAATCAGGATCGATCGACGCCAGGTCGAGATTGTCCGACTCCCTCGAGGATCCTCACTCCTCGACACCGAGTCGCACGCTCGGCGCGCGGACGACGTCGAGCCCGTCGATCTCGTCGAGGGCCGCGGTCAGGTTGGCCTCGACCGCAAGGTGGGTCATGATCACGAGTGGCACCGGGCTGTCGCTCGGGGCGTCATCGCCGGGGTCATGCTGGATCACGCTGGCGATGCTGATCCCGTGATGTCCGAGGACCTGGGCGAGCGACGCGAGCACACCGGGCCGATCGGCGATCGTGAACCGGAGGTAGTAGCGGCTCCGCACCTGGCTCGTCGGCGTGAGGCGAGTCGGCGGGGCCGCCTCCGGCCAGAGGTTCAACGCGGACGAAGTCAGCGCGGCACGTCCGACGACAACGTCGATCAGGTCGCCGACCACCGCCGAAGCCGTCGGCATCATCCCGGCCCCTCTCCCATAGAAGAGGGTATCACCCACGGCGTCGCCGACGACGCGGATCGCGTTGTAAGGGCCCCGGACCTCGGCCAGCGGAGTGCCCTGCTTGACCAACGTCGGCGCGACTCGTAGCTCAAGCCCGGCCTCGGAGAGCTTCGCGAGCGCGAGCAGCTTCACCGTGTATCCGAGCTCGGCGGCGTACTTGATGTCGGCCAGTTGGAGCCGGTCGATCCCCGATCGGGGGATCTGCGCCGTGGTGACGCCCGCGGAGAACGCGAGTTGGGCCAGGATCGCGAGCTTGTGGGCGGTGTCGGTCCCGTCGACGTCGAGGGTCGGGTCGGCCTCCGCATACCCGAGCTCCTGCGCCTGCCCCAACGCCGTGGCGTAGGAGAGGCCGTCGCGGGTCATCGAGGTCAGGATAAAGTTACAGGTGCCGTTGACGATCGCCGCGAGACTCTGAACCTGGTTCGCCGCGAGCGAGACGCCGAGGGCCTGGACGATCGGGATCCCCCCGCCGACGGTCGCCTCGAAGGCGATCGCCCGGCCATACTTTCGCGCCTGCGTGAAGAGCCGGGTGCCGTGCTCGGCCAGCAGTGCCTTGTTCGCCGTCACCACGTCCTTGCCGGCCGCCATTGCGTCGAGCACCAGACTGAGGGCCGGCTCGATCCCCCCCATCGTCTCGACGACGATCTGGACTTCGGGATCGTCGATCACCCGCCTCGGGTCGAGCACGACGCATTCTTCGGGCAACGTCATCCCGCGATCCTTGGCGCGGTCGCGGACGACCGCCCGTCGAAGCTCGATGCGTCGCCCGGCCCGTCGGGAAATGCGGTCGCCGTTCTCGACTAAGAGGCGAGCCACTCCCGAGCCAACCGTCCCCAGTCCCAAGATCCCGACACCGACTCGTTCCATCCCCCCCCCATCGCCGAGCTTACAAACCCTAACATCTTGGCCGACAAGACAAATAACCCTAGCGATCCCCCTTCGCGTCGGCAAGAGGGCGCGAAATTCCCATCCCCCAATCCCGCCGATCCCACGAGCCTTTCGCTCCTCTCGGTTCCCAACACTCCCCGGTGGGCGCTTGTCTCGCGGGAAGAATCCATTATACTAGCTCCCGTGATCGCGAAGATGGCCGCAAGATAAAGATCATCGTCGCGAGGTCAGTCTGATTATGCACCCGTAGCTCAATTGGATAGAGCATCGGTCTTCGGAACCGACGGTTAGGGGTTCGAATCCCTTCGGGTGTACTTTGAGACGCAAACCCCTGGGAGACCAGGGGTTTTTTGTTTGTTCGGAGGAATGCAAGGGAGCGGTTTTCGAAGGGTCCGGACACTCACACAATCGAGAGCATCCCCTCTACCGGAGTTCTCGTGATTCAAGGTCAGGTTCCGGCTTCTGCTGATCCTGGGAAATTTTCGACGTATCTTGGTTCTCCGCTTGGCAGAGACCTTGCCCCTGTACCATTCACGATCAACCGATCACCACGGAAGGTCTCGGCGGTGAACGACACCATACCCGAGGCGATCAGGGGAAGCGGGATGGAATGATCTCGGCGAACCTCATCGACCGAGAGCGACCCGTCGACGAGTTCAACCGGTAACGCGGTCGGTAACAACGCGACCTCGGCATCGACGATCACAAGGTCGATGTCCTGGAGCCACCCCGAGCCCGGATCGATACCAGGTCGCCCGGTCGAGGCGTGCACATAGGCCGGCGCCAGGCGGAAGATGAGATCCCGACCCTCGGGGATGATCTCGGCGAGGGTCGAGTCGTGGATTTCGATTTCGAAGTTCATGGAGCTCATTATTCGACTGGTGATCCCGTGTTGTTCGAACCCGACGATGGGGACAATCGACTCGAGGCGATCGAGGCGAGCAGGGCGTCATCCAAGAAGCCCCGACGACCGACACGCCGCTCAATGCGCCGGCCCCGGCCCTGACGGACTTCGGCGAGATAGTTTGTCATTAAATGAACGATCGTTGGTTATTAATGTCCGCGGAGTCCTGATACGTATCGCCGATCCCCCCCGAGATCTTTCTGAAAGCACAATGCACCGCCGACTCGTCGCATCCCCTAATTCCGGCGAGGTCTTCGCCGCGGTCGTGTTGCCAGTCCCGGAGACGGTCGATATGGCCCTTGATGCGTGCCCGATGGGGAGAGCCCAATCCCTCGAGCCAGGCCATCGCAAACGTGCGGGGATCGTCGATGGGTACACCAGGATTTCGGTACCGTGATGGTCGTCGGGGCGGGATCGATCCCTTCCATACTCTTTGCTTGCAATCCGGTCGGGAGGCAGCTATTCTTACAGTTGTCGATTTGCGGCCCCGCGGTTTCGAACCGCTCGAGGCTCGATCGGCGGAGGAAGATGCGCGCAGGGTTACAGTGGTCTGACGCTCGACCGGCACCTCGAGGATTGGCTCGGTCGTCGTCTGCGTTGTGTTCGTTGCCGTCGGTGCCCCGGCGGCCGGCAGCATTGTGCGGAACGAGGCTTCACGAGACGATCGTGGGAGAGGCCACATCATGAAGCGATTATGCGGAGCGCTGTGTTGGGTGGGGCTGGTGACGATCATCGTCCCCGTCGGATATCGGACAACCGGATGGTTGCTCCGGTATGACGGGCGACCGAAGGCCGACGCTCGGGATTCGCAGGCCGGACGCGATCTGTTCCTCCACGAGTGGACGGCCGGCGACAAGTTGGCCGCCAGTGGCGACGGCTTGGGCCCGGTCTTCAACGCGAACTCTTGCGTCGCCTGCCATCGGCAAGGGGGAGTCGGGGGGAGCGGCCCTCAGGAACATAATGTGACGGTCTTCACTCGGGCGGCCAAACCCGGGGCGAGCGCGGGGAGCGGGGTGATCCATCAGTTCGGGATCGACGCGGCCTCCCAGGAGACGTTGGCGAACATCTCACCGTCATTCCCGAAGAAGAGCCGCCCGTCTCTCGCCGACCTGCAGGAGGTCCTAGCCAAGCCCGGTCAAACCGCGGCGGTTGTCCAAACCAACCAAGTCGGCGTTGTCCGTGAGATCGATATCGGCCAGCGGAACACGCCCGCCCTGTTCGGCGCCCACGTCATCGACGCGATCCCTGACTCGGCGATCCTGGCCAACGAGCGCGATCAGCATTTCAAGATTGGCCTCATGGTCTTCAATGGCGAGGCAACCCCCGCCGGACGCGCCGCGAAGCTGCCCCGCAGGCGAGTCGGGAAATTCGGATGGAAGGCCAACGTCGGCAACCTGTCCGAGTTCGTTCGGGTCGCCTGCGCCAATGAGTTGGGCCTCGGGAATCCCCTGCAGGCCCAGCCGGCATCGCTCTCGCAACCGTGGTATCAACCCCGCGGACTCGACCTCACGGACAAGCAGTGCGATCAGATGACGGCCTATATCGCGTCACTGCCAATGCCCCAGGAAGTGATCCCATCCTCGGCCGACGAGGCGGCCCGCGCCGTTGCCGGTAAGAAGCACTTCAAGCAGATCGGCTGCACCAACTGCCACACCCCCGACGTGGCCGAGGCCCGGGGACTTTACAGCGACTTGCTGCTGCACGAGATGGGCGAAGGGCTTGGCGGCGGTGGTTTCTATGGAGAAGAGTCGCCGGACACGGAAGACTTCGACACGAGCACGAGATCCCCGAGCGAATGGCGCACGCCGCCGCTGTGGGGTGTCGCGGATTCGGCACCCTATCTCCACGACGGCCGAGCGACGACGCTTACCGAGGCCATCAAGCTGCACTCCGGGCAGGCACTCCCGTCCGCGAATCGCTTCGCGGGTCTCTCCTTTGCCCAGCAAGACGAGCTGATCACGTTCCTCAATACACTGCGAGCTCCAGGCGTTGGCCTTGAGGGACGCGACATGACGAAGTCGCCAATGCCGAAACAGCCGGTCGCCCGCATGGTATTCGGGAGCTCTCCCAAGCTCAATGTCCTTGGCATCCTCGCCGGCACGCCTCCGGCCGCCTCGCTCTTGAGTATTGTCGATCGATGATCTGAACCATGAAAGTCGCCAGGGGCCTGTCTCGAAACCTGTTTTTCCCTTAAAAAGACAGGTTTTTGCAGGCATCCACCATGCCATCGCGGGTGTGGTCGTCTACGTCATGCGCATCAGAAACCCGGTTTTTAAGAAAAAACAGGTTTCGGTGCACGCTCTCGAATCAGACACTCTGGCGACTTCACCCTCGATCGGCTGAGTCTTGGCCATTAACATGGCCCGGCAGGATCGGCCATTTCTAACATCAACGTCCACCGTTGGCCGCGACCTGTCGAGGTTGACACCGGCATCGGGATGTCCGGCCCTGGTCCAATTCTTGAACAGCCTCGATTCGCCGACGGTGGCGACTTGTCTATCGCAAGAAAAGCATCTGCCTCTCATTCAAGTGATATGGTTGCGGATGTGCTGGTCGATTCAGGGACACCTTCAGCGGCCGTGCATGCACTCGCCGCGGCCTGGAGATTGGCTGATGGGGATCGCGGCTGAGAGGAGCTTTCGAGATCGGGAGTGGGGGCGCTCGACTTTTGCCTCTTGTTTGCCTTGTCGCTTCCTCTCCTTGTGCCTGGCCGGCCTTGCCTTGATACTCGCCACCCCTGTCGCGACATTCGCGTCCGGCGAACAGCGAACGACCTCAGGGGATGACCTCTTGATTCGGACGGACACCCGTTGGGCGGGGTGTGCCGTCGGTGGCTATCTTCCCGTTCGAGTCGAGATCGCGAACCAGGCCGGGGCCCGATCGCTCGTACTCGAGGCCGTCCCCTCCGACCGGTCTCATGGAGTGACGGTGACTCGTGTCGTCGGCGTGGATGAACGCGCGACCGTCCGTCTTACGCTCCCGATTCCGATGACGGCGTTCCAGCAGGGTGTGCTTCACGTCTATGAGCAGGGAATCGAACTGTCTTCGCACAATCGAGTGATCGGAAACGCCACGGCGAACGCGCCTGCCATGCTCGTGGTCTCAACCCGACCGATCGATTTCACGGCGTATATCTCGGCCGTCGGCGCCTCGCGCAATCAGGATCAATTCAGTGGGTTCAACTCGAACGACGCGTCCGCGGTCGTGGAAGTGGTCCCACCGGGCAGTTTGCCGGATTCCTGGATCGATTTCAGCGGTCTCGATTTTCTCACCATTTCGCGCGATGACCTCGAGCACCTCAAGTCGCCGGTGCGATCCGCGATCCTGGAATGGGTGGGCTGCGGCGGGAACCTGATCGTCTTCGAGACGGGCGAATCTCCCGGGGATGTCGAGGCACTCGATCGTCTTCTCAGCTTGAATGAACACGCGGCGGTTAGTCCAAGCTGGACGAAGTCGCGTGGGGGGGAATCGCTCCTGCGTTTCGCGAAACGCGAGCTTATGCTCGGCTTGGTTTGCAAATTCCCCGACCGGTTGCCCGAATACTCGGACGAATGGTCCTCCTTGTTGACGGCCGTCGGAGCTCCTCGTTTCTCATGGGCACAAAGGCATGGCATCGTGCCCGAGTTCGGTACGGAAGAATTCTACAATTTCATGAATCCGAACATTCGGGGTGTCCCCGTCTACGGGTTCATGGTGCTGATCACCGCGTTCGCGGTCCTGATCGGACCTGTGAACTATTTTTATCTCAAGCGTAAGAGGTTGTTATGGATGCTCCTGGTGACCGTCCCGGTCACCGCATTTGTGACAAGTGTATTGCTCGTGGGATATTCGGTGGCCGCCCACGGGTTTAGCATCCGGTCTCGGATCCGAAGCCTGACGGTCCTCGACCAGGAGAGCCATCAGGCGGTGACGATCGCGCGGATGGCCCTCTTTGCCGGGGTGGCGCCCTCGCGTGGCATGCAGTTTTCGCAGGATACGGCGGTCTTCCCGGTTTTCCCGCCGACGAGCGCGCCGGGTGCCTCCACTCTCGACTGGACCGAGGGTCAGTCCCTGACCTCGGGTTGGCTGCGGTCGCGGACAAGAACACAATTCTTGACCATTCGCAACTCCGAACAGAAAGCCCACATCGACGTCAAACCTGGACCGGACGGCGGCCTCTCGATCAACAACGGCTTCCCTTGGGAAATGGAAGCAGTTCTCGTGGCCGATGAGTCGGGACGGCTCTTGTCCGCGGCGAATGTCCGACCCGACGCGACCGTGCGTTTGGCGGACCTTTCGGAGAAGAATCGGACGGACTTTCTCCGACTCCTGGGCCGGAACCGTCCCGAGCTTCCCGACAATTTCACCGCGCCCGTCGTGAATCCTCTGCTCGGTCGCCGCTTTCGATCATTCGCACGGTTCACGGGCTTTCCGGAGCCGCACTTCGACTCGAATCTGATGGAACGGCTGATCCGGACGTGGTCCCAGGACCTTTCGTCCCGCAAGACGTCTCTCGCGCCTCGCACCTTTCTGGCGGTCCTCCGCCAGAATCCCGGGGTCGACACGGGGGTTGGACCGACCATCGAACAAGCAGGCTACCACTTGCTGTTCGGATACTATTGATCATACTCCGGACAATCATGACGGAATCCAACGGAAACCTCGGCACCCCGGCGATCGAACTGCGCAACCTCCACCGGCATTTCGGCCGGCTAAGGGCCGTCGACGGCATCTCGTTCAAGGTCTACCCGGGCCAGGTCATGGGATTCATCGGTCCCAACGGCGCCGGCAAGACGACCACGATGCGGATCCTGGCGACGCTCGAGGTTCCGACGGACGGAGAGGTGTTCATCGATGGCTATTCGGTCGTCGACGACCCCGACAAGGTCCGACGAATCGTCGGGTTCATGCCGGACAGTTTCGGCAAGTATGCGAACATGGATGTCGTGGAATACGTCGACTTCTTCGCGAGGGCGTACGGGCTCTCGGGAGACGCCCGAAGAGACGCCGTCGAGCGAGTCCTGGTCTTCACCGAATTACGGAAACTGGCGGACAAGTCGATCAAGACCCTCTCCAAGGGGATGTCGCAACGGCTTGCCCTGGGACGAACGCTGATCCACGACCCCTCCGTGCTAATCCTCGACGAACCGGCCGCGGGCCTTGACCCTCGGGCACGCATCGAACTGCGGGGCCTGATTCACGTCCTGGCGACCGAGCAACAAAAAACGGTGCTCATTAGCTCGCATATCCTCACCGAGCTGGGTGAGATTTGCGACTCGGCGGCGATCATCGAGGCAGGAAGACTCCTCGCGAGCGGCAGTATGACGGAGATCATGCAGGCCCAGCGCGTCTCGGAAGGGCGTGCCGAGGGGCCGGCGATCTCGGTTCGCGTGCTCCGCGACGCTGAAAAGTTAGAGCACCTGCTTTCCCAGGAAACGCTCGTCAGGAACGTGGAACTCGCGGACCAGGTCGCCACCTTCGAGTTTACCGGTGACGAACCGGAGTTGGCCGCGATTTTGAGACGGCTCATTCGGGCCGACCTCGAGGTGGTCGAGTTCCGCGGCCGGGTCGAAAGTCTTGAGGACGCGTTCATGGCCATCACCAAGGGGATCACGCAATGAGCGCCTCCTCGTCAATCATCGCTCGATTGGAACGTCTTGGTGACCGATTTAACCCCATCGTCGTGAAGGAGGTGCGGCAGGCTCTCAAGAGCCGCCAGTTCGTCCTCACGTTCCTGCTCCTCCTCCTGGCGGCCTGGGCCGGCTCGATCTTTGGTGTGTCGTATCTGGGTGAGTCGATCGACTATGGGTCGTCGGCGGTGACTTTTTTTGCAGGATTTTTGTTCGCCCTGTCCGCGGCGACGTTGGTCATCGTTCCCTTCTCGACGTTTCGCAGCATTGTCGAAGAGCGCAACGAGACAACGCTCGAACTTTTACAAATCACGGCGCTCTCGCCCCCGCAGATCGTCCGCGGCAAGATCCTCAGCGCGTTAGTCCAGGTGCTGGTCTACTACTGTGCGATCGCTCCCTTCATTGCATTCACCTCGCTCTTGCCGGGTTTCGACATCGTCCACGTGAGCTTTTCGCTGATCATGCTCCTGATCACCGCGCTGTGTTTCTCCGCGGTGGCCGTCGCGATCGGATCCCAGGCACGCCATACGGCGTTTCAATCTCTCTCCTCGCTGTTTGTAATCGCGCTGGCTTTCGGGGGGATGATGTCCTTTTTCGGCTTCATGACGGCGGCCGGCGTCAACATTCGATTCGACGAGTCGGTGACGTGGTGGGCGATCGCCCTGGTGGTATTCCTCGCCATTTCGACCGGACATATCTGCGAGCAGGCGGCCATCGCCCAACTGACGTTCGATTCGGACAACCGAAGCACGGGCATTCGGTTGGCCACGGGCGCGCAATGGCTCTTTTGCTGGATTGGTCTGATTGCCTTCATGATCGTGCAGCAGGTGCCGGCGATGGGTTCCGATGGGTTAAAAGCCATCCTGACTCTCACGACGATCCAAATTACGGTGGCGAGCCTGTTGTTCGTGGGGGCACCGGATACACTTTCGCGGCGCGTCAGCCGAGGATTGCCCCAATCGGGCCTGGCGAGGGTACTGTGGGCCCCCTTTCTGCCGGGTGCGACGCGTGGACTACTTTATGCTCTCCTCTCGCTGGCACTGCTCGCCATTTTCGTGCTGGTCTTGTTGCCGTATTTTACGTTGAGCACGCTCCTGGATGATCAGCAGGCAACTCAATACGCGCTCGCCCTGGTGGCCTATTCCTTGATTTATCTCGGGACGGGCACTCTCCTGGGGCGTCTGTTGAGGCGCTGGATGCCGCAGGTTTATTCTTACCACGTCGTCGCGATCCTGGCCTTGGTGAATCTACTTTTGATCGTCGGGGCCGCGGTCATCCATTTCGTGTCCCAGACGACCACCCCAGAGCTTTTCGATGTCGTCAATCCGATCCTGACCCTACAGACGATCGCCGACGGCAATTTCGGGGCTATCAATACCGTCTCCTGCATCGTGGTCACTGCGATCCTCGCGATCGTGGTCAACGTCCGTGCGCTTTGGTCCGGAGTTTATGACATTGTGACCGACCCGGTCCGCAGCCAAATTGAAGCCCGGTCGAATCCCACGGCGCTTCTCGAGTCACGGGCGTGAGCCAGCCTGCGGCGGAGTTCGGCAAGGATTGTCTCGGGCTCACTTGATGAATTCCCTCGCGGGTCGCCCTCGAAGAATCACAAGCCGAGCTCTGGCCATGAGCGAGAGATTGAGCCACCTCGACGAGTTCCCGGGGTGAGAGAGACCACCGAAGCGATCTCGGTCGACGCCGAGAATCGCGTGGTTTGATTCCATGGTCCCTGGACTCGTCCCTCGACGGACCGGTATCCTTTAGATCCTGGCGCTCGGGGTTCGGGTCGGGATCTCGGGGGGGCGTGGGTGTTGTCGATACACCGTGGTCGGGCATCCAACGAGCTATCGGCTCGCCCTTTCCACATCCCGGTCCCGTGATCGACTCGAGACGCGCCGGCTAGGGGCGTGGTTCGTTCTGACGACCTTTGCGATCAACGCGGTACGAATTCCCCCGTCGAGGGGCACGGACCTCTACGGTGGGACGCGTCGAGCGTTCGTCGTTTCCGTCGGTCATGCGATGAGAATGGTCGAGACCTCCCGGTTGAAGGAGCCTCTGCGCGATGGAACCGATCGATGGCGCTTCGGCTTCACCAGAGGCGTCGGCCAGGTCAGGAGACGTCGGACTGTTCTCACGCCCTCGACTTTGGGGGATGGCACTCGTGGCGGGGGTCCTGACTGGACTGGCCTCCTGGGCCGCGGGTGAGGCCGCCCTTCACGCCTTCCGGCCACCACTCCACGAGACGATGTCGAAGGGCCGGAGCGTGGTCATGGCGTTTCGGAACGACCGGACCGCGACCGACGCCAAGAATGCCGGATTGGCGTTCATTATCCTCGGTGGTGTTTCGGGCTTGGGAATGGGCCTGGCGGGCGGATTTGCGGGGCGGTCTCATCGCCTGGCGATCCGGGCCGCGTTGATCGGCCTCGGGGTCGGTGCAGTCCTTGCAGCGGCCACGTCGGCCGTACTCCTCCCGTGGTATCGGGCTTACGCGGAAGGCCACCCGGATGAGGCCTCGAACGACCTGGTTTTCCCCTTGCTCGTCCACGCAGGGATCTGGTCGACCGTGGGGGGCTCGGCCGCACTGGCGTTCGGGTTAGGTCTTGGAGAACGAGGTCGCCTGCCTCGGATCGTTGTCGGTGGGATGATCGGTGCGGGGTTTGGAACGATCGTCTACGAAGTCCTCGGGGCCATTGCATTCCCCTCGGCCTTGACGGCCCAGTTCGTCTCAATCACCTGGGAAACTCGACTGATCGCCCGTCTCGCGGTTACGACGTTCGCCGCGGTCGGAGTGCTCATGGTCCTCAACGAGGCCGTAGTTCGGAACGACGCCACCAAAGCTTGATCGCGGCAACAACGCCGTCAATCACTTCGGGGTACACGAGCGTCGACGACCAGATTCCTCACTCGCTCTTGCGAGTATTCGTGGGGACGACGCGCACCTCGGGAACCCCGCCGTCGTGCCGAGGCTCGACGACTTCGTACGTCGTGTTGGTCTCGAGGCCGGTCAGGGTGCTGACCGTGCCGGAGGGCCAATGAAGCTCGGCGCGTGCGACCGAATCCACAACACCGAGCCCGATGAGGAGTCTGGGGTCGTTGGTGGATTGCATGCTGCATCCCCCTTTCTTCTGGCGGACGATCGTGCGGTCTCCGACCTGGACATCGACTCGCGTCCCGATCGCGTCCCGATTGCTGCGGGTCCCGACGAGGTTGAATCGGATCCAACGGGAACTGCCGGGAGTGTCGTTGCGCAGAACTGCCGGGGCGTCATCGCGATGATTGATGATGATGTCGATGTCGCCGTCGTCATCGAAGTCGCCGAACGCGGCGCCTCGGCCGGAATGACGCGAGGCGAAGTAAGGGCCGACGTCCTTGGTCGCAAGCTGGAATCGACGTGTCTGGGATCGAGTTCCCGATCCGGTGGTACTTCCGGGTACATTACGATGCAGCATCGGAGGTTCGAGGTAGCTCAGGGTTGGACCAAGCCGGTTGCGGTTGCTGTCGAGGTGTCCATTCGTGACGAAGGCGTCGGGCCAGCCGTCATTGTCGAAGTCCGCGAGGGCGCAGCCCCAACCCACGTACGGTCGGCTGTCCGCGACCAATCCGACGTTGGCCGAGTGGTCGAGGAAGGTTACCGGTGGGACAGCGCCAGGCGTCGTCGCGCCCGACCCCGGGAGGTTCTGGTACAGGGTGCTGTACTCGTACTGGAAGTTGGTGACGAGGATTTCGGGGCGACCGTCGCCGTCAATGTCCTCGGCATCGGCTCCCATACTGGATTGGGCTGTTCCCTGGGCGTTGTAGGCCGCTCCGGAGGTCTCCGTGGCATCCTCGAAGGTTCCGTCGCCCTTGTTGAGGAAGAGGAAGTTGGGCCGCAAGTCGTTGGCGACGAAGAGGTCGATCCGGCCATCGAGGTTGAAATCGGCCGCGATCACGCCGAAACCTCGGCCGTCGACCCGGCCGACGCCCGCGGCGTCGGTTACGTCGGTGAAGGTGCCATTGCCATTATTGCGGTAGAGGATGTGCTTGGCCGAAGGGATCGAGCCCGGTGAACAGTAGACGGGTTGTTCCTTGGTCCCGCAGTGGTGGGGAGACTTGAGGTAGTCCCACTCCCCGTAGTTGGCCACGTACACGTCAAGGTCGCCGTCGTTGTCGTAGTCGAGCATCGCTCCGCCCGACGACCAGGCCGTACGATCAACGCCCGAGGCTTTGCTGATATCGGCGAAAGTTCCGTCGCCATTGTTGAGGAACAAGGCGCCTGGGCCGCAGTTGCAAAGGAAGACGTCGGGGTCGCCGTCGTTGTCGATGTCTCCGACGACGATGCCCGAGCAGAAGCCTCGAAATCCCAACCCCGAGGCCTCGGTGACGTCGCGAAACTGTCCCCCGCCGAGGTTCTTGTAGAGGCGGTTCGGGCCGGTTTCTGCCTTGCCCAAGGGGAGGAAAGTCGCGTTGGCAAAGTAGAGGTCGAGCCGGCCATCGCCGTCGAAGTCGAGGAAGGCGACGCCGGAGCCGAAGGCGGTCGGGAAGAGTCGATCTTCGGTCGTTCCCGAGGTATGCACAAAATGGATATGGCTCGACTCGTGGATCTCCGAAAACCGGAACGGGCTCGGATCCTTCGGGATGGTTGCATAGGCGTCGGCGAACGCCATGAACGCCATTCGGTCGCTCAACCCCAGGTCGCGGCCGCTGACCGGGCGGACCGACGTGCTCGCTGTTGTCTTCGGTGTCGGCGGGCTCGGTGAGACGGTTTGCTCACATCCCGAAAGCAACAGCCCGAGAATGATCCAGCCGAGGGGGGAGACGAGGTGAGTGATGAACGGGGCACGTCGCATCGATCGTTTTCCGCGTCCTTGCCGACGCCAGGGCATCGGGATCGGGACACCTGAGAGAGGGGTGTAAAGCCGCCACGCTGGTGCGGGGTTGAGAGGCATTGGGCGGCCGAGGATCCCAGTGCTTAGGTCACCGAGTTAGACAATGTCATCCCAGAACGTTTTGTAGGGTGGGCATGGCCCACCGTCCTTTCCGTCATCCTTGGTGGGCAGTGGCCACCCTACCAATGGAGCGGCCAATTGTTCTAGTCTCCGTGGGATGAGCGCAAAGCAGAACCCAGCCGGACGGACCCTACGATTCTATCGCGATCGAACGAGTGGACGGGCATGAAGCTCGATCCGATCCCCCTGTCTAATACAGCGGGACCGGATCCGAGGTTGCGTGAACACCGCGCGTGTGAGCGAGAGCCTGCGAGGCTCAAGGCTTCTTCTTGTCCGTGGCGAATTGTTTGGGCACGACACCCGGCCTCCAGAGCATCTTGCCGTTCTTGCCGATCATCTTCTTGAAGCGTTCATCTTTGAATCGGTCATTGGCGAGAAGTCGGTTGCTGGGCGCGGCGATGCCCTTCTTGAGCTGGGTCTCGCGATCCTCCGAGCCACAACCGCAGACCAGGGAGACGGCGAAGACGATGCCCAGTGGCCAACGAGGGACCTGTTTCAAGGGAAGACTCCACAAAGTGACGGGCGACGGGTCACCAAATCTCGAGTCGGCAACCGGTCAAAAGGCATCGCTGCTGATGACTTCGCCGAGATTCCTGGTCCCGAGGGCCCACCATGTCTGGGGGTTGACCGTGTCCTTGATGAACTTGACCGAACCATCGCCCATCCCGATGTTCACCCCGCCCGGATGATTGCTCGTCGCCGTGATGGCGGCGGCGAAACCTCCCCCTGCGCCGTCGGCGTGGAAGTCGAAAAGTCCGCCTTGTGCTCCCGTACAGGAGTAAGAGTTAGGACTCATGACGTGCGAATACGACGTATTTGCCATGTCATAGCCCTGGGCCAGGAGCCAGGCGGAGCCGAAGGCGGCGTCGCTCGAGGGGGCGGTCCCGGCGGGGATGCTCTTGCACGCCCCGATGAATTTCTGGAGCGTCGCGTTGTCGTTGGCGTCCACCGTCGTGTTGACCGACGAGAGCTGGAAAAGCGAGCGCTTGGCGAGCGGCGATCCGGCGACGGCGGGCGAGGTCGCCGCGTTGTCGAGGCCCACCCCGTAGCCGATCAGGTGTTCGCTGAACAGGGCGGTGTTCGTCAGCCCGTCGGTCACGGCGGCGAGGGAGATCGGGGCCAGGTTATTGCTCGTGACGAAGCTATCCCCCTTGTTGGGGACGATCAACCCGTTGCATGAGGTGATCATCGCCGGGCCGCCGTAATTGCCCGCGTAGTTCGTCTGGGCATACTGGACACCGGCGAAGCTCGCAGGGTGGACCAGACTGTCCGAAGGACACGTCAGCGATGCGATGAACGTCAGCCCGACCGTGGTGTTCTGGCTGAAGGACGCACCCGTGAACCCGCCGAGGTCGAGCATCGGTACGCTAAAATTGATCGCATTGTACAACGGTTGTTGTTCAAGGTGGGGGAGGACCGCCGCCGCCCAGGACGGCTCCCAGGCCCAGTACGACGTGTTCTTGATCGACTGTGCGGGGAAGACATTGTTGGCCGACACATAGTTGTGGACGGCCAGTCCCAATTGCTTCAGGTTGTTGATGCACTGGGCACGCCGTGCGGCTTCTCGCGCCGCTTGCACGGCCGGCAGCAGCAGGGCAATCAATATGGCGATGATCGCGATCACCACCAGGAGCTCAATCAGCGTGAAGCCACGAGCTCGGCGCATGCATTGCCGCATGAAACCTCCGGTGAGGCAGACGAATCGGACGAACGATGGGGAAATAAAGACAGACACTGACCCTCGCGCTTTCCAAGGTAATGCTCGGGCTGGATGAGAGCAATAACAAAAATCTTTCGATGATACGGAGATGAAGGAATCAGGGATCTTCAAGCACGACGGATCACTTGGGTTGTCTTGAGGATAAGCCCGAACGACTCGACTCGACTCGACTCGACTCGACTCGACTCGACTCGACTCGACTCGGAGTGGAGTCGGGGGTTTGATACTCCGATGGTATTGAGAATCCAAACATCCTCACCAGAAGCCGATCGCGTCGGAGACCCTCGGCCATGTTCGGGAATATTGATCCCGCTCGCACGAAAGAACTTTCGTTCTGAGGAGGGTCTTCTCGACGCGATTTCGATCATGCCGTGGAGACTCGACGGTGGTGCGGCAGTCGGCGTAGACTGGGAAACAATGGGCCTCGGGGCTTGACCGCTTTGGACGGTCACCGATGACCGCATCGAAGGCCCAGTCGATGAGGACCCGTCGTGCATGCGACCGATGAAGCGGATCCGAAAGGTCGGCCGTGAGTGGCTGGCCGCCCTCCTGGGCCTTACCGCACTCGGGGCGGCCTTTGTCGTCTATCTGCGAGAGAACCGGCCGCCCACCTATCGCCTGACCATCAGTGCAGGAAGCCCCCAGGGGCTGAGGCATCAGATCGCCGAACGACTGGCTGTCGACGCCGGCCGTCGCATGGTCGGTCTCCGGGTCATCGGCACGTCGGGCTCGCGCGAGGCACTCGACCGCGTCGAGGCCGGGACGTTGGACCTGGCCCTCGTGCAGGGGGGGCTCGGTCCTTCCCATCGAAGTCGAGTCCGACAGGTCGCGACGCTCCACGTCGAGCCGTTGCACCTGCTGGTGAAAGAGGAACATCTCGCCGAGGTCTCTCGGAGCCTCGAAGCCCTTCGCGGCAAGATCGTGAATGTGAGCGAGGCCGGGAGCGGTACGTACAACCTCGCGATGGAGGTCCTCTCGTTCGCCGGCCTATCTCCTCGCGTACCAGGGGCCGCGCAAGGCGACTTCACGGCCACGACCCTGAGCTATCGACAGTTGGAAGAGCAGGGCGACCGTGCCAAGCTCCCGGACGCGGCGTTCATGGTCTCGGCACTCCCCTCGCCGATCGCCCGCCACCTCGTTCTGAAACATCGCTTCCGTCTCGTCCCGCTGACCTTCGGCGAGGCCTTTGCCCTCGACGTGATTCGGAGCGACGTCCCGGCTTTCCAGGCTCGAGGTTCCACAGTCGAGGTCGACAAGGTTCACGTCGCGTTGACGGAGATCCCTCCATTCACCTACAACGTCGACCCTCCCGTGCCGCCCCGGCCGATCGAGACGATCGGGACGCGACTCCTACTGGTCGCGAATGCCGATGTCGAGCCGAGGGCTGTCCTGCGCGTCCTCGACGCGGTCTTCTCACCGGGGTTCGCTCAACTCGCCCGGCCTCCCCTCGACGTCAAACTCCTGGAGATACCGCCCGAGATGGAATGGCATCCGGGAACTCTCCAATACCTCGAGCGGAACAAGGCGCTGATGGCCGGGGATGTGGTCGACTTCCTCGAGAAGGGGACCAGCCTGGGCGGTGCCGTCATCGGCGGCTCGTTCTTCCTCTGGCAGTGGTGGAGGCAGCGATATCGGAGGAAGCGGGATCTCGGGTTCGAGGCCTATCTCCTGAAGGTGACGGCGATCGAACGCCAGGCCCTCCATCTCGAGCTTGGCGCCATGCTCGACCTGAAGGAACTGCTCCGTTTGCAGGCCGAGCTCAGCGAGTTGAAGAGCGAAGCCCTCGAGAAGTTCGCCGAGGGGGACCTTGAGGGGGAGACTCTGATCTCCGGCTTCATCAGCCACGTGAACGACACGCGGACCTACTTGACGCGACTCATCCTTCACGAGCGGGAGAGCCTCGAGAAGCAAGCACGGAAGCAGAAGCGCTCCCCCGAGGCACTCTGGCACGAGGCGTTGGGCGAGTATGTCGAACAGACGTCGGTCCTCGACCCGACCGCGATTGCGGGGGGCATCGAGGATATCGGCCCTTGATTGCGTGGTGGAGCTTCTCCAGGATCATTGGGAGCGTCTCCTGCCTCCCAACTCCATTCCACCCGGCTTCAAGCCCTTGTCGAGCAGGGGCGGGATTCTCTACTTTGTTTAGGGGCGGTCACGGATGAATCTATGAGGCGGGGGGTATTGTGAGCGGTACGCGAATCGCGAGCGTGTCGGGGCTTCGGGGGGTCGTCGGCGACGGCCTTGACCCGGCGGCCGTGGTCGAATTTGCGGCGGCTTATGCGTCGGGGTGCGCCCCCGGACCGATCGTGGTCGGCCATGATGGCCGCGTCTCCGCGCCCGTCTTCGTCCAGGCCGTCCTCGCGGGCGTGACGGCCACCGGTCACGATGCACTCCTCGTCGGGGCCACCGCCACGCCCACCATCGGGCGTCTGGTCCGAGACCAGGGGGCGGCCGGGGGGATCCAAATCTCGGCGTCGCACAACCCTCCCAAGTACAACGGCTTGAAGTTCTTCCAGCCCGAAGGGATGGTCCTCTCCCCCGCGGCGGGCCGGGCCGTCCTCGACCGGATCGCCCGCCGAGACTTCGGCTGGGCGGCCTGGGACGCGTTGGGCCGGGTCCGGACTCTCGAAGACCCCGACCACACGCACTTGAACCACGTCCTCAAGGTCGTGGACGTCCCGGCGATTCGCCGTCGCAAGTTCGTCGTCGTCCTCGACTCGTGCCATGGCGCGGGGGGCCGGCTCGGCTCGGCCTTGCTCCGTGCGCTGGGCTGCCACGTCGTGGCGCTTGGCGACCTCCCGGACGGTCGCTACGACCATCCCCCCGAGCCGACCGAGGCCAACCTGAAGGCATTCTCCGCGATCGTCCCGGCGACGGGGGCGGTGGTCGGGTTCGCGCAGGATCCCGACGCCGACCGGCTCGCACTCGTGGACGAGACGGGGCGTTACATCGGCGAGGAGTTGACCCTGGCCCTGGCGGCGTCGAGACGATTGGCCCAGGTGAAGGGGCCGGTCGTCCTGAACCTCTCGACGTCCAAGGTCACCGAGGATCTGGCGATTGCCCTCGGCTGCCCGGTCCATCGCACTCCGGTCGGTGAGATCCACGTCGTCGAGCGCATGAAGGCCGAGGGGGCCGTGCTGGGCGGCGAGGGGAACGGCGGGGTCATCGACCCTCGCATCGGCTTCGTGCGCGACAGTTTCATCGGCATGGCCCTGGTGCTCGACCTGCTCGCGGAGTCGGGCGAGCCGCTCTCCGCCCTCGTCGATCGGTTGCCGAAGTACGCCATGGTGAAGGATCAGTATCCATCGACCGCGGGCGGCAGTGCCGAGGCCGTCGGGATGCTCTGGGATAAGATCACGGCCGCTTACCCCGACGCGAAGGCCGATCGTCGCGACGGTCTGAGACTCGATTGGCCGGATCGTTGGGTCCATGTCCGGTCGAGCAATACCGAGCCGATCGTCCGCGTGATCGCCGAGTCGACGGACGCCGAGTCGGCTCGAGCCCTGGCCGACGCGATCGGCCAAGAAGTGACCGCGGGGGCGGGGCGATGAACTGGCCGAAGTTCGACCGCCCTCCCGCGGTCGCGTTCATCGACGTCGATGGGACGCTGCTTGCCCAGACCACGACGTTCCTGTTTGCACGGATCCTCCGGCGTCGAGGCCTGATCAAGCGTTCATTTGTCCTGAGGGCGCTCTACCACGGGCTCCAGCATCGGTTCGGCCGGCTCGACTACGGCCGCCTGATCGCCTTCGGCCTGCGAAGCATTGCCCGGATCCCGGTGGTCGAGCTTGAGGCGATCGCTCGCGATAACTTCGAGGAGTTCGTCCGCCCGAGGCTGTATGAGGGCGTGCAGGAACACATCGCCGAGCTCCGGTCCGCCGGCACGGCCGTTGTTCTCGTCTCGTCGTCGCCTGGAATCGTCATCGATCCGCTCGCGCGGTTTCTCGGCTGCATCGACACAATCACGACACCGGTCGTGATCGAACGCGGGAGGCTCGTCGGAATCGGTTCCGGTCCACCATGTTATGGCGAGGGCAAGCTCTATTGGGCCGAGCAGTGGTCGTCCAATCGAGGAATCTCGATGGACGATTCGGTTGCGTATGCGGATAATTGGAGCGACCGGGCGCTCTTGCAGCGCGTCGGCACGGCCGTCGTGGTACACCCTCATCGGAAGCTGAAACGGCTCGCAAGTCAGCGGGGGTGGCACATCGTCAGGCCTCGTCGGCCACGCGCCTCGACCCCGCACGATCGCCCTTGATGGTTGGACGGCCCGACGTGTGACCTCCTCCCATTCTCTTCGTGGGGCGATTTTCGCGGCGGAACGCGTCCGGTCAATGAGCAGACAGGGTCGGAGCCCGGGGTGTCCCACTCGGCACTGCTTCGACGATTTCGCGGGAGTTGACGTTCATGGCGTACGAAGCACTTCTCTCTCCCAAGGGGCAGAAAGCCCTGCGGGCCGGCCCGACGGCGATGGCCCTCGTCATCGGCCTGGCCGCGCTCACCGCGCACGCGACCGAGTCGGACTTGGTCCGCGACATCCAACGCTATTGCACGGTCTGCTGGCGGAACGCGCGTCTCGACCCGGGCCTCTGGGATGATTGCACCCAGGAGGTCTGCTGCCGGCTCCTCGGCAAGGCCCGTGCCGGTCAACTCGACCTCAACCTCGTCCTCGCCGACGACACCCACGAGCGTCGCGAACTTGTCAGGGCGATCGACATGGTCCGCAAGCGCGTCCAGCGCTCGAAGCGGTATCAACCTCTCGACGACCAGTTGACCCCGGACCGCGACCTCGATCAACGCCAGCGCGATCAGCAAGAGTTGGGAGAGATCCTCGAGAACGCCAGGCGAGCCGTCCTGACCGACCGGCAGGACCGGATCGTCGAACTCTGGACGCGAGGCTGGACCGTCCCCGAGATCAGTGAAGCCATGACGCTCCCCGTTGCCCGCGTCAGCGACGAGAAATACAAGGCCCTCCGCAAGCTCGAGCGACACCTCGCCGGGCGTCGCGACGAGCTCGACCTCGGCCACGGGGCGACTCAGCCCGTCGAGGAGCGCCGGGTGGGCTGAATCCCTCGAAGACTCCGCCCGGCGAACCTGGAGGTCAATCCCTCGACCGCCCGAGCCGCTCCGGAGTCGTTCGTCGCGGATCAGTCCAAAGCCCTGATGGCCTCGAGGACGGCGTCCGAATGGCCGTCCACCTTGACTTTCGGATAGACCTTCCGGATCACCCCCTCGCGGTCGATCAGGAAGGTCGATCGCACGACGCCCATACTCTTCCGGCCATACATGTTCTTCTCTTGCCAGACCCCATAGGCTTCGCAAACCCGGTGGTCGGTGTCGGCGACGAGCGTGAAAGGTAGGTCGAACTTCTCGGCGAATTTCTTGTGTGATGCCGCATCGTCGGGGCTGACTCCGATCACCTTGGCTCCGGCGTTTTCGTAGTCGGTTCTCGCGTCACGGAACGCACACGCCTCGGTGGTGCAGCCGGGGGTATCGTCCTTCGGGTAGAAGTAGAGGACGACCTTCGTCCCTCTCAGCGCCGAGAGGGTGGTCGAAGCCCCGTGCTGGTCGGACAAGGTGAAGTCGGGCGCAGGGTGTCCGGGTTCGAGCATCCTTCTGTCCTCCATCGTCGGCAAGGTTGAGGTCTTGGACGAGGGAGTCGCCGACGCTCGCCTCGCGTATTGTTGTAGGGTCGTCGGGGCAATTCGGTAAGTCGGGTCTTTCGGCGAGCCTCGTCCGGAACTGACTACTTGGCGGAGACGTGAGTATGGGGACGATCGAAATCTTCGATCATACCGCCGACGTCGGGTTTCGGATCCGAGGCGACGACTGGGACGACCTGTTCCGGACGGCCGCCGAAGGGGTCTTCGACTATATCGTGGTCAACCGCGAAGCGGTGGAACCCCGAGAGTCGGTGGCGATCGCCCTGTCGGCGGATGAGCCTGTCGAATTGCTCGCCACTTGGCTGAATGAACTGATCTTCCTCAGCGAGAGCCGGCATCGACTCTTTTCGCGTTTCGAGGTCAGGGTGGACGAGTCGGGGACAAACCTCCGGGCCGAGGTTCGGGGAGAGGCGATCGATCGCGATCGGCACATCCTCGACCATGAGGTCAAGGCCGTCACTCGCCACGCGATGAGCATCCGTCCGGATGAGGCAGGTTGGCTCGCGGAGTTGATTCTCGATATTTGATCGCGGGATGAATCCGTTCCTTCCGCCAGCACTCACCTGCGACTTGGCACCATCAGCGTCGCGACGACGCTTCTTTCGGGCGGTGGAGGTGGTTGCGAACGTCGCCGAAGAGTCCCAGCTTGATCGGGAAGTGGGGACGGCCAGGGGCGGATCGGGCGAGGTCGACCCGGTCTCGACGCCGCTTGCGGAGGTTGGGCGCTTCTTTCAAGGCGTCGAGCTTGCCGAGCAGGAAAGGGCGGGCCCGACCTCGGGCCAGCCGCCAGGCTCCCTGGGCAAAGACGAACGCCAGGTGCGGGATCAGGGCGGCGAGGAGCCAGGGGGTGGGCAAGTCGGTCCAGAAGAGGAACTCGGCGTTCCGCGACATCCGGCGCTGAAGGGCAGGGCGGCCGTGGTCATAGCTCGCCGAGACCTCATGAAGGATCCGGCAGGCCGGGGCGAAGACGCACGCATAGCCCCCCCAGCGGAGCCGGAAGGCGAGGTCGACATCCTCGTAATACGAGCCGAATGACGGGTCGAAGGCCCCCACGCTCCGCAACGCCTCGGCGCGGTAGAACGCGCTCGAACCGCTAGCTCCGAAGACGCGGCCACCGGGATGATCCTCCCAGTCTCGGGTCGGCTGCCCGTGCCCACGTTTGCTCGGCCACCCCACGATCGCATACGTATCCCCCGCCGAATCCACGCGAGACGGGTCGGATCGGACGAGGACCAGAGGGGCCACGGATCCGACCGTCGACGCGTCGAACGGGGCGAGTCCGGCCTCGATCCAGCCGGCGGTGACTTCCGTGTCATTGTTCAAAAGCTGGATGTATTCGCCCCGAGCCGCGGCAATCCCCGCGTTGGCCGCCGCGCAAAAGCCCCCGTTACGCTCCAGACGCACGAGCTTGACGTCGGGATGGGCGTCCCCGAGCCAGGTCACCGTGTCGTCCGTCGACGCGTCGTCCGCGACGATCACCTCGATGGAGATCCCCAGGGGTCGATGGCGTGCGACGCTGGCGAGGCAGATCTCGAGGAGGTGACGGCCGTTGTAGGTGGGGATGACGACCGAGCAGACGGGGCGAGGGCTCAAGGCTCGGGCCTCCGCTTGGGCCCGCCGTTCCAGGAGATTTTGCCCCAGACGACGTGTTGGACCGTCATCAGCAGGACTCGGAAATCGAGCCAGAACGACCAGCGCTGGATGTAGTCGAGGTCGTACTGGACCCGTTTGCGGAGCGAGGTCCGTCCGCGCCAGCCGTGGACCTGGGCCCAGCCCGTCATGCCGCCGGGGACCGCGTGGCGGAGGTCGTAGTCGGGGACGGTCTCTCGGAACTGGTCGACGAAGATCGGCCGTTCCGGGCGGGGGCCGACGAGGCTCATCTCCCCTTTGAACACGTTGAAGAGCTGGGGGAGCTCGTCGATGTTGGTCTTCCGGAGCCAGGTCCCGATCTTGGTACAGCGAGTGTCCTGGCCCGAGGCCCAGATCGGCCCGGTCGCCCCCTCGGCGTCGTTCCTCATGCTCCGGAACTTGATGATCCGGAAGATTCGGCCCCTCTGGCCGATCCGCTCCTGCGAGTAGAAGACGGGACGTCCCGTGGTCGCCATGATGGCCAACGAGACGCCGGCGAAGAGGGGGGCGAGCAGGAGCAGGCCGAAGCCCGAGGCGGCGACGTCGACCAGTCGCTTGCCGAACCGGCTCCAGCGGAGGGGCCAAGAGGGGTGGTCCGCACCGAAGGGGGTGTCGGTGGGGGCGTCGACCGCGATGGCGCCGTCGCGGGTGACCCAGTGGACGGTGACCTGTCTCTGGCCGAGTCGAGAGAGGCGGGACTTGAGGCGGGAGGCGGGGCGGCCGGAGAGGGCGACGACGATGTGCGTCGCCTTCGAGCGGTCGACGAACTCCCCGAGCCGGTCGATCCCGCCGAGGACGGGGACGGGGTTGGTCCGGGGGTGGAAGGCCAGTTGGCGACGTCTCCCCGAACTCCCCGAGTGCCGAGGATGGGCGGCGTCGACGAAACCGACGATCGGGAGTCCGGTCCAAGGCCCATTCCCGAGGGTCCGGGCCAGTCGGCGGCTGTCCTTGCCGGCCCCGACGACGAGGACGCGCCCGGTGGCCGGTCGGCGGAGCGGCCGAATGTCTCCGGTCGATTCGAGAGGTTTATTCATGGGTTCCCAACCGATCCCTCGGTTTCGGGCTCAGGGACGAGTTCGAGGCCGAACCCGCAGGCGGGATGTCGCGAGGCGGACCCCCGGGCGAGCTGGCCGTCCATGGCGGCTGTCTCCGGTATTTCCCTCAAGCTCTTCCATCGGACGGACCGACGCTTTATTCCAGTCTTTTCGATAAACTGTAAGGGAGTTCCCCGGCGTAATCGTCCCCGGCAGCAGAGGTCGCTCGCGTGCAACGAACTCGTCACGACAACGCTCGCCGGCCTGAGGGGACATCCCCCCTCTTGACGATCGTGATCGTCAACTACAACGGTTGGCCCGACGTCTGCAGGCTTGTCGCGGGCCTGGTCGAGACTCCCGAAGTCTCGTCCGGAGCTTGCGAGGTCGTCGTCGTCGACAACGCGTCCCAGGACCCTGCACCGGTCGAGTTCGCGAGCTTCGGCCCCTCGGTCCGCCTGATCGCGCGACGCGACAACGGCGGCTTTGCCGTCGGCGTGAATACCGGCTGGCAGTCGACGACCAGTCCGTGGCTCCTCGTCCTCAACCCCGACGTCGTCGTCCCGGAAGGGCGACTCGGGGCGATCCTCGACCGCGTGGCCCGGTATGAAGACGATCCCGGGTCCGCACCCGGCATCGTCGGTTTCGGCCTCCGGAACGCCGACAACTCGCCCCAACCCTCCGTGGGGGGCTTCCCCAGCCTGACCAGGACCGTTCGGGAGCAGTTGATACCCCGAAACCGTCGGAAATACCAGCCCGGTTGGCGCGTCTCCGCCGGCCCGGTCGATTGGGTTACCGGGGCCTGCGTCCTCGTGAACGCGAGGCTCCTTTCGGTCCTCGGCGGGATGGATGAGGACTTCTTCCTCTACCACGAAGAAGTCGCCCTCTGTAAGTCGGCGCACGACCTCGGATGGCGGGTCGAGTACGACCCGGGCGTCGAGGTCGTCCACTTACATCCCTTGCAAAATCGGGCGATTTCCCCCAAGATGCGGGTCATCATCCGGCACAGCAAGCTTCTCTATTTTCGCAAGCATGTGCCGAATTGGCAGTTCCGCGCGTTGAACGTCGCGATCCTTGCGGAGGCGACGATTCGCGGGTGGTTGTCGGGCGTCCATGGGAAGGACGAAGACGTTCGGGCGTGGCGGTTGATCGCCGGGATCGCGCGGGCTTTCCGCGCGGGCGTCGAGCCCCGAGGGCGCGACGTGTTAGCGCTGGCCGAGTCGGTGGCCTCACACGGCCCCGCAGGCTCGGACGAGCCCCACCAGCCGACGGCGATCGGACCGGCAGGGAAGCGGCGAGGGGCACCTCACGGTGCCTTTCCAACCACGAAAGGATAGACCGGCGTGTCGCTGATACAGCATGGAATCCGCGTCGGATTGTTGATGATCGCCGCGGCGGTTCTCTTCGTCTGGGTGGACTATCACTCCGAGGTTACGTTCGCCGACGGCCTTCGCTACATCGGCCAGGCGCAGCGGATCGAGCAAGGCGCCTGGTCCGACGGGCTGCTCAAGTCGGTCGACCACCCGCTCCATCCGATGGCGATCGCGGCGGCCCATCGCCTCCTCGGCGGCGAAGGGCCCGTCTCCTGGCAGCAGGCGGCCCAGTTCGTCTCGATCGTGGGCTGCGTGCTCCTGGTGATCCCGCTCTACCTCGTCGGCCTCGAGGTCTACGGCACCACCACGGCCTGGGTGGGATGCCTCCTCTTCCTCGGCAAGCCGCTCATGGGTTATGTCTCCGTCAATGTGTTGAGCGAGACGACCTTCCTCCTCTTCTGGACCTGGGGGCTCTGGGCCGGGATCCGCTTCCTCCGCGAAGGGCGATTCGTCTGGCTCCCATTGACGATCGGGTTCGGAGCGCTCGCCTATCTCGCACGTCCCGAAGGAATGCTCCTGCCACTCGCCCTGATCGTGACCCTCTTGCTCCTGCCGCTGCACTGGACGACACGGATCTACTGGCCCCGTTGGTGGGCTGCGGTCGCGTTCCTCGTGCTCGGGCCGATCCTCCTCGTCGCCCCGTACATGGCGATGAAGGGGGGCGTCGCGACCAAGCCGTCCGTCGCTCGGTTACTCGGCCTCGCCCCGAAGGCCGATGCGGATGCACTCGAACGAGACAAGCCGCTGCCTAAGGACCAGTCGGCCCTGGAGACCTACCGTCAGGCGGCCCAGCGCTCGCTGAAGATCCTCCGGGCCTCGGTCTCGACGTATTTGCTCCCTCTCGTCGTGGTGGGGCTCGTGACGGTTCGTCCCTGGTCGTCCCGGGCGCGGATCTGGCTATTCACCGGCTTGATCCTGACGGCCTCGGCCGCGGGGTTGATTCGGCTCTATGCCACGACGGGCTACAGCACGCTCCGCTACGGGCTCGTACCCGGGATGCTCCTGACCCTGGCGGCGGCGAACGGCCTGGCGTGGATGATGCAGTCGATCGTGATCCCCGGCCGATGGCTGGGACGAGGCGAGGAGCGATTCCACCTTGGTCCTGCGGTCTGGGCCGTCATCCTGGCGTGCCTGATCGCGATCCCGCACGTCCACGCGATGACCCCGTTCGCCAACAGCTTCACCTCGTATCGAAGCGCCGGCGAGTGGATCGCGCAAACCAAGTCGCATGATCACGGCAAGGTCCTCGACCTGACCGACTGGTCGCTCTACTTCAGCGAGCAGCCCGGCTTCAAATTCAACGAGGTCTACTGGGGCGTGATCGACCCCAACACCCGTTGGGTCGTCGTCCGAGATGCCCACATCAACGGCCACGGTCGGTACAGCGACGTGATCCGGAAGTTCGTCGCCGGCTACGAGCCGGTGGCTCTCTTCCCTCCCCATCCCACGTCCAGGCAGGTCCAGATTAGGATCTACGATCGTCGGGCCCCGAAGACGGCTTCGCTCGTCGGCAAGACGCGGGACACTGGAAAAGACCGGACGACCGGTAAGGTCACGCGCTAATCGCCCCGAAGCCCCTCGGCCCGGGGAAGGTCGAGGGGCCGGTCCGTAGTTCCGGCGGCGACGCCGCCGCCGGTCGGTTGGGTAGACTTCGAGATCTTCGGCCAAAGGAGGGCACGCTCGATGCGGGTTGCCTGGTTCACGCACCGCTATTACCCCTGTGTCGGCGGCGCCGAGAATTACGGCCGGGCGATGGTCAGGCGCTTCGTCGCGGCCGGGCACGAGGTGGACGTCCTCACGAGCAACGCGCACGACCTCTGGTACTTCACCGACGGCAGCCGCCGACGAGTCGACGCGCCGAGCGAGTCGCGCGTCGACGGCGCCCGGGTTCGTCGCTTCCCGGTCCACCACTACCCGCTCCAGCGCTATGTCCGCCGGCTCCTAAGCTACGCTCCTCACTGGCCGACCAGGTGCCGGGTCGCCTCGTATATGCCGGTCCTCCCCGGGATCGAAGAGGTGCGCGGCGAGTACGACGCCGTTTTCGCGGTCGGTTTCCCGTACACGAACTTCTCGTACGCTGCCCTCAAGACGGCGCGTGCGGCGGGGGCGCCGTTGATCCTGACCCCGTTCCTCCATCTGGCGACTCCCGGCGACCCGGTGAATCGCAACTACACGAAGCCCCACCAGGTCCGGCTCCTGGCCGAGTCCGACGTGGTCGTCGTCCAAACGGAGCTCGAGGCGAAGGCCGTCGAGGATTGGAATATCCCCCGTCCCCGAATCTTGAAGCTGGGGATGGCCGTCGAGCACGCCGAGGTGATCGGCGGCAGCCGGACGCTTTTACGCGAGCGCTTCGGCATCCCGGCCGGGAGAGCCGTGATCGGCCACCTCGCGACGCTCGACCCGAACAAGGGGAGCAACGACCTGGTCCTCGCGGTCGCTCGGATCAATGAATCTCGTCCCAATGCGCCTGTTCATTTGGTGATGGCCGGGCCGAGCTCGCCGTGCTTCGAGCGGTTCCTCGCCGAATTCCCGGGCGGGACTCCTCCCTGGTTGACGATCCTGGGACCTTTGCCGACCGACCAACGGGCCGACTTCTTCGCCGCGATCGACATCTTCTCGATGCCGTCGCGGACCGACTCGTTCGGGATCGTCTTCCTCGAAGCCTGGGCGAATCGCCTCCCGGTCGTCGCGGCCGACGCCGGCGGAGTCCCCGAGGTCGTCGACCACGAGAAGACGGGGCTCCTCGTCCCGTTCGGAGACCTCGGCCGGCTCGAAGCGGCCCTCGAGCGGTTGCTCGACTCGCCGGTCGACGCCGAGCGTCTCGGGCTTGCGGGCTTCAACCTCGTTCAGAAGGGCTACACCTGGGACGACCGCTTCGCCACGCTGCTCGCCAGGACGGAAGGGGCGATGGGCCGGAAGATCCTGAGTGCGTCAGGGTGGTTCGCCCGGATCGCCGGTTGAACGATTCCGCCCAAACGGCTGAAACCCGACCCTGAAGAAAGAGCCGGGTTTTGGCCGGAGCTTGCTCAGTCTTCTCGCTTCATCGTGATGACCGCATAGCGGCAGAAGCGTCCCAGGGCCGGGACCGTTGAGAGCAGGAGCGAGTCGCAGCGTTCGAGCCCCGCGACCACGCCGCCGCGCGACTTGAAGACGCGTCGCACCATCGAGAGCAACTGATATCCGCGGACCTCGAGGTCGGGGAAGGCCTGACGCAACTGCTGGGTCTGCCACGTCCGCAGCGGCTGCTCGTCGGGAGTGCGCTCCTTCCCCGGATAGGGGAGGCTCGACCGGGCCCAATTCAGCACCGGGTTGTCGCCCCAGGGCTCGCAGAAGACGGCGACGCCTCCAGGTCGCAAGACCCGGCGTAGTTCTCGACCTGCGACTTCCAGGTCGAGGTGGTGCAGGATCGCGTTGCCCCAGATGCCGTCGAAGCTTTCGTCCGCGAAGGGCAGGTGCTCGCCGTCCGCCTGGACGAAGTGGATGCCGACGCCGTTGGCCTGGGCACGCCTGCGGGCCTCGCGGAGGTAGCCTCCCGAGAGGTCGAAGCCGGTGACCTTGGCTCCCTGTCGTGCGAGGACCACGGCGGCCATGCCGTGCCCGCAGCCGTAGTCGAGGATTTGCGCACCGCGTAGGTGGCCGAGCTGACTGATGGCGGGGCGGATCCAGCTCTCGTGGTCCAGGTACGTCGCGTCCTCGAACGTGAGGTCGCTCTGGTGGTGGGCGAACCGGGCCGCCCGTTGTCGGGCTTGGCGGTCGTGGAAATCCTTCTCACTGGTGAGGCGGTCGCTCACCTGCATGGCGCTACTCCTCCCGTCCCGATCGGCGATCGACCGGACCACGCATCCTTGCCGGACGATGCAAGGTCTCTTAACAAAAATCAGGGACGACGACCAGGCAGAATCGGAAACCGACTTGATGGTCGTCGATGGAATGGCTTTTCGGCCGATCCACGCCCCCGAGCCCCGAAAATCCCCGATTTTTTTACACATGACTTGCTTTTTGATCGCATAGGCCGCAATGTTAAACAAAAGGTCGACGTCGAGGACAACCCGGCTCGAGACTGGCTCGGGTGTTGTCTCGACGGGTTCGGCCACTCGCCATCCGCAAGCTCCCTCCATTGTGCGCGGGAATTGTCGCAACCCCGGGCCGGGCCGCTCGGACGAGCTCGGTCTTCGAGGATTTCCCGCCGCCCGCGACCCTTGTCGAGACGAGTCGATTCCCATGCGCATTGCCAACCTCCTCGGGCTCGTACCGGTATTGCTGGTGATCTCCTCGAGCCTCACCTCGGCAGCAGAGGGGGCCCCGAAGACCCTCGAGATATACCCGCCGAAGGTCCGGCTCTTCGGGCCGGGGTCGACCCAGCGGCTCGTAGTCATCGGCGTAGGTGGCGATGGCACACGGCTGGATTCGACCGTCAAGGCCCGGTTCTCCTCCAACGCGGCCGCTGTCGTGAGCACCGATCCTGGCGGGATCCTACGGGCCATCGGCGACGGGACGGCCGAGGTGGTCATCCTGGTGGACTCGGCCGAGGCGAAGGTCGCCGTCGAGGTGAAAGGGGCGTCAGCCCCGCGGGCGATCAGCTTTCGGCACGGGGTCGAGCCCGTGCTCACGAAGCTCGGTTGCAACCAGGGGGCCTGTCACGGCTCCCAGCACGGTAAAGGAGGGTTCAAACTCTCGCTCCTCGGGTTCGAGGCCGAGCCCGACCACACCGCGATCGTCAAGAGCGCGGAGGGGAGGCGAGTGACCCCGTTTGCCCCCGAGGAGAGCCTTTTGCTCCTCAAGCCGACCCTGGGCGTCGCGCATGTCGGCGGCAAGCGGATGGACGTCGACTCGCCCGATTACGGGCTCGTCCGGGATTGGCTGGAGCAGGGGGCGCCGGGCCCGATCAAGGATGAAGCCTCGATCACCGCGGTGAAAGTGCTCCCGGAACATCGGCGGATGGAACCGGGGCAGTCGCAGCAGCTGGTCGTCTTGGCGACCTTGAGCGACGGGACCGAGCGCGACGTGACCGGCCAGGCGAAGTTCGACACCTTGAATGAAGGGGTTGCGAAGGTCGACCCGACGGGGCTTGCGAATACGCTCGGGCAGGGCGAGACCAACATCATGGTCCGCTACCAGGGGCACGCCTCCATGGCGAGGCTCACCGTCCCGTACTCGGACCCGAAGCCCTTCGAGTTCCCGGCCCGGACCGCCCTCGACGACAAGGCCGCCGCCAAGTGGCGCGAGCTCGGCCTCGTCCCCGCGGGTCTTTGTACGGACGCCGAGTTCCTCCGTCGCGCGATGCTCGACACGATCGGGACCACGCCGACTTCGAGCGAGATCGATGACTTCCTCGCGGATCGCGACCCCGAGAAGCGCTCCAAGCTCGTCGATCGCTTGCTGGAACGCCCCGAGTACGTCGATTTCTGGGCGCTGAAATGGGGAGACATCCTGCGGATCAACTCCGAGAAGCTCGGGGCGCAGGGGATGCTCGCGTTCAACCTCTGGCTCCGCGAGGCCTTCCGCACGAACAAGCCGGTTAGTCGTATGGTCGACGAGCTCGTGACCGCGCAAGGGTCGATCTTCACGAACGGCCCGGCCAACTATTTCCGAGTCGCGAGCGGCCCCGACGACCTCGCCGAGACCACCGCCCAGGTTTTCATGGGCGTCCGACTCCAGTGTGCCAAGTGCCACCACCACCCGTTCGAGGCCTACGGTCAAGACGATTACTACGGCCTCGCCGCGTACTTCGCCCGGGTCCGCACCAAGTCGAGCCAGGAGTTCGGCATCTTCGGCGGCGAGAGCGTGATTTTCGTAGCCAACTCGGGGGAGGTTAACCAGCCGAGGACGGGCAAGACGATGACCCCTACGCCCCTCGGCGACGCCCCGGCCGACGACCCGGTCGACCGCCGTCGGGCCCTCGCTCGATGGCTGACGGGCCCCAAGAACCCCTGGTTCGCGCGAAACGTCGTCAACCGGTATTGGGGCTACCTGATGGGGCGAGGGCTCGTCAACCCGATCGACGACCTCCGCGAGACGAACCCGCCGACGAATCCCGAGCTGCTCGACGCCCTCGTCCAGGAGTTCGTCGCCGGGAAGTTCGACCTGAAGCACCTCCTCCGGACGGTCCTCAACAGCCGAGTCTATCAGCTCAGCTCGTCACCAACGCCCGACAACCGGCTCGATACGACGTTCTTCTCGCACTATCGGCTCAAGCGTCTTACGGCCGAGCAGTTGCTCGACGCGATCAACGCGGCGACCGCCACGTTCGAGAAGTTCGCCAAGCGACCCGCCGGGACGCGGGCGATCTCCCTCCCGGACACGACCTACCCCTCGTACTTCCTCGACACCTTCGGTCGCCCCTTGCGAGCGGTGGCTTGCGAGTGCGAACGCTCGACCGACCCGAATCTCAGCCAGGCCTTGAACCTGATGAACGGCGACATCGTCAATCGCAAAGTCGCCCAGCCCGACGGTCGGCTCAATACGCTCCTCCGCGACCCGAAGTTGACGGACGAGACGCTCGTGCGGACCCTCTACATCGTGACCTTCAATCGGCCCGCCACCGACGCCGAGATCGCCGCCGCGAAGTCGTTGATTGCCGATGCCCCGAGCCGAGCCCTCGGGGCCCAGGACCTCTTCTGGGGCCTGCTGAACTCCAAGGAATTTCTGTTCAATCATTGAAATGAACGGAATGGGGCCGATGTCGGCTCGAGACCGGGGACCTGGCATGACGCGACGGACTTGGGCCGGCGGGCTGCTCGCCCTCTTCAGCGTAATGACGATGGCGGCGGCCGAGGAGCCGCCGACCTATGAGCGGGAACTCAAGCCGTTCTTCGCGAAGCGGTGCACGGCCTGCCATAACGCGAAGAAAGTCGGCAACGTCGACGTCTCCGGCGGTCTCGCGCTCGACACCTACGAAGCCGTCACCGGTGTCGCCAACAACCATAAGGTCGTCGTCCCTGGGAAGGCTTCGGAGAGTGAGCTGTTTCGCCGCCTCGTCGAGGGCGACGAGGACAAGCGTATGCCGATGTCCGAGAAACCCCTGGCCCCGGCCCAGCAGGACCTCGTTAGGCGCTGGATCGAGGCAGGAGTTCCTCGAGGCGAGCCCGTTGCCGAGCTTCCGAAGGCCTCGACCCGTCCGGCACGCCGATTCGTGCGATCGCTCGATGTCCGCCTGCCTACCGAGGCGAAGGTCCCCGCAGACCTCGAGAAGCTCGGGGTGAAGGGGGCCATCGAGCTTTCGCTCAAGGTCGGCCCTTTGCCGGCGGTCTCCTCGTTGGCCTTCCGCGGCGACGGGCGGCTCCTCGCCGTCGGTACGTACGGGGCGGTCGTGCTCTGGGATCTCTTCGACGCACGCCCCGCGCTCATCTTGAACGACCTCCCGGGTCCCGTGCATGCCCTCGTCTTCACCCGAGACGGGCGGAGGCTTGCGGTCGGTTCGGGCCTCCCGGCTCGCTCGGGTTCGGTCCGCGTTTACGATGTCCCCGGTGGCACGCTGATCCACGATTTCGAGGGGCACGACGACGTCGTCTTCGGCCTCGCCTTCCGACCCGACGGCGCCCAGCTCGCCTCCGCGTCGTTCGACCAATCCGTCCGGCTCTGGGATCTGGGACGGGATCGAGCCTCGGGCCGATTCCAGGGCCACTCGGACTTCGTCTACGACCTCGCCTACACCCCCGACGGCCGTTCGCTCCTGAGCGTGAGCAAGGACCGCACGATCAAGCGAATCGACGTCGAGACCCAGAAGGAAACACGGACCTATAGCGGCTACAACGACGACGTCTTAGCTCTGGCGATCCAGCCGGGTGGTGCGAAATTCGTGACCTCGGGGCATGAGCCTCAGCTCCGCTGGTGGGCCATCGACGCCGAGGCCCCGGACCTCCAAGCCGGAGGGCATGGTGGCCCCGTCCATCAACTCGCCTTCAGTGGAAACGGAGGCCGCCTGATCTCGGCCGGAGGGGACGGGTCGGTCCGGATCTGGGACGGCAAGTCGGGGGCGTTCTTGCGCAGTCTCGCGGGGCCCACCGAGTGGCAATACACCGCCACGATCTCCTTCGACGCCCGAGTCGCGGCGGCCGGGGGCTGGGACGGCCTGGTTCGCGTCTGGGAGGTCGAGTCGGGGACGTTGCTCGCGACCCTCCTCCAGCCACCGTCCGACTCGGGTCGTGTCGAGTGGCTCGCAATGGCGCCGAGCGGCTCATACGCTTCGTCTCCGGGGCTCATCCCTCTCTTCCGTTGGCGAGCCGGGGGGACGGATGCCTCCCGGGACGTGCTTGTTCCTCTCTTCGCGAAACCGGAGGACGTGGCCGGGTCGTTGCGAAGGGCGTCTCCCGAGCTGTCCGCCAAGCCGTAGTCCAGGACGAACCCTCTTCCCCGGTCTCCGAGAGACCCTCACCGAGGTATCCTACGATGCGACGGACGATTTCGATCCTGGCCGTGATCGTGGCCGTCTTGCTCGCCTCGGCGACGTCCCGAGCACAGACCTCGTATCCGATGTTGAACCGGATCGAGCCGACGGCCGCCCAGCGCGGCCATTCGATCGAGGTCGAGATCGGTGGTGACGGCAACGTCACCGGGGCCACGCAACTCCTCTGCGAAACTCCACTCGTCCGAGGGGAGATCCTCGAGGCGGGCAGCGCCGAGGTCCCGCAAGGGAAGGGTAAGCGCCGAGGCGGGCCCGACGTCCACGTCCGACTCACGGTCGCTCCCGATGCGCCCCTCGGGCCCTGCGAGGTCAGGCTCGTCACGCCCCGAGGGATTTCCTCGGTCGGGCTTGTGGTCGTGGTCGACGACCCGGTTGTCCCCGAGGCCGACGACTCGGCGAACGACCAGGCTAGGGGTGCTCAGCGGATCACGCTACCCGCGGTGATCTCGGGGGCTGTCGGCAAGCTGGAAGACGTGGACTGGTATCGGTTCCACGCCGAGGCCGGGCAGTGGATCACCTTCAGCGTCCGGGCCAACCGCCTCGAGGACAAGATCCACGACCTCCAGGCCCACTTCGATCCGATCCTCGCGATCCACGACGCCAGCGGCCGCGAGATCGCCGTCGACGACAATCACGACTTCGCCGACCCCCGGTTTTCCTTCCCGTTCAAAGAAGCCGGAGACTATTCCCTCCAGATCCGAGACACGGGCTACGCCGGCAACCGGAACTGGACCTACGTCCTCCAGGTGACGGGGGGGCCGGCCGCCACTTCCGTCTTCCCGATGGCCGTCAACCCGGGGGTGAAGGCGGCGTTGAGCGGGCGTGGAGTCAATTTCGATCCGGCCCAGCCGATCACGGTCGACGTCCCGGCGGGGATGACTCCGGGCCCCCATCCGTTCGCACTCTCGACGGCGAAAGGGGCCACGCCGGCGTTCCCCCTGGTCGTCACGCCCCTCCCGCTGGTCACGGAATCCGGCGATGCCCCGGGCTCGCTCCCGTCGCAGACGATCAGCTTCCCCTCGGCCCTCTCGGGCCGCCTCGGCGAGCCGAACGACATCGACGGGTATCGTATCGAGGCGAAGAAGGGGAAGAGTTACCGCTTCGACGTCGTCGCGCGTCGGGCGGGCCTGGCCACCGATCCCGTCCTCCGTGTCCTCGATGCGAAAGGGGCGACACTCGCCGAAGCCGACGACGGTCCAGTCAGCAAGGACCCGACCCTGGAATGGATCGCGCCCGCCGACGGGCCCTTCACGCTCCAGGTTTCCGACCTTCATAGTCGGGGCGGCGAGGAATTCGGCTATGTCCTCCAGGTCGAGGAGGCGACGCCGGACTTCACCCTGACCTGCGACCCCGACAAGATCAACCTCGGGCCCGGCGGCCGCGTGCCGATGTTCGTCCGGGTCGTCCGACGGGCCGGGTTCGGGGGCCCCGTGACACTCCGCTGGGACAGCCTACCGTCGGGCGTCTCGGCCTCGCCGCTCACGATCCCCCCGAACATGACCCAGGGGGTGAGCGTGGTCTCGGCCTCGGCCGAGGCCAAGCCGGCGGCGTCGCTGATGGCGCTCTCGGGCGTCGCCGAAACACCGTCCGGCCCGCTCGTCCGCAAGCTCGAACCCACGCAAGAGATCTACATCCCGGGAGGCGGCCGGGGGGTCATGACCGTCGAGACCGCCGCGGTGGCCGTGACCACTCCTTCGGATATCCGCGTCGAGGCGACTCCTACAGAGCTGACACTTCAACCCGGCGGGACCGCGACCATCGACGTTGCCGTGACCCGACAGGCCGGATTCGACAAGGGCGTGAACCTCGCGCTCGCGTTCCAGCACCTCGGCCAGATCTACGCCGACCCGCTCCCCCCCGGTGTGACCGTGAAAGAATCCGCCAGCAAGACCCTCCTCGGCCCGGCCGAGACCTCGGGGAAAATCGTCCTCGAAGTCAAGCCCGACGCCCCGCCGTGCGTCAAGGTCCCGATCGCGGTCATGGGCCATGTCTCGATCAATTTTGTCGTCAAAACCTCATATTCAAGCGCTCCGATTTATCTGACGATCCCGCCCAAGCCGACGGTCGCCGGCGCCGCGAAGTAGTCGCCATCGAGCCGACTTCTCCGAAATATTTCGTCGATCGACAGGTCGTGATTTCCCGATCAATCGACGACTCGTCCATTGTTTTTCCGGTCAACCCGCCGTTAACCTGGATCGTCACCTTCTCGACATTTGCGGTGGTTCCATCCTCGATCATCGATCATCCGACCTTCGCCACACCCCTTCGGGGAACGGCCGAGGTGGGCGTCGAAGATGACCTTTAGCATCCATGGTGAGTCTTAGTTTCATAAGACCACGTGAGTCTGCTTACGATTCGACCGAGGCTGGTTGATTTTCGAAACGAATCCGGCCAACGAGGAATTCGGCAGGGGCGGCCGCGTCGCGGTGCCCTCGTCGCCGTTCCCGGAGTGCGCGAAGGATCCGAAAACGCGACCCGAGAAACACCAAGGATTGCACCTCCCATGGCTTCGACAGCACGATCGAGAGTGAGGGCAGCGTCCCCACGGAAGTCCCTTCGTCGCATCGAGCGTTGGCACCTCGAGACTCTCGAGGACCGGGCGCTCATGGCCACCGGGCCGTTCCCCGTCGGCGGCGACCCGATCGTCCATCCGGCGGACTTCCGGGTCACGACGTTCGCCAGCGGGCTGAACTACCCGCACGGGATGATGACGATGTCGGACGGCTCGATGCTCGTCGGGGTGAGCAATCCCGTCGCCGGCGACACGTCCTACTTCAACACCATCGGCCAGCTCCTGCGGTTCACCGACGCCGACGGCGATGGGGTCGCCGACGGGGCGGGCACGAGTGTGTATAACGGCCTGCCCGGCGAGGTGACCGCGGTCCACCAGGGCGGATCCTTCATCTTCGTGACGACCAGCGTGGCGGGTACGGAGCGGATCACCGTCCTCCACACCGGGGCGACCCCGGCCGACCAGTTGACCCTCGTCGGCAGCCTCAACTTCAACTTCCCAGCGAATTGGGAGCACACCACCTACGCCACGGCCATTCGGCCGACTCCCGGCCAGTCCGGCGACTTCGATCTGTTCTTCAACATCGGGTCCCAGTACAACGGTGTCGTCATCGGCAGCGACGGTCGCGTGACCCTCGACTCGAGCGGTAACCCCACCTATCAGCCGACCACCGGCACCGTCTCCACCAGCGGCTTGCTCACTGCGACCCTGAACGGCGACTCGATCTACAAGGTGACGGTCCACGACAACAGCGGCACCCCGGTCCTGTCGAACCTGACCCAGATCGCCTCCGGGCTCCGCAATGCCGCGAGCCTGGTCATCGACCCGAACACGGGCGACCTCTGGCTTGCCGACAACGGGATCGACGGGAACGAAGGTGGCAACGAGGCCTGGAGCACCGACGAGCTCGACAAGATCCCCGCCGCCCAGATCGGGGGGGCGATCGAGAACTTCGGCTTCCCCTACAGCTACACCAAGACCATCGACAAGCCGGGCGACCCCGTCACGGTCGTGAACCCGGGCCCGAACGTGGTCCAACCGATCATCGCCTATGAACCCCTCCCCGACTCGGTCCTGACCGCGGAGGGTTCGGAGAGTGAAGGGTCGTCGGGCATCGCGCTTTCTCCCGCGAACTTCCCGACCGGCCTGAACCACGGCGTTTTCGTCGGGTTCCACGGCCTGTTCGTCGAAGGGGGTCTCGTCAACGACGAGAACCCCTTCGTGTTCGCCAACCCGGCGACCGGCAAGTACTTCGACTTCATCTCGAACAACGAGGCGAACATCGGGCACCTCGACGAGGCCCTGTCGTCGGCCGACTCGCTCTTCATCGCCGACATCTCCTCGACGGGAAGCGTATTCGGCTCGAATGGGCCCGGCATGGGCGTCATCTACCAGATCAAGGCGGTCAACCACGCCCCTGTCGTCCAGTCGATCGTGGCCCAGACGGTCGCCCGCGACCAGACCCTCAACCTCAGGGTCGTCGCGACGGACCAGGATGCCGGCCAGACCCTGCAATACGCGCTCGGCTCCGGCGCCCCCGCCGGCGCCACGATCGACGCGAAGACCGGCCTGTTCTCCTGGACGCCCGACGCCTCGACGGCCCTGGGGTCTTATACGATTTCCGTGGTCGCGACCGACAGTGGCTCTCCGGCGCTCAGCGGAACGCAATCCTTCACGATCAACGTCCTGGCGGCCGCCGCGGTGAACCACGCGCCGGTGATCGCCGCGATCCCGAACCAGTCCGTCACTCAGAATCAGACATTGAGCCTCGCGATCGCGAGCTTCACCACCGATTCTGATACCCCAACCCAAACGCTCCGCTATGACCTGGGCGCCGATGCGCCCGCAGGCGTGAGCTTGAATTCGAGTACGGGAATCCTCACCTGGACTCCCTCGACCAGCGTTGCGGCCGGGACCTACGCGATCACGGTGAACGCCACCGACAATGGAACTCCGGTGAAGACCGGTTCGAGGACGTTCTTCGTCAAGGTCGCTGCCGTCACAATCCCCGTCGACATGGCCCCGGTCATCCAGTCCGTGCACACCCAGTTGACGTTCCGGGGATTCACGATCACCTTGAAGTTCTCGGCGGATCTCGACCCGGCGACTGCCACCAACGTGGATAATTACATCCTCCGCATGCCCGGCCGAGACCGGCGTTGGGGGACGGGCGACGACAAGATCGTTCCCGTGGTGGCAACTTACAACGCGTCCGACAGGACCGTGACGTTGACGACCGTGGGGCGGCTCAACCTGCTGATCTCACTCTTCACGCCCTTCCAACTGACCGTGATGGGCAACTCTCCCGGCAACGTCACCGGCGCGAACGGAAAGCTCCTCGACGGCAACCATGACGGGCAACCGGGCGGGAACTACTCGACGACCCTCTCGACGGGTGGATTCTTCTTCGGTCGTTCATCCCATGTCAAGAATTTCTTCCCGAGGTTCCGTCAGTCGGGACGGCACGTGAATGCCCTCGGCCTGTTCGTCCCCAACGGGCCCGAGACGTTCTTCAAGTCCAGGCATTCCCGGCCCTGAGTCGATCCCAGGGCGACCCCGACGACACCCGGGGTCGCCTTCGGGCCGCATTCCCGGTCTCACCAAGGAGGCGACCTGCTAAGCTAGACCTGGGAGGAGTGGCCCATGTCGACGCGAAGAGAGCGGGTCGCCTCGTCGTTTCATGACCCTCGGATGCGAGGCTTCCGGGATCGAGCAAGCGTGGACGACGTGCTGGCGCTGATCGATCGCAAGGTCGCGCGGTTGCCGACCGAGCGGGTCGCGCTGCAAGCCCTTGGAGGTCGGGTTCTTGCGGAAGAGGTCCGGGCGTCGGCCCCGGTTCCCCCATTCAACCGCTCGGCGATGGACGGGTATGCGATCCGAGGGGACGACACGTCCCTCGCGGACGTCGCTATTCCCGTCGCGCTTCGACTCGTCGGGGTCGCCCGGCCCGGGCGTCGTTGCGAGGCCGAGGTGGGGCCGGGCGAGGCGATCGAGATCACAACTGGCTCGCCCCTGCCGGAGGGTGCGGACGCCGTCGTCAAGGTTGAATCGACCCACCTCGAAGGCGGGACGGTCTGGGTGCTCGAGCCTTGCCCGCAGGGGAAGAACGTCGGTCGAGTTGGGGAAGACATCGCCGCAGGGATCCTCGTCTTCTCCGAAGGGCGAACGCTCCGGCCCCAAGATCTCGGCGTCCTCAGCGCCCTCGGCGCGGGCGAGGTTTCCGTGGTCCGGCGCCCGGAGGTCGTCATCCTGATCACGGGCGACGAACTCGTCGCTGCCGGTAGCCCGGCGCACGGTTTCCAGATCGCCGACATGAACTCCGTCATGCTCGACGCGCTTGCCATTCGAGACGGAGGGCATGTACGGGTCGTCGGCCCTCTCCCCGACGACCGCGAGGTCCTCCGCGCCGAGATCATCCGGGCCTCGAGGACGGCCGATACACTGCTGATTTCGGGGGGGAGCTCTGCCGGCCCTGAGGACCACGCACCGGGCCTCGTCGCCGAACTGGGCGAGCTCGTCGTCCACGGAGTCTCCCTCCGTCCGGCAGGGCCCGCAGGCCTCGGCTTCATCGATCGGGTGCCCGTGGTCCTCTTGCCGGGCAATCCGGTGAGTTGCCTCTGTGCCTACGACTTCTTCGCGGGGCCGATCATCCGCCTCCAAGGGGGCCGTCCCCGGCGCTGGCCCTACCGCCCCGAGTTGTTCCCGCTCGCACGAGGCCTCCAATCCGTCGCCGGACGCGTCGATTATGCACGGGTGCTCCTCGAAGACGGGCACGTCGTCCCGCTCGCGGTCAGCGGCGCGTCGATCCTCTCGAGCGCCACTCGGGCCGACGGCTTCGTCGTCGTGCCCGCGGAGATCGAAGGCTATGCCGCCGCGACTCGGGTGACCGTCTGGTTGTATGATGCGTTGTAGATCTGTTGGCGAACGTGGCTTTCGCGGGCGGCCCCGAACCTGATCGGAGAATCCGTGACATGGTTCGGGTCCGGCGATCGGGGGAGGCTTACGCCCATGGCGTTGGGCGCGGTCATCTTATGTGGCGGCGAGAGCCGGAGAATGGGCGAGCCCAAGGCCTGGCTCCCTTTCGGGCCGGAACGGATGCTCCAACGCGTCGTCCGACTCGCGGGCGAGGTTGCCGAGCCGGTCATCGTCGTCGCCGCACACGGCCAGGACTTGCCTTCGTTGCCGACGTCCGTGTCGATCGTTCGCGACGCCGTCGCCGGTCGCGGTCCCCTGCAAGGCCTCGCGGCCGGATTCGCGGCATTCCCCACCTCGGTCGACTTCATCTACGCTTCGGCCACCGACCTCCCGTTCCTCCAGCCGGGCTGGTTTAAGCTCCTCGAACGCCTGATCGCCGAGGATGACCTCGCCATCCCTTTCGTCGATGGCTACCACCACCCGTTCGCCGCCCTCTACCGCCGATCCGCCGTCCAACCCGCCGTCGACACGCTCCTCCTCGAAGGCCGCCGCCGCATCCTCGATCTCCTGGACCGTGTCCGGACTCGGCTCATCTCCGCCGACGAACTACGCATCGTCGATCCCTCCCTGCATACACTCCGTAATCTGAACTCTCCCGAAGAGTACCAATCCGCACTCGCCGAACTTGGAATGCCGCATGAACAATGAAAATATTAAAATTGATGTCTTATGGCGACTTAATGTCGAAATACATTAGGATTTGCTTGTTTCTTGTTCCGAATCCAGGCGCCAGATCTTGCAATCCGCACGTCCCTGCTCCGTAGGAGAGGCACAATGTCTCCTGGTGGTGCGAGCTCCGGGCAACATGACCGCAAATCCCAAAGGCATCCGTAGCACCGGGTCGCGAATCGGGCTGCCAACCGGCATAAATCCCGAGGCGGAGTCGATTCTTCCGAGAATTCTGTGGTCAAAAAATGAATATATTGTGAATAATCAATGTAGGACTGATGGATTTCGGCTGTTTTACGCAAATCACGGAATCGTCGTGAGACCAATTGACCTCGAGTCTTGGCAATCCGCCCGGGTTTGCCCCTGTGCAGCCCCGAAATCGCCCCTCGACTCCACGCCAGATCCCCGCTCTCGTGCATCAAGGGGTGGATGGACGGGTTCATGCGGTCAAGCCTGATAGAATTGAACTCGCGAGTATCTCTGAAGGGGACTACATCAAGAATTTTTCTCGCCAAGGTGCGTCACGCATGGCGGCTCATCACGTAGAAAACCGTGAACAGCCGGGATCGAGTTGATGCTCCAATCACCGATCCGGGAGAAGCGAAGACGTGCTTCGCGACCGACGATTCTTGATCTCGACTCGCGGGAATCCTCCCCGAGATGTTCGGGGTTCGCCCCTGCATGCGCAAGGCCGGGAGTCGAAATCGCGTGGCGAGGCCCCATCCCTGATCTCCTATCGACGTACCTGGAGAGCCGAAATGAGAGCTCACTACGAACGGATTGTGGACGAGCCCGAATTCGACCCTATGATGTTGTTCTATGTGTTCATGATTGTGTTTTGGCCGACCGCCGTCCTGTTGGGCTTCATCGACCACTCCCTCATCCCCGACTACGACCTCCGCATCCCCATGATGCTGCTCAGCCTCGGCGCCGGCTGGCTCGGGGTCAAGATCTACAAGATGAGGGAGATCCGAAAGCTCGAGGAGTCAGCCTGAGGATTTCCTTTCTCCGATCGGCTTGGAATCGTTCGAGGTAGCCATTCCAACCCGTTGTCGTCTAATCCCGCGATTCTTCACCGCGTCGCGAGGATTGGCTACGTCGTCCCCCCCCGACGGGCCGGGTTTGAATATCGTAAGATTATTGATCACGTCCTATTCAATTCAGACTCTCGCGTCTCCATCCCTCCAACTCCCTCCAGCCGGAATGAGGGTCGCGCTCGACCCTTCGTCGCCCATTCCTCGCCCAGACGTTCCCTTCCCCACATTCCTCGTCAACGACGGTCTCGACAACCCCCGATCCGGTATGGAGGATCGAGGCATGATTCGTGCCGATGACGGATCCTTGCCCAATTGCCGGTCGCATCGAGGGAACGATCATGACTCAATGCGGGTCAAACTTGACGGGAACAAAGCTTCGGGAATCTGGTAAGCTCCGTCTGACGGGGAACTGGGGCGGAGTTCGACCAGTTTATAGGCCCTGACGGATCTCGAATGACGATCGGGACCCGAACCAAGGCCGAGCGGACGACTTCCCGTCGCCACCAGGGGCGAGCCCGCCGCGATGGTCGGGGAATATAGGCTTTTCACAAGCCTGGGGCTTATCCTTAGTCTCGATGCGAACGGGACGTTGGGCTTTCAGGCCCGGCGGGACGAATCGACGTCTCGTCGAGAATTGATTGGAATCGAGAGAGGGGGTCGGATCATCCATGATATCGAGGATTGGGTTGTCAACGACGCTGCCGCGCGACATTACGGCCGGGATCGTAGTCTCACTGGTCGCCCTCCCGTTGTGCCTGGGCGTGGCGCTGGCGTCGAACGCCCCGTTGCTGTCGGGAGTGGTGGCCGGGATCGTTGGAGGGGTCCTGGTCGGCCTGATCAGCCGGTCGCAGAAGAGCGTGAGCGGGCCCGCGGCGGGCTTGACGGCCGTCGTCGCGGCCCAGATCACGGTCCTGGGCTCGTTCGAAGCGTTCCTCCTCGCCGTGGTGGTCGCGGGGCTGATTCAGATCGCCTTCGGCGTGGCCCGAGCCGGGTTCATCGCCGCGTTCGTCCCTTCGGGCGTGATCAAGGGGTTGCTCGCCGCGATCGGCATCATCCTCATCCTGAAACAAATCCCCCACGTCCTTGGTCATGACATCGACCCCCAAGGGAACATGGCGTTCCTACAGCCGAACCAGTCGAACACGTTCCGCGAGTTCGGCCGGATGTTCGAGGACATCCACGCGGGGCCGGCGGTGATCGGGCTCGTTTCCCTCGCTTTACTTGTGCTCTGGGACCGTTGGAAACCCCTGAAACGGTCGAATATCCCCGCCCCTCTGGTCGTCGTGGTGCTCGGGGTCACGCTCAACCTGGTCTTCCGAAGCCTGGGGGGACGGTGGGTCATCGAGCCGGTCCACCTCGTCCAGGTCCCGGTGACCGCCGACTTCGCCGGCCTCAGCCGGGCTTTGAGCACTCCTGACTTTTCGAAATGGCTGAATCCTTCAATCTACGTCTCCGGGTTGACGATCGCCGCCGTGGCCTCGCTGGAAGCCCTGCTCAACCTGGAGGCGTCCGAGAAGCTCGACCCGGAGCGACGGCATGCGTCGCCGAGTCGCGAACTCGTCGCCCAGGGGATTGGGAACGTCGTGACGGGGCTGGTCGGCGGACTGCCGATCACGACGGTGATCGTCCGAAGTTCTTTGAATATCAATGCGGGGGCGAGGACGAAGGTCGCGGCGATCGTCCACGGCTCCATGCTCCTCATCAGCGTGGCGTTGTTCCCCGCCTTGCTGAACCTGATCCCGCTCTCATGCCTGGCCGCCATCCTGCTGATCACCGGCGTCAAGCTGGCAAGCCCTCGCCTCGTGACTCGGATGTGGCGGGAGGGGTTCGACCGATTCGCCCCTTTCGCCGTCACGGTGCTGTCGATCGTGTTGACCGACCTCGTGACGGGCCTCCTCATCGGAATGGTGACGAGTGTTGGCTTCATCCTGTGGAGCAACGTCCGGCAACCGCTCCGACAGGTGGTGGAGAAGCACCTGGGAGACGAGGTCATCCGCATCGAGCTCGCCAACCAGGTCAGCTTTTTGAACCGGGCGGCATTGGATCGGACGCTCAACGAGATCCCGCAAGGAGGCCACGTCCTCCTCGACGCCCGAAACACCGACTACATCGACCCCGACGTCCTCAGCATGATCCGCGACTTCAAGGAGTATTCGGCGCCCGCACGCGACATCGAGCTCAGCTTGCTCGGTTTCCTGGATCGCTATCAGCTCGAGGATCAGACCCAATACTTAGATCACTCGACGCGCGAGTTCCAGAGCACGATCACGCCCGGCGAAGTCCTGGAGTTGTTGAAGGAGGGGCACAATCGCTTCCTCAACGGTCAGCGACTGACTCGCAACCTTGGTCGCCAAGTGCGGGCGACGGCCTCAGGACAGCATCCCTTGGCCGCGGTGCTGGGCTGCATCGACTCGCGAACCCCCGCCGAGCTGATCTTCGACCTGGGGATGGGCGACATCTTCAGCGTACGGCTCGCCGGCAACATCACGAGCCGGAAGGCCCTGGGAAGCCTCGAATATGCCTGCAACGTGGCCGGCGCGAAGTTGATCCTGGTCATGGGCCATACGCGTTGCGGGGCCGTCAACGCGGCGGTCAACCTCCTCGACTCGGCTCAGACCCCTTCCGAAGCCACGGGTTGCCAGAACATCGACCCGATCGTCTACGAGATCCAACGATCGGTCGATCGGGCCGATGGCATCGACTTCGACCAGCTCACCACCGAAGCGAAAGATTCGTATGTCAATGAGGTCGCACGTCGCAACATCGCGCGAGTCGTCGAATTCCTCCCCCAGCAGAGCCAAACGCTGGCACGCCTCGTCGAGGAGGGCCGCATCGCGATCGTCGGCGCGATGTACGATGTCGTCACCGGCGAGCTGGAGTTCCTCCCCGCACCCGAAGACGCTTCTCATAAAATGAGTTCTCTTGTTTGAATCAGAATTCCAGCGATATTTGGGGCGTCGACGGCGATCACCGTATTTCGCCGTCGACGCCCCAATCGGTTTCGAAGTCATTGATCCGGGATCTCGATTCGACTTGCCCGTCAACATGGCACGGTGGAGGGGTGCTGAATCGGAAGGATTGTAGGTTTTGCTCTCCGAATCCCCGCCCGCATCGGTAGGGCGTGCTCGGCCGCGATCGCTGTCTTTCCCTCCATCAATACCTGACTCGGCCGCCCGCCCTCGAGATCGATGCCTGCGGCCCATTCGGCCGTTCGTCACGTCCGTCGACTGCCTGCGTAACAAGGGGCAACCGCTAGAGATCAAGATTCGCCCAGCTCCGAAACAGCCCGTCGAATTCGAGGAGTTTTTCCCATGTGGACTCGTCGACGCTTCGCCCTGGGTTTCGCTTTGGCTTTGATGCTCGTGGCGACGTATACGACGACTCGCGGGGTCTTCGCCGCCGGTCCACTAGCCGAGTCGGATCTCGGCAAACTCCTTTCGTTGCAGATCGATGACGACGCGATCGTCGCGAAGATTCGCAAGGATGGTTTGAGTTTTCTCGCCGACGAAAACGCCCTCAGACGGATCAAGGACCTCGGGGCCTCCGACGTGGTCCTCGAGGCCGTCCGCCTGGCCTCGCGGGCGTCGTCGACGAGTCCTCCGTTGACTTACGACGATGTCCTCGGCCTTCTCAAGCTCGGTCTCTCGTCGCCCGAGATCGTCAAACGTCTCGAAAAGTCGCCGACGGTTTTCACGCTCGACGCAGGGCAGGTTGATGCGCTCAAGCAGGCCGGCGCCGGGGATTATCTGATCGTCGCCATGTCCTCGAGCCGCAAGGGGGCCGAGGCCTCGAGCGAGGTGACGGACATCGCGGTCATCCTCGACTGCTCGGCCAGCATGTCCGAAGCCACCAAGGAAGGTCCCAGCAAGATGCGCGCGGCCCAGCGCGTGGTGACCGACTTGGTCCAGAAGATCCCCGACGGGATCGGCCTTTCGTTCCTGATCTATGGCCATGACCGCAAACAAAGGTGCGAGGCCATCGCGGTGATTCGGCCCCTTTCCCCGCTCGACTCCACGGGGAAGGGGGAGCTTACTTCGATCATCGGCCGGCTCCAACCTGTCGGTTCCACCCCCATCGCCCTCGCGTTACGGACCGCCGGCAACGAGCTCGCCAAGGCGCAAGGGCCTCGAGGCCTTGTTCTGATCACCGACGGCAAGGAGACCTGCAACGGGGATCCCGTGGCCGAAGCGGAGGCCCTGGCGAGGTCGGGCAACCTGACGTTCGGGGTGAACGTCGTCGGCTTTGGCGTCAACGACAACGAACGCGTCTCGCTCGAGCTAGTCGCCCGGGCCGGCAGGGGGAAATACTTCGATGCCCGGGGGGCTGCCGAGCTCCAGCAAGCCTTGCGGAACATCCGCAAGAAGGTGGATGCCCCGATCGTCGTCACGACCAATCAGGGGGACGAGCTCCGGTTCGGCTCCCGGGCGTCCTGGGCCGACAAAGTGGTTTCGGTCCAGCCGGGGAACGACGTCCCGGCGTCGTCGAACGATCCCCAGGAGGCCCTCGGCGCACCGAACTACGACTCGGTCGCCGATAACCGATACCTTGCGCTCGGGACCGGCGGCCAGGTCACGCTCGAGTTCGTCGACAATCGGCTGATCGACATCGCGGGGCCGGACCTGGCGATCTTCGAGATCGGTCCCGCCATCGAAACGACCGAAGTCGCGATCAGTGAAGACGGGCGGAGCTGGATCAACATTGGACAGGCGGCGGGGGGTAAGGCGACCCTCGACATCGGACCGTTCGTGAAAGAAGGTCAGCAGTTCCGCTTCGTCCGCCTCAAGGACTCGGGGACGAACAATTCGCCCGACGGCGCCGATATCGATGCCGTCGGCGCTCTCGGATCTGTCCGCGTCGACGTCGACTAACCGCCCTGCCAGTCAGGCGGCACACGGCCGCGCCCTTTCAGGTCGAGCACAACCCACCAGTTCTAGCCGTATGCCTTATCGATGGAAGAGGTAGAGCGGCCGGACGGCGACGTGGTTGGATTGGGTGTGCATCGAAACTTTTGTGGTCTGAGAAAAGGGTGAGGCCATTCCCGGCGAGCGATTTGCTGATAAACTAGAGTCTATCCCCTCGACAAAATTCCCCCACATCACGATCACCCAGAGGTGAACCATAACAGGAGCCTCGGAGCCATGGCTTGCGCGCGTCGAAAGTCAACCTACGGAACATTCTAGCGTCTGAGACCCGTTCCTAGAGTCCGGCCGACCGAGTCCCGCCCCTCGAGCGAACTCCCCGGCCCTGTCGTTCTCCGCCTTCGTTACCGAGACTCGGATACCGATATCGCCCACGGGAGAATCACCATGCATTCACCTCGGCTTTCCATCGGTCAGCTTCTCTTCATCGTTGCGGCCTTGTGCGTCGGGTTTGCATCCTTGCAAGGGAATCACGTCTGGCGCATCGGCATGTCAATGCTGGCGTTCTTCGGATTCTTGATCGCCGCCCTCGGCTCGAGCCCCGACGCAAGTCGTTCCGGGCCATCTTCACCAGGACCCTTCTCGACAGTTCCGCGCATCTGAAGTTGTTGGAATGACCCCGACGGCATCCAGATTCCCGACGCGAAACGGCATCCCACGAGTCGCTGATCGAGGCTTTTGTACGTGGAAGGCGGTCATCTTGGCTCCTTCAGTGCAGGAGTGATCACTCGCTTAGAACATCGATTTGATCATCAATAAAAATGAAGGCGGGGCCGACGGGATCACGATCCAGTTGGCCTCGCCTTCATTTTCGAGAACCGGTCGGGGTTTCAACCGAGAGCAATCGAATTGGTTCGCTATTTCTTCAAAGCCTGTAAGTGGAGCCGAAGAGGATCGAACCCTCAATCTCCTGCTTGCAAAGCGGGGAGCGTCCCAAAGTAGGGTGAGAGGCATAGTGTACGAACCAGTCACTTTGCGACACAAAGCAAGGAGCGTTCCAAAACAGCAATCCCGTGAGACCATCGACTTTTGCGCCGACATTAGTCGATTGAATACTACTGAACAGTGCCAAGTTGCTGAGGGTTCGGTTTGGGACGACCCCCGAAGCGGGCCGAGGCGTCAGCTGTAAGCCCTTTGGGAGCAAAAGTTTGTGTTTTCGGTCGCCGTAAGTCAGTGTCAGGAATTCTTGTTTTTCGCGGTTTTTTTGGGGGTTTACTGCCGTATCCCTGCCGCGGCAGAGGAGCATCCGTTGATGCGAACCCGGTAATCACGGCATCGACGCGAGGTCGCGGATGAACGGGAAGAGCTTCCCCAGGTTGCGGATCAGCTTGTCATCGGCGGCGAGCAAATCGCATCCTTCCCGCTCGGCTAGAGCAACGTACCGACAGTCGTACACGCCCTGACGGGACTGGGAGGAAATCTGATAGGCTCGGGGGAGAAGCAATAGGTAGGGGTGCAGGGCAGGCAGCGTGGCGAACATCGTCTTCAGGTGACTGGCCCCTTCGACCGGGGTGATCCTGAGTTGCCGCTCTGCCCGCGTCAGGGAATGCACGACCTCGATGGGGAAGATGTCCGGCGCGATGAGATCATGCTTGCCTGCAATGAAATCGTCGCGGACCCGGTTCGCTCTGTCGGAGTCATCCTCCTTGAGTAGGCATTTAAGACCCACGCAAGAATCGAGGATGAGCCTCATTCGTCATCGACATCGCGCAAGGCCCGAATTGTCGGGACGGCGAAGTCGACGAGGCCGATCCTTTGGAAGATTGCCTCGCGCGTCCTGTCCATCTCCTCAGCGGCTCGCCGCATCTTCTCGGGGTCACGAACCCTCTTCGCGGCGTCTTCGATGGCGCGTTGCAGTTCGGCCATCACCTCGGGGGTAAGCACCGATTCTGTCAGCGGTTTTTCGACGGTAGCCATGGTCGGAACCTCCTGAGCCGATTCTACCAGAAACCCGATATCAGGGGATTGAGCATAATCTAGTCGAGGAATCCCATCTACGCGTACTTTGGAAGACGCGCTCGGGGAGCCTGGGAGAAGGCTAGAACCGGAATTTTCCCTAGCGCTCGCCAGATGGTGCGCGCCAGAGTCAAAAGCCTGGGGGTTTGGGTGGCTCGGAAGCGTTCCCAGGCCAGGGTTTTCGTCCAATCGGACCCCTTAGATTTCGTATTTTGTCCATTTGCGCGCACCAAATGACGAGCACTAGGGAATTTTCTGATTTTGGGGTTCCGCTCTTATTGACTTGGTAGGCATTGTGAACGGGTGTTCTGCTAAAGCCTGCTTCAGAGGGGTTGCTTTTTGGTCAAGAAGTTAGATGCCGGCGAGCTTGATCAGCATGGTGATGTGGGCCGACGTGATTTGGATCATGTGGTCTGCGTATTCTTTGTTGACCTCATGGAGCGGTTCCGGCCCACGTCCGTGTGCATCGCTCATCTTGTTCCTGACAGTTCCGACCGCCTCTAGCATGGGTGCGTAGAAGCCGTGGAAGAGATGGTTGTCCTTGCAAATCTTTACGAGCGTGGAGCACGTTGCCTTCTCGGGGTCGAATTCCCATCCCTTCAACGAGCAGATCGTCTTCAACACGCTCTCGAATGAGGCTGCGGCATTCGTCAAGGCACCTTCGTATTGGCCGTGACGAATCTCTTCATGGGCCTTCATCATCTCGTCCAAGGCCACCTTGAACTCGGAGTGAGCAAGAGCATTTAGACATGGCTTCACAACCTCGTTGTGAAGGAACTCCTCATCCTTTTTGATGATCTGCGGATGTTCGTGCTCAACACTTCGACCCCACTCCGAATCTGTGACAACATCCCGGATGAGTGTCAGTTCGTATCCCACTCCCTCCTCACGAAAGATATCGTTCACTTTCTCTGCCGCTTTATTGTCTAGAATATAAATATCAACGTAAAACATGGCTTCCAAAAAATCTAGCATCGCATCATCAGGGCAATCAGAGAAATAATTTGAAAACGTATGAAAATCATTCTCTCCGTCGTAGACAAAATAGGGTAGTTCTCCTAAACTCCGAAGAAGCAACCTGTTGGCCCCCTGAAAAATATGGATGAGCGAAAGACTGTTTGGCTTCCAAGTGCTGATATAATCTCCAAGTGTATAAATGATGCGATGCCGCACTAACCTGGGAATGTCGTATCGAAAAACCTCTGGTGGAGGCGCAAGCCGCTTCGAGCGTGGTCGAAAACTTGCCATACCCTCTTCCGTTCATCATCGAGGCCAAAAAACAAAATGCCACCTGTGGACATTGTACCACAATCGCTCGAAACGTTCAAAAAACGATCTTCGATGGCACCTCAGTCCAGAGACCGAACCTTTCCAGTTGGTTCCTGTCCTAAATTGATCGGGAAGAAAGAACCTGCGGGAAGGCCCGGTCACCGTGCGAGCCGACGAGTCACTCGAAAGCCTGTTCCCATTTGTCCGCTCGTGTTCGGACGACCTCGGGCAATCGTTTAGGCTTCTCTGTTCTCGCCCTTCCTGCAACGGAGAGGATCACGTCTCGGCCTCCCCGCACAGCTATCTAAGCGACAAGCATCGGCGAAAGGCGGGCGAGAAGCTCATGGCCCGAGGTTGGACCTTCGACGGCGGCCCCGTCTGTCCGGCCTGTAAGCCAAAACGGTCTTCGGATTGAGGCTAACCCCATCAAGCTCGAGGGGGCTTCGCCGCCCTGGCCGTCGAATTCGAGCCCACCAAGTGAGACTTGATCGTCGACAAGCTGGCGCTAATCGGTGTCTACCTGGCCCGCATCGGCGAAGCGATCGATGGCTAAGAGGCCGGTGACTTCGGCGTGGCCTTGCAGATGCGAGGGACCACTTCGAGGTCAACGAGGAATGGATTGATGGGCATCGTGAAGGCAAGCCGAAGTCGGGCTCTTCCCTCTGTTGAATCCCGATCAACGAATTCGTTCGGGGTTTAATCTTCAGTGACAATTAGCCAGCGATCGAATTGTAACGGGCCGGAAAAGAAAATGGGCTCGAAGGAGATCATCTCACCTTCGAGCCCATTTTATGGTCGTCGCCGGGCAAATTTGTGACTGGATTTGTAACTACTTTTTGGCTAGCCCGATTTGTAACTGAGGATTTGCCCTAAGTCTTTTGATTTCAGGGCTTTAGGAGTGGAGACGATGGGAATCGAACCCACAACCTCCTGCTTGCAAAGCAGGCGCTCTCCCAATTGAGCTACGTCCCCGATAATTTGTCGGCCTGGTGTAGTCGAAGAGGTGCCTCAAGGGGTTGGGGCTGGCTTCGACGTGGACCAGGAGACAATATCTTACACGAGAGGACGCGTCTTGGCTAGCGATCCTGGCGCGTCGACGATGTCACTCTGCGATTCTGAGGCGGGAGGTCGCGCGATGCTCAATGTGGGATTCGGTGAGGCGGATATCACGCCGGAACTCGGGGCCCAGAGCCCGGGGGGGATGCAGGCGAGGACCCTCAAGGAGGTGCACGATCCGTTGAAGGCCGTCGCGATGGTCATCCGGAGCGACAAGGCGACGGTGGCGCTGGTCGGGATCGATGCCTTGTTTATCGGGGAGGAGCCGACCGCCCGCGCGAGGGAGGCGATCGAGAAGGCCACGAAGATTCCGAGGACGCATGTCCTCATCGGCGCGAGCCATACGCACGGGGGTGGGCCGATCGCGAGTTGCTTCGAGTCGGACGAAGACCCCAAGTACGTCGACCTGGTCGCGAGGCGGGTCGCGGAGGCGGTGATCTCTGCGTATCACTCGCTCCACGAGGCCGAGGTCGGGGATGGGTTCGGGCATGAGCCGAGCATCAGTTTCAACCGACGGTTCCTCATGCGCGACGGGAGGCAGTTGACGCATCCAGGGAAGGGGAATGCGGAGATGGTCAAGCCGGCCGGGCCGATCGACCCCGACGTCGGCGTGTTGGCGGCGAGGGGGCCTGGAGGGGAGTTGCTCGGCCTGTTCGTCAACTTCGCATGCCACCTGACCGTCGTCGGGGGGGCGGGGTTCACCGCGGACTATGTCTACTACCTCCGAGAGACTCTGAGGCGGTATTACAAACGTCCTGATTTACCGGTTGGATTTCTTCTCGGGGCCGCGGGGGACGTGACCCAGGTCGACAATCGTCGGCCGGGGCGAGAGTTCGGGGGCGAATGGGGCGAGATGTTCGGCCTGGCCCTGGGAGCCGAGGTGGCCCAGACGGTGGCCCGGATGGAGTGGCACAAGGATCTCGAGCTGGACGCCGCGCGAACGTCGGTCTCGATCCCGATCCGAGATGCCGAAGAGGCCAAGCGTTCCGCACCGGCGACGGGGCTTGGGGCCGGGTCGGTGGCCGACCGGATCTATGCACGCGAGCTCGAGGAGCTCGCCAAGGAGCGTGCCGCTCGCCCGGAGATCGCGTGCGAGGTCCAGGCGATGCGGGTGGGGGGGCTTGGGATCGTCACCAACGGCGCCGAGTTCTTTTGCCAGCTCGGGCTCGACATCAAGGCGGCCAGCCCGTTCGGCAGGACATGGGTCGTCAGCCTCGCGAACCAGTGGATCGGGTACGTGGCGACACCGTCGGCCTACTATGCCGGGGGATATGAACCTCGGACCGCGCGAAGCGCCAAGCTCGCCCCGTGGGCTGGGCAAGCCCTGGTCGAGACGTCGCTGGCCGCTCTTCAAAAGATCGATTGATCGTTCGGATGCCGGGACCGTGTCGGGACGATGCGGTCCCCGATTTCCGAGGCGCGTCTAGGCCTCCGTGATCACCCCCCGACTGCGGGGCAAGCACGGTCCCAGATGGCGGCTGTTCGTGTTTGCTGATATGCAAGCCAGGAGATCTGTCAAAAGCGGGGCCCGCGTTAGCGGCTTTGGGTCCACTCCTGGGCCGAGAGCAGGGCGCGGGCCTTGGTGGGGAAGGGATAGGCTTCCCAGGACGAGGGGCCGCCGTTCGGAGCGGGGATCTCCGCGAGCCACTGGCTGATCACCGAAGGGGAGCGGCTGACGAGGGCGGCGCGTCGGACCCGACCGCCGAGGATCGGTTGCTCGAACACGACGGCGTAGTAGGGCAGGGGGTCGTACTTCAGTTTGGAGAGGTGATTGGCGACCGCCCGGTCGATCTTACCGAGGTCGGCTCCGAAGGCGGCCCGGAAATCGGCGAGGTGTTCCTCCGGAGACCGCTTCTTCATCGGAGGAAGCTCGCTCATCGCCTTCAAATACTTGAGAAACTCGGGTCCACGCTTGAGCGAGAGGTAATGGGTTAACGCCCATGAGAGAGCATAGTCGGTCGGCGTGAGCTCGGTGCGAGTCACGATGTATTCGACCAGCGGCTTCTTCGGATCTCGGCCGATCTGGGGCTCGGAGGCCCCTTTGACCTGGAGGGTAAGCGGGTCGCTCAGATCATTGATCGTGGCCATGTGCATGGAGTTGACCATGCCCAGGCCCCCCCAGGCCGCGCCTTTGCGAGTCATCATCGGAGGCGAGCAGTATTCCGCCAGCCCTTCCACGAGCCAGGGGGGCCAGGCGCTCAGTCGTGGCTGGACGCCGATGTTCTGGAGGATCTGGTGCGTCCCCTCGTGCGCCACGGTTTGGGGCTTCCGGAGCGCCATCACTCGGGGGGAGTCACCGTCATCGTCGGACTGTTGGTAGAAGTAGATCCGATTCGAAAGGATCTCGTAGTACGCCTGGATTTCGGGGTCCACCTGCTTGTGGGCCCGGAAGTCCTTCTCGGTGCGGAATATGATCGCGACGAGCGGGAACTCCGGCTCGCGCACCGGGAGTCCTTTCTTTCGAAGCAGTTCCGTGAGCTTCTTGTAGAGGTCTTCCAGGAGTGTGTTGCTGGCTTCGGCGAAGGAGTCTGTCGAGTTGTAGAGGACGAGATATCGGGAGGATTGCCGGACCTTGAACGCCGAGAATGGCTTGGCTCTCGTCAACTCGTCGCGGATTTGGTCGATCGTCGCGGCCTTGAAGGGCTCGTCGGTGTACGCCAACCCCGTCGAGAATCCAAGTTGTCCATCGGGTAGGACCACGCTGATCTTGTCGTCGACGACACCGTGGAGTCGGGCGACGAGGTGGTCGCCCCCCTCGGTGCGGAGCCGGATCCGCTTGGGCTCGAGGCTCGAGGGTGCATCCAGGGCGCCGGGGATCGACACGGTCGGGATCGAGAGGGTTGTCGTGATCGGGGTGGAGGAGATCGCCTCGACTTTGGGAGGAGGAGGCGGGGCGATTTGGTCGACCACCTTGGATGCGTTTTCCGTCGCGAGCCGCGAATCGATGGGTTCGATCGGTGCGGGGGAAGAAACCTGAGACGCCATAAGGCGAGGAGGACCATGGAGATCGGCGTGCTCGATCGTCGGCGGTTCGGAAAGCTCGATGTCGTGGACGATCGGTTTTCCGAGGGAGATCGAATGCTCGGCTTTCGTCGCCTTCGGGGGGCAGGGGCGCACGGCAATGACGGGAGGCAATGGGTCGTGATTCAACCACGAACCTGTCGCGACCCCATAACGAAGGCCTGCGTAGACGAGTGTGGTCAGAAAGGCCGAGACGGCGAGTAACGTCCCGAGGATGCGACGGGGAAGTTGGCGACTTGAGGTCGGAGAAAGCTCGGGTTCGAAGCGGGCACCGGGGTCGAAGGCGAGCGTGAGGGCGGAGTCCAAAGAGGTTCGGCATTGCGGACATCGCCGCTTTTTCGCGACGTCCGGTCGAGAGATGCGGATTTTGACCCCGCACCCCTCGCACGTCAAAACCACGGGTTCCATCGCCGAAGTTCCCCCGGTCGGGTTGTCCCAAGGTTCGTCGGGTGGCGACGACTCCGTCGAGTCTAACACTCGGTCTATTACGACGGAAGACACCGACGAGTTCTCGACTCGTCGGGTCTCCGTGGTTTTGCGGCCGGCACGCTTCGACCGCCTTCGGCTCAGGCGGAGGGGGAGCCCGAGAAGACTCGGATCTTGAAGCCGAGCGACGAGCTGAGGGCGAGCATCTCGCCGAAGATGTCGCCATAGGCGACGGCGATGTGGTTGCTCATATAGTGAGCCATGATCGTGTCCTTGGAGCAGCCGAGGTCGGCGGCCATGAACGGCCATTGCCGGGTCGTCCCGCGCCACCAGGATTCGCGGACGGTCTCGGGGAGGGTGACCGACTCGCCTTTGCCGAGGTCCATGACGAGCTCGCCCTCGCGGTCGATCCAGGCTCGGGCCCAGGTGATCGGGCCGGGCAGGCTCTCGCCGGCGAAGGTCCCGCCGGGCACCGGGAAGTAGCCCGAGGGTTGCCGATAGCTGTGGACACCTTTGAGGGTCGACACATCCTTGTTGAAGGCGTAGGCGCCGCAGCTCCCGGAATTGAGCAGGACCCAGAGCCAGCGCCCCTCGTGCTCTCCGCCCCAGCGGACGTCGTGGAACATGACGGCGCCCGGTTCCCCTTTGGCCTCGAGGATCCGCTTCATCATCTCCATCGGCACGAGGTTGCCCTGGTCGGCCTCGGTGCTGGTGATGACGACGTGGCCGTTTCCTTCCGGACGGGCATGGGAGTTGAGGAGACCCTCACTGAAGTCGCTCGGCGGTAGAAGCTTCAGGAGGCCAAGCTGGTACTGCCAGCCGAGGCAGTCGGCGTGGAACTCCTCGAGCAGGTCGAGCACGGCCAGGTAGCTTCGGAGCTGCTCCTTGGTCGCCTCGGGCGTGAAGTCCTCGGCGTCGGCCTCGCCCCAATGGAACGTGACACCCTTGTCTTGCACGAACTTGAATGCGTCGTTGACGCGGGTGTCGGCGACCGAACGGGTCCGCTCGACGAGCCAGGCCTGGTCGACCTTGTGCTCACTGAATCCGATGGGGTAGAGGAGCCTCGGTCCGAAGTAGCCGTTGATCATGCCCATCGAGGTGTCGCCCAGCATCAAGGCGAGGATCCGCTTCCGGCGGATCTGCTGGAGGACCGAGTCGGCGACCTTGAGGGCCTCGGCGCCGAGGGCGGCGGCCCCGTGGATCTCGGAGGAGTCGTAGCCGATCCGCCCGGTCGAGCACCACTCGTCGAGGCGTTCCATGAAGTGGGCGTCGGCGGTCCAGTCGGGCGCGTCGGTCCAGACGCGCGAGGAAGCCCGGCCGACGCTCTCGAGCGAGGCGCCCGTGTTGAGCAGGGCGACGAGCCCGGGCCAGGTCCCCGAGAAATTCGAGGCCAGGAGCAGCGGGTTGTCCTTGCCGACAACGCCGTCGACCGTGTGCGGGGCGTAGGTCCAGTGGACGAAGACGCCGACCATCGGGTCGTCGATCGGGCCGAGCTTGGAGATCGCCTGGTCCGGGCCGGTGACGTAGCCGTCGACGACGTAGGGGGACCGCCCCAGCTTCTTGAGCGCCGCGACCAGTTGCTCGGTCGTCTCTCGGGAATGGGGGAGGGCCCACTCGTTCGGTTTGGCGCGATAATCGCCGGGCCAGAAGACGGCAACCTTCTTCGACATGGATCACCCAGCCGTGGTCGGGAGTCGGGAATGGTCAGTGAAAGGTCCCAAGTCTATAGTCCCGACGTCGCGCAGGCCACAGGCATCCGGCCGAGGATGAGGTCGGATCCGAGGGCTGTCCCGAAGGCCATGGTTGCAGCCGTCCGATCGACTCCCAACGGATTTGCGATCGACCGAAGATTACTTCTTCCGCTTTCTTTCGACTCGACGGGCGAACCGGTCGACGTCGATGACGCGCCGACGATGAAGGCCTCGAGCGACCGTCTCCTGGCCGTCGTGGGCGTCGACCTGGAAAGTCACGACCGGGCCGTCGACGTGGATGACTCGAGCCCGACATACCACGGTGAAGCCCTCGGGCGTGGGTGCCATGTGCTCGACCTCCACGAACGTGCCGACGCTCCGTTCGTGGTCCTCGAGGCAAGGGGCGATCGCGGCTCGGGCCGCATACTCGAGGTGGGCGATCAGCCAAGGGGTCGAAAACACCCCGGGCATCCGCTCGTCGGCGAAAACGACCCGGTTGCTGGGTCCGACCAGAACCCGTTCCTCACTCGACATCCCTGTCCTCGGCAAGCTCTTCATGCGATCACTCCGACTCGACTTCTCTCGCCCACCAGGGCCTCGATCATTCGCGCGCGCCTTGACCGTGGCTCGACTGATAACAATAATCATTATCGATCTGCTTGGTCCCCCACCATACCGGATCGCGAAACATCGAGGTACTCCGGGGCCTTGCTCGGAGGTGAGCGTGGACCCGGTCGTCATGGGAGGAAGCCCCGGCCTCTTGGGCACCGAGTCTTGAGGATTGTGTCGGAGTACCACCCGCCTGGAGTTTGATGCAATCCCGACAGGTTTGACCGGCCCACTGCCGGGCGGAACGAACACCGCAACTTTAAGGGCGGCACCCGGGGCGGCCCGCGCTCGTCCGTCGACGCTCCCAACGGCGCTGGGGACGCGGATCCTCGACGTCCTTCGGTATTGGGACGCAAGCCTCGCGGACGGCGGAGAGTCGATTCGGCCCGAGGTCGAGATGTCGCTTTGAGGGTCTCAGGAACTCGGTCTCAACTGGAGATTGGTGAATGCGCCAGATGCTCGGATCGTCTGCCACGCTGGCCCTTGCACTGCCGGTGCTGTTTGCACTGAGTGGTTGCGGCGGGGCGGGCGTTGAAGAAACCGCGAAGCCGACTGCGGCGACCGGCGATCAGGCCGCCAAGGTCGAACCGGCCGCGAAGAGGTCTTCGGAATCGGCGGAGCTTGTGACGCCCGACCGTGCGGTCGACCCGAAGAAGCTGATCGACGTCGTCAAGGAGGAGGTGAAGGGCGGGGAAGCTGCCTCCGGCGGTAGCCCGCAGAATGTCCTCTGGCTCCAGGCCAACATGGACGCAATCAAGGACGAGCCCTTGACGGTCGCGGTACCCAAGGGACTCACCCCTTCGCTCGCGGGGGTCGTCCCGTCCGCGAACCCCTTGACCAAGGCGAAGTTCGAGCTCGGCAAACAGCTCTACTTCGACCCTCGCGTCTCTCTCGACGGGACCGTGAGCTGCGCGACCTGCCATAATCCCGATAAGGGTTGGACCGACCGGTTGAAGACCTCGACCGGTATCGACGGCCAGGTCGGCGGGCGGAACGCCCCCACGGTGATCAACACCGCGTTCGGCCGGACGATGTTCTGGGATGGCCGCTCCCCTTCGCTCGAAGGTCAGGCCCAGGGCCCGATCCAGAACCCGATCGAGATGGGCAAGCAGTCGTACGAAGATATCATCAAGCGACTCCGCACGATCAAGGGCTACCAGGACCAGTTCCAGCAGGTCTTCGGCACCGAGGTGACCCTCGACGGTTTCGCGAAAGCCGTCGCCACATTCGAGCGCGTGGCCGCGCTCTCGGGCAACTCGAAGTATGACAAATACACCCGCGACGGCGACTTCAAGGCCCTCTCCGAGAGCGAGAAGCGGGGCATGGTCCTCTTCGGCCTGAGCCTCAGCAGCGACGACGACTTCAAGCCCGGCGTCACCCGAGCGAAGGCGGCCTGCACCGTCTGCCACTCCGGCTTCAACTTCAGCGACGAGAAGTTCCACAACCTCGGGATCGGCTGGGACGAAGCGAAGCGCGAATTCGCCGACCTCGGGCGGTGGGCGATCTCGCCGATTGGATCGAAGGACCCTGCCGAGCTTGGCGCCTTCAAGACCCCGACGGTCCGCGACGCCGAGAAGACCGGCCCGTACATGCACGACGGCAGCATCGCCACCCTGGAAGAGGTTGTCGAGCACTACGACAAGGGAGGATTCCCGAATCCCTCGCTCGACAAGGAAATGAAGAAGCTCAACCTGACCGCCTCCGAAAAGGCCGATGTTGTCGCCTTCATGAAGGCCCTCAGCGGCGAAGAGGTCAAGGTCGTCCTCCCGACGCTCCCCGTCGGGCCCGACGGCAAGACGCCGGACGCCCGAGCGGCCCTCGAGATGCCGACTCCGAAGGCGGCCCAGAACGTCGTCCACCCGCCCACGATTCGCTGATCCGGATCCAACACCCGACTCGAGTGCTCATCCCCTCGACGGGTGCGGACGACAGCCCGCCCGGCCGTCTCTCGCGACGGCCGGGCGTTCTTTTATGCGCCGAGGTCGGGTCTCACTCTTCTATTCGGAGGGGAGAACCGGCCGTTCGCTTCGCCGAGGTCGTCTGGGTTCGCTACAATAGAAATTCACGCGGGGGGGGAGATGCGGGGCGAGTCCGTATGGATCCCTCAACGATCGACCGAGGACTCGTGCGATGTCGCTGGAGACGTTCCCGAACCAGTTCCCGAACCGGGACTACGAGATCGAGATCACCTGCCCGGAGTTCACGGCGGTCTGCCCGATGACCGGCCAGCCAGACTTCGGGACGATCCTCATCACCTACGTGCCCGACGCCACCTGCATCGAGCTGAAGAGCCTCAAGCTCTACCTCTTCGCGTATCGTAACCGGGGAATCTTCTACGAACACTCGATCAACACGATGCTCGACGACTTCGTCGCGGCCTGCCAGCCGAGGCGGATGCGTGTGGTCGGCCAGTTCACCCCGAGGGGGGGGATCTCGTCCCGGATCACGGCGAATTACGAGGCGAAGTCGGGGTCCTGACGAGGCTTCTGGATACGAAGTGAAGGCCTGTTGAGAGGAGGTGGGGCGGTGGGCGGCGGGATCCTCACCATGACGACCGACTTCGGGCTCGAGGGCTCGTACGTCGCCGAGATGAAGGGAGTGGTCCTGGGCCTGGTCCCGGACGCCCGGATCCTCGATGTCACCCACCTCATCGCTCCCCAGGCGATCCGCCAGGGGGCCTACATCCTCTCGACGGTCGTCGTCGCCTTTCCGACCGGGACGGTCCACCTCGCCGTTGTCGACCCGGGCGTCGGGACGAGCCGCCGCCTGATCGCCGTCTCCACGGTCGACCAATGGTTCGTGCTCCCGGACAACGGCCTGGTCGGCGAGGTCCTGCGAGCTCATCCACCGATCGGACTTTGGGAGATCGCCAACCCTGCGCTTCGTCGAGAACCGGTCTCGAATACCTTCCACGGGCGAGATGTCCTCGCCCCGGCCGCCGCCCACCTTTTGCTCGGCCGCAACCCCGACGAACTCGGCCCGAGGCTGGCCAGCTACGTCCCTCTTCCTGGACTCGAGCCGAGCCGAAACGACGATGGCTATTCCGGCGAAGTCATCTTCATCGACGCCTTCGGCAATCTCATCACGAACCTCGATCGAACGATTCTTGACAATCATCCCCTCGAGGATTGGACGATCGACGTCGCCGGGAGCCGGATAGCCGGAGTTGTCACGACCTATGGGCACCAACCACCCGGGACGCTCGTCGCCCTGGTCGGTAGCTCAGGACGACTCGAGGTCTCGATCGTGAACGGCAACGCCGCACGTCGATTGACGGTGGGGGTGGGGACGAAGGTGAACATCCTGGGGCATCGAGATAGGACAAGACCGTGATTCACCACAAAGGCATCAAGGGAAGCCGAAAGGTTAGAATTGAAAGATTTAAGATTTAGGATTTCTAGAATTTCTGACCTTTGTGTCTTTGTGCCTTTGTGGTGAATGGAATCCCATGCCCTCCACGATCCCCCGAGAAACCCTCGCCAACTGGGACCACGCCCATCTCTGGCATCCTTTCACCGCGCAAGCGGACTGGGCTGCGGCGGAGCCGCTCATCATCGAGCGGGGTGAGGGTGTCTACCTGTTCGACGTTCAGGGGCGACGCTATCTCGACGGCGTCAGCTCGCTCTGGTGCAACGTCCACGGGCATCGGCACCCGGCACTGGACGCCGCGATTCGAGAGCAGCTCGACAAAGTGGCGCATTCGACCCTCCTCGGCGTCAGTCATCCGACCGCGATCGAGCTCGCTCGGAAGCTCGTCGAGCTCGCGCCCGAGGGTCTGACGCGCGTCTTCTTCTCGGACGACGGTGCGACGGCGGTCGAGGTGGCCCTCAAGATGGCGTTCCAATACTGGCGCCAGAAGCCGGACCCCGAGCCGAAGCGGACGCGTTTCCTCGCGCTCGGCGGGGCCTATCACGGCGACACACTTGGCGACGTAAGCGTCGGGGGAGTTGACCGGTTCCACGCGATGTTCGGGCCGCTGCTTTTTCCGGCCTTGCGGGCCCCGTCGCCTCATTGCTACCGATGCCCGTTGGAGCTCCAACACCCCGACTGTGGTAAGGCCTGTCTGGCCGAGGTGGACCGTCTCTTGTCGGCCCACCCCGGCGAGGTTGCCGCGATCGTCGTCGAGCCCCTCGTCCAGGGGGCGGCCGGGATGATCGTCCACCCGCCCGACTACCTCCGTGGGCTTCGCGAGTTGTGTACGAAGCATGACGTGTTGTTGATCGCCGACGAGGTTGCCGTCGGCTTCGGCAGGACCGGGACCCTGTTCGCTTGCGAGCAAGAGGGGGTGACTCCCGACTTGCTCTGCCTCGCCAAGGGGCTGACCGGAGGGTACTTGCCGCTCGCGGCGACGTTGACGACCGAGCGGGTTTATTCCGCATTCTACGGGACGATCGCCGACGGAAAGACGTTCTATCATGGACACACGTTCGGCGGGAATCCGCTCGGCGCGGCGGTCGCCCTCGCCAACCTCCAGGTCTTCGAGGACGAGTCGACCCTCGAGGCGCTCGAGCCGAAGATCGCTCGCCTGACCGAGCGGCTCGAAGAATTCCGAGGACTTCCGCACGTCGGCGATGCCCGGCAGCGCGGCCTGATCGCGGGGATCGAGTTGGTGGCGGACAAGTCGTCCAAGGCGCCGTATCCCTGGACCGACCAGGTCGGTGCCAGAATCTGTGCCCTGGCTCGCGAGTCGGGCCTGCTCATCCGGCCCCTGGGCGACGTCCTCGTCGTAATGCCGCCGCTTGCGATCACGATCGGAGAACTCGACGCCATGCTCGATACGATGCTGATGTGCATCAGGAAAGCGACCGAGGAGACGACGGTATGATCGGTCGCGGCCTCTTCGTCGTCGGTACCGATACGGGGGTCGGCAAGACGGTGGTTGCCTCGACGATCGCGAGGGAGTTGTCGCGACAGGGCCGCCGCGTCGGGGTCTTGAAGCCGGTCGCGACCGGCGCGTCGTTCGTCGATGGCGCCTGGGAGTCGGAGGACGTCTCGGCGTTGATCGAGGCCATCGGGGGTGATGTCCCGTTCGAGAAGGTCACTCCGTTTGTCTATGAAGAACCGCTCGCGCCGGTGGTCGCCGCTCGTCGGTGTGACGCCCCGCTCGCCTTCGACGCCGTCTGCCGAGCGGTCGACGATGCGCTCGCCTGGTGGGCCGAACGGACGGATGTAATGGTCGTGGAGGGTGTGGGAGGATTGCTCACGCCGCTGGCCGAGGGCGCGACGATCGCCGACCTGGCCATCCATCTCGATTTCCCGCTCCTGATCGTGGCAAGGAAAGGGCTCGGGACGTTGAACCACACCCTCTTAACCGTGGACGCGGCGGTCTCGCGCGGGCTTCGGGTGGCGGGGGTCATCCTCAACAGCGCCGAGCCGGAGTCGGGGAGTCTGGCGGAGGCGACGAATGCCGGGGCGTTGGCCCGGCTCCTGGACGGGATCGGGATCCTGGCGGAAGTGGACTTCCGCGAGGACCCGGCGGGCGTCGCGTTCTCCGACGGGTCGGTGGACTGGTATAATCGAATGAGCCGGCCGAGGGGCTCGGGCTGGTCGACTCGAGGCTGAGGCCCGAGCCGAGGCGTGCCGCGAGGAGGTTGCGGACGATGACCGATGCCACGGGACTTCCCTTCCGGACACCGTCTCCCGAGGGTCCTCAGTCGGGAAGCCACGACGCCGAGGACCTCACGACGCGCGAGTTCGAATCGCCGCCGATCCCCCCAGGACCGCCCCTCGGAAGCTCCAGCAACGACGAGTTGACTCAACTGCTTTCCGACACCCTGACGAAGCCTACGCCCGATCCCCTTCTCGGTGAATACTCGGCCGACGCCCCAACTCTGGAGGAGGCCGAAACGACCCACGAGGAGGGCGCCGGGCCTCGAGAATCATTCGACGCGGTCGCCATCTTGAACGCGTTCACCGACCCGACTCCCATCGATGCCGTGGGACCCAGTTCTTCCTCGCCTCGTGCGGCGGCCACCGAACCGAGGCCGGACGACTCGGCGATCGCCAGCGCCGAGGATCGGGCGCACGGTGATCGAGAAAGACTCGAAGGCTTGACGACGGATCTTTCCGCCGCGTCCGTCCCGACTTCGTCGGCTTTCGACCTGATCGTCGGGGGCGACCCTGAAGGACCCCCTCCTCAGCCGGTTTCCTACGACGCCTTCCCCAGTCTCGATCTCTCCGCCCCCGGCACGAATCCGCCCGCCCCAGCGAAACACGTGGAGTCGGAAGCGGATGTCGAGGTCGAGGAGGAGGAAGAACCAGCCCGGGGTTCCTCGATCGTGATGTTCCTCCTCATCAGCTACGCAAGTGCCGTGACGTTGGGCCTGGCCTGGGTCCTGATCTCGGGGAGGAAGCTGCGCGAGTCAGAGGATGTGGACGTGACGCCCAACTTGGAGGCCCGAGCCGACCCGGGGAAACGAGCCGACCGTTCGCGCAAGGTGGGAATCCCCGTACCGATCGCCGCCGACCATCTGATTCCCCTGGGCAAACCGATTCAGTTGGGCGATCTCGAGGTGACCCCGATGCGGGTGTCGTCCGGCGCCGTCGCTTTGAAACGGACAATCAGCGAGCCCGAACTGCGTGACGGCGGGAACGACGCCTTGACGCTGAAGGTCCGGCTCCGGAACACGTCCAAAGACACGATCTTTGCCCCGCTCGACGAGGCTTTCCTCCGAGAACGGGACAAGGACGTCCTGGACACGGTCATCGAGACCGGGGGGGGGGCCGAGATTACGATGTACCCCTTGGCGGTCACCAGCGAATGGTCGATCGACGACCAGGAGTTCCCGGAGCTTCGGCCGGGCGAGTCGTTTGAAGGGATCGTCGTGAGCGCGCCGGACGCGACAAGTCGAGTTACCGACGAGATGACCTGGCGACTCCGGCTCCGGACGGGGATCGACCACAACGATACACTCGGGGTCCGTTTCCGAAAGGCGGATGTCCAAACGGGGCGGTGAGGCGAGTGCCGAGCGACCGAGACGCATCCCGCAATCTGGTATGACTGGCGTTCGTCTGTAAACCTATAAGCATTTCGTAGGATGGGCATGGCCCAGCGGGGCGTCGGAGTGCAGGTGGGCAGCGCCCACTCTACGAAATGCAATCAAGATGATTTCAAGAGAGAACGCTTCAAGTGTCGGCCATTTGGGCGTGTGTCGAAGTGCGGCCGCCTCGTGATCTGGGCTTGCCGTTCGTCGTGGATTCCTTGGCCGCCGAGGTGATCAACTCGGTGAGAGCTTGGAAATCCAGGTCGGTATAGGACTCGAGGTCGATCGAGTCGGCGAACTTGGCCCGATCGGCTTCGAGCAAGAAGCCGACGACCTTCAACGCGTGATCGGAACCGAGTGCGGTGAGCAGGCCGGGATCGGTTGCGATCTCTTCCGTGGTCTTCGCCCGCCATGCATCGCCGAATCGAACGGTGAGTGCTTCTCGGACCGTCAAGGACCAGTAGATCATCCGTTCTCGAGGCGTGTCGGAGGGAGAAAAGCGGGTGCCGGGCGGAGGGGGGATCGACGCGCCGGCCCTGGTGCGTCGACGACGTCGCCGGATCCAAAAAGCCGAGACCAACAGGAGCGAGAACCCCGCGCCGATCGCCCAGGGGACGGGCGAACTGCGGGGCGACTCGAGTGGCTCCGGCCCGAGGTTGGGACGCGGGGGGAGGAGGATGGTCTTGGTGGGCTCGTTCTCGATCACGTCGCGCCTCGGCGAGGGGCCCTGCCGGTGAAGATCCGAATCAAGGGGGAGATCGGATCTTCCGCGGTCGAGAACTCGTACCCCGTGAGGCCGGCCGAGGCGCACCAGCGTCGGAATTCCGTCCGACGCTCAACCGCGGCCTGGGCGTAGGCGTCCCGGAGCTTCGCGGAGGTCGTGTCGATCGTTTTTCTCGTCCCCTGCTCGGCGTCCTCGAGGACGAGCAGGCCGGTATTAGGAAGGACCTCCTCGCGAGGGTCCACGATCCGGATTGCGACGACCTCGTGACGCCTCGAGGCCTGCCGCCAGGCCGCGATCGGCTCGGGAGTGAGGAAGTCGCTGAGGACGACGATCAACGCACGTCTCGCCGTCCTGCGGAGCCGAGAAAGGCCGACCGTGAGCGATGTCCGCCGAGAGGTCGCGGGAGTTGCCACGAGCGCCCGGACCAACCTGGCGAGGTGCCTGGTCCCGCCGCCTGGGGGCAACTCGGCTTCGACGCGGTCGCTGACGAGGGCCAACCCGACGCGGTCGCCGTTCTGGATGGCGGCTGTCGCGAGCAAGGCGGCCGCCTGAGACGCCCGGTCGGCTTTCGTCCGTCCCTCGTCGCCGAACCGTAGACTGGCCGAGACATCGACGATCAACCAGAGCGTGAGCGCCCGCTCTTCGACGAACCGACGGACGTAGGGCCTCCCCTGGCGGGCGGTGACGTTCCAGTCCAGGTGGCGGACGTCGTCTCCGGGTTCGTACGCCCGCAACTCTGCGAATGTCAGCCCCAGGCCGGGCCGGGCCCCGTGGTACGCCCCGGCGAGGAGCGAGACGGCCCCCGGCCGGACTCGGAAGCGGAGCCGACGCGCCTGGCGGACGATCGCCGTCGCATCCACGTTCGACGCCGAGGTCGGGGTTTTCTTCCGCGGTCGGAATGGCCAGATCATTCGAGTGTCGCGTCAGGGTGTCGCGGGGGAGGAGATCGATCCCGGGATCGTCCATCCCTCGCGTCTATTCGTTCGCGGCAAGTTGGGTCGACCGCTCGGTATGTCGGGGGTTCGATGCGACATGCGCCCGGTCGGCGCTCAGGCGGATCCGGACCTCCCACCGCCTCGAGTCGTCGGCCTTCACGACCCAGTGCGGGATCACGGCCGAGCTCTGATACACGCCCTCGAAACCCGACTCGCTTTGGCTCACGGTCTCGATCGGGAAGCACCAGAGGCCACCGGGGACCGACCAGACCAGGCCGACGGAGAGGTCGAGCCACTCGTCGACGAGGCCGACGCCCTCGACCAGAGAGCGGTCGAGTCGGGAGTCGAGCATCCCCAACCTCGTGCCTTCGCCGTCGAGATAATAACGGTCGTGGGCGTGGCCCGCCATCGCCGCGAAGTTCATCTCGACCCCGAAATGGAGCGGCACACCGACGGGCAAGCCTTCCAGGACGTAACGGATCTCGAGGTCCGACGACTCGGCGGCCAGCTCGACGGATTTTCGAATCTGGATCGCATGGCCGTCGGCCCGGCCGGGTCGTTCCATCAGGAGGCTGACCCGATCGTCCCCGCGCTGGACCTTGGAGAGATAGGCCCCGGTCACAAAGTCGCCGCGTTCCACGTCCCGGCAGGTTGCGAGGTCGTCGATCGTCACATCCGGGGCAAAGAAATGATCGACGAATGCCTTGCGAGGATAGCGGTCATAGACGAGCAGGCGGTCGAGTCCTTCCTGCTTGAGGACGACCCGGCCCTGGATGCTGGCGGGAACGTCGCCAAGCCCGCCGGAGGGGTCGGTGGCGGCGACGATCGCGGCGTGGTAGGCCTCGGGACGTCGGTCCAGAGTCGCCAGGACGTTCGTCTGAGCCTGACGCTCGTCGAGCTCGTAGAGGTGCCCGCCGGTCGCCGGCCGGAAGAATGCGATCAGCCGGTCGTTCTCGAGGCAGACCTCCTGCCTCGCGTCGAAGTTGAAGTCGGCGACCTCGAGCCGCGCTCGGGGGCCGGTCCGACCTTCGGCGTCGTCGAGCGCGTTGTGTGCGGAGATCAGGCTGCGATAGATGGCGTTGCGGAGATGCGGGAGGTAGAGACCGCCGAAGGCGCCGTGCCAGTAGGGGCAGTTGCACTGGCCTCGGTAGAGCTCCTGACGAGCGACCTCGAGATAGTCGGGGTCGGAGCCCGGCCGGGCTTCGAGATCGGCCAAACGACGTGAAAGGTTGAGCATCCGAGAGTACATCTCGTCGCTCTCGGCGTAACGTGCCTTGAAATTCCGCCACGAGCCCCCGGCCCGGACGAATGGCGCCAGACGGGCCGCGGCCGGTTCTCCGGCCGTCTCCCGGACCGCCGCCATGTACCCCGACAGCCGGGTCGCCGGCAAGGCCCATTCCGTCATCTCCCGATAGGAGCTGTCCGGCAGATAGACCTTCCCCCTCGGCAGCGTCTCATCGACGGCTCGTGCGAAGGTCGTCGGCCGCAACCAGTCGAGGTTGCCGACGATCATGTCGCAGAACCGCCGGAGCCAGCCCCTCGTGTAGACGTGATCGAACGTATCGGGCCAGGAGCCGAACTTCTCGCCGTCGTCCGCGAAGACCGCCGTCGCGCCGGGGTTCTCGTCGGCCAGGCGGCGGAGATATTCGTACGTCGCATGCGGCTCCTGGAACGGGATCGTGTACCGGAGCCGCTCCGCGACAGGGAAGACTTTCAGGAGGTGGCCGTCATCCTCGGTCAGGAAATAGCCCGTGAGCTCGGCCTCGGTCAGGCCGGCTCGGCCGAAATGGAAGTCGTCGAGGACGGTGTACTCGATCCCCGCGTCCACCAGCGACGAGACCAGGGGCTGTTCCCAGACCCGCTCGGGGACCCACATCCCCCGGATCGGGGCCCCGAAATGTTCTCTCAAGTAGCTGGAATACGTCCGAATCTGGCCGACGCGATCCCGATGCGGGATCATCGTCATGATCGGCTCGTAGAAGCCGCCGCCGAGGATCTCGACCCGGCCCGCCTCGACCATGGAGCGAATCCGGGAGACGTAATCGGGCCTCCGCTCGATCAGCCACTCCAAAAGCGGCCCCGAGGTATGGAGGACGAACGGGATCTGGGGATAATCCTCCATCACCTCGAGGAATGGCAGATACCCTTCGCGATACGCCGCTTCGAAGACGCCGTCGAAATTACCCACGGGCTGATGGTTGTGCAGGGCGAAGATCAAGCGGACGCCGGACATGGGATGCCCTCGAGGCTCGCGGCGATCGGGTTCGGGATGGAACGACTATCCTCGCAGAACCGATTCTCATCGCCAATCCGGATTGAGATTTCCCAACGGGAAACGGAGAGGCCTGTGCGAATTAATCGGGGCGCGGAAAGGCTGTCGGATGGGGAAGGTCGGCCGACGACGTGGCCTTGCGATAATGCGTAAATTGGGGCGGTCTTCCTGCCCCTCCGAGCACGTGGCAGGCTTTTGCGAATCCCCTTCGAATCGAGCAAGTCAGACGCGCTCGCCGGCGCATCAAGCCGTTTCGGGACGAGACTCTCGCGTTCCCATCCTGGACTTGAGCGGCTCGAAGGCGTTCAGGCTAGTCCGGTCTCTTGTCCCGCAGTGATTCCCATCCCGAGCGTGCCGATTTCGGTGTCCCTGAGGAATCGCGCCGCGTCTTCTGGTGGGACCGGGTTGATGTAGAAGCCGGAGCCCCATTCGAACCCGGCGATCCGGGACAGTCGGGGGATGATCTCGATGTGCCAGTGATAGTGGGGGAGTTCCTGGTGGTCGAACGGCGCGGTGTGGATGATGTAGTTGTATGACGGGTTGTCGAGCGCGATCTCGAGCTTATTCAGGACCTGCCGCATGACCGTCCCGAGGTCGTCGACCCCGGGTTTCGGGATGTTCTCGAAGTGGCTGGAATGGCCCTTGGGGATGATCCATGTCTCGAACGGGAACCGGCTCGCGTAGGGGCAGAATGCGGTGAAGTGGGTCGTATCCAGAACGATCCGCTTCTCGTTGGCGAGCTCTTCTTGCACCATGTCGCAGTAGATGCAACGGCCGCGGTAGTTGAAGAACTCGAGCGAGCCTGTCATCTCCTCCCACACCGAGATCGGCACGATCGGAGTGACGATGAGCTGGCTGTGGGTATGCTCGAGGCTTGCGCCGCCGGCGGCACCGACGTTCTTGAACAACATGCCGTGGACGAGTCGCGTGTCCCGCTTTAGATCGACCAGGCGGTCGCGGTAGACCCATAAGACTTCCCGGATATTATCTTCCGAGAGCGAGGCCATGCTCACGTGGTGGCGCGGCGATTCGATGATGACTTCGTGGGCTCCCACGCCCGCCATCTTGTCGTAGATCCCCTCGCCACGCTTGTGCAGGTTCCCTTCAACTTTGAGTGCGGGGAACTTGTTCGGGACGACTCGGATGCGCCAGCCCGGCCCGTTGGCCCGCGTCCCGCGCTCGCGATAGGCGAGGATCTCGGGGGGCGTCTTGTCCTCCTGGCCCTCGCAGAAGGGGCACAGGCCCCCCTCCGCGACGGTCTGGGCTTCTCCGCGGAAGTCGTGAGGTCGTTTCGCCCGCTCGTGCGCGATGATCACCCAACGACCGACGATCGGATCCTTACGCAGCTCGGGCATCTTCCGGCCTCCGTGGACGAAACGACTTGAGGACGCCTCCGGGATCCGTCCCGTCGAGCGACACCGCAAACGGCAGGTCAGGCGCTTATACTTGCCACATGATCCGTTCGAAGTCGGGCGTGGGCACGGTCAACTCGAAGATCCCCTCGCGAGGGGCCCGGTCGAGGCTCGATTCGCCGCCGATGAGCTCGACGTAGAACCGGATCGGATCCCCGGCCTTCAGGCCGAGGCGGCCGAACGGCACGCCGAGCTCCAGGACCTTGCCGGTCGCGACCTCGACGGTCGTCCCGTTGCTCGAGGGCTGCCCCGAGTGATTGATGACCGAGATCGGCCTCGGGCTCGAAGGCGACCGGACGGCGATTTCCCAATCGGCCGGGTCGACGAAACCCACGCGGAGCATGTCGACTTCCGCGAGCCGCTCGGCGGCGGGACCACCTTCGGTGTCGACGCGGACCAAGAGCCGCTCGGCGTCGAAGCCGAACCAGACGCTCTGGAGCAGGCCGCGCGAGACCAGGGCCATCGTCCCACGCTCGTTACCGCACACGTAGTGGGCCGCGTTGATCCACTCGAAGTACGAGGAACGGCCGTCGACGTTCACGCGGAGGAAGCTGTTGGGCTGGTCGTGGATCGACTTGTGGCTGCCGGCCTGGGAGATCGGCGTGAACAGGTTGCCGGGGGGCTCCTGTCCCAGGAGGGTGTACACGTTCCGGAGGTGCTTGCGGAAGAGGTGGTCGAAGAGGGCGTCGAGGGCGCTCGAGTGGTCGTCGCCGTACCACCAGAACCAGTCGGAACCCTCCGCGATGTAGATCTCATCCCAGGCCCTCGACAGGGTCTCGGGATCGTGGCGGCCCTTGCTCGCTTCCTGGACGAGGAATTGCCGGGTCGTATGGAGCGCGTCCCATCCCCGGTTGTCCTCGGGATGCCCGATCCAGATCGCGAAGTTGTGGCTGATCCAACTCCCGGAGAAGAGTCGCGGCAGGGTGTCGACGGGCGGATGCTCGCGGAGGAATTCGCCGACCGTCGTCGGCTTGACCCGGGAGTCACGGACCGCCCCCTGGTAGAGCGAGCGGAGGAAAGAGACGCCGCCGTCGGGGTAGTACTCCCAGCAGTTCTCGCCGTCGAGGATCACCGGGACGAGCGTCGCCGGGTTCTGGCGACAGGCGTCGCCGATCGCGTGGAGCTTGCCGATGAAGTCGGCGGCGGCGGCGTGCCCTGGGCTGCGTTGATAGTGGAAGCCGACCTGGTCGGACATCGAGTGGTCCCGGAAAACGATGCCCAGCTCGTTCCCCCCCTCGTTGACCTTCCAGGCCCGGTAGAGGAGCTCGGGATGCCGGACGTGTCCCCGGCTATCGCGCCCGACCTTGCCGTGCGTGGAGCAGCCGAGGATCTCCTCGTCGGTCGCGATCCACTGGATGCCGTGGCGGGCCAGGAGGGGGAGCATCGCCTGGCAGACCGACCCTTCGCTGGGCCACATCCCCCTCGGCCGTTCGCCGAAGTGCTTCTGGTGCTGCTCGACCGCGCGACGGACGTGGACCTCGGCGTCTTCGGGGTAGCCGTCGCGGTAAGATGGCAGAGTGACGTCGGGCATGGCCTCGCGGGCCAGCCGCTTGTCGAAGAGCAGGGGGAGGATCGGGTGGTAAAACGGAGTGGTCGTCAACTCGACCTGTCCCCGGTCGGCGAGCTTGCGGTGGAGCGGGATGATCTGGGCGAGCAGGTCGCGCTGCTTGTCGAGCAGCCACTGCTTCTCATCCTCGCTATAACGCCAGCCCTTGGCCTTGAACTCGGCGAGCTCGGGGTCCTTTTCGAAAAGGAGCGGATGCATCCAGCTCAGGTTGGACCAGACCTGGAGGTCGCGGAGGTCGCGCTCTCGAAATCGCGGCAGGGCCTGCTGGGCGGAGTCCATCCCGAGCCCGCGCTGGAGGTAGAGCTCGTGGTAACGGGCGTGCGGCCGGATCATGGCGTCGGCGTGCGCCATGAAAAAGTTGTCGAGGAGGTAGAGCGCATCCTCCTGGTTGAGGCCGTCCGCCGGGAGCCTCGAGACTCGGAGGTGCTTGTCGGTCGCACCATGCACGTACGCCTCGATCTGCACGAGCAGGCTTGGGACGAGGTTGATCGTGCAGCGGAATTCGGGCACTTCCTCGAGATGGAGCGCCATCCCGATGTAATCCTTGGTCCCGTGCAAGCGGACCCAGGGCATCGGATTTTCCCCGGCGACGTCGTCCGGATAATACGGCTGGTGCTGGTGCCACATCAGGGCCAGGGAAACTGTGGGCATTTCGATTCCTTATCCTGAGTGCGGTCCGAGAACGAATTCGGTTGCGTCGAGAGGTCGGCTTCGATTCGTTCCCAGGGCCATCAATCTACGTCGCTCTCGCTCCCCGGCGTTTCGCGAGCTCATCCGGCGTGTGTCATCCCTGGGATTGCGGGGGCATCCGCCGAACGGCGATCGCCCTTCGAGCGTCCCAAGGCCTTGGCTTGCAGCTCCCGGGCCCAGGCCGGGCGCACATCATTGCTCAAGGCATTTTTTGGGACGATTTCCGATGGGGCCGACCCTCGATCACGAAAGGCCACGCTCGGACTTGGGCGATCGGGGGCTTCGCCCGAGGGGATCGATCGGTCCGAGTCATGGCGGCAGGCCGGCGCAACCAGATCCTCAAGGACGCCGAGGATGACCTCGGGCTCATTTCGGGTCGAGTGCCTAAACTCTTCGCTATTTGATCTCGACCGCAGCCGGGACGAACCTTGGCGCGTGTCTCGATCCGAGGGAAAGGGCCCTCGTCCCCGAAGTGACTGTTTGGCTCATGTCGCTCCATCAGGTTATCGGCGTTGGAGGTCGCCCGGTCCCAATGAATCGGCGCCAATGGACGGGACGTCAAAATCGTTCCGGGCTTTGGCCTGAGCCTTCCTGGTTCGATGGCCGCGTTCCACCGGGCGTTAACAAGGCCCGACGTAGGCTTCGCCTAAAGTCGCCCAACGATTCGACCCGTGGTCCGGCCGAAAGGAATCCGTCCCGGAGGTTATCCCGATCGTCTCAGCAACGCTCGCACCCGAGAGAGGGGAGGCGAGTCGAGCTGCTCTTCCGATGCGTGCACCGAAACTTAGGACCGTTCCGCGCAGCCTATCTGCAAAAACTTAACCGATTGGGGGAAATGGTGCAATGCCCAGTCCTCGCAAAGCCCGCGTCCTCAACACGTGAGTGTCTCATGGAGCTATGATGCGAGCGTGCTTGAATCGACGGGGAGGAGGCCGGGCCGTGACTTGCCAGGGTATCATGGATTTGAGTCTTGAAGTGATCGTTAGATTCAAAAGGTCATCGCTTGTGGAATGGAATTGATCGAGGGACGGAATCCGTGGCACTCAACGCATGAACAACGAAGCACTCCAGGATTTCGGAACAGCACGATTTTGCCCGATGACCCAAGGCATTTTGCGCCGAGTTCGTCCCGGTTTCATCGCGAACAGATAGGGCTGGGCGAGGTTGGCCGAGCTCGAATGCCCGTGAAACAAAGAATCCCCGGGGACGCCAAGGCGTCGCCCGGGGAACGTCGAGTGTTGCGCGGGGTCGAGTCTCAGTTCGAGAGGGCTTCCTCGAGGGCTTCGGAACTCGCCGATTGCAGGGCGTGGAGCTTACGGCAGGCCTCGGCGTAAGCGAGGCTCACCTGCTCGGCGTCCCAGTCGACGATCCGGCCGGGGAACTCCTGGAGTTTGGCCCAACCATTGAGATACTTTAAAAGCCCGACCGAGTGGCGTTGCTCCTGGTCGCGGGTCCAGGCGAAAAGCGCCTTGCCGCTTCGGGGAGGATTGCCCTGGGTCGAACCGGATTGCTGGTTGTGTGGCGCCACGTTTCGCTGCGTGACGGTGGCGGTCGTCGAACTCGAGGCCGAGGCCGTGGTCGAAGCCGCGGCTGGCGCGGCAACCGCGGCAGGCTCGAGGACATCGGCGGAAGGGGTCCGCTCGCGGACGAACGTCGGGACGCCGTCGCGATAAAGATAGCGGGCCACCCCGAACTTCACCGCGGTCCGCTTGAACGAGTCGCTGTAGCCGGATTTGTCGTCGTCACCCGAGTCGGCCATGCCCGCGTAGCCGCCGGCGTCGGACTTGGTGAGCGTCGATCCGTCCGGAAGTCGGATCGTCAACTCGCAGAGGACCGAGTTTTCGCCAGGCACGTAGCGGTCCCACCAGTTTTCGGGCCCGAGGACGTCATCGAGCCGGTTCATCACGGTCCTGGCCGTGATGTAGCTGAGCTGGCGGCCGCTCTGCGACCGGAGCTTGACTTCGCTGGAATCGAACGGCGCGGCGAGGGCCGCAAAGAGGTCGGGATGTTGGGTCATGAGATAACGCCCCCCGGAGGATCCGTCGTCCCTGATCCGGGACGACGCCCTCGACTGATATCAAACACCGGGTGCAAGACGGTGGCCAGTCAGGCCGTCCAGGATCGCTTCCCCGTAGGGAAACGCTCACAATCGGGCCGCCCATCGACGCACCATCGTCCGCCCGAATCCGCAAACGCTTGCGGTCTCGAGCGGACGATAGTGATTGTAATCAGTCCCGGCGGACATCACAAGTGTACAGTGATCGGAAATACAGGTTTTTCCGAAAAGGCCAGTTGCGCGGCCGAAGGGGCGGGGGTCAGCGAGGCCGAAGCCTTGGTCTTGAACTCGTAGCGCTGGAGGACCAGGATGAGCAGCAGGCAACCTAGTACCATCGCGCCGAGGGCGACTCCCAACAGGGCGACGAAGATGTCGCTCTTCGGAGTTTGGACGAAGATTCCGGGACGGCCGGCGGCGGACCGGCCTCCCGCCGCGGCGTTAGCTCCGCGGGCCGGTGTGGATCGAGTCCGCGACAATGTCCCCCTCCTTAATCTTTCGGCCTTGGACGGTCGTCTTGATCACGCTGGCAACAGCCTGGTCGGGGTCGACGCTGATGACCTGGACTTTACCCAGGTAGACTTCGTTGGGAAGGAGCCGATAGAGCTCGAGAATGTGCCCCGGGACGAGGCCATCATCCGAGCCGATCGAAAGCTCGATACGCTTGTTTGCGGCATCGACCCGAAGGACTCGGCCTTCCACGGTGGGCGGGCTGGCCAACCCTTTGATGTTGGTGATGTTGTCGGAGAGGTTGTGGTCTCGCAGGAGCTGCGAGAACTTCGAGGCACGATCCCGCAAGTCGTCGGCATTCTTCTTGGCGACAGCCAACTCGCGGGTGAGCTGGCGGATGTTGTCGTTCAGCTCGGTCTGCCGCAGTTTGAAGTCATTCGCCTGCTTCTCGACCGCGAGCTTGTCGGCGCGAAGCTGGGTCGTTTCCTTGCGGCTCGCCTCGGCCTCGTCGAGGGCGCTCCTCGAGTTCTGCTGGGCGGTCACCAACTCGCCTCGGGCGGCGGTGATCTCCTTCTGCATCCGGTCGATGTCCGCATTCAACGCGGCGATCTTATCGTCGAGGGTCTTCTTGGTGGCCGCGTCCTGCTCCTTGACCGTCTCGACGTCCTTCTTCAGCGAGTTGATCTCGTCGGTCGCGGTCTTGTTCTTGGCGGTCAGGTCCCGCACTTTCGTGGTTTGCGCGTCGGCCAGCTTTTTCCAGTCCGTCGCCGTGGTGAACACCACGGTGGAGATGCCCAGGAATAAAAGCGCGAAGGCCATGATCACGATCACGAGGATCTTGCCTACGAACGTCATGGTCTCATCCTACCAATCAGAAGTCAGACGGTCGGACAAGCACCCCTGCGTCGTCGCCGCCACGAGTCGAGCGAGCTGTAGGGGCAAGGACCGTACGTGTCCGGAGGAGGAGGTTCGAGTTGTCGATCGCCAGGCGGCCGCCGAACGATCGATGTCCCTTAAAATCAATGTAACTGCGCGAGTCACCGGGCGACAAGCAAGACCGCCGCGAGATTTACTCGTCGCGAAGCTCCAGGTCCGATTACGCCCAAATCTACCTCACGGTTCGATCTCGGGCAAGCATGGCGGCTTGGAGAATTTGGGCTAAGCCGCAATTGTTCGTGTCCGGAGAGGGAGGAGGGCGAGGGGAAGGAGGGCGATCGTGCAGACCAGGCAGGTGAGGCCGAGCCAGTCGCCCCAGGCGGAATAGAAGGTGGATCGGTCGTCGAGCGGAAGGGTTGCGAAGAGGACGTCGGCCGTGTTCTTTCGGATCTGGGAGACGACATTCCCGTTCCCGTCCACCAGGGCCGAGATTCCCGTATTCGCCGCGCGGACGAGCGGGACCCGATTCTCGACCGAACGGAAGACACTGATGGCTAGGTGCATGTCGTGCTCGGACGACTCGTGGAACCAGCCGTCGTTGGAGATGTTCACCACGAAGTCGGGCTGCCGACCATCCTTCGGATTCTTGAAGAACCGGCGCACTGCCTGGGGCACGGTATCCTCGAAGCAGATAGCCGTGGCGAACCGGTATCGACCGAGGTCGAAGGGCGTTGCCTCTGTGCCGAACGTCAGGCTGGGAATATGCCCGTCACGATACGGCGTGAGGACCTGAAGCCAGGGGAAGGTTTCGATCAGGGGGACGTATTCGCCGAACGGGACCAGGTGGATCTTGGCGTACCGCTGGATCGACGGGACCGTCGGCTCGAAGAGTATGGCCGAGTTGAACTTGGCGAATCCGGAATTCTGGAAATGGTACGTGATGGTCCCGATGAGCGTCGGGACCTTCCAGGCGTTGACGAAGCTGTGAATCTGGTTTTCGATCTCGCCCAGGTGGTTCGCCCAGTACGTTCCGGCGTTTTTGCGGCTCGGGTCGAAGACCTTGATCTGCTCTTCGTACATCGAATTCGTTACGCCGGATTCGCGGACGAAGTAGTAGTGAAACGGGTAGGACGTCTCGGGCCAGACGATCATGTCGGGACGGAACGGCCCGCTCAAGGCTTTGGTGATCAACGTCCGGTAGCCGAGGAAAAGGGTGTCCGGGTCGCCCGCGGTCTTCCGACTTTGCTCATAGTTGGATTGGAGCATGGCCACGTTCGGGCCGTCGTGGAACTTGGCCGTCGAGAGCCGAAAAACGCCGTAGGCGACGGTGGCCGTGAGCGCGGTCACGACCACGGCGGCCCGAACGACCTGGGAGCGAACGACTCGGGGGCCATCCGGAGAGGGGGCGAACCGGGGCAAGGTGCACAACTCGACGAGCCAGGCGTTCACGACCGCGATCAGGAGGCTCAGGCCGAGTGCGCCCGAGATGTCGGAGATCTGGATCAAGGGGAGGACGTTGTGCTGGCTGTGCGCCAGGTAATACCAGGGGAATCCCGTGAGGATATGAGCTCGGAGGAATTCGAGACCGACCCAGATCGTGGGGGCCGCGACCATGACCGGAAGCCTGAGACGGAGCACCGCCAGTCGCGCCAGGAGGAGAAAGCCGGGCCACCAGGCGGAAAGGGCGGCCGCCATCACGATCCAGGCGAGCCAGGCGTCGTCGTCCGTCAGTCGGATCCACTCGATCGAGAGCAGCCAGAAGAGCATCCCGCCGGCCCAGGCCCCGAAGTAGGTTGAGATTCGGGATCGCGGGGTCTTGATCAGCAAGAACAGCGGGAACAGCGCGACCCAGGCCAGCCATCCCCAATCGGCCGGGGGAAAGGTCGACCACAGAAGAACGCCCGAGATCAACGCAAGGACGACCGGATGCTGGCGTGGGAGGGCTCGGAGTGGCGAGGCGTCGTCGGCCGCCATGGAGGTCGTCTCCGGAGCTTCGATCGACATGGTCGTACCCTTTCGCGATGACTCGAGAGGGGCAGGGGAGAGGGTTCGGTGAACCCCGGTCGGGTCAACGGTGCCGAACAGGAATTGTCCCGTTCGTCCATTCGATTTCCGAGGGCGAAAATTCGAGCCGAAATCGCCCGGGAGGGACGATTACGGGGACCCTCGACCCGGTTCCTTCTCGGTAGCAGGATGGGCGAGGGGATTGCACGAAGGGGCCGGCGCGGATTGCAAGCTGCGGCCGGATCCTAACCCAACTCGACGAACTCGACAACATCGCCTGCGACGTAGTCCCGGTCTCCGGCCGGGAACACGGCGAAGCCGTCGGCGAGTGCCACCGCCTTCAGGTCGGCCGACCCCGCCCAGTCGAGAGGCTCGAGCGAGAACCCGTTCGATGCCTCCACTCGTCTCGCAGGGTAGTAGGTGGGGCGGTCGCTCGAGTGGTGAAAGGCTCTTGCCAGCGGAAATCGGAGGGGGCTCGGCCGAGTCCGAGCGCGAGCGGCAAGGGCGTCGAGCGCGGGGCGCACGAAGAGGAGGAAGCCGACGATCCCGCTGACCGGATTTCCGGGGAGGCCGAAGACGAGGGTGCCGGGCGCATCGCCTCGACGAGGCCCAACCCCGAACCAGAGAGGCTTCCCGGGCTTCAATCGGACCTTGTGGAAGACGCGGAGGACGCCCCGTCGCTCGAGCGCCCCGGGAACGAGGTCGCGATTTCCCGCCGAAACCCCTCCGGTGACCAACAGCACGTCGGCGGCCAATCCTCGACCTAACGCCTCGTGCAAGACTTCCGGATCGTCCACCGCGATCGGGAGGGCCGCGGCCCCGGCCCCCGAGGACCGCGCGAGCGCCTCGAGCATGGACGCATTCGAGTTGCGAATCTGGCTCGGGCCCGGGACCTGGCCGGGTTCGACCAGCTCGTCGCCGGTCGGCAAGACCAGGACCGAGGGAGGCGGGATGACCAGGACTTCGGTCCGCCCGACCGACGCGAGGAGCCCGACCCTTGCGGGGTTGATCGTCTCCCCCCGTTTCAGGACGACGTCGCCGGCCCGGAGCTCGCGTCCCCGGAGCAGGCGATGCATCCCGACTCGGACCGGCTGCGGGTCGAGGACGACAAGGTCGCCGTCCGTTCGGGAGTTTTCGACCATGATCACGGCGTCCGCCCCTTCCGGGAGTGGTGCACCGGTCATGATCGCCGCGGCCTCGCCGTCTCGGAGAGGTCGCGTGGGCATCCGGCCCGCCGTGATCTCCTCCCCGAGGGTCAGTCGGTACTCGTAAGTGTCCAGGTCGCTCGAACGGACCGCGTATCCGTCGACGAGGGCCTTATCGAAGGGCGGGAGGTCGATATCGGCGAAAACGTCCTCGGCGAGCGAGTCGCCGAGGGCTTCGACGACCCGACGTCGTTTCGGCGGGAGTGGCGCCGATCGCTCCAGGACCGCCGCGAGCGCTTCGTCGACCGTGAGCATCCGCCTTGACCTCGAGTTCGAGCTTCCGGAGATGATCCAAAGGGCCGCTCGGGGCAGGCCAGACGTCCCGAGTCAGCGACCGATGAAGTTGCGGAGGAGCTTGGTCCCCTCCTGAGTCAGGAAGCTCTCCGGGTGATACTGGACCCCTTCGAGCGGGTACGACTTGTGGCGCACCCCCATGATCTCGTTCTGGTCGGTCCACGCGACGACTTCGAGTTCGGGCGGGAGCGTGTCTGGCTTGATCACGAGGCTGTGATATCGGGTCGCCTCGAACGGGTTTGAGAGCCCGCGGTAGAGCCCTTTACCGTCGTGGTGGATCAGCGACGTCTTCCCGTGCATGATGCGGTCGGCGCGGACGACCTGGGCGCCGAAGGTGTGTCCGATGCACTGGTGTCCGAGGCAGACGCCGAGGAGGGGGAGCCTGGATGCGAAGTGCCTGACGACTTCGTTGGAAATGCCCGCTTCGAGGGGCGTGCAAGGGCCTGGCGAGATGATGAGGTGGGTCGGCCGGCTCGCCTCGATCTGTTCGATGGTGACCTGGTCATTGCGGACCACGAGGAGGTCAAGGCCGGGGTCGATCTCGCCGAGACGCTGGACGAGGTTGTATGTGAACGAGTCGTAATTGTCGATCAGGACGATCATATCGAATCCAACGGGCCGGGGCCGCTTGCGACAATCCTCATCCTAGGATCGTAGCGTTTTTCCGGAACTATCGGAAGGGAATCCGAGCGGGAATAGCCGCACGGATCCCGAAGGCGCGGGTAGATTTCGGGGTGACTGGCCGAGGGCGTGGCGAGGGCGTGCGTATGCGCCGGTCGGCACCTTGGCCGACCGGATCCGGCCGGTTGTATCGGCCCGGCCTCGGTCCGAGTAGGAGGTTTCCCTGATGACGTCCACGATCGCCTCGGTGGCCCTGGCATTGGCGATGAGCGCGACGGGCGGGGCCTTCCGCCATAACCCCCCTTCGGCACGAGTCCTCCCGCCGGGCCCGGGCAACGGCCACGGCTTCCGCAACGGCAACCCCGACGGCTACGGCTGGTTCGACTATAGCGGATGGCTGCCCCTCGGGGCCGACCGGACGGGCGAATATTACTTCCAGCGACACTGGGCCTATCCGCCCGACCAGATGTTCATGTCGACGTATTACAACCCCTACCTGACGAGGGGACAGCGTTTCATCCCCTACGCCGGGTGCGGCGGCGAACACCCGATGGGCGGCCCCCCGACCGGTCGGGTCGACTCGCCCGTCCACCCCTATGCCGAGACCCTGGGCTCGGGCCCCGGTGTCCAGATCCCCGCCTTCACCGGTCGCGTGGAGGCCCCGACGATCAACTCAGGCGGCAGCGGCCTGACTCCTTGAGTTCCAGGCTCTCGGCCGAGGTTGCACTCGGAGCGGCTTCGGTGTCACCCGATCCCCGAATTTCGCCCCGACCGGTGGTGCCTGAGGCGTTCGATCGCCCCGAGGCCCGCGGGTCGGGGCGTTCGTCATTGTTGAATCGGGCGGGTTGCAACGGAGCCTCCGCCGACCGGGAGAATCCTCGAAAACACTCGAACTCCCCTGCTTGCCAAGCGATTGACCTTTTCTTTACCATGATGGGCCCGGGGTCTCGACGAGGGTTTCGTACCCGTCGACGAGGCCTCGGGCTGTTCCATGCCTCCGGGCGGCCCACAAATCGGACAGGTTCGAAGAAAAATCTTTCGAACCCTTCCGGGTTGAGGTTCGTAGGACCGGCGGCCCCGGACTGCGTCCCGGCTCCCGTCGAACGTTCGTGCCGCTCGCCATCGTGAACTCATTCGATCCGTAGTACGCCGGACGTACGAATCCGGTCCCAACGCTCGGCCGACCCTCCGAGTGTGTCGCCGCCGGCAAGGCTCCTTCGGATTTTTCCTCCCGATTCTTAGCACAAGGCGCCCTCGTGATGAGCCGTGACGTCATTATCGAGACCCGGAACCTGACCAAGGTCTATCGCGACTTCTGGGGACGCCCGAAGGTCCAGGCGCTCAAGGCGCTCGACCTCCAGGTCGAACGCGGCGAGATCTTCGGTGTGCTCGGGCCGAACGGCTCGGGCAAGACCACCACGATCAAGCTGCTCCTCGGCCTGCTCTTCCCGACCGAAGGCGACGCGCTCATCTTCAACGAGCCGACGACCAACGTGGCGAAGAACGAGCGGATCGGGTACCTCCCCGAAGAGTCGTACCTCTACAAGTTCCTCAACGCCGAAGAGACGCTCCACTTCTACGGCCGGCTCTTCAAGATCTCGAAGGCCGACCGGACCAAGCGGGTCGGCAGCCTGATCGAGATGGTCGGACTGAGCGCCGCCAAGCATCGCCAGCTTCGCGAATATTCGAAGGGTATGCAGCGCCGGATCGGGTTGGCGCAGGCCCTGATCAACAACCCCGAGCTCATCCTCCTCGACGAGCCGACCTCGGGCCTCGACCCGATCGGCACCGCCGAGATCAAGGAGTTGATCCGCGACCTCCGCGCCCAGGGCAAGACCATCGTCCTCTCGGGTCACCTCCTCGCGGACATGCAGGACATCTGCGATCGGATCGCGATCTTGCACCGCGGCGAGCTCAAGGAGATGGGCAAGGTCACCGACCTCCTCACGGTCCAGGACATCACCCAGGTCAAGACCCGCGACCTGCCCGAGTCCGCCTTGCAGGAGATCCGCGAGGTCATCGCCCGACACGGCGCCGAGCTCGTCTCTGTCGACCACCCGACCACCACCCTGGAAGAGCTCTTCCTGCGAATTGTCCGCGAGAGCGACCTGCACCCGGGCCGTCGCCGGGTCGCCGAGCCGGGTCGGCCGGCCCCGGACGCGCTCGCCGGGGCGAAGACCAAGCCCTGAGTCGCATTTCGCCGGTCCCGGTCCGCTCGCATCCCAATGTCGGGCGTTACCCCGCTGCGGACCGGCCCTCCGCCCGCCGAAAATCGACCAACGCGAGTGGATCCCGGGCGTCGACCACGCCCGGCGGTCCTCGCGAGGTGTCACCTGTGCGGAATGACCTCGCGCCGGATCACCCTTGATACACGATCCGTCATCTCCGGACCGGCCCCGGACTTAGCCCCGCGCCTCAGGAGCTTTTTCTCCAATGTCCGCGCTCTTATCTCTTCCACTGCTCTGGTCGCAGTCGGTCCTGCCCGGGATCCCGGACCAGTTTCGGGCCCCGGTGCTCTGGCTCCTCGTCTTCGGCGAGCCCTCGGTGACGATCCCAGGCCTCTTCGGGGCGCTGATCGACTGGGTCAAGATCCTTAGCCTGTTCTGCCTCCTCGGCTGGGTCGCCTCCTGGGTCTCGACCGCCCTCAAGGAGCGGACGATCTCGAAAAGCAAGTGGCTTAATGCCGCCGTCCTCGCCTCCTTGATCGTGGGACTCATCGCGATCGTCGTACGCGTCGTCGAAGCCTCGGGGACCGCGGGGAACATCTACAAGGTTGGAGGCTACCCCGTTGTCACGGGGCTGGCCATCCTCTGCGGACTCCTCGCGTTCCTCTGGATCGAGACCGCCCTCTGGAGCACGATTCGAAGGCTGGGAAAGTCGACGGACCTGCTCGTCCTCCTGGGGATCCACGTCGGGCTCGTGCTCGGCATCGGGATCGGGGTCTACATGCAGCAGGCGAGCAAGAGCGTTCCCCTGCCTGAAGGGACCACACAATACATGTCGCTGGGGCAGGGCATCTCCAGCGGTGCCCGCCTCAGCGCGACGTACATGGGCTATGTCGTCTTGCTCCGCGTCCTCGGACTCGTCATCTCGGAGGTCGTCGCCGTCCGTTGGCGTCGCCTCTACGCGATCGCAAAGCTGAGCGTGATCGAGGCGACCCGGCGGATGTGGGCTCCCTGGGTCGTGATCACCGTCTTCCTCGTCGTGCTCGCGTTCACCCACTGGTTCCTCCAGCCGCCTCGAGCGGCCGAGATGGGCCGGCTTTTCGTCGGGACGCTCTCGTTGCTCTGCTCGCTGCTGTTGACGGTCATGATCACGATCTTGACCCCCCTCAGCCTCCCGCAGGACATTCAGCAGCAGACGATCTATACGGTTGTCTCCAAGCCCGTACGCCGGATCGAGCTGATCTGGGGCCGGATGCTCGGCTTCATGGCGATCGTCACCTTCCTGGTCGCCATCTTCGGCGGGATCAGCCTGCTCTACCTCTGGCGGACGATCTACACCGGTACGATCGTGGCGACCGAGGAGCGGGCCCAGAAGGCCGAGGAGAAAGGCAGGACGGCCGAAGCCAACCACCTCCGTGAGGAAGCCTTCCAGCTCCGGAACCGGATGTCGGCTCGCGAGCCGATCCGAGGGTCTTTGACGTTCCTCGACTCCCGAGGCACCTCGCACGTCCGAGGCATCGACGTCGGTCAGGAACAGTCGATGCGCGAGCCCAGGAGCCACATCGAAGGTGCGACCCCCGCCGCCGCGATCTGGCAGTTCGGCATCGTCCAGGACCCTTATCAACCGGGCGTGTACATCAACCGTCAGATCCCCGTCGACCGCCTGCTGCGGGCCGACTCGGTCGAAGGCCTGCTGAACGCCGTCAACGAGCTGAAGGGCCAGATCAACGAGACTCAACGTAAGCAGGCGAACCCCAAACTCTCCCCGGACGAAGGGCGCAAGCTGAGCGACAGTTTGGCCCGAGACCGCGAGTCGTTGAAGTCGGCCGAGTCCGACTACAACAAGCTCCTCGCCGAATCCAACGGGCTCGAGAAGAAGGCCGCCGCGGCAGACGCCGCCAAGAACAAGGCCGAGGCGGACTCGCTCCGGAATCAGGTCCGGGCGCTCCACTCCGACGATATCCCCGTCGAAATGAACTTCAACGTCTACCGGACCACGAAGGGGAAGATCGGCGAGCCGGTCTACGCGGAAATCACCGTCACCAACCCCGGCAGCCTGGACAAGCCTTACAGCAACATCATCCCGATCCGCGAGTATTACACGAATCGGCACTACCTCCCCGCCCGCTATCTCGCCGGTTCCCGAGGTTTCTTGCGGATCGAAGTCCGCTGCCTCAGCCCGACCCAGTATCTGGGCATGGCCGAGAGCGACCTCTACGTGCTCGCCCACGCCGGTGACTTCGGCACGAACTACATGAAGGGCCTCTTCGGCGTCTGGCTCCAGGCGATGGTCCTTACGGCGATCGGCGTCTTCGCGGGCACCTTCCTGAGCTGGCCGGTGGCGCTCTTGACGACCATCGCGTTCTTCATCGCCGGCCAGGTGGCGTTCGCGTTCCTCCTCGACTTCAGCCGTCAGAGCCTCCTCGGCGGCGGCCCGTTCGAGTCGTTGATCCGCCTGCTGACCCACGATAACCAGATGTCGGACCTTGCCCCGACCATGGCGGTCGTCACGGCTCAGACCTTCGATTCGATCCTGATGCCGGTGATGTCACGTCTCGTCTATGTCGTCCCGAACTTCGCGGCGCTCGACGTGAGCAACACCGTGGCCGAAGGATATGTCGTCCGCTGGTCGCTCCTGGCCACGAACTTCTTCCTGGCCCTCGCCTACGCCTTGCCCTTCTCCATCGCCGGATATTTCATCCTGAAGAATCGGGAGGTCGCCGCATGAGGTCGAACAACACTCGCAAGATCATCTACGGCCTGATCATCGTCGCCATCTTCGGCGCGATGATCCCGTACACGAACTGGTTGAACGAAGAGAAGCGGCGCAAGGACCTCGGCGAAGCGGCGATGGGCCAGGTCGACACGGGCAGCTTCATGCTGAAGCTCGCCCTGCTCGGCGGTGCCCGCGGTATCGCGGCCAACGTCCTCTGGACTCGCGCCGAGGAGCTGAAGCGCGAGCAGGACTGGGATCGGATGAAGGCGACCGTCGACCTCATCACGAAGCTCCAGCCCCACTTCCTCTCGGTCTGGACCTTCCAGGGCTGGAACCTGGCGTACAACGTCTCCGTCGAGTGGGACGCCCCCGACGACAAGTACGACTGGATCAAGAAGGGGATCCAGTTCCTCCAGGAAGGGGTCAAGAAGAACCAGAAGTCGCCCGACCTCGTGTGGGACACCGCCTGGACTTACTACCACAAGCTCGGGTTTTCGGACGAGAGCATCATCCTCCGTCGCCTCTTCCGCGACGACGAGGATGAAGTGTTCAAGACCTACGTCGACTACTCCGACCCGCAACGGACGGTGGTCGTGGGCAACGACAACTTCAAACTCGGCTTCGGCTGGTTCAGCAAGGCGGTGGCGCTGGTCGATGACGGTGAGACGCGATTGGCGACCGGGACGGAAGCCGGGCTCGACGAAGCCGGGCTCGAGTATGTCGACGCCATGCCGCAGCGGAAAGGTCGCCCCGGTGACCTCGCGTTCCGGTCGATGCCCGCTCACGCCCAGACCCGCTATGCGGCGGGGCTCGAGAAGATGAGCATTCTCGACATCCCCGCGACCTTCGGCGAGGTTGCCAAGAACGAGTGGGCCAAGTCGCTCGCCGAGTGGGTCAAGTTCGGCTCGTACGTCTTCATCACGCCGAATCGCGTCCTCGTCGCCGACGGCACCTATCAGACCGAGAAGGTGAAGATCGACGACCAGACCAACTTGCCCCTGTTCGCCAAGCTTTCTGAGAATCAAAAGCACTGGTCGAACCGCTGGGGCGACCAGATGAATTATCGTTACTGGAAAGACCGCTCGATGGCCGAAATGACCAATGAGGGCGTTCGGGCTCGTCAGTTGTTCTACGAAGGGACCCTGGCCTACAAGGTCGCCGATCCCGCCAAGGCGGCGGAAAAGTTCCGCGAAGGGCTCGACATCTGGGACAAGCTCCTCAAGGAACACCCCGACTATCGGAACGACGACTTCAATAAGAAGGACACCGGCCTGATCGTCAAGCGGTACGTCCTGTCGCTCCGCCAGTTGAGCGAGCCCGAGCCGAGCGACTACCCGTTCAAGGACCTCCTCAAGGGTGCCCAGCAGGATACGACGCTCGACCCGTTCGACGCCTTCGAAATGCTCGGCCCCGCGCAGACGAGGGCGAACCGGGTTCCTGGTCAGACCAAGGGTGCTCAGCCCCAGCCTGCCAAGCCCAAGACTCCGTGACCTACCCTGTCGAGCCGTCCGGCCCGTGCCTGACGGCTCGAGCTCAGCGGTAATCACAACGCCGATGACCGTTGATCGCGTCGGACGACCGCACCCCAATCGGAGGCGGCCGTCCGATTTTCACGTTGGGTCCCGCTATAAGGCTTTCGAGTGTTCCGCGGCCGCATTAAGACTCTCGCCCTCGTTCCCACCGTCCTCGTGGGAATGCCGTCTTCGACGCTCCTCGTCGGAATTTCGAGCCAGAGTATCGTTTGGGGAGCGACCCCACGAGAGTCGGGCTTTCGTCCTTAAAACAACGCCCATGGCTTTCAGAGTGGCAGACGCCTTTCACGGTCGCCGGGCATGGATGGCCCCTCTCGCGAGTCGAGAAAGACGCCACGAACCGAGAGTGGCTGCCGGCATGAAGATGTAATCGTCATGATGGCGTAACGATGTGATCTTTGAAGTCCTGGACAATGGACCATTGACAAGGTGCGGGGCGAGTTCGGCGGCGGGCGGTTGAAACCCGATTCCGTGCGCCGGATGATGGAGGGGAGCAGGCCCCGATCCCTTCCCCCCGCGATCGACTGAGAGAACTCCGGCCCAAGGTTAAAGATTCCGATGCCCAACAGCTTCCAATCGCTCTCGACGCTCAAGGTGGACGACCGGTCCTACCGAATCTTCAAGCTCGGCGCCCTGGAGGCGGCGGGGCACGACCTCAGTCGACTGCCGTTCTCGTTGAAGATCCTGCTGGAAAACCTGCTCCGCAACGAAGACGGCACGACGGTGACCGCCGACGACATCAAGGGGCTGGCCAACTGGGATCCGAAGGCGGTCCCCTCGCGCGAGATCGCGTTCCGCCCGAGCCGCGTCCTCTTGCAGGACTTCACGGGGGTGCCGGCCGTCGTCGACCTGGCCGCGATGCGGGACGCGATGGAGCGGATGGGGGGGGACCCGAAGAAGATCAACCCGCTCCAGCCGGTCGAGCTCGTCATCGACCACTCGGTGCAGGTCGATGAAGCCGGGACCGCCCGGGCGTTTCAGACCAACGCGGAGCTCGAGTTTCAGCGGAATCGGGAACGGTACGCATTCCTCCGCTGGGGGCAGACCGGATTCAAGAATTTCCGCGTCGTTCCCCCGGACACGGGAATTGTCCACCAGGTCAACCTCGAATACCTCGCGCGGGTGGTCTTCACCTCGACCGACGTCGAGGCCGGCTCGGACGAAGGCCACCCCGTGGCCTATCCCGACACCCTGGTCGGGACCGACTCGCACACGACGATGATCAACGGCCTGGGCGTCCTGGGTTGGGGCGTCGGCGGGATCGAGGCCGAGGCGGCGATGCTCGGCCAGCCGGTGTCGATGCTCGTGCCCCAGGTCGTCGGGTTCAAGTTCGTCGGTTCACTCCGCGAAGGGGCGACCGCGACCGACCTGGTGCTGACGGTCACCGAGATGCTCCGACGTAAAGGGGTGGTCGGGAAGTTCGTCGAATATTACGGCGACGGGCTGGCCAACCTCCCGCTCGCCGACCGGGCCACGATCGCGAACATGGCCCCCGAGTACGGGGCGACCTGCGGGATCTTCCCCGTCGACGCGGAGACGCTCCACTACCTCGAGCTCTCGGGCCGCCCCGCCTCGCTCGTCCGGCTGGTCGAGGCCTACTGCAAGGAACAGGGGCTGTTCCACGCCCCTGGGGCGCCGGAAGCCCACTACTCCGACACCCTCGAGCTCGACCTCTCGACGGTCGAGCCGAGCCTGGCGGGTCCCAAGCGGCCCCAGGACCGCGTGGCCTTGCACGCGGCGAAGGAATCGTTCAACCACGCCTTGAAGGTGATGCTCGAGAGCCGTCCCGCCAAGCCGGCCGCGGTGCGGGCTTCCGGCGACCAGACGACCGACATCAAGAGCGAGCATCGGCTGGAAGGTGAAGGCGGAGGAGGCATGGCGGTCGGCGTCGAAGACCCGACCGCCCCGGCCGCCGCGTACCGGCCCCTTCGCGGTGGGTACATCGAGCATGGCTCGGTCGTGATCGCCGCGATCACGAGCTGCACGAACACCTCGAATCCCTCGGTCATGGTCGCCGCCGGCCTGCTCGCCAAGAAGGCCGTCGAACGAGGCCTGTCGACCAAGCCCTGGGTCAAGGCGAGCCTCGCCCCCGGCTCCAAGGTCGTCACCGACTACCTCGCCGACGCGGGGCTCGACACCGCCCTCGACGCGCTCCGGTTCAACCTCGTCGGCTACGGCTGCACGACCTGCATCGGCAACTCGGGCCCCTTGTCGCTCGAGATCTCCAAGGCGATCCACGACGACGACCTCGTGACGGTCTCGGTCCTCTCGGGCAACCGGAACTTCGAGGGGCGGATCAACTCCGAGGTCCGGGCGAACTACCTCGCGTCACCGCCGCTGGTCGTCGCCTACGCCCTCGCCGGGACGATGAACATCGACCTGGTCAACGAGCCGATCGGCGAGGATCCCGCCGGCAAGCTCGTCTACCTGAAGGACATCTGGCCGACCCAGAAAGAGGTCCAGGACACGATCCTGAAGTCGGTCCGCCGCGAGATGTACGAGAAGGAGTACGGGGAGGTCTTCCAGGGCGACGAGCACTGGAGCTCGCTCCCGTTCCCGGAAGGCGACCTGTATGTGTGGGACGACTCTTCGACTTACGTCAAGAACCCGCCCTACTTCATCGGGATGCCCGAGCAGCCACCGGGGGTGACCGAGATCACGAAGGCGAGGGCCCTGGCGGTCCTGGGCGACAGCATCACGACCGACCACATCTCGCCCGCGGGCTCGATCAAGGTCCAAAGCCCGGCGGGCCGCTACCTCACGGAACATGGGGTCGATGTCGCCGACTTCAACTCCTACGGTTCGCGACGAGGCAACCATGAGGTGATGGTCCGAGGGACGTTCGCGAACGTCCGGCTCAAAAACAAGCTCGCACCTGGGACCGAGGGAGGTGTCACCCGATACCTGCCCGATGGCGAGGTCACGTCGATCTTCGAGGCCTCGGAACGCTACCAGGCCGAGGGGGTCCCGCTGGTCATCCTGGCGGGTAAGGAGTATGGCTCCGGCTCGTCCCGAGACTGGGCCGCCAAGGGGCCGAAGCTCCTGGGTATTCGCGCCGTGATCGCGGAGAGCTACGAGCGGATTCACCGCTCGAACCTCGTCGGCATGGGGATCCTCCCCCTCCAGTTTGGCGCGGGTGATAACGTGGAGAGCCTGGGGCTGACCGGCGAGGAACTTTTCTCGATCGAGGGTCTCGCGGACGGGGTCGCCAACGACTTCGCCGGCGGCCGGGAGGTGACCGTCGTGGCCGAACGGGCCGACGGGGGTGTACGGCGATTCAACGCCACCGTACGGATCGACACGCCCCAAGAAATCCGTTACTATGAGCACGGTGGGATCTTACCCTACGTCCTGAGGCAACTCCTCTCCGAGCGAGGTTGAGCTCAACCTCCTCGATGCCGGACGCAAGGGATGTCCAGGACCTCGAGAGCCCTCGGCGATCGTTGGGTTTTCGAGGTTGGACGACCGATATGACTAAGGGCCGCGCTGGGCGATGACCGTTCCTCGGTCGGCCCCACCGGCCTGATCGAGGCTCGGCACGCCATCGGCTGTGCCGGTCCCTGGCCCGTTTTCACGAACTTTTCCGAGCCTGCCTGGCTTGGAGTTGCGATCATTCGGTAAGATACGTCGGTCGATAGAGTCTCAATACTCCCCCCTCTCCGCCGACCGACGAGAGGACACGGATGTTCGCAGGGCTCGCCAGGCTGGTCAAGCAGGTGGCGCTTCGTGGATGGCGCCCGGCCCCCGCGACGGCCGGTTGGTCCTGGGATCGAGCCGAAGACTCCCCCGAACCGATCCACCCCCACGTTGCCGCGCCGGCCCGCGACGTTCCCCGGCAAACGCCCGGCCCCGGAACTACTCAGGAGTTGCACGACATGTCGCAAGTGCAGACCGAAGCCAAGCCGATCGTTACGCGAAACCAGGCGTTGGGCTGGCTGCGGCAGATGATGTTGATCCGCCGGTTCGAAGAACGGGCGGAGATGATGTACCAGAAGGGGCGGATCGGCGGCTTCTTCCATCAATACAGCGGACAGGAGCCGGTCGCGGTCGGTTCGATCGGCGTGCTCCGCGAAGATGATTACGTCATCACCGCGTATCGTGACCATGGCCATGCCTTGGCCCGCGGTATGGAAGCGAAGCCGGCGATGGCCGAGCTCCTCGGGAAGGTCACGGGCTGCTCCAAAGGCAAGGGCGGCTCGATGCACTTCTTCGACGCCGAGAAGGGCTTCCTCGGCGGCCACGCGATCGTCGGCAGCCACATCCCGCTCGCCGCCGGCGTCGCCCACGCCATCCAGTACAAGGGGGGCGACCAGGTCTGCCTCTGCTACTTCGGCGACGGGGCGATCAACCAGGGGTCGTTCCACGAAGCCCTGAACATGGCGGCGATGTGGAAGCTGCCCGTGATTTACATCGTCGAGAACAACCGGTACGCGATGGGGACCTCCCTCGCCCGCTCCTCGTCGTTGCTCGACCTCACAATCCGAGGCGCGACGGCCTTCGGCATCCCCGGCGTCTCGATCAACGGCAATGATATCGAGTTGATGGCCAAGACCACCCGCGAGGCCGTGAATCGGGCCCGGGCCGGCCACGGCCCCACCTTCATCGATGCCCAGACGTATCGGTTCAAGGGGCACTCGATCAGCGACCCCGCCAAGTACCGCCTCAAAGAAGAGCTCGACGAGGCCCACCGGAACGACCCGATCCTCGTCTACCAGAGCGTCCTGAAAGAGCGGGGCTGGCTCGACGACGCCACGATCGAACGCTTCACCGAGGAGGTGAAGGCCGAGATCGAGGAGAGCATCGAGTTCGCCGAGCAGAGCGAGGATCCTTCGCTCGACGCCCTCTACGAGGACATTTCCTCCGCCCCGTTCATCCCGCAGGAGTGACCATGCCGGCCCTTTTCTTCCGCGAAGCCCTGAATGAGGCCATGTCCGAGGAGATGGAACGCGACGAGCGCGTGTTCCTGATGGGCGAAGAGGTCGCCGAGTTCGATGGCGCCTACAAGGTCAGCCAGGGGATGCTCAAGCGTTTCGGGCCGAAGCGGGTCATCGATACGCCCATCTCCGAAGAAGGCTTCACCGGGATGGGCATCGGTGCCGCGATGGTCGGCCTCCGGCCGATCGTCGAGTTCATGACCTTCAGCTTCAGCCTCGTCGCGATCGACCAGATCGTGAACAACGCCGCCAACGTGCGGTACATGAGCGGCGGCCAGTTCGCCGTCCCGATCGTGTTCCGCGGCAGCTCTGGGATGGCCGGTTGCCTCGCCGCCACGCACTCGCACCGGCTCGAGGCGTGGTACGCCCAGATTCCGGGGCTCACCGTCGTCCTCCCCGCCACGCCCGCCGACGCCAAGGGCTTGCTCAAGAGCGCGATCCGGTCCGACGACCCCGTCGTCTTCATCGAGCACGAGCGGCTCTATGGCGACAAGGGTGAAGTCCCCGAAGGCGAGCACCTCGTCCCCATCGGCAAGGCCGACATCAAGCGGCCCGGTTCCGACGTGACGCTGATCACCTACTCGCGGTCCCTCAAGGCCACGCTCGCCGCGGCCGAGAAGTTGGCCGAGGAAGGGATCGACGCCGAGGTCATCGACCTCCGGACGATCCGCCCGCTCGACATGGACACGCTCCTCACCTCGGTCGTCAAGACCCACCGCGCCGTGATCGTCGAAGAAGACTGGCCCTACTGCGGGATCGGTGCGGGCATTTCCGACCGGATCATGCAGGTCGCCTTCGACGAGCTCGATGCACCGATCCGTCGCGTCGCCAGCAAAGATGCACCGATCCCCTATAATCGGGAGTTGGAAGCCTCGATGCTGCCCTCGGTCGAACGGATCGTGGCCCAGGTCCACGACGTCCTCTACAAGAAGAAATAACCGGGCCCACACGCGGGAGATTCGCTCGTGCCGATCGAAGTGACGATGCCCAAGCTCAGCCCCACGATGGAAAGTGGGGTCCTCACCGAATGGCTGGTCAAAGTCGGTGACCAGGTGAAGGAAGGTGACCTCCTCGCCAACATCGAGACCGACAAGGCCACGATGCCGATGAAGGCCTACGACGACGGAGTCGTCGCGGTCCTCGACTACGCCATCGGAGACGAGGTCAAGCTTGGCGATCGCGTGCTCGTGTTGGCCAAGAAGGGCGAAGACCCGAAGAAGGTCGCGGATGACATGGCGGGCAGGAAGGGTGGGGGGGCCAAAGCCGGCACCCCTGCCGCCGCTCCCGCCGCTAGCAATAACGGGAAGGAGACGAGCCACGAGCCCGCTCCGAGCGTCGCGGTTGTTCAAACCGAGACCCATTCCGGCGGTCGGGTGAAGTCCAGCCCGCTGGCCCGAAAGATCGCCGCGGCATCCCAAGTCGACCTGGCCCAGGTCCCCGGGAGCGGGCCGCATGGCCGAGTGATTCGTAGCGACGTCGAAGCGTTCCTCGAGGCCCGCTCGAAGGCCCCAGCCCCGGGCGCCGGCACCCCCTCGCGGACCTTCGCCACCGAGAAGATCCCGCACACTCGGATGCGGAAGACCATCGCCCAGCGCATGGTCGAGGCCAAGAAAGTCGCGCCCGAGATCCACGTCACCGTGGATATCCTCGCCGACGCCCTGATCGGCGCCCGCGAGCGGTTGAACAAGCAGCTCGCGGCCGAGAAGATCAAGCTCTCGGTCGGCGACTTCGTGACCAAGGCCGTCGCCCTGGCCCTCCGTCGCCACCCCGGCGTCAATGCCTCGTACGAGCCCGACGCAATCGTCCGCCATGGCGAGGTCAACGTGGGGATCGCCGTCGCCCTCGACGGTGGCCTCATCGTCCCCGTCCTGCGGAACGCCGACTCGCTCGGCTTGCGAGAGATCCGCACCGGGAGCGAGGCCCTCGCCCAGGCGGCCCGGAGCAACAAGCTCACGCCGGAGCAGATGTCCGGCGGTACCTTCACGATCAGCAATCTCGGGATGTACGGCGTCAAGCAGTTCGACGCGATCCTGAACCTCCCCGAGGTCGCCATCCTCGCCGTCGGTGCCGCCGAGAAGCGTCCGGTGGTCGTCGGGGATACGCTCACGGTCGGGACGGTGATGACCGTCACGCTCACCGCCGACCACCGCGCCGTCGACGGCGCCCTCGCCGCCGAGTTCGTGCGGACCATCAAGGGGTTCCTCGAAGAACCGACCTCGATGCTGCTCTGAGACCGGTCGCGCGAACAACACACCCGTCGGTCTTCGATCCGTCGAGGGTGTCGAGAGACTCAGGTAATCTTGTTTATCTGTCTCTCTCCACTCCCTCCGCGGATCCTCCCTTTTTTCTCCCAAGGCTCCCATGGCATACGACTACGATATCGTGGTGATTGGCGGCGGTCCGGCGGGATATGCGGGGGCGATCCGGGCCGGGCAACTCGGCAAGCGCGTGCTCTGCGTGGAACGCGACAAGCTCGGTGGGATCTGCCTCAACTGGGGCTGTATCCCGACCAAGGCCCTCCTGACCAACGCCCACCTGGTCGAGTTGGTCAAGAACCACGGCCCGGCGTTCGGCTACAGCGGCGAGGCCAAGTGGGACTTCGCCCAGATGATCGGCCGCAGTCGGGCGGTGGCCGGCAAGCTCAACAAGGGTGTCGAAGGGCTCTTCCGCAAATACAAGGTCGCCTCGAAATTCGGGACCGCCAAAGTCATCGCCCCCCATACGATCCAGGTCGGGAACGAGAAGGTGACGGCCGAGTCGATCGTCATCGCGACCGGCGTCCGTCCCCGTCCTCTCCCCGGCGCCGAGTTCGACGGCAAGGTGATCATCTCTTACAAGGAGGCGATGAGCCTGCCCCAACAGCCCAAGTCGATGGTGATCATCGGCGGGGGCCCGATCGGGCTCGAATTCGGCTACTTCTACAACGCGATCGGCACCAAGGTCACTCTGATCGAGCTGATGGACCGGATCCTCCCCAGCGAGGACGAGGAGGTCTCCAAGGCCCTCCTCGAGAGCCTCACCAAGCGTGGGATGACCATCCACGTCAAGACGAAGACCGGCAAGGTCGAGAAGACCGCCAACGGCGTGAAGCTGGCCGTCGAAACGCCGCAGGGGGCCCTGACGATCGAAGCCGACACGATGCTCGTCTCGATCGGCGTCCTCGGGAATGTCGAGGGCCTTTTCGACGACAAGATGAAGGTCGAGATCGTCAAGAATCACATCAAGGCCGACCCCAAGAACGGTTACAAGACCAACGTCCCGGGCATCTACGCCGTCGGTGACATCATCGGGCCGCCCTGGCTCGCCCACGTGGCGCACCATGAGGCGATCTGCTGCATCGAGCGGCTCTGCGGGCACGCCGACCGCACCGTCGACTACACGACAATCCCGGGCTGCACCTACACCGACCCCGGCGTCGCCAGCGTCGGTCTCACCGAGAAGGCCGCCCGAGAGGCCGGCCACGAGGTGCGCGTCGGACGTTTCCCGTTCTACGCCAGCGGCCGGGCTGTGGCGTCCGACGAGATGGAAGGCTTCGTCAAGCTCGTCTTCGACGCGAAGTACGGCGAGCTCCTCGGCGCACACCTGATCGGGTCGCAGGCCACCGAGCTCATCGCCGAATTGGTCATGGCCAAGAAGCTCGAGGCCACCGAGGAAGAGATCATCCACGCCATGCACCCCCACCCGACCTACTCGGAGGCGGTCATGGAAGCCGCGGGGCAGGGCCTCGGCGAATCGGTCCACATCTGATGGGCCGTGGATCAGCATGGTAATCCCCGTCTCTCTCTCGCGAGGGACGGGGATTTTTCAGCCACGGATTGAACACGGATGAAACACGGATGAGAGAATATATATCTCTAAAATTCAAAGATTGATTTGCTGATTTTCATGTCTTAATCTATGAAAATTTGTGCCATCCGTGGAAAAATTGGTCTTCCCTGATCTGTCTTCTTCCACTCCCCAATCCTCCTCTCGTTCCCCCGTTTCAGTCGGTTTTGAGCTGTGGTGGCTCGGCGGCCGGCCTCACCTCTTGGGCGGGTGCCGGTCTTTGCTTCCCGTCCGTGAAGCGATCCTTGGCGAGTTGCGGGGACTCGGGCGGTTTGCCGACAGGGGTGATAACACGGTCGGTCACGTCGATGAAGTTGAATGGCTCGATCCAGGTCGAGAAGAAACAACGGTCGGGGAGCAGGGGAAGCTCGGCGGCGAATACGGTGTTGAAGAGGACACGGAATGAATTCACGGGAGAGATTCGATCGTAGAGGCGGTCGTATTTCTTCTCGGGGAAATAGTAGGCGTTGAGGATGCTCATCCGCTCCTTGACGTCGCTCCCCTCGAGGCTCTCGGTGTCGAGACCGGAGCCCGAGCCGTGGTCCGACTGGAGGATGATGATCGGGGGCTCGGGCGAGCGGGCCAGGATGTCGTCGATCACCGCCTGGACACGCTTCACCATGTAGGCGGCCTGTTTCCGGTAGCCCGTGATGTAGTTGTTCAGCCCCCCGTAGTGCGCTTTGTAGAGCCGGCCATCACTCAGATAGAACTGGGTCCCGTGCGGGCTGATGTCTTCGCCATCCTCCCCGAAGACGAACGGAGGGTGTGGGCACAGGATATGAGCGAACGTAAATGTGGGGGCGGGGTCTGCGGTGATGTCGGCGATCGTGTCCAGGATGTAGAGCGTTCGTTTCCGGCAGATGAGGTACGAGTCCAGGCCTGCCAGTGGATTGGAGTGGAGCCCCGAGAACGGGGTCATGGTCAGCAGCATGTGGTGGAAACCGCTGATGTAGGGGGTGAGCGACCGGTACTCGTCGGCCGAGGGGTTTTCGGTCTGTTCGAATCCGCTTGAGTAGCTGACCGACTTGTATCCGTAACCTTGGAACGTCTTGCCGACGGCTCCTTTGGCGATCCAGTCGGTGAGCTGGGACGTGTCCTGCGAACTCGGCGGGATGAGGCCTTGGAGGTGGCGTCCATTCAAGGACGACGTCAGCGAGAGCGGGGTCTGGCAGTAGTTTGACGTGCTCCGCCTGGCGACATAGAAACCTTTGCCCTCGAGGTGCTCGAGGAAAGGGTCGAGGTCGTATGCGAACATCTCGCGGAGGATATCACCGCGGGCGAAGCCGTCGAGGATGATGTAGTAAACGTCGGGTCGTTTCCGTGGCGGCGACCCTTGGACGAGTGGCGTAATCGCCAGGTCGGCCTTCTTCGGCTCGTTGGCGACGACCCGGACGATTCGGATCGTCGGGAGCACGATCAGGATGATGGCGAAGATGTTGAGGTAGTGGTTGAGCGCCGTCGGATTCTTGAGCTTGACCAGGGCGAAATAGGCGAAAATCGCGAAGAGGATGCATTCCGGGACCATGACGTACGGCGGCCAGATGTCGAAGAGTTGCCAGACCCAGATTCCACTCAACACGCTCAACACCTCGTTCACCACGCTCGTCGCCTGGTAGATCGTGACGAACAGGATCACGATGATCGAGGTGAGGAGTCCAGCCCTCGCGTTCTCTCGCACGGCGAGTCGGGACGCCATCCAGAGGAGGGCGGTAACGGCGAGGGCCAGCCCGACCGGCCAGATCAACTCGACGGCTCGGGTTTCGATGGCGACCCGCGCGTAGAGTGCGATGATGGGGTAGATCGCGAACACGAACGGGTGGATCACCCACGACCGTTTCATCGGCGGTCCTTCCGTCTCATCAAATAAAGGACACGCCCGCAATCGACGAGCCGTTCCGAGATCTGGATGTGGAAATAGGATTTGAAACTTTGTTCGAACGCCTCTTGGTCGTACGGGTGACGGCCCGAGCTCGACCGGCTTCCCGCGAGCCTCAAGGCCTGGGGATCGTCGGGGGGTACGAACTCGATGACGAGCCACGGCGTCAGCTCGTCGAAGAACGAGGCGATTTCGGGGAGCGGGAGGTTGCCCGAGATCGCCAGATGATGGACCAGCGCGAGGGCCAACACAAGGTCGGCGGGCCCACGTCCCAGGAACGACATCCGTTCGTTATTCCGCCACCCCGAAGCCGGGCTGGGGTTCCTCAGGTCGAGGAGGAGAGGCAAAAGATTCAGATTTTTTGATACGAGTGTTTGTTGGTAATTCAACTCGACGCAGGCGGGATCGAGGTCGAACGAGAGCGTCGGGATCCCTCGCCCGGCCGCGAGCCGGCTGAAGTGGCCGGTGTTCGCCCCCAGGTCCCACAAGGATCTGGGCTCGGTCCGGGCCAGGAACTCGAGGACGAGCCGTTCCTTCTGCGCGAGGGCCTTTGGTGTGTAGAGGTGATCCTGGGTGTAATTGGCCCATTCCGTCCCGGCCGGCTTCCATCGCCGTCGACTGACGGCGCCCCGGAGACTCTCCAGGAGGCCCAGCATGGCCCTCTGGCTGAAACCGGCACGGGCCTGGCCTTGCTTCGAGGGTTGGCCGCCTCGGGACGATTGGAGTCGGGCGTGGGCGTGGAGGTGGAGCGCGAGCCCGAAGTCGAGGAACGATCGTTTCGGCAGCAATCGGCTGGCGAGGTCGAGCGGGACGCCGTCGATATTCGTCCGGCAAAGCTGGTTGAGCCGGATGTCGACCGTGCTCATCAGCGCGAGCGGGGCGAGGAAGTGCTCGCAAAACTGCCGATAGGCCACCCAGGGTTCGCCGGGGCGGTAGGCCTCGAATGAGAGTGTATCGATAAAGATCGGCTTGCCGCCGCGGAATTGCACGTTATAGGCGCTGGCGTCCTTGAGCGACAGCCCGCGCTCGATGGCGCGCCGTTGAATCTCGAGGGTGAGAAGGGCCGCATCCTTGAGCTGCCCGAAGCTCCATTCGTAGGGGTAGGAGACGAAAGGGATGACCTGGGGCCGAAGTACCCTGTAGGCCAGGGGGGCGTCGTAAGGCGCCTCGGAGTCCTCCTCATGAGGGATCAGCAGGTCATCATCGACGAGTGACCGGTAGAGCCCGGAATCGATAAGCCGGTCGTAGTCATCTCGCCCCGAGTGGTTGACCTGCCGGAGCAAGTCCTCGCCACGTCGGAAGATAAAGCCCGCCGGGTCGCGGAACGACCCGGCCGCTTTCAACGGTTCGATCATCGTGTGCCGAGCCCTTGATCCGTCTTCGAGAACGTCCTGAGCGCGTACGCCTTGATCGAGGCGATCGAGGTACGCAGGAAGAACATCCCGCTCAGCAGGCTCGCGATCATGATCTGCAGGAACATGCTGCCCGAACCGGGGTCGAGATAACCCAGGAGCACGGACGGTTCCGTCGTGCCTTGGCCGAGAATCGTCGTCAACTGCGGGAGGAGGTCCAGCGAGTATCCCATGGCGAATCCCTATTCGATGTGATAGCTCCAATGATTGCTACGAGCAGTGAGAGAACCTAGCGTCATCCGGTCTGTGGCCGTCCCCGTTTTTTTGCCGTATTCCCGATCTCGACGAGGACTTTACCAACCCCAACTCCCTCTAACACCGCAGGCGACCCGAGGTATCGCGGTCGATGGAGCGACTCGACTGGGAAATCCGTTTTAAGAAAAGTTTACGAGAAAACGCTTGTGCATTTGAATTCGAAATAACCCTCGACCCTACGCCCCCAATCGAAGAAGTCAAGGCTCACCACCCAATCCTCGTCTCTTGACATGCAGCCAAATGGTTGCATAATGGGGCGATGTCCAACGACGTCGACAAGGTGTTCAAGGCGCTGGCGGATCCGGGGCGTCGACTGCTGCTCGACCGCTTGTTCGCCGAGAACGGCCAGACCCTGGGTCAGCTTTGCGAAGGCCTGGACATGACGCGCCAGGCCGTGACGAAACATCTCAAGGTGCTCGAAGACGCCTCGCTCGTCGTCCCTTTCTGGAAGGGGCGTGAGAAGCTGCACTATCTCAACCCGGTGCCGATTCACGAGGTTGCCGAGCGTTGGATCGGCAAGTTCGAACGAGGGCGACTCCGCGCGCTCGCCGAACTCAAGAAGAAGCTCGAAGGAGAGGATCATGGCTGAATCGCGATTTGTGTATGTCACTTATATCCGCACGACTGCGGAGAAACTCTGGGGGGCCCTCCTCGACCCGGAGTTCACTCGCCAATACTGGGTGGCGACCTGGCAGGACTGCGAATGGACCCCGGGGGCGTCGTGGACCCTCATGCTCCCCGATGGCCGCGTCGCCGATCGCGGCGAGGTCGTCGAGATCGTCCCCCATCGGAAGCTCGTCCTCTCCTGGCGCAACCACCTCAGGGAGGAGCTCAACCAGGAAGGGGTCTCTCGCCTGACCTATGAGCTCGAAACCCAGGGAGAGAACGTCAAACTCACCGTCGTGCATGTGATGGACCGGCCCGAGTCGAAGTTCATCGAAGCCGTCTCGAACGGGTGGCCGATGATCCTCTCGAGCTTGAAGAGCCTGCTCGAGACGGGCGAGTCCCTCGAAGGGACTCGCGAATGGCCGAAAGGTGCGTGAGGACCTCCCGGGGCCCTGCCGCAACGTGACGCAGACCGGGCGAAGGTGCAACCTGCTCTCTTCGCTCGAGTTCTCATGTTTGGAAATTAGCAGATAAATCACAATTATTGTTGGGCGTACCTCGAGAGATACTCCTTCTCGCAGACGACATCCCTCGGGCTATCGAGACGGTCCAGGAAGACGATCCCGCGGAGGTGGTCGTCCTCGTGCTGAAAAACGCGGGCGACGAAGTCGCTGAATTCTCGCTCGACGACCCCCCCGTCGACCGATTGGTATCGGGCACGGATCTGGCGATGTCGGGGGACGAGCCCGCGAAAACCGGGAATGCTGAGGCACCCTTCCCAACCTTCGACCAACTCGTCCGATCGTTCGACGATTTCGGGGTTGATGACGACCTCGGGCTCCATCAGGGGGGCGTTCGGGTATCGTGGGTTCGGGCGAGACGCGACGATGAAGATCGCCGAGGACTGGTAGATCTGGGGGGCGGCGATGCCGACGCCATTCGCGTCGCGCATCGTGGCGATCATGTCCTCGATCAGGATCCGGGTCGCTTCGGGGGCTGGTAACTGCACCGGGTCGACGGCGGCGCGCAGGACGGGGTGTCCGAGTTGGGCGATCTGTCTCAGCAGGGCCATCGTGGTCTTCGTCCTTCTGGCAAATCTTCCAGCGGCCTGGGCCGCAATCCGTTTGGGATCGTAGGCGAGGTTACTCGGCCGGGGACTCCGCGGACTTCGAGGGGGACGCTTCGGCAGCATCCTTCGAGGCGGGGGCCGGAGATGCGGCGGGTGACGCCTTGGGAACCCCCTTTTTCGCCGGCTTCGATTTCGCCTTGGCGGCCTCTTCGCGAGCCCTCTGGACGGCGTCGGCGTAGCCTCGGATCAGGTCGTCCTCGAGATACCGATCGATCAGGGCCTGGACGTCCGCGATCTGAGCTTGTGCCGTTTTGGTCAGGATCGGAGTCTTGTTCTTGGCCTGCTGACGGGCGGCATCTTCCTTGAGCCGGGCCACTCGGTCGGCGAATTTGGATCGAGGGGGCAGGGTCGCGAACTCTTTCAGGGTTTCCTCGACGCCATCCCAATCCTCCCCGTCGCCTCGGGCCTTGAGCCTGGCCTCGAGTCGGGCACGGATGGCGACCAGGTCGAGGATCGAGTCGCGGATGGCGTCGAGCTGGGCCTCGAGCGCCACGGTCTCGGGTTTTGGCTCGAAGGGGATCGTTCGTTCCTCGCCCCCCAGGCCTGGCATCATCGGGAGCTCGACCATCGGCTCGACGTTGCCGGCGAGGAGTCTCAAGGCGACGAGCCCGTCGGCGAACCCGGATTCGAGGGTGATCCGCCCTTCTCGGTCGGTGGTGCCGATCTCTCGAGGAGGACCGTCGGGGATCGTCCGGGCGGTCAGCAGGTAGCCCGCGGCGGGGGCCTTATCCGCCCGGGTGACGAAACGGAGTCGGGTCGGTTGGATCCCCGGCTTGATCCCGAGGGCGACGAGGGACGTCTTGCGGGCGATCCGCTTCGTCAGCGGATCGCGTAAGGCGCTGACGATGGCGCAGCGGGCATACGCACCGTCGATTGCGACGACGCGGAGGTAAGAGAACGGAATGCTGAGGGCCGTGGACTTGCCGTCCTTAAGGACCGTGATTCTCAGCGGCTCGAAGACCGTCCCGGGGATGGCGATGCGCCCGATCGGGCTCGCCGGTTCGAGCGAGGCCCCCTGGATGGTGATCGAGACATCGCCACCGATCGACTCGCCGATTTCCGCCATCGGTGCGAAGAGGTCGAGCGCGAGGTTGAGGAGCGTTCGGGGGAGGTCGTCCACGACGGGTACGGGGGCCCGTCGGATCGGTCCGAGACGCTTCACGCTCGTGTCGAACTCGCGACCCAGGACTTCGAGGGTCGCGCGGTTGCGGCGTATCTGGAGGATCCAGAACTTGTCTGGGCGACCTTCGAGGCTGGCGAACGATTCGACCGTGAGAAGGTCAAGGGGGACGAGGGCCGTCGCGTCGTCCCCCTTGGCGATCGACAGGTCCCAGGGAGCGCCGACGAACCGTTGGACGAGTGTCATCCAGTCGTCGATGAGGGATTGGCGCATCCTCGGGTCGATCCTGGTCTCCGGTTCGATGCCGAGGTGGACCTGGATCTTGTAAGGCCGGCGGTCGAAGGACGTTGTCGACCGGGCCGGCTCCGGCTCCGCAGGGGCCGCGCCGGTCGCCGACGCAGCCAGGGCCAGGACGAGTGCCAGGTGGAGGGTTACCAGGGATCCTTGGCGTACCACGGCGCGATCTCCCAGGACTCGATCCCCGGATAGAGCGACTCCGACACCTCGGAGGGGCCTTTCAGTCGCGTCCGCCAGGCGTAGTGATCTTCCAGTTGCCAGAGGGGGAGGACGGGAAGCTCATCCCGGCTCTCTCCATCGATTTGGGTGGCCAGGGCCTTGGCCGAGGGCCATTCCGGCGCCTGTTCGAGGAGCATGAGGAGGCGGAGGATCTCGGGGCTCGCCACCGCCGCCAGGGCGTCAACGCCCGGTGACGCGTCGAAAGCCGGGCAGAGGAGCTCCCCGGCCTCGAGGATCGGCTCCCGACATTTCCCGACCCTGTAGGCCAGGTCGAATCGACGACCCGCCTTGAGGGCGACCTCGAGGTCGGACTCCGGTCGTTGTACGGCCTCGATCTCCAGGCCGATCAGACGATACGCTTCCACGAGCTTCGGGACGACGATTTGGGCTTCGTGCAACGCGGGGTATTCGAGGGTTAACTTGATGGGCGCACCGCCGAGCTCCTTCCGAGCGGCGGCGACCAGCATCTTGGCGAGGATCGGGTTATACCCCAGCGGTTCGATTCCGACGGCGTCGGCATACGACCCTTTGGCGAACGGGCCGTCGGACGGGAGGTTTTTGGCGTCGATCGGCCGTTTCAAGATCGACTCTTCGAGGAGCGTCTTTCGATCGATCGCATACGAGAGGCCTCGACGCAGCGAGCGGTTGCGGAGGACCGGATTCCGACCGTCGATCGCGATCCGGTGGAGGGCAGGCTGGGCATATCGGCCGACCCGGATCTCGGCGGACCCCGACGCCAGGCCGGCGACCCGGTCCGGAGGAATGTGCTCGACGAGGCTAACTTCGCCGCGACCCAGGGCGGCCAACATCGCCTCGGTGCCGTCGTAACGGGTCTCGCGGATCCGACGGAGCGTCGACGCGGTCGGGGACGACAACGTGAACCGATCCCCTTCGGACGACTCCAGGCGGAATGGCCCGTCGCCTACAAGTTGGCGTCCCTGGTCGGCCGTGATGACTCGACCGTCCCAACTCGCGTGCGCAGGCCCGATTGGCGCGGTGAGCCAGAAGCCGGGCTTGAGGAACGCCCGCGACAACCGGACTTCGACTCGAGAGTCGTCCGGGGTCTCGACCCGCTCGAGGACCCCCGCCCAACGCGCGTTGTAGAGGGGTGAGGATGATTCGGTCCGGTCGGTGAAGAGCCGTGCGACGTCGATCGCGGAGACGGGGCGCGAGCCGTCGGACCACATGACGCCGCCCTTGATCTTGAAGATCAGCTTCCTTCCCACGTCGCTCAGCTCGATCGAGCTGGCGAGCTGCCCCGGAGCCTTGCCCCGGAAGGCGTCCTCGTCGTCGCGGGCCAGAACCGGGACGTATAGAAGTCGGTTCGTACGTTCGTCCGCGGGCGAGTGGACCCAGGGGCCTAATGGGCGAGGGATGTCGGTCACGGCGACGTCGAGAGTGGGCATTGCGGCGAAGGCGATGTTGTACTTCGCCACGGCGTCGTCGAGCTTCGGCCAGACCCGGAGGGCTTCGGTGAGAGAGTCGATGCGCTTCGGAGCGGGTTGGCTCGCGGCAGCCTCAGTTAGGGTCCTTGCCTTGGTTATGAAGAGGTCGCGCGTGCCGATGTAGGCCGAATGGTCGGGGGCGAGGGTCTCGAGCTCGTGGAGGATCGATCGGCCCTTCGCGAATGCGCCGACGTCGAAGGCCTTGCGAGCCCGGGCGCTGTAGGCGGAAGCGAGCTTATCCGCGAGTCCGGGAAACTTGGGCTTGCGCTGGAATAGCTCGCGAAGGAGCCTGAGCCCTTGTTCGCCGTTCCCATCGACCAGGGCCATACTCCCTTCCTCGAAGAGGAACCGGTCGACCCTGGATTCGAGCCCCTCCCAGCCGGGTTGCCGTGTCTGGACACGCAGGAGGCATTCGAAGGCCTTGGTGAAGTCCCGGGAGAGCGTCCGGCGCTCCCCTTCGGCGATGAGCATGTCCTCGAAGTAGTCGACCTTCCTGATGCTCGCTCGTCGGAGTCGAAAGTCGCGCATATCCCCTTCGAGAAGGTGGACGAAGACGTCGGTCGACTCGGGTTTCTCCATCTCGTCGGGCAGGCCGAGCTTCTCGCGTTCGCCGGGCAGGAAGATGTTTCCCTGCCGAGGCACGCTGGCGGGCTTCTGGTTCTTCGGATCCTTCTTCGGGTCGTAGGGGGGGAGCGGCCTCGGGCTGATCGGCTCGACGAGGATGACCTTTCCGTCGATCAGCGTAATCCGATCGAAGGGGGTAGATCGGAGGACATCCATGCCGGTCTTGTCGACCCCCTCCTGGGCCGACGCGAGCCCGGCGGGGATGAGCGCGAGCAAGAACGCGAGCGAGACGAGGCGAGACCCTCGTTCTCCCATACCCTTCCCCAAGTCGGCCATCCGAGGCTCCCAACGATTCCTCACAGCGCTAAAGCCCCTTTAGTTCGAGGGTGACGAGAGGTTGAGGAGCTCGACAGTCCCTCGAGCGACCGGGATGACGAGGTCTCCACCCAAGGTGAGGAGCTCCCCCGTGGGGATGATGCCCAACTCGACACGGTCGAGCGGCGAGCCGTCACTCAGTGATCGTCCTTCGAGGGAGCCGTCCTTCGCGAGGAACCAGGCGGACTGGTCGAGGATCGCGGGAGGGGACACGCTCGAGCCACCTCGAAGCGTCGCGGCCCAGAGTCGCTGCCCGTCGGGGCTGATCGCGACCACGCCCCCGGCGCGGTCGGCGAAGAACGCCCGACCGGAGACGACCGAAGGAGCCGAGGCCAGTGGAGCCTCGAACGGCCAGGCTCCCACCGGGCTCAGGTCACGCGCGACGAGGGAGCGGATCCGATGGTCGTTCGTCAGCACGACGACCGCACCTCCCGTCGAGACGGGGTCGGTCAGAAGCGCCTTCTCGAGCTTCGCTTCCGCGGTCAAGTTGAGACGGGGCCGGGGTTCTTTGGCGAGTGTCAGTCGACGCACTCGCCCCGATTCGTCGACGAGGGCCACGGCATCGCCATCGATCGGGAGGGCGGCCTTCCATTGAGTCTTGTGCTCTCGATCGAACGGGGGGACATAAGGCTCGGCCCGAGACTCGCCCGTGGTCGGGTCGATCAGGTAAGCGCGCCCGTCGGTCCCGGGCAAGAGGAGGTCGCCTGCCCAAAGCAATGGGGCGGCGCCGAACGCGACCGGGAGGTCGACGCGACGGAATTCACCTCCTCGCGTCTTCACGAGCAAGTAACGTTCATTCAATGGTGGGATGAGGATCGTCAATGCGTCGGACTCGAGCCTGCGGAGCGGGCCTTCCGGCAGTCGGAGCGTGCCGGCGCGGGGCAAGGGGGCCTCGACGAAGCCTCCCGACGCGAGGAGGGCACGAGAGAGGACCAAGGGGCTTCCGTCCGCGGCGAGACTCGAGAGGTCTTCGCTCCGCGGAATGGCGTCGAGGTCGACGATCCAGGGGCTGCCGAGCACGGTCTGCCATCGGACCTTGCCGTTCTCCGGGTCGACTCCCCAGAGCATCACACCCGGACGGTCGAGATCCTGCTGCGTCATCACGACGAGCGGATTGGCGAGCTGAATCGGAGCGAGGGAAGGGCCTGCGCCGGCGAGAGCCCAGGCCCGGTTGATTTTGGCTTCCTCGGGATTGAGGTCGTAGCGGCCAGGGCGGCCCGACCCGAGCCAGAGCTCGTTCTCCGAACGTGCGTAACCGAAGGCGGGGCCCGTCGACTTCGCTTCGGGGGTGAGGGTGGCAATCGGCCGGAATGGGGTCTTGGCCTCGTAGGCCCCGACCGCATAGGCGGCGATCCGACCGCGGTCGCCGTCGGCCCAGATGACCGAGCCCGATGTGGCCGGGGTCGCCCATGTCCAGCCCGAGATCGCGACCTCCTGCACCGGCCGGACCCGCGCACCCTGGTCATCCAGGACGCAGATCCTCCAGCGCCCATCCGTCAGCGTGTGGTTTTCGGCGATGACGAGGAATCGACCGAGTCGTGCGGGGGCGCACGGGATCGAGCCTTTGGCGTGGCCGAGGTATTCGACCCCGACGCAACCGAGTGGGTCGCGTGCGAAGATGAACAGGCAATCCCGCTCCCCCAGGACGTACAGGTACTGCCCGGCCTCGTCGCTGACCGCGGGCCTGTTGAGGCGCGTGTGGGCGTCGACCGTCGCCTGGAGCTCACCGGAGGCGATGTCGATCAACAGCAGCTTGCCCGTCGGCGTCGTCTGGATCGCCTGGTTCCCTAGCAACAGAGGAGGGTCATCGACGGCCTCCCCGAGCGGCTGGCGCCAGATAAGGTTCCCGGTCCGCGCGTCGAGTCGGAGCAGTTCGTCGTGGCGGGCGTCGAAGACGAGGGCCCCGGCGCCCCCAGGGATGCTTTGGGGAGGGAAAGGGGACGATTGGCCCACGTCGACCTGCCAGAGGGGGGCACCGGTCGAGCCGTCAACCCCGAGGGCGAACCCCTCGGCGAGTGCAAAGACGACCGTGCCGGTGGGGTTAGGCTTGGCGGACGGCGAGGCGCGGAGCACGAGGCTGGTCGGCGGCCCGAGTGGCCTCGGCAACGGGGTCGTCTCGGCGGGTCGGTGGGAGGTATCGATGCGGATGCCCTTGCGGATCAATTCATTGGCCCGGGTCAGTCGCGCGACGACATCGCGGTCGGTGGCCAGGTCGGCGTACTGGCGGACCAGGTCGTCACGCGAGAGATAGACCTTCGACGACGAGCCGGCCTGGAGCGCCGCGTCCATCGTCGCGAGGGCGGCGGTCCGGATCGAACCCTTGCGGACGGACGCGCGGGCGTCGGCGAGCTTCGAAGGGAGTTTCGACCGCAGGAGATGGGCCTGGGCCGACGATCCTGCCACTCGTGCGTGGAGCGCGAGGGCCGCCTCGGCTTCGCCCAACGTCCGGGCATCGGCGGTGGACTTGGAGCGATCCGCCAGCGCCTCGCCTGTCTTGATGACCTCGTCGGCCAGGTCGGAGCTCGAATCGCGATAGGCGGGTTCCTGCGACACCTTCTCGAGCATCTCCCGCTCGGCCTCGAGGGCGTTCGTCCACGAAGCACCCGTCGACGAGGTGAACTGCCTGACGTTGGCGAGGGCCTTGAGGACTCGAGCCTGGCTCGTCGACTTCGGGTCGTTGGGATTGTACGCGAGGTATTGCTCGAATTGGACGACGGCGTTGCGATAGTCGCCGTTGTCCAGGCTCTCGATCGCGCGCTGGTAGAGTCGCGTGGCGACCGTCTTCGCGATGATCGACTTGAGTACGACCCCGGAGATCACCAGGATCACGAGCGAGGTGACCAGGCCGATCACCAGCGGCGAGGTCAGAATCTTTTCCTGGCCCGGAGCGTCCCGGTTGAAGTTCAGGAAGCCGGGGAGCTTACGCGGGGTCTTCTTGGGACGTCCTTTGGGTTGCTCGGCCTCCGGGGGACGGTCCCAATCCCAGGCTTCGGATCGGGGATCTTCGAGCGAGACCTCGACCGAAGGGGGAGCGACTTCGAGATCCTCGAGGTCGACTGGTTCTTCGCGCCTCCGGCTCCGGTTCCGCTTCCTCGGCTCGGGCGGAGTCTGGTTGAAAACCGGGGCGGGCTGGACGCGGGTCGCGTCGTCCTTGGCCGGGGGGATCGGGTCGTCGGCATACAGCATGAAGATGCGGCAAGGGCCGACGGTGATCTCGTCCCCCTGCCGCAAGCTCGACGACGTCATCTTCGTGCCGTTGATCTCGAGGTATTCGGCGTCCGGGAATGCGTCGGCCTTGTAGCGCGACGACTTCCACCGCAGCCGACCGTGATAGGGGAGGATACCCGGCCCCTCGAGCACGATGTCGCACTTCGGGTTCGAACCGAACAAGACGGCCTGGTCGCGCGAGATTTCGACCCGCGAGACCCTGCCTTCACCGTCGTGGACTTCGAGTGTGGCCATGCGGGCAGAAGGACCTCGAGGAAGAAGAGTACTGATGTCGCACGGGACGTCGGATCTGTCTCGTCAGCAGGCGTGCTTTCCTCGACGATGGATTCGGGACCGCACCGAACAGGCAAGATCGACGATGGGGTTCCGAGACTCTTGCGGTCTCCCGACTCGGACGATGGTGCCGAGGGTCGACCACCGAAAGGACTAGCGAAGCGTCTGTTGCGAGAGGACGACGAATCCATAACCGTCATTCTGAGGGACCACGCTGAATCGGGTCACGCGGATCTCGGCGGGACTTCGCCCTTTGTATTTGACCTCCAACTGGGCGAGCGTGGTCTCGACCTTCTTGGGGTAGAACTGGATGACGATACCGTCCCCCACCTCGACCCCCGCTTTCGCGAGGAGCGCGAGGTCGGCAGCCTTCCGCACTCGTCCTTCCCAGAGGAAATAGAGACGTTCGTCTCCTTGGCCCGAGCCGAACCGCTTGGTCGGGGTGTCGGCGGAGAAGTTCGAGACGTAGGTGAGCTGGTTCTTGCCGGAGATGACCGCGAGCTCGACCCCGAGGCCGTCGAGCTGTCGTGCGTATTCGTCGGGGGTCTGTCCCTGGTCATAGACGATCGTCCAGCGCTGCTCTCGAGGGACACCGCCATCACCGGGGCCCAACCCGAGTCCGGGGCCGCCGGTCCCGAGCTTGGACGCTCGCCGGCCGCTCGCCACGACCCCGCCGCTTGGCATCACGGCCCCGAGATCCACTTCCGCGAGACTCTGCCCAGCCTCGGCGACCGTCTCGAGCATTGCGGCCGGGGTCTCCTGGACTGAGGGCTCCTCGAAGTCGCCGGCGACCTCTTCGTTGTTGGAGGCCTGGGCCGAAACGTCCGCTCCGGCAATATCGATCTTCTCGGTCGAGCCCGGCGTGCCGTCCGGGCTCCCGCCCCCCCCGCCGAACACGTCGACGATTTCCAGGGGGGCCGTGACCCTCGATGCGTATGCCTGGTTCGTCTGGTAGATCAACCAGAGCCAGCCGACGACCAAACCGGCTCCCACGACGAGGGCCATCAGGAACGAGGTGACCTGGTCGTACCGGGATTCGCCCCGGATCGTGGGCTCCGGGGGCTTGGCCGGCGCGGCCTTCGCGGCGGTGGTCGTGGTCATCGATCGCCCCCGGACTTGGGGGCGGGAGGACTGCCCTTGCCGTTCTCGCCGGAATTCTTGGTCGTGTCTTCGCCCCGCCCTTCGACTTCGAGTGGTCGGATGGACTCATACCATTCCTGCCACTTTCGCGCCGCCTCTTTGCGTTGTTCGGGGGTCGAGTGTTCGGGGGGGCCCAAACCTTTGATCTTTCGGCTGAGCAACTGGAGACCGACCTTCGCGGTCGTGACGACATCCTCATCCGGGTCAGAGAGTGCCCCGATCAATCCGGGAACGACGTCGAGGTCGGCCGTCCGGCTCAACGCCCAGGCTGCAACGCGTCGGAGGCCTGGGTCGCGATCGGTGAGGAGCTTCCGGAAACGATCCTTGTACGGTCGGAGGATTGCGGGCCCTTGGGTCTCGTAGCGGGAGACGAGTCCGGCGAGGGCCGACGCGGCATTCTCCGCGCGGGGGTCTTCGAGCACCGCGAGCATCCCCTCGACCGCCCCATTCATCGGGCGGCTCACCACGCGGCCCGCCGCGACGGTCATGGTCGTAAGGTCCTTCGGCAGGAGCCGACCGCCCAGGAGTGTCCCGGCGGCGAGCCGCTTGACCTCGATCCGGCGCAAGGTCTTGGCCGTCGACCGGGTGAGGAAGAAGATCGACCAGACCGTGTTCACCTCCGAGCCATGAGCACTCGTCCACGATCCGTTCGCGCTCTGCGTCGAGTGGATGAACCGCTTGCCTTGCTCGAACCAGTCGATCCGTCCGAGCGTGTCCTTCTCGGCGAGTGCGCCGAGACGCTCGATGCCGTAGAGCGCGTAATACGGCGTCGGGCCGACGGAGGGCGAATTCGAGGCCGAGAAGTTGGACCCGAGCCAGCTCAAGCCCCGCCTGACGGCCTGATCGATCTTGGTCCGCGAGGTCTGGATCTCATATGGGGCCTTGGGCCCTTCGACCGTGAGCGGGATCAACAATGGACTGGGGACCTCGGTCGGCTTCCGATAGTTCCCGAGTTGACGACGGCAGATCAGCAGGCTGCCCACGCCCGCCGCCGTCATCGCGACCGTCTCCTGATAGCTGGGCGTGTCGCGGTGGTAGTTCCAACTCCCCGCCGAGCTTTGGACCGAGAGGAACCACTGTGCGGCGCGGTCCCAAACCCCCGGCGAGATGGGGACCCCTGCATTCTCGCATTCCCAGAGTCCCAAAACGGCATACTGGGAAATCGAGGTATCGCCCTGAATGCGACTGTCGTAGTCCCATGAGCCATTGGGCTTCTGCTTGCTCATGAGATACTGGGCGATCATCCCGAGTTCGGACTGCTTTGCCTGGTCGGGGAAATTGGCGAGCATCATCCCGACGACGGCGGCCTCGTAAACGTCGGCGCCTCCGGTTCGCTCGGGGACATACGAACCGGCGAGTCTGGGGATGACCTTGGCGAGGCAAGCCGCCACCGTGGGGTCTTCGGGCGGGTAGTCCGCCTTCAGGAGGGCCAGGCCGATCAGTGCCGCTTCGCCGACCTGGACACGTCCAGCTTGTCCGCGGAGGAATTGCACGCCACTCTCGACCGCAGGCTCGTTCACGCCGAACGCGATCGAACTCCAGGCGGGCGCGAGAAACGTGGCGACGATGGCGAGGGAGAAAAGTCTGCCGGGACGCGACATGACCTGGAAATCGCTCCGCTGAGGTGTCCGAGAGATGACGACCTTCATTCTATCGGATCGAAGTTGCGGAGGAAATGCCTGGATCCATCCAATCGTTGGCCGACCCGAAACGAAGGTCCGTCGACAATCGTTGACCAATCAAGCGTGAGCCCGATCGGCACGCTCGCAACCGGGAGGGACTGATGTCACGCCCGGTCGACGAGGCACACTCGCGGATGTCCGTCTCCGAAGACTTTGGGACTGGACATCCGGGTTTTTGGGAGCTCATTTCTCGAGCGGTCGGATCTCGATCTTGCGGAAGAAGAGCTCGGCCCCTTCCGACTGGAAGAGGAGTTTGCCCTTCGTGAGGGAGGAGCCGGTGCCCACGTTGACGACGTAGCCGTTGACGAGGTTCGTGATCGTATCGCCGTCGCAGATGACTTCCATCCGATTCCACTCGCCGGTGGGGCTCTCCACGTCTTGTTTCCCGCGGAACCCGATCTCATCCTTCCACGCGAGGTCTCGGCCCCACCAGTTGAAACGCCCGGAGTTATGAGTGACGGGCGTCGCCCCTTTCTCGTAGTAGAACTGCTTGTCCGTGCCGATTCGGGTTTCGCAAGTGAGTTGGGGACGTCCCTTGCCGGCGACCATGATGAAGTCGCCGCAACCCCCTTCGATAATCTGACATTCCTGCGACTCCATCCACCCGCTCCCCGCCGCGCCGTCGGCCCCGACGCAATGGAGCAGGATCCCCGAGTCGCGGGCGGCCTTCACGCGAGGGGGCCAGGTCTTCGTGCCCCAACGCCACTCGACGACCAACTGGTAGTCGTGATACTCCTCCTTGGTCGCGAACCCGCCCCACTCCTCGCCCGAGACTCGGATCTGGCCGTCCTGGACGGTAAAGACCTTCTTGGGATCCTCATACTGGTGATCTTTCGTGTAGACGTAGAACCCCGCCAGGTCCTTGCCGTTGAACTCGAGGACGGGCTTGCCGACCTTCACACGGGGCACCTCCTTCGCGAACGGGGGAGGAGATCCATCGGGCCCGGCCAGGGCCAGGGATGTCGTGCCCATTGTAAAGGCGAGGCAGAGCAGGGAGGGGAAACTTCGGAGACGAATCATCTCGGTTCCTCGAGCATCATTCCAAAAGGAGGGCAAGGAGCGCCGGCGGGTCGTCCCCGACCGAATCGTCGCGAGGGGTGATCCGACCAGGATCTTGACCGAAACGACGGGGCACCAGTCCCGGGATCCTCGAGAGTTTGACGGCGAGGATAACCCGACGCAAGGCTCGACTCCGCCGGGAATCGCTCCATCACAGCGTTATCGAATCACTTCAGTTCCCGATCGCTCGTCCTCCGTACACGCTGAACGCCATGTCGAGGAAATGGGTTCGCTTCCGCAGGCGAGCAAACCGAGCACATCCGGCACTTCAAAGCCGACCGACGCCGTAAACCTAATCTCAATGAACAAGCGTTAAAAATATAGAATTTGTAATAATTTATAAAAAAATAAATGAACGAATTGGTTGCGCTTCGGCGAAATTCGCAAGGGTCCGAGATTCCCATGCACCGAGCAGGGGAAGTCGGCATCGATTCAAGCGATTTCGTCGTCGAGTGATGCGGGATCGATCTTCTTGCTGTCCACGAGGACTTGTGAATCCGCATCGCCCGAGGCGGCGATCCCATAGCCGAACCCGACCGACATGATCAATCCCGGGCAGATGATCACCATCCCCGCTCCACCACTGAAGCCTTCTTGATTCCGACTGACTGCGAGACGTAGGCAGGTGATGATGAGCATCGGCAATAGGATGCACAGGGTTCCCAGGGCGATGCTTCGAGCATCCTTTCGGCTTTGGGCCCCGACGATCAGGAGGGTGAGAAATCCCAGAATCACCGTGCCCACGGTCAATTGAAAAGATAAGAAATCGAGGCTCATCGTTGTTGGGCCCTGGTCGCATATACGAACGAACCTTGTCTCGCTGCGTAACCCATGGCAATCGAGTGTACGAAAGATGGATGTTTGTGAAAACCGGAGGCGATTGCGACCCTCGCGTTACTGGTGAGACGTCCAGGCTACATATTCCGGACCGTTTCAATGGCCGCGGACCACCCTCGGGAAGCTCGAATCGAGCCTCCCGAGGGTGGTCCTCAAGCGTTGATGAGATCCTATGAGCCAAAAAGCGCGAGGGACTCGCCCTCAACGGGAACGCCGGAAGGGGTTTGCCCGGAGCCATTGGCTGCCGACGAAGGCTCTGCTGGAAATGCCGGTTCGCGATGGAACGGGGCCAAAAGTTCCCAGGTAGTCTGCGGGGCGACCTTCGACGTTGGTGAGGGGGTGGCCCTGGATGTCCCTCAGGCCAAAGCGTGACGTGGTGATGATCCGGAACTGCCCGGGTCGTCCGAGGTCAAAGCGGCGGCGCAGGATGAGTGTGACGGCCAACGTGTTGGGGTCGTAGATCGCCCAGCGGACGGGGACTCGGACGTAACGCCCGCCCCCTCGGGGCCCTTGTATGAAGATGGCGACGCGGTAGTTGCGAGGAAAGGATGCGGTCGCGGGGTTGAGTGCACGGTCGAAGTTGACGACGACTCGGGTCGGCCCCGTCATCGTCGGGTTAACGGCCTGGATCGAGATCACATTGGGGCCGATCGTCTCGACAGGCTTCGGGCTAACGACTGCGTTAGCGGTCGAGGTCCCCAGGCGTCCGGTTGGGCCGCGTGTTGTGTCGATCGCCGTGACGGCAATGGCGAAGGAGCCCGGCGACCCATAGTTGTGGGAGCCGATGACCTGGAATCCGCCGGAGGGCAGGGCTGTGACGGTGCCAACCGTCGGGGAGGACCCATCGCCCCAGTTGATCGTCACGGAGTATCGGCTCGCCGTGGCGGTCGGGTCGGCGTCGACGATCGTCCCGACAACCCCAGAAAACGGAGTGCCGACCGTCGTCGTCAGCGGGTTCGCGCTCACAGACAGCGGCCTGGACGCATAGATGTCGGGGACGGTCACGGCGCGGGCCCACAGGAGCGAGACGCCGTCGGTATTCGCCCCGAGGTCGAATGGGATCGCCGAGTCGAACTCGCCGCTCGAGTTGAGCGACCAGGCTTGCGCGTCGCCTGTGGTCGCGTTCTGAAGCAGGATCTCGGCTGAGGGGCCGCCGGTGATGTCGAGGGCCCCGGCGACCTCCCACCCCTTCGGGAGCTTGCCGACGATCCGTTCCGACAACCGCTGCCCCGACGAACCGAGGAGTGTGGCGACGAGCGTCCCGTCGTCCCGCCGCCAGAGGAGGTCGGGGTTGTCGTCGCTATCGATGAGGGCTACGTCAACCAGAGCACCCTGGACATCCGCGGCCGGGAGCGGACTGGTCCGAATCACCTGGTCGCGGTCCATGAACAGGACCTCGACGTTGCCCGTCCTGGTGTTCTGGTAGAAGAGGTCGGAGGAGCCGTTGTGGTCGAGGTCGTTGATCGCGGCGAGCTTCGAACCGGCCGGCACGGGGATGTCCAGGGTCGAGGCGCGGGCGATCCGAGGATTCGCCCCGCCGATCATTTCCCAGAGGATCACACCGCCCGTCGAGTCGTTGGTGAGCAGGACGTCGGGGGTGGCGTCGTCGTTGAACTGGCCGACGCCCGCGACGCGCCAGCCGGGGCCGGGGAGCGTCCCGATTTCGCTCGACCAGAGCCGGCCCGAGTCGTTGCGGTACTGGACGTAGACGTCGCCTGTGGAACGGTCGGTGAGGACAAGGTCGTTGCTCCCATCGTTGTTGAAGTCGGCCGAGCTCGAACCGATCTTCACGCCGTAGTCGGCACCCGTGATCGTGGCCCCCAGCGCATTGAATGTGGCGTCGGTGTTGGCAGCCTGATAGGTGACGCTCATGTTGTTCGCCACATTGTTGACGCCAAGGGAGAGCCGGACGTGGTAGGTGATAGGAGCCCCCGTCTTGTCGAAGACCGGTAGGCTGGCGATGCTGAAAGCGCCCTGGGGCGAGGGTGTCTGGCTCGGCTCGCCCGGGTCGAGGTGATTGTTGTTGTTCAGGTCGACGTAAACGAGCACGCCGACATCGAGGCCCGGATCGGTCGCCTCATCCCATTTGCCGTCTCCGCTGGTATCGAGGAATACGGTCCCCTGGATGACCCCGGTCTCGGAGCCGGCGATGTGGACCCCAATGTCCTGGCCGCCCGAGGGGGTCCCGGAGGTGAGGCCCATGAGGAGGGTGCCGCCGGTGACGTTGTGCCAGGTCACAAGGGTCCCGTCGGCGGTGAGGGTAAGCAGGTCGCTCTGCCCGTCCCGGTCGAGGTCGGCGGCGATTGCACCGACGTTGTTCGAGGTCGCGGTCAGGTACATAACCTGGCCGTTGGCGAGCTGCGCGGAGCTCGAAGAGTAGATCGGGCCGGAGTTGCCAAGCGCCCCTTGCATGCTGAAGAACTGGGTATTGGATGGGACGAGGAAGACGAACGCCTGCCCGGGCGCGAGCTGGTTCAGCGCGACCGGGCCCGAGCCTCCCCAGTCCGGGTCGTTCGCCAGGCCGCCCCTGAGGAGACCTTGCAGGAACCCGTCCGCTCCGGCCCCGACCTTGGGAACGGAGATGGTCGAGCTCGAGAGGTTCACGAGCATTACCTGGTCGAATCCGTCGAACTGGTTGCCTCCCAGGGTCGTGTGCGTGCGGATGAGGGCGGCGAAGGCGCCCAGGGGCTGCCCGCTCGTGGCGATCGAGCTCGGCAGGTTCACGATCCCGTAGGAATAGGCCCCGCCGACCAGTCCGGGGATGGTGGGTACGGAGGGCGCCCCCGAGACGAAGGGGTCGGTCACGCGCACGCCCTCGGTCTGGGTCGTGGTGCCGGTGACGGACCAATCCGACGTCGAGACCGTCGAATTGCTCCCATAGATGAAACGCCCCGCGCCACCGACGGCAGTCGGGTTGCTGTCGCCTCCAGCCCCGCCGGCCGCGTTCACGGTGACGGAATTGACGTCGAGGACCGACCCGGAGATCCAGATGGTTCCTCCGGCGCCGCCACCGCCTGCGCCCCCCTGGCCGCCGGCTTTTCCGGCTCCGCCGGAGCCTCCGGTACCGGCGGTCCCGCCATCGCCGCCGGCGTTGGCCTGATACTTATTCCCGAGGCCGTCGTGACCGATCTGGCCGGGGTGTCCGGCCGTCGGCCCGACCGCTTGCGGTGAGCCGGGCTGACCCGCCGTTTCGTCATTCGGCGCGGTCCCACCGGCCTGGCCCGCCGCGCCCTGGGTGGCGAAGTCGGCCTGCGTGATGTGGACCTCACCGAAGGCGAGGATCTCGAAGGCCCCTCCGCCGCCGCCTCCATTTCCACCGAGACCGCCGGTCCCGCCGTTGCCGCCGTTCCCTCCACTACCGCCGGTCCCGCCGGTCCCTCCGCCGCCTCCGGTGAGGTTCGGCACGGTGGCGCTACTGCCGACCCCGCCGCCGCCACCACCCGCGCCCCCGGCACCGGGACCGCCGCCACCCGAGCCACCGCCGCCTCCACCACCACCCGAGCCGCCCCCGGCCCCGCCGGTCAGGATCAGCCCTGTCACGGCATTGGTGCCGCCGAGGCCGGTTTGACCCGGGGATCCCTGCTGCCCATCCTGGCCGTTGGGGGCCGTCTGCGAGGGGTTGCCTGTATAGCCGGTATAGTGGGTGTTGAGGCCCCACACACCGCCGCCGCCCCCCGTGCCCACGTCGGTGTTCGCCGTCGCTTGTCCGTTGGTCCCAGCTTGACCGTTCTGTCCCGCGGCACCACCCCCCTGGGGGTTGTTGAGACCACCCGAGCCGGCTAGCCCGATGGTCCCCGCGGTGCCGCCTGTCCCCGGTTGGCCACTGCCTGCCGTGTTGCCGCCGTTACCGCCGGTCCCGTTGCTAAAACCGGAGCCGGAGCCGCCTCCTCCACCGCCACCAGTGCCCCCCGCGCCAGAGGCTCCGCCCTGACCTCCCGTCCCACCAGTCTGACCCGCGGCGCCCACTCCTCCCCCTGACCCGGCAGCCTGGCCCGAAGCCGAGACGTCGAAGACGGCACCCGTGGCGACGGTCAGGTTGCCTCCGACGACCAGCCGGACCGGTGCGGCTCCGACCGTGGTGATCCGAGTCGCGGGGACGCTCAGGTCTCCCTGCACGATGAATTCCGCGACACCGTTCACGACGCGTGCAGTGAACGCTTGGCCGAAGATCTCGTGCGGGTTGTCATCGCCGTCGCCCGTGACGGTGAAGTTGGTGGTGTCGATCACGACCGTCGCGTCCACCGACGTTGGTGGTGTTGCCGGTGGTGTCGTTGTTGTCGTAGGTGTTGTGTCGATGGGCTCGGTGATGGTGCCGATCGTGGTCGACGAGCCGAAGCGAGGCCCTTCGACCAGGGCGAAGTTGGGGCCGAACTGCGCGGCCGGGTTGGTGAAGAGGATCACGTCGCTGCCGACGCCGACCAGCACGTCCTGCACGAGGCTTCCGCCCCCTCGCAACGAGGTGGGCATGGCGAAGGCCGGCCCTCCCGACGTCGTGAAGGGAGAGGACGCTTTAAGCGTTGCCGTGCCGTTGAGCAAACCGCCGACGACCACCGTGGAGTGCGTTGCGTCGACCGCGGCGACGTAGGTGATCTGGCTGTAGACGTCTCCAAACAAGTTGCTCACGCTCAATCGAGATTTGGGCGGAGGGGCCGCGACGGAAACGAACTTGGTCGTGAAGGCCGGCCCGAGGTCGATCTGGAGCGTGTTGCCCTGGGTGAAGAGGGCCAGGTCGGTGATGCCGTCGCCGTTGAAGTCGCCCAACGCCATGTCGGTGAGGGCTGGGGGAGCGGTGACGACCTTCGGTGGAGTCGGCTTGCCGGCCGCCGAGTCCCAGGTGAACGAATATACGTTCGTGCCGGAGGCGGAGGTGTCGGCCGAATAAAAAGTGGGGGGACTCGTGCTGTTGTCGACCGAGAGCAGGGTGTCTTTGCCGGCGAACTGCGTCCCGAGGACATGCACGGGTGCCTCGAAGCGACCGAATCCGTCGCTCAGGACGACCACGACGCCGCCGTTGGCCGCGGCCACCAGGTCGACGAGGTGATCGCCGTTGATATCGGCGAGGAGCAGGACGTTCGAGCCGGGAGCCGTCCCCGGTTTGAGCCCCGTCGCGATGCTGGTGACCGTCGACGTGCCGTCGGCCTTGGCCAGGCGGAGGATGATCTTGTCACCGGTGAACACGGCGACGTCGGTCAGGTTGGGATTCCCCTGGAGCGATCCCACGCGGATGTCAACCGATTGTCCCGGTGCGATTCCCAGCGAGCCCAGGTCGAGGGAGGGGACGAACTGCGTGGGCGCGTCGGCCGGCGTCGTCCCCGAGGCGTTGCTGGGGAGGAGCGTCCGCAGGAAGGTGAAATCGGAGGCGCTCGTGAAGTGGAACTCGCCGGGGTTGTTGAGACTTCCGCTGGTCGTGGTCTGCCGCCCGCCGATGCCGGTCAGTTCGACGGTGTAGCCCGGCAAGCCGGGCTCGCCGGGGTCGTGGATCCCGTTGGAATTAAGATCGCTGAAGAGCACGCCGCTGACGCCGGTGCCCGATGGGGTCGCGACGCCCGTGAGGCCGAACGACAGGCCGCCGAAGTCGGTGCGCTGAGACGTATCGACCGAATACGTCGGGGCCGAGTTGGTGACGGCCACTCCGGCCGGTGCATGGACGGCGACCCGGTAAGTGTCCGGTGTCCGGAATTGCGCCGACCAGTACCCCTGGGCGTCGGTGACGACGGAGGTCACGCCGATGACCTGGGAGAAGCTGCTGGTTCCCTGGAGGTAGACGACCTGTGTCCCTTCAGGCGCGGCCGGGTTGCCGGCGGTGAAGGGACTGTTGTTCGAGGAAATACCCGATGTGCTGCTGAAGCTCCATGATGTGCCCGGTGGGGCTTGCTTAAATGTGCCCGGTGCGAGCGTGGGCTGCTCGAAACCTTGGTCGTCGGGGGCGGGGACGATCAGGGCGACGTCGTCGAGGAACGCGGTGTTGTCGCCGCCCGCGTCGTCCAGTCCTTTGAAGGTGATGACGTGCGTCCCGGCCGCGAGGTGCAAGGCGGCGGTGGTGACCGTTTGATACGAGCCGCCCGTCGGCGTCACCTTGTCTGCGACCACGACCCCGTCGATCAACACTTGGAAGTCTTGACGGCTGCCGGCATTGGCACGTTGCGCGGCCTGGAAGCGGAGTTGGTAGATCCCGGCCGCCAGGGTGGTGGTCGTCTGGGTGATGGTGCCTGTGTCCTGGAGGAACGCGACCTGGTCCCCTTCGGGGGCGGGCGGGTTGCCGTTGGTGAACGCGCTGTTGTTCGCGGAGACACCCGAGTGGCCAAGGAAGGTCCACGGGGTGCCGGTCGGATTGTATTGGAAATTGCCGGTCCCGACCGACGGTTGGTCGAAGCCTGCGTCGGACACCACCGTCGCGACGATGGCAATATCGTCGATGAATGCGGTGTTGTCGCCTCCGGCGTCATCCAACCCCTGGAAGGTAATCGTCGGGGTCCCCGCCGGCATTGCGAAGGCGGGAGTGATGTAAGTCTTGTAGGCGGTCCCCGTCGGTGTCACCTTCGCGTCGACGACCGTGCCGTTGACCAGGATCTTGAAATCCTGGTTGCCCCCACCATTCCCGCGCTGGGCGGCCTGGAAGCGGATCTGATACGTCCCGGCCGGGAGTGCCCCGAGTGGCTGGCCAGAGGTTCCCGAGGCGGTCGTGTCGGTGATATTCACCACCACTCCGGGCAGGCCGGGCTCGCCGGGGTCTTGCTGGCCGTTCCCGTTGAGGTCGTCGAACACGACGCCCGAGAGGGTGACCGGATGGATGAGGAGGAAGTCGTCGTCCGTGGCCCAGGGGTTCGCGTGGTCGATCGAGACGGGGAAGCTCGTCGCGGAGTTGGCCGACAGCGCGTCGGGGAGGACGTAGCGGACGGTCGTCTTGTAGGACGCTCCCGGGCTGGGAAAGTTGTAGAGGAACTGGTAACTGCCGTCGGAATTGGTGAGGACGTGCGCCTCACCCGGGTCGTACTTGTTGTTGTTGTTATCGTCGAGGTACACCATCACTCCCGGGATGCCCGGGTCTGCGAGGACGCGCGTCCCTGTCGCGTCGAGGTCGCGGACGACTTGGCCCTGGATCAAGCCGGTCTTCTGATAGGTGAAGAGCTGGTTCTTGTCGTCTCCGGTGATCTCGACATACGTGGTGAGGGAGCCGTCGTCTCCTCGTTGTTGGAGCGCCCCGGTGATGGGGATGAAGCCGGGTTGCTTGTCCCAGATCTTCACCTGATACCATTGCCCCTTGGGCAGGTTGTAAAAGTTGGCGTGGCCATTGGCGTCGGTCAGGAGCGAGACCGGGTTCGCGATTCCCGACGTCACGAAGACGTTGGCGCCGGCGGCCGTCTGGCCCGAGATGGCGGGTTGCGACGGGGCCGTTGCGAAGGTGAACGTCGTGGGGCTGAGGACGGCGACGACGTAATACGTCAGGCCGTCGGCCAGTCCGCTGGTCGCGTCCGCCAAGGACTGGAAGACGAACGCCTGGCCCGGGGCAAGGTTGTGGGGCGACTGGGTCGTGACCACCGAGGTGCGATCGGTCGCCGAGGCCGCGGCGATCGACTTGGCCACGGTCAAGTTCACCGGGGTGGCCGTGATGAGCCAGTTGGGGAGGTCGTTGGCCGTCACCGCAGGCTCGGTCGTCGGATTGACCACGTCGACCTCGGCGATGAGCTCGGGCTGCGGCAGGAGGGCCTGGCTGACATAGGCCGGCGCGGTGGGCGAGTGGGTGCCGTCCGTCGCGACGACGTAAGGATAGACGGCGAAGTCGGGCAGGCCGTTCATATCGAAGGTGACGGTCGCCGTTTGCCAGCCGTCGGCGTCCGCGACCGAGGCGGTGGACAGGTCGGAGGCGCGCACGGTCAGGAACCTCAGGCCATCAGCGCCGGTCTTGTCGTAGTCGTAGGAGAAGTTGAAGAGCGTATTCTTCGGGTCGGTCGTCCGGTACTTGAATGCGAGGGTGACGAGATTCGGGTCGGCGTCCGTGAGGGGCCTTCCCAGAGCGTCGGTCGGCGCGGTGATCGCGTCGACCGCGGCCACCTGGGGAGGCGGCGAGCTGAACGTGGCATGCCAGCCCTGCGTCGGGTCGTTCGGGTCATTCGCCTGCGGCGGTTGACTGACGTCGCTGGTGAGCGTGAATGTGATCGGCTGCATCGGCAACGGGTCGTACGGGTCGAAACCCGAAGAGTCCGGGACGGGGCTCGCCTGGAGGATCAGGTTGTCCGGTTGCGAAAGGTCACCGGAATACGAAAACCTCACGCCCCCGACGTCGACCGAGGAGTCCTTGGCCGTCTTGCTGGTCCAGATGACGGCCGTCTGGCCGTTGACTGTGGCGTAGACGCTCGTGGAGTCGCTGTTGGGGGAGATCGGGAACTGGAATGTGCCCGAGGAGGCCGTACTTTGGTCCTGCCGGACCGCCGTGGCCGCCGGAGCGGGAGGGGTATAGGTGGAGTTGTAGGTGTAGGTTTGCTTGTCCACTCCGGAGGGAGTGTCGTTGATGATTTGCTGGATCGCGTCGGAGCCGAGCAAGGTGAACTTGTTGGCGAGGAAGTCGTACTCGACGCCGACCTCCCAGAACAGGAACTTCGCCCAACCCGCGATGATCTGCGGCCCGGGATTGATCTGGCCCCCGGTGGCGTTCAGGTCGGTGATGGGCGCCCCGCCGGCGGTGGTCGAGAAAGTGAACTCGGTCCCCGCATCATTGACGCTGGTGACGTAGTAGATCTGGGTCGTGTCGAACGTCGATGGGGCCGGCGTGTTCAAGTAGGTGAATTTGAATGGGTCGCCGACCCTCAGATACTCCTTGTCCTTGGTGGTGACCTCGCCCGACTGGATTTTATCGATATCGGGGCGTTCGGTAGTAAGCTCCAGGGCCGCCCCGACTTCACCGAGGTTGTAGCCGCCGATGATGGGGATGAAGTCGGGGACGTTCAGGTCGAGCGTCGCGAGCGCGTCGATCCTCCCCGGCGTGATCAGGGCGCGGATGTGTCCGTCGAGGAAGTCCTGGTAGAACTTCAAGTCGACGTCGATCTGATACCGGCCGATGGCGTAGTTGGCGTCGAGCTGGGCCGAGCCCGACGCGAGGCCCCCGGCCAGGAGCATCGAGCCGGTGATGTCGACGTCCCCGGGGGTGTATTTGCCCTCGGCCGTGACCTGGATCAGCGAGTAGGAGTTGCCCGCGACCTGGATGCTCTCGCCGAACGAGGCGCCGAGGACGGCGTCGATCGAGACGTTGCTCTTGTTGAGGTTCTCGGCGTCCAGGCCGATGTCGGTGATGAAGCCGCCCGTGTCGAGGATCGGGATGCCCGGGTCGAGGCCGCGGAGGTCGACCGCGAACCCCTGCACGATGAAGTTGCCGGCTTCTTCGCCGAGTTCCAGCTTCACCGTGATCCTCGTCCCCTGGAACGAGCCTTCCTTCAAGAGGACGATCGTGCCCCCGACGAGGAGGTCCCAGTCCTGGGCGCTCTTCTCGGAGAACCCGATCGTCACGTCGTCCAGCTCGATCGGGCCGACGACGATCTCGGGGATGACGAGCTTGAAGCCGTCGAGCTCCCAGTGGCCGGTCTTGGTGAAGACCTTCAGGCCGTCGCCGTCGCCGCCTTCGCCCAAGGTGACCGAGACCCCCTTGAGCTGCGGCAGGGTGACCGTCCCACCGATCAGGAAGTAGTCGTCGGAACCGTCCCCGCCCCCCTTGTGGTAGCGGAGCACGAGGTTCTGCGCGGCGAGCTGGAGCGGGCCGATCTGGAACGTGCCGGAGGCGGTGAGCCGCACGTCGGTGTTGTCGGGGAAGGTCAGGCCCTGGTCGGTGATGATCACCCCCCCCTGGGTGAGCGCGACACCGACGAGCGAAACCCCCGACGACCATTTCCCGTTCGAGTCGGGCGTCTGGTCGCCCACGGCGAGCGAGGCATTCCCGGTGACCTGGATTTGCAGGATCGTGCCGTCCGAGTGGAACGAGCCCCGGAGTGTCAGCGCGAAGTCGTGGAGCTTGAGTTTGTCGGCGAAGGTCACGTTGTCGGAAGGTTTGGTCCCAACCTGCGGAGTGACCGTGACTGAGGCCCAGAAGGATTGGACGTGGTAATCGCCCGCGGCGTCTTGCTTCATCACCAGGCCGTCGTGGGTGGACCCGTCGCCCAGCAAGGCCGAGAACTTCGAGCTCCATCCCGCGACCGCCAGGCTCACCCCGCCGTTGATCTTCAGCGTGCCGAGGTGGGTGATAGGATCGAAGGTGTTCGCCACGGCGAGTTGCGACACCGTGAGGTCGACGAAGCTGTCGACGGGCCCTCCGCCGTTGGATTTGCCGAGCTTCAACTCGCCGGTGATGTAGAACGCCCAGTTCGGGATCGTGACGACGCCGCGACTATCCTGGGTGATCTCGATACCGGGGACCGAGCCGTCGGAGGAGCCTAGGATCACCTGAAAGTTTCCGGCGATCGTCGAGCTCGCCGTGAACACGCCTTGAAGTTGGCCCGAGATCTTGAGGTCCCAGCCGTCCTTCGGGTTCGGCAGGGAGCCGGGGGCCCCGGCGTTGAAGGAGAACGTGACCCGGGCATCGCCCGACAGCGAGAAACCGCCGGCCTTCACGGGAGCGCCGGCCGTGACCACGCTCCCACCCGCGTCGGCACTGGCGTCCATCACGGGGACGATCGCGTCGGGGTCGGTGGAGAACTGGAACGTCTTCGAGTCGATCACCTTCTGGACGTAGTACACGACGCCGTTCTGGACGTGCTCGGGATTCACCAATCCCGAGAAGGTGAAGGCCTCGCCCACCGTGAGTCCGTTGTCATTTGTGGTCTTGACCTCGGAAAAGACGACCGGATGGATTGAGGCCACGGCGAAGGTCTGATCGCCACCGAAACCGACGGTGGCGGTCACCGAGTCGGTCCCTGTGGTTTGATTGACGAGCCCAAGCGACCCGGTCTCGTCGATCGTGAGGGCCGTGGCCGCGTTCCCCATGTTGCCGCCGAGGCCGAACCGGAAACTCGATCCCTTGTAGGCGACCGACTGGAAACCCTGGAAGGTCAGCACAGATCGGCTGATCGAGGTCTCGGGGGTCATGGACATGTACGTCGGCGTGAAGGCGGCGCTCAGGCCCGAGCCGCTTCCGTCGGCGACCATGCCGATCGGGAGCGAACTCGTGAGGCTCACATTCGCCGGGGCGTCCTCACTGCCGGGGATGCCGGCCAGGCCGTCCGCCGACATCGAGCCGGCTCCGTTGAGTAACTGGTAGCTCCCTTTGATCGTGTTTCCCGACGACGTGTCATTCCGAATGATGTAGAGCCCGACCGACCATCCGAACGGATCGGCCTGGAGTGCATCCGGGGTGACCGTCACGGCGCCGCGCGCGACGAGTTGAGGTTTGAACGGTTGCCCGGGCGTCTCGAGCCCGATCGCGGTCCAATCGTCCGGGTTCGTCCCGAAGACTTTGCTCTTTCCGTCGTCCGACGCGCTCCAGGTGTTGTTCGAAACGAAGAGGAGATTCCCGAGTTTGGCGGTGCGCTTCGGGTCGGAGGCGCTGGGGAGGGTATGGTCGAATCCTTCGATCCAGCCATCGTCGCCCAGGCCGGCCGTGGGTTGCGGCGTCGGGCTGAGTAGTGTCGATACGGCCGCCGCCCCTCCGGGAGCGTCCAGGACGATCCGGCGTTCCAACCCTTCGAGAAATGGTCGACGACCTCGAGTGACCGGACGGGCCTGCGACGGCGACTTGGCGTGGCGTCGTCGCCGACGATCTTGGCGGCTGCTCATGGTTGGCTTTCTCGACGAGGTGGACTCGTGGTGTCGGCGTCCGGGGACGAGGTCGCATGTTTCGTTTCGACAACGGGGGCATCGCGGCCCCGGGGCGAGGGCGATCGGGCTCCTCGTCGTCGTCGACCCTTCAAACGACGCGGAAACCCCGCCGAGCCGCGTGGCAACGAAATCGTTCGTTGAACAGGTCAAGCGAACTGGGATGCGTTACCCCGGGGAACTCAGCCTTGCGTCTCGCACATAGACATCCGAGAATGACCTCGATGGACTGTCACGTTTTTTGATGTTCCTTCGATGGACGACCGGGTCGGGTGGTATGACCGATCAGGGGAGTGCTGGGGACGAAGAAGAATCGCGCCCGGCGGCGGAATACCTGCCGGTCGTCTATGCGGAGCTGCGCCGCCTGGCCGCCTCGATGGCGGTCCGGCTTCCCCCCGGCCAGACGCTCCAGCCTACGGCCCTCGTCCACGAGGCCTATCTCCGCCTCGTGAGGCATGAAGATCCGGGTTGGAACGGTCGTCGCCACTTCTTCGGGGCCGCCGCGCGGGCGATGAGAGATATCCTGGTTGAGCAGGCGCGCCACAAGGGGGCGCGCAAGCATGGAGGAGGCTCGCGTCGCGTCGAGTTGACCGACGGCCTGGCCGTCATCGAGCCCCCCGCCGACGACCTCCTCGCGGTCGACGAAGCCATTCGGAAGCTCCAGGCGGAGAAGCCTCACCTCGCCGAGATCGTCATGCTTCGATACTTCGCCGGGCTCGGCGTGGAGGAGACGGCCGCCGTCCTCGGGGTCTCGGCGAGCACCCTGGCGCGCGAGTGGCGATTCGCGCGGGCCTGGTTGGCGCGTCGGCTCGGCGATACGACGCTCCGGCCGGGGGAGGGCTGATGGGCGAGGGGACGGAGGACCGCCTCCAGGAACTGTTCGACCAGGCCGTCTCGACTCCGGCTTCCGATCGGGCGAGCTTCCTGGACCTGGCCTGCGAAGGGGATCCAGGCCTTCGGGCCGAGCTCGAAGCCTTGCTCGCCTGTGACGCGGAGTTTGACGATCGAGGTGAAGCCGAGGGGCTCCTCAGGAGTCCTGTCCTCCGACTTCCGCGGACGGAGGTTGGTGAACTGCCGAAGACCTGGAACCCGGCTCCTCCCGTTCGGATCGGGCGATACCGCATCGGCCGCCGGATCGCCGAAGGGGGAATGGGGGCCGTCTACGAGGCGGAGCAGGACAATCCCAGACGGGTGGTTGCCCTCAAGGTGGTCCGACCCAACCTGACCTCGTCCGAGGTCCTCCGGCGGTTTGTCCACGAGGCTCGGATCCTCGCCAAGCTGCACCACCCCGGCATCGCCCAGGTCTACGAAGCGGGACTCGCGGACGATGGGAAGCCATTTTTCGCGATGGAGTTCGTCCGCGGCTTGCCCCTCGATGAGTTCGCCAATCGCAAGGAACTCGACCTTGTCGCCCGAGTCGCTCTCCTGGCGCGTGTTTGCGAGGCGGTGCAGCACGCCCACGATCAAAATGTCATCCACCGCGATCTCAAGCCCGCGAACATCCTGGTGGAGGATTCCGGCCAACCGAAAGTCCTCGACTTCGGCGTGGCCCGCGTGACCGGGGCCGACCCGATGACCGGGGTCGGACTGACACAGACCGGCCAACTCCTCGGCACCCCAAGCTACATGAGCCCGGAGCAGATCGCCGCGGATCCCGCGTCGATCGATCGCCGAGCCGATGTCTACGCCCTGGGCGTCATCCTATTCCAGTTGGTGACCCATCGCCTCCCCTACCGACTGGAGGATCGACCGCTGGTCGAGGTGTCCCGCCTTATCCTCGAGCAGGATCCCCCACGACTCAGCTCGATCGATCGCGCGTTGCGCGGCGACCTGGAGACGATCGTGGCCAAGGCGCTCGAGAAAGATCCCTCGCGTCGCTACCACTCCGCGTTAGCCATGGCGGAGGATCTGCGTCGCTGGCAGGCCAACGAGCCGATCCTGGCGAGACCACCGTCGACTCTCTATCACCTGGGAAGGTTCGCCCGGCGACACACCGCCCTGGTCGGCGGTGTGTTCGCTACCGCCCTGGCCTTGCTGCTGGGAATCATCAGCACCTTGGTTTTTGCGATCGGCGAAGCCCGCCAACGCGGCGAGGCCGAGCAGAACGCACGAGCGGCCCTCGTCGAGAAACGCGAGGCCCTGTTCCAGGCCTATTGCGCCCGGATGGCGGCCGCGGCCGCGGCTTTCTCGGTCCATGACATCGTCGAAGCCGCTCGAGAGCTCGACGCGGCGCCGGTGGATCTGCGAGGTTGGGAGTGGCGTCAACTCCACAGCCGGCTCGACGACAGTACGACGGTCATCCCATTGGCCGATGGTTCGGGCGGGGTCCTCGTCCCTGGCCAGGATCGACTGCGATTCGGCGTCGTGGACGTTACTGGGTTGCGACTCTTCAACATGGGCGGGCGTGAAGAGTTGTCCCTTCGCTTCGAAACACGAAACAAATCGCTCGTGAGTGCCGTGGACGGTCGCCAGGGGCTCCGAACGGCCGTTTGGTCGAAGGAGGAAACGTTCGACCTCTACGACCAGGGCAGCCATCGGAGCGCCCGTATCGACTACCGGGAGCCGATCTCGGTGCGCTCCGCGCTGAGTCCGGATGGCACTCGGCTGGTCCTACCCAGGAACGAGGGTGGTCGGATTCGACTCGGTGTCTACGACGTGGCCTCCGGCCGGGAGATCTCCCGGCTGGACGGACATCCCGCGAACATTTGGGCCTTCGCCTTCAGCGCTGACGGCACCCGGTTGGCGTCGGCCGGCGAGGACCGATTGGCCCGAGTCTGGGATCCGTCCTCGGGCGCATTGATTCAGACCTTCCAGGGGCATGAGAACAAGGTCCTTGGCGTCTCCTTCAGCCCGGACGGCGCGCGACTCCTCACGACCTCGGCCGATGGAACGGTTCGTCAATGGGATGTCGCGACAGGCCGAGAGCTTGAGTCGCCTTACGACCGCCATTCCGGGTATGTGACCGCGGCCTCGTACAGCCCGGATGGTCGACAAGTGGCCTCGACGGGAAGCGACCGTACGGTCCGAGTCTGGCAGGCGAAGGGGCGGCGGGATGTCGCCGTCTTGCTCGGACACACCGGGAACATTACCGACATCGCGTTTGACCCCGATGGCCTCCGGCTCGCCTCGCTCAGCCAACCGTCGATGCTGAACTTCGCCGGAGACCAGACGATTCGCACCTGGCTCGTCGACCCGAACGCGACTCTCCCGGTCCTGCGAGGACATACCGGAGACGTCTACCCCGTGGCCTACAGCCCTGACGGTCGCCGGATCGCCTCGGGAGGCTGGGATCAGACCGTCCGACTCTGGGACGCAACGACAGGAGAACTTTGCGCGACGTTGACCCACCCGGGACCAGTCCATGACCTCGCCTTTGCCCCGAATGGGACGTGGCTCGTGAGCGCGAGCCTCGCCGACAGCCGCCTGAGGATCTGGGATGTCGTGACCGCTCAACTTCGTCGCGAGATCGAACTGCCACCCGGTAGTCTTCGCTTCCTCACGATACGTCCGGACGGTCGAAGGATCGCTGCGACGTTGACACTGCCGAACTCCGAGGAGGCCGTCATGTACGTCTCCGACCTGGAGTCCGGCAGATGCCTCTTCTCTGGCACGATGGTCAGTATCGAATACAGCCCTGATGGTCGCTGGCTGGCCGTTCGAGAGAATGATCCGAAGATCATCTCCCTCCTGGACGGCGAGAGTCACGAAGTGGTCAGGCGACTGACAGGTCATGAGGAACGGATCTCGTCGGCTTCTTTTAGTCCCGATGGACGTCAACTTGCTTCCTGCGGTCACGATCGGACCGTACGCGTTTGGCATCTCGAAGATGGCGGATGCCAGGTGCTCCGAGGACACACCGATGACGTTTTCGCGGCCGCGTTTCACCCCGATGGGACGCGCCTCGCGTCGGGGGGACGCGACCGCGTGATCAGGATCTGGAACCTCTCGCGAGGCCAGGAGGTCGCGCAACTGCAGGGACATACCAGTTATGTTTGGTCCCTGGCATTCAGCCCCGACGGCGCGACCCTGGCCACCGGCTCCGGCGACTTGACCGTCCGGCTCTGGGATACGGCTCCGCTCAAGGTCCGCTATCAGGCTCGCCGAGATGCCGAGCGATTGCGACCCGAGGCCGAAAGGTTGGTCGACGCCTTATGGCGAGAGTCGCCTGATCCTTCCCGAGTCGTGGACGCCATCAAGGCAAATCGCGGACTCGACGAGTTGCGTCGAGATGCCGCGCTACGTGCCGTCTTGAAGCGATGTACGTCGCCCGAATCCATCACGAGTCCTCCCCACTGACCCGCACACCCTTCCAGGACGGCCGCGGAATGGCCAAGACCTTCGGGCTTCTGTTACCATCGAGTCCTACCGTGTCTTGGGGAGGGATCGGTTACCCATGGTTGCGTCGCATTGGATCGTCGTCCTGGCCCTGCTCGGGGGCGACTCGCTCGAACCCTTGGGGCGGCTCGAGCACACTCCGATCCGTGAGGCGTCGGGAATCGTCAAGAGCCGACGACATCCCGGGATTTACTGGGTCCATAACGATTCGGGAAATCCGCCGGCGATTTTCGCCGTGAGGCGCGACGGCACGTTGGTCCGTGAATACTCAGTCGCGGCCCCGAATATCGACTGGGAGGATATCGCGACCGACGACCAGGGCCATCTGTACCTCGGTGAGATTGGCAACAACGGGGGACGTCTCCCGTTGCGGGCGATCCATCGGATCGATGAGCCCGACCCGAAAGTCGCTTCCGACAAGTCGCTCCCGGTCACGCTCACGAGCGTCTACCGATTCTCTCCGAAAGACGAAGGCCCCGGCCGGTTCGACGCCGAGTCGTTGTTCATCGACGGGGGCCGGGCGGTCCTCGTCGCGAAGACCTTCGACGGCCGAGACGCCGAGCTCTTCTCCCTCCCCCTGGAACCTCCCGCGTCCCTCTTGAAGCCCGCGACTCCCGTGCTCGAGGGACGCCTGGAGGGCTTCACGGAGCCGGCGACGGGCGCGGACCTCTCCGCTGACGGTCGACGATTGGCCGTCTGCACGTACCGAGCCGCTCGGGTTTACGAGCGAACGGGCCGAGGCCCGTGGGTGCGGGTCGCCACCGTCTCGTACAACGCGGAAGGAATCGAGGCGATCTGCTGGGATGGAAACGACCTGCTCGTCGCGGGCGAAGGGCGGGGCCTTTTCAAGATTCACGAGGCTGCCTGGCGAACCAAAGGCGCTCCGGCGCATGACGATCCCGCCGGTCCCCGCTAGGCCCGGCCGTCCCTTGCTGAGCATCCATGTCGAACCCTGACGTCATCATCGTCGGCGGCGGAGTTATTGGCCTGTCGATCGCGTACGTACTCGCCCGAGAGGGCGTGCGCTCGACGGTGCTCGACCGTCGCGAGTTGGGACGGGAAGCCTCCTGGGCGGGGGCGGGGTTGATCCCCCCCGAGTCCGAACGTCCCACGACCCTCCCGATGGGAATTCTCCGATCCTGGAGTGCCCGACTGTACCCCGAGTGGTCGTCCGCGCTGAAGGATGAGACCGGGATCGACAACGGCTATCGTCGCACCGGTGGAGTCGATGTCGCATTCACTCCCGAGGAAGACATGGAGCTGAAGACGTCGGCCGGGCGTTGGCGAGTCGAGGGGATCGCGTACGAACGACTCGCGCCGAGTGACTTCGGTCGCGTCGAGTCGGCACTCAGTCCCGAACTTCGCGTCGCCTACTTCCTCCCCGATCGGGCCCAGATCCGCAACCCGAGGCACTTGCGCGCCCTGGCCGCCTCGGTGCTGAAGCGCGGGGTCTCGCTCCGGCCGGGGAAAGCGATCCTTGGGTTCGACGTCGAGGGAGGACGCGTCACGGCCGTGAGGACGGCCGACGGGCCGTTGGCTTGCGGTTACGTGATCCTCGCCGCGGGTGCCTGGTCGGGGCACCTCCTCGAGACGGTCGGCGTACGGGCCCCGACTCCTCCGCTCAAGGGACAAATCGTCCTCCTGCGAAGCCAACGTCCGCTACTCTCGAGGATCGTCGAACACGGCAAGAACTATTTGGTCCCTCGCGACGATGGACGGATCCTCGTCGGGGCGACCGAAGAAGACGCCGGCTACGACTCCAGGACCACGTCGAGTGGCGTCATGGAACTCCTGGGTGAAGCGATTCGACTCTGTCCGAGTCTCGCGGGGGCCGAGGTCGAAACCGCCTGGGCCGGCCTCCGGCCGGGAAGTCTCGACTCCCGCCCTTACGTGGGCCCCGTCCCGGGTCTCGACAACCTGATCGTCGCCACCGGCCACAAACGCGCCGGACTGCAACTCTCCCCCGCCACTGCCGAGGTCGTCGCCGACCTCGTCCTCGGGCGCACTCCTCGTGTCGACCTCTCGCCCTTCCGGCTCGATCGAGAGCCGAGTGAATTCGTGGACGAGGCCTTTCGTTCCTGAGGAGCGTGGCATAATTTTGACTGGCGAAGTCGGACAGAACTCAGGCTTTCGCTCCGCTCTAAGCCTTCGATACGGGAAGGGCCCGATCTGCTTCGGGTGCCTCTTCGTCCGCGCCTTGGAAGCCCGGAAAGCCGGCGACTCGGAAAAGCACGGTTTGGACACGTCAGAACGTCAACTCAAACTGACGTCGAAGTCCATCGAACGTGAATACGCAGTATTTCAATAAGTCTCTACCTATCAATACGTCGAACTCATCGCCCGAGAAATCGCACCCTACCACGGGCAGATTCGCGACCAAGGGGCTACTCGTACTTTCACCGATGACGAGGCAAGCATCATAAGCATTCCGAACGACTGGCGCGACGCCCGTAGTCGGCGTTCGAATCGAGATCCTGCCATGAGACGCAAGCCTGAGTCGACCAACGACCTGAGAGTTAACCGCAGTGCAAGCGGCACCGGTGTCGATCAGTCCGAGGACCCGCTCCGGAGCTGAATATGGGAGGCCCGCCTGCTTTAGGAGGTTGACGCGTTTATTTCCCAGCATGTTCGTAATGCTTAGTATGGCGCCCTGTTTGGTGATCGCTCCATTTATGTTTGGCATCATCGGACTTCGCGGGAGAAATGATTAACTGGCTCCGACTGCTGAATTTTTTTCACCAGGAACGGTTCAAGCCCATACTTGTGATAACCTGCCTCCAACGCGTCTTGATAAGAATCCCACATGCCCAGGATTTCATCCCCTTTGATGACGACGAAACGGCCTTCGCTCGAGAGAATTTCCATGAGATTCGCTTGCTAGGTTGCCATCTCATGTTCGAGTGCCATGTCTCACCTGCCATTTCTGTTGGAACATGTTGAACCTCCCTGTGATGGAGCCGACGCTCAACCTTTGCATCGGCCGAATCTTTCTTTGGCTCTATCTCAATTCTTCAGCATGGTCGTGGTATGCAGGGATCGTATCGCAATTCTAGGCGCGGTTGGTTAACTGGAGGTGGTTGAATCCGCATCCGTTGTCGAGGACCCAACCAACCGATAAATCAAAACAGGTCATGATCTCTTCATGTCGAGACGACTGAGCTCGGATCTCCATCCTGGGAATCCGGGAACTGGCTCGATCCACTTCCCGCTCGACGGCTATTTCAACCATCGTCAGACTTGGCACTTCGTTTTCTCGCGAGCCACCAAACAGAAAAAGATCCGGCCACCTTCTCAGGATGGCCGGATCCATCGTGTGTGCAATTCCTCGGGCCCCAGTCAGACCGAAGCGGTTTCCTTCGCGGGGCGGGAGGCCAATGCTCGCCGCCAGGCCGCCGCGGCGGCGACGGAGAGGACGGCGAGGACGACGGCCCCGACCACGCCCTGAGAGCCACCTTCGACGAAGCCGTAGCTATGGAGGCCGACGCCGAGGACGAAGTTGACGCCGTACCAGGCCATGATGACCGAGAGGAAGCAGGCGACCGAGGCCATCACCAGGCCGAAGGTGTTGACCCAGCCGGCGAATCGGCCGTGGAGTGGGATCAGGTAGATCAGCAGGGTGATGAGCGCCCAGACTTCCTTCGGATCCCAGCCCCAGAACCGGCCCCACGAGTAGTCGGCCCAGATGCCGCCGAGGATTGTGCCGGCGGCGATCAGGAGGACGCCGACTTGCATCGTCCGGTAGATGAAGTTCGAGAGCGGCTTGATCTTCGCGGCCGTGGCCTGCATGGCCAGGCCCCGAGCGTCGAGCTGGGGACGGTTCAACGCGGCGCGAGCCCGGATCTCCGCCACGGTCGGCTTCGTCAGGGTGGCTACGGCTCCCGAGTCCTGCTCACCGATGGTCACCGTCTGAACCGAGGTCGCCGGGGGCGAATAGGAATCCTGGTGGAACCCTTCCGAAGCGACATCAAGGGGTGTCTCGCGGAAGGTCGCCCGACTGACCAACTCTCCCAGGAGCCCCCCCAGGCCGACGATGGAGAGGACGCCGCCGACCGCGGCCAAGGCCGAGGCCACGTAGTAAAGCATCGTCGCGCGATCGTCGGGGAGGTCGACTCCGAATTCGCCATACGAGGCGGCCACCCCGAACGCCCCGATCGCCAACATCGGCAACCCCGGGACCGCGGGAGCTCCGACCTCCACGTAACTCGGCGATCGTCGATAGGTCGCGGTGAGGTAATAGAGGGTCGCGATCATCCCGAGGCCCATCGCCAGGGCGAAGGCCGCGTAGCTCGAGACCTCGGTCAGGACGTGGATCGCGAGCCAGTAGTTGCTCCGCAAGACCGGGGTCAGTGTTCGGATGCCCGGGTCGAGCAGGGGGGTATTCGCCGCGAGGAGCGTCCCGAGCAGCGCGACCCCGGAGCCCGCCAGCGCGGCGAATCGCTTGCGATAGATCAACTCGAAGACGAGTCCGAGAACGGCCGAGACGAGCGAGACCCAGATGACGGTCTCATACATGTTCGTCACGGGGGCCCAACCCGAGATCAGAACACGCATCATGAAGCCCTGGATCTCCAGCCCGATGCCGGCGATCAAGCCCAGCAGCCCCCCCGCATAGATGGCCGTCCCCGACCACCAGAGGGGAGATGGCTTCTTGACGCTCATGAAAAGGAGGCTCACCGAGAGAAAGGCGAGTGCAAGACCGTAACCGTACGGGGCTTTGAAGAATGGGTTGGTCGCGTTGAAGTGGGCCTCGAGGTCCATCGACTCGGTCGTCGGATAGGTCTCCTTGCTGAGCTCGAGACCGAGGCCTCGGGCTTTCGCCAGCAAGTCGTCCGACTTCGCGGCCGCGATGAGGCCAGGGCTGTCCCCTTCGGCCGTCTCGGCATCACGGTACGCGGCGAGGAACTCGGAGGTCGCCTTGGTCGGGAAGCCAGCCTTCTCGAGGTCCTCGGGCTTCGAATCGAGCAAGACCCGCAGCGGGACCCAGACGGAACTCTTGCGGATCCAAGCCATGAAGTTGTCGTCGAATTGCTTGTTCTCTCCCGGCGTCTCCCACTCGTCCGAAGGGAGGTCGTTCAGGTAGCCCCAAAGCAAATTCGCGCTGTCGAGCTCGAGCAAAGTGAGCGACTCGCTCCCTTTCTCTTTCGCCTTCCGGAGGGCGGCAGTCCCGAACTTCAGGAAGCTCGGATTGCTCGGGTGGGGCATGACGAGCAGCGGCTCGATGGAGCGGATCGATCGGTCTCGGACCGCCTGGTAATGGGCGAGGCGGGTGCCGACCTCGATCGCTCGCTTCTCCACGTCGGTGAGCTTCGGGGCGTTCGGGTTGGTGTTCCCTTCGGCTTCGCCCTTCTTGCGGGCGAGGTCACGGAACCAGGTGTCGAACTTCAAACGCTGGCCATCGACGGTGACCTCGGCCGTCTCGAGCTGGCGAGGGGTGAACCACTTGTGCGACTCGGTCAGCATCGCGGCGAGCGACTCGATCGCCTTGCGGTCCTCGTCCGTAACCTTGGACGACGCCAGGAAGCGATCGAGGGCGGCGGGGGAGAGCTTGCGGTCGGAGGCGAGGGCCTTGAGTGCCGCGCGATCGGCTTCGGCGGTCCCCGGCCTCGCCGCGGCCGCGTCGAGCCTGGCCTTGATGACGTCGGCGAGGATCAACCGCTTGAGCGGGAGGTATTCGGTCAGGATGAACGGTTGGTCGTCCCAGAACTCGGGTCGGACGGCCCAGTCGAAGGCCGCGCCGATCGGACCCCAGGCCCCGACGACCTTGTTGGCGTCGTCGTGAAGGGTGATGGTCTCTCGGCCGAAGATCTGCTTGACCTCTTCGCGGGCAACCGTGTCGAACGGCTTCTTCCGGCCCGCGTGCATGACCGGGAGCTTGCCCAGACGCTCGTAGGCCTGGCCGATCCCGACTGTCTTCTTTCCTTCACTCGAGTCGGCCGCCTGCACGGGGAAACCGACCGCCCATGCCAGGGGGAGGCCGAGGAGGAGCCACCCGAATCGTTTCATAAGAATCTCCCGGCTTGCAGAGCCAACGCGGTAAATCTTGGCAGTGGTTTCGGGTCGAGGAGCTTCGGGACGGAGGTCCGTCGCGGCTCGAATGTCAGGCGTATCGGCCCGCGTGGCGAGAGGGGCGGCAACATCGTCGGCCCCTCCTTTGGCGGGCGGTGGCGGGCCTACAACGGCTCGTCCGATTCATTCACGATCGTGACGCCCGAGCCGGGCGGCTCGCCATTGGCCTGGGCATTCTTCCTGGCGAGCTTGGCATCGGCGACCGCCCGCTCACGCTTGCCGCCGTCGCTGAAGAGGCCGGCTCGCATGTAGAATTGAACGAATGCCCCGAGCACGACCAGCAAGCAGCCGAAATACTTGGTCCGCCGACCCGGGTCGTTGCCGACCTGGAAGATCGACTGGAACCGGCCGGTCGGCCGATCGGTGACGGGGTCACGCTCCCGATTGTAGCTCGACTGGTAGAAGGTATAGCCGCGGTGTGTCAGCGGTTCGTTCATCGTGATCGTGTGCGGCCTGTCCTTGATCCCCACCGCGGGATCATTCAGCCGAATGTTGCTGGTATAGCTCGCGGCGTTCTCGGTGCCTGGGTCGAACTCGACCTTGAACTTGTCGAGACCGAGCGTGAAGCCGAGGTCGCTGCGATCGACGTCGTACACGATCTCGTAATCGCCGGTCGGGAAGGAGATCCGCCGGGGGATTTGATCGAGCGTGTGCGAACGCCTAATCCAGAATTCCTTGGTGTTCGGGGTGCCGCCGTCGCCCTTGACCGTCATTTCCACGAGGCTCGCGGCGATCCCCTCGTTCTGCTTGCCCTTGGCCAGGACGATGGGCACGCAGACTTGTTCCTCGCGGCCGGCCGGCAGGTATTCCTCGACCGAGAACTTCACCGTCATCGGCAGGTTGGGGTTACCGCCGAAGGCGACGATTTCCTTGCCACGGTCCAGGGGGCCGGGCGTGGAACGGATCTCACCCAGCCCCTTCGCCCCTCGACCGAAGACGCGGTAGTAGAGCGACCCGTCCGGTGTGCCGAGGACTTCGACGAGGCCGAACCGGCCGTTGGTCTTTGGGTTCAGCTCGGGAGGGACGAAGTAATTGATCGCGAGCAAGGGCTCGACGTTCGGCCTGTCCGGCGAAGCCGAGGGGAGGATGTTCGGGGCCATGGGGAGCGAGCCCCAGCCGTGGTGAAGGACCTCGGGTCCACCCCCCTTGCGCACCTTGAAGTTGGCGACCATGATGCCGGGCTCGTCGAGCATCCTGTCGAGGCCTAACTCTCGAGTCGGGAGCTCGGAATTCCCGTCGTATTTGATGGAGAGGTCGCTGTCGGGCAATTCGATCGTCTTGTCTTTCTGCCCTTCGAGATTCCAGTCGTGGATCCGTTCCTTGCCCGTTCGATCCTTGTAGTGGAGACGAGCGACGCCGTCCGGTCCCGCCCCTTTGGGAGGATTGAGGAAGTCGTCGACGAGTTCGCGACGGTCGACGTACATGAAGGCGAACTGGGCGGGTCCTCGGGACTTCGCCCAACGGAGGAAGCGTTGGTAACGGGGCAACTCGTCGATGGTGGGCGTGAACCAGCGCTCGGACTCTTCGGGAAAGAGGTCCATCTCCTCGCGGGCATTCGGCGGCTTCACCTTGGGCCGGATCTTGGCCATCGGATAACCCCGGCTGTCGGCCTTGTGCGACATGGTCCACATCGACGCCGGGAGGTGAGATTTGACCTTGAAGACGAACGGGTCGTCGCTGCCGGTCAAGACCTCACCGTCGAATGCCTTGTCGGAGCTCCAGGGGTTGACCGCGTTGAGGGCCGACGCGAAGATCGTCCGAGGGCGAGGGCTCCCCGGTCCCCACGCGAAGTTGCCCGGCCGGAACGGGAGCTTGTATTCGTGGTCGCCCACCGGCATCTTCGTGGTCGCGTCGATCGGGCGCACCCGGATCACCGGGTAGTCGAGCCGGACGAGCTCCCCCTTCGTCTCCTTCACCAACATCCCGAGCTGGCCTTCGTCCGAGGACTTGAGGCTCACGAACGACCCGGCCAGCAGGATGAGGAGGCCGGCATGCGTGATCACGAACCCCGTCTGGCGTCGCTTCCAGGGGAAACGAATCAAGGCGGCGCAAAGGATATTCATCCCGAGGAACGCGAGGAGGATCGCGAACCCTTTGGTCTGGTAGATCCACTCCTGGACCGCACTAGGCCCATACCACGACTCGAAGAACGTGGCGTAGGCCAGGACCGCGGCGAGCATGCCCAGGCTGATGACCGCCAACTTTAACGAGGCGAAGAACCGGTAGAGCCCGTCCGCCACACGCAGGAGGCCGCCCAGCAAGGAGGAGCCACCCGTCGTCGCCGACGGGAGACGAGGAGCAGGCGAAGGATTCTTCCTCGTGGCGGTCGCCATGATTTTGCACCTAGCGGGAGGGAGGATGCCGTTGGCTTGGACCAATGGGCGGGGGCGATCGTCCCGACGTTACCTTCCGACTTCGAAGCCATATTGTAGCCGGACCGCGACGACCCAACCAGATGCACGATTCCGTCGGGTCGGCGTGATTCGGTACGTTGGCAAGGCCCCACCCGTTCGATGGCGAGACCTCGGCGTTGCCCTATTCTTGGCGGATCACTCGTCGCGGGCAACCATGATTTCGATGGATTTTTGATTTTTGTTTTACAATTGCTCGAGAAAGGCCCCTCTTCGCCTTCTCGTTCCGTTCGATCAGGTGTACCGAAAGGTGTTGTCCCACTGACGATCGAGCACGCGGAGCGCTTGCTCGAACGAGACCGCGTGGAGATGGCCCGACGGGTCGCGTGAGGCCAGCCCGAGATGGAAGAGCTTGCCGAGTGCGTCGGCGACCTCGAAGTTGATCTCGATGCCCGTCCTCTGCTTGAGGAACTCCTCGATCTGGATGTCGAGTTCGGGGACGGTCCACGCCTTTCCGATCCGTTCCGAACGCCAGAGGAAGAAATAGGCGAGCATCGCCTCCTTGTACTCCTCGTCCTCGGCCGAGTCGACGACGCGCGTCAACACGCTCGCGTTGTTGGCGAGCGAGAGGTAATAGAGTCGATAAATCATCTCGTGAAGATGTTTTTGCTTCGCGCGATGGAAGCCGAAGAATGAGTTTACCCCCGCGCTGATGGGGGCGACGGCCAGCCCCATGAGCGCCCAGGGGCTGAGGGTGATGGCCGCGAACTTCATGACCATGGTCGAGAGCCCGACCATGAGCGGCGAGGCGATCTGTGCCTTGTCGATCCAACGCATCCGGACCTTCGTCCCCTGTTCGGGGAGGTGCATCTCCATGTCGACGTGGGGGACGTCCTTGAACATCCGGAGGTACACGACGTCGGACCGGACGAACGGGCCGAGCTCGAGCCCCGGCTTGAACTTCAAGGCGACCACCAGCCGCTGGTAGGCGTCCAGGCGGACCATGCGCTTCCGGAAGCCGGTCTTCATGGTGCGGCAGCGCCGCGAGATCCGGGTATAGCCCCGGAAGTACACCTTGAGGTGTTCGAACAGGGAGAAGTCGGGGATGTAGGTCAGCCCCAGCTCGTTGGGAGCCGTAATCGCCGCGCGAAGGTGGTCGAGGTCGAGCTCGCTGAAATTGGCCCGGATGAGCATCTGATCGAAGGGTTCGAGGAACTCCTCGTCGGACTGGGAGGTGAGGGGGCGGGTGTGCCCCTTGATGGTGACGTATTCGGAGTCGGGGTCGAGCGGGGCGTAGAGCTCTTTGAGGGTGCGGAGTTGGTCGTAGTATTCGCTGTGGAACGTGGCGCCGAGGATTCTGCTCAACGCGTGGAAGGCTTTCCGGTCGTCGTCGGACAGGTCGGGCTCGGCCGCGAGGAGCCGATTCAGGTCCCCCTGGCGGATCGGCAGGGAACGCTCTCGGTTGTCGATGCCCGCGAGCTGGAACTCGAGGTCGGCAACCTCGTCGATCGGGAGCGCGGAGAGCGAGTCGGGGTCGGGGTCAGCCTCGGGCTCGCAGGGGAGGCTGGCCAACCGTTCGTCCTCGGAGACCGCCGACGGATTGGGTGTCGTCGCCATAAAGGGAACGCTCGGTACGCCATCACCTGGTCGCGGACCCCGCCTCGAAGCGGGCGCTCGAGATCCTCGAGGGTCCATCCCTCGGTTTCCTTTCGGAGTCCGGGCCGCGAATCTTATGGGAATTATACCGAAACGTGACGCGAAGGCCGCGCGGCCGAAGGGATTGGGTCCCCAAGGTGATCCGGGCGGGCGTTCCCGACCGCTTCCGGGAGACCTCGGTTTCGTTTAGGATGCCAGCCGTCGTCGAAGAGGGCGCGCGTCCTACTGGGACGCCGACGCCCCTCGGAACTCGATCGCTTCCCACCCTTCGAGGAATCCCAACGTGCCGTCCGTGAACCGAACGCGACTGCGTCTCGAGACGATCCTCCCGGCCGCATTGGCCCTGGCGCTCGGCGTCGGCTGGGCGGCCCGAGAACTTACCTTCGCCCAGGAAGGGGCCGCGCCGCTCCGGTCGAAAACCGTTGTCCTGGATCAGATCAAGATGGCCGAATACCGGGACCAAGGCAAGGCCGTCGGCCAACTCGGAATCTATCTCGCCGGCGAGACGCCCCGGAGCAGCAAATTCGTGACCGGCCGACTGGTCCTCGACGCGGGCAAGAGCCCGCACCCTCCCCACGTCCATGAAGAGGAAGAGGTGATGGTGATCGAGAGCGGGCACGGCGAGATCGTCTGCGACGGCGAGACGACCAAGGTCGGGCCCGGTTCGGTCATGTACACGACCCCGAATGTTGCCCACGGCATCGTCAACACCGGCGATACGCCGCTGGTCTTCACCTTCGTCAAATGGGCGGAAAAAGCGAAGAAATGATCAAATGGTCCCCGAAGCCCGGCCTCGAGTGGAAGGCCGGGCTTCGGGACGAGGGCCGAGACGCGGCTCAGGCGCCCTTGAACAGGAGGGTGTTCATGCGACGGGTCACCTCGGTGAGCTCCTCGACGGTGCCCGGGGAGACCTCGGCGGTGATCCAGCCTTCATACCCGACTTCGATGAGGGCTTTCCGGACCTCGGCCCAGTTGATTTCCCCTTCGCCGAGCTTGTAGTTGAACCGCTTCTCTTTCTTGTATTCCTTCACGTGAATCTTGAGGATCCGCTTGCCGAGCTCGCGGATCCACTCCTGGGGAAAGCCGTACTCGACGACGTTGCCGACGTCGAAGTAGGCGCCGATCCAGGGGCTCTCGAACTCGTCGATATAGCGGGCGAACTCGATCGGGCTGAGGAGGAACTTGTTCCAGACCTCCTCGATCGCGAGCTTGATCCCGTGCTCCTCGGCGAAGGGCAGCAGCTTGCGGATGTTCGCCTGCGAGCGCTTGTAGGCGTCGCGGTAGGAGACCTCGCTGGTGACGACCGCGGGGACGACGAGCACGGTGGTCCCGCCGTAGTACTTGCAGTCTTCGATCTCTTTTCGGATCGCGCTAAGTCCGCGCTCGACGACCTCGGGATTCGGGTGGGAGAGCGTATCCTGCCAATGCCTCGATCCGCTGACACCGTGGATGATCAGGCCGGTCGCGTCTCGAGCGCGGAGGACTTCCTGGCCGTTGAGATTGTTGGGGCTCAGGAGCTCGACACCTTCGAACCCGGCCGCCTTCAAGTCTTTGAAGTCGCGCTGGACGGGCCCATCCCTCGTGGCGAGCATGAAGGCTTTCTTCCAACGAGGGGCCGAGGGGGCCGGCGCCGCGGGCACTACGCCCGACGTCAGGGTGGCCGCCGCGGCGAGCGAGCCCGTGCTCTTCAGGAACGTCCTGCGGTCGATCATCGTCGTCGTCCCTCGGAACCGAGTGGGGCCGGCGGGGCGGGTTTCGCCCCAGTCCGACCGGATTCTCTCGCAACGCTCAAATCTGTGGAGTGGTCGGCCATGACCTTGCCGGTCTCGAATCTCAGCCCGCGATTTCGGCGAGCTTGACGTCGAGAAGTTCGCCGATCAGGGCCGGGTCGGCCTTGCCGCCGGTCTGCTTCATCACCTGGCCGCGGAGGAAACCCTTGACGGCCTCGGGCTTCTTCTTCCCCCCCTTGAGGTCGTCGAGGGCCTTGGGGTTGGCGGCCAACGCGGCGTCGACGGCGGCGGCGATCGCGTCGCGGTCGGAGACCATCCCGTAGCCCCCCGCCGCGATGACCACATCGGCGGCGTCGCCGGTCTCGATCATCTTCGCCAGGACTTCTCGCCCCTGGTTCGTGTTCAACTCTTTGCGCTTGACTCGATTGATCAGGTCCGCGAGCCCCGCCGGATTGACCGGGAACTCGGCCAGGCTAATCTTCTTCTCCTTGGCCGTGCGGAGCACATCCTGCTGGATCCAGTTGCTTGCCAGTTTCGATTCGCCGGTCGCTTTGACCACCTCGTCGAAGTAATCCGCGACTTCCTGGCCCTGCTCGACGAGGACATTCGCGTCATAGCCGGAGAGCCCATATTCGGCCTCGAACCGCCGTCGGCGGTCGGCGGGGAGTTCGCCAATCGACTCCCTGACCCGGGCGATCCACGCCTCGTCGACGACGACCGGCACGAGGTCGGGCTCGGGGAAATAGCGGTAGTCGGCGGCCGTTTCTTTCTCTCGCTGGACCTTCGTCTCCCCGTCGGCGTCATTCCAGCCCCGCGTTTGCTTGGGGGCGTCCTTGATCGTCTTGCCGGTCTCTTTCCATTCCCGGTACTGGCGCTCGGCCTCGTAATTGATGGCACGCTCGACCGATCGGAAGCTGTTCAAATTTTTGATTTCGACGATCGGAGTGGCGATCGTGCTCCCGTCGTGCTGGATGTGAACATTGACGTTGGCGTCGCAGCGGAGGCTCCCCTCCTGCATCTCGCAGTCGGAGACGCCGAGGTAGCGGAGCGTGAGCCGGAGCTCTTCGAGGCAGGCCTTGGCGTCCTGGGCATTGCGGATCTCGGGCTCCGTGACGATCTCCAGGAGGGGTATCCCCGCACGATTCAGGTCGACTTCCGAGAAGCTCCCCGCGCCGTGGGTCAGTTTCCCGGTATCTTCCTCGAGGTGGACTCGGGTCAGGGTGCAGCGACCGCCGCCCGAGCCGTCTTTCTGGACGGGGATCTCGAGCCAGCCGTGTTGGCTGAACGGGAGGTCGTATTGGCTGATCTGATAGTTCTTGGGGAGGTCAGGATAATAGTAGTTCTTCCGGTCCCACTTCGTGAACGGCGTGATGTCGGCGTGGAGCGCCAGGGCCGTCTTGAGCGCGAGCTCGAACGCCTTGCCGTTCATGACGGGGAGGGTGCCGGGCAGGCCAAGGGAGACGGGGTCGGTCTGGGTATTCGGCGGCAGGCCGAAGTCCGTGCCGCAGGACGAGAACATCTTGCTCTCGGTGAGGAGCTGGACGTGAACTTCGAGGCCGATGATGATCTGATAATCCATGACTCGCCAACCTGGATGGATGGCCCTCCCGAGGCGACTCGGGTGAGTGCGAGAGGGCTCGACGTTGGGTGCCGTTCAGTCTCTCGGGTCCGCGCCCGCGTCCCGATCCGTCGGGTTGGTCAATTCGCCCCTGGCCGCTTGGTGTGCCAGTCGGTGGCCTGCTCGAAGACGCGGGCCGTCCGCAGCAGCCCCTCCTCGGCAAACGCCGGGGCGAGGAGCTGGAGCCCGATCGGCAGCCCCGACTTGGTCAGGCCGCAGGGGATGCTCAGGCCCGGGATCCCGGCGAGGTTCGCGGTGATCGTGTAGATATCCGAGAGGTACATCGCGAGCGGGTCGGCGGTCCGCTCCCCGAGCTTAAACGCCGCCGTCGGTGACGTCGGGCCGAGGAGGACATCGACCTCCTTGAAGGCCGTGTCGAAGTCATTGCGGATGAGTCGACGGACCTTCAACGCCTGGTTGTAATACTGATCGGCGTAGCCTGCGGAAAGGGCGAAGGTCCCGAGCATGATCCGCCGCTTGACCTCGGCGCCGAACCCTTCGGCTCGACTCGCCATCATCATCCGGATCAAAGGGGGGAGCTTCTCTTCGCCGGGATACTTGGCCGAGAAGTCCTCGGCGCGATGGCCGTAGATGGTCCCGTCGTATCGAGACAGGTTGCTCGAGCACTCGGCGGGGGCGACGAGGTAGTAGGCGGGGACCCCGTACTTCGAGTGGGGGAGCGAGACCTCCTTGATCGTCGCACCGGCGGCTTCATAGACCCGGATGGCTTCGCGGACGGCCGCCTCGACCTCGGGGTCGAGCCCTTCGCCGAAGAACTCGCGGACGAGTCCGATCCGGAGGGATTGGGGCGGGGTGTCGAGGCTCGCCGAGTAGTCGGGCACGGGCAGGTCGACACTCGTCGCGTCGCGCGGGTCCTTCCCGGAGATCACCTTGAGCAGGAGTGCGGTGTCTGCCAGGTTGTGCGCGAACGGGCCGATCTGGTCCAGCGAGCTGGCGAAGGCGATGAGGCCGTAGCGGCTGACGCGGCCGTACGTGGGCTTCAATCCGGCGATCCCGCAGACTGCGGCAGGCTGGCGGATCGAGCCGCCGGTGTCCGAGCCGAGGGACAGGGGCGCGAGGTCGGCGGCGACGGCGGCGGCGGAGCCACCCGACGATCCGCCGGGGATCCGTTCCTCGTCCCAGGGGTTCAGGGTCGGGCCGTAGGCGCTGGTTTCGGTGGACGAGCCCATGGCGTACTCGTCCATGTTCGTCTTGCCGAAGAGGATCGCGCCGGCCTTCTTCAGCCGGTCGATCACCGTGGCGTCGTATGGCGGCTTGAACCCCTTGAGCATCCGGCTGCCGCAGGTGGTCGGCTCGCCGTCGACGCAGATCAGGTCCTTGATGGCGACCGGGACGCCGGCCAAGGGGCCGAGCGGTGCGCCCGCCTTGCGTGCGGCGTCGACGGCTTTCGCCTGGTTGAGCACCACGTCGCGGTCGAGGTGGACGAAGACGTTGAGTCGGCCGAGCTCGTCCGCACGTCGGAGGTAGCCGTTGACCACCTCCTCCGAGGTGGTTTTCCCCGAGTCCAACAGGGCAAGCAGTTCGCAGGCGGTCGTGCGAGTCAGGTCCATCGGCATTCGATCCCAGGGGCACTTGGGGAAAGACGGTCGGGGTCGGGGTCGGGTCGTCGAACGTGGCTCATTCCAACACGGCGGGGACGAGGAAGTTCTCGAGGTTTCGCTTCGGCGCGTTCGCCAGGGCCGCCTCGCGGGGCAGGGACTCGCCCCTGACGTCCTCACGGAAGACGTTCCGGACCTCGACCCCGTGCGCCAGCGGCTCGACGTCCGTGGTGTCGAGCTCCTGGAGCTGGGTCACGAAATCGACGATCGAGTTGAGCTGCCCGGTGAAGGTCTCGAGCTCCTCGGGGCTGAGGCGGAGCCGGGCCAAGACGGCCACCTTCGCCACTTCGTCTATCGACAACGCCATGGTTCGACGGGTCCTTCGCTTCGATCGGGTTCACGACGAGGGCGGGCGCATGTCCCGCGACGCCACTCACTGTGTCAGATCCTCTCGGCCGGTTCAAGATGATCGCGCGGGGCGAAACACCGGGGCCAAGGTCCTCCCATGGAGGCGGAGTGAGAGAAGTTTCGCTCGGCGCCCCTCCGGAAGAACACCGAGGTGGGAGGGGGGCCGAAGGTTCGCGAATGGAGGCGGAGCTATCGTGTTTGACGCTGGGCGGTTCGAGCTTCTATGATCGTTCGGGAACTCGAAGTGGGACCGCGTGGCGGTCTCGGTTCCGGGCGACTGGGGCGGGCTCCGAATCATGATCCAAGGTCCTTTGGCGATCATCCTGGCGGCCGGTCACGGGAAGCGGATGAAGTCGGAGAAGGCGAAAGTCCTCCACGAGGTCTGCGGCCGCCCGATGATCCGGTACGTCGTCGAGGCCGCCCGAAGCGCGGGGGCCAAGTCGGTGATCGTGGTTGTCGGCTACGGTGCCGATCAGGTCCGCGCGAGCCTTGCCGACGAGCCGGACCTCCACTTCGTCACCCAGACGCGGCAGCTCGGCACCGGCGACGCCGTGAAGTCGTGCCTTCCGCTCCTCGAAGGGTATGAGGGGCCCGCGCTCGTGCTCGTCGGTGACGAGCCGCTGATCCGACCCCAACCCCTCGCCGACCTCCTCGCCCGACATCGGGATGACAAGGCCGCCTGCTTGCTCGGGACGGCCGTCGTCCCGGATCCGACCGGTTTCGGGCGGATCCTCCGCGACTCGGCCGGGCGGTTCCTCAAGATCGTCGAGGAACGCGACTGCAACGCCGAGGAACGTCGGATCGACGAGGTCAACCCGAGCTGCTACGTCTTCGACCTCCCCGGGCTCTGGGATGCCGTCGACAAGCTCGACACGCGTAATGCGCAAGGCGAATATTATCTGACGGATGCCCCCGCCTGGCTCCAGATGATGGGCCGGAAGGTCGTGGCGCTGTCGGTCCTCGAGTCCGACGACATCCTTGGGGTAAATACTCGACAGCATCTCTCGCAAGCTCACGCGATCATGCAAGAGAGGATCCAGGACCACTGGATGACCGAAGGCGTGAGCGTGGTCGACCCGAGGAATACGTACATCGACGGCCGCGCGACGATCGGGCAGGACACGGTCATTTACCCGTTCTCGGTGATCACGGGCAACGTGGCGATCGGCTCCAAGTGCCGGATCGGGCCCTTCGCCCATGTGCGTGATGGCACGGTCCTCGAGGACGGGGTGGAGGTCGGAGCGTTCGTCGAGGTCAACCGGTCGCACTTCGAGGCCGGCGCGACGGCCAGGCACCTCGCTTACCTCGGCGATGCCCACCTCGGGACGAACGTGAACATCGGGGCGACCGCCGTCACCGCGAACTTCGACGGGCACCAGAAGCACCGGACGAAGATCGGGGCCGGCGTCAAGGTCGGCTCGGGTGCGATCTTCGTCGCCCCGGTCACCGTCGGAGCCGGGGCCACCATCGGGGCGAACTCGGTCGTGACCAAGGGGCGGGATGTCGCGGAGGGGGAGACGGTCGCGGGGATCCCCGCTCGACCCCTTCCCGGCAAGCCCTGAGAGGCTCGACGCCGGCCTCCCCTGAGCGAAAGGGGGAGGCCGAAGCGACGGCTTCAGGATCTGGGCGAACTGTTGAGTGCCCGGTAGACCTCGACGTATCGGGCGAAAAGGTCGTCGTAGACCGCGAAGTTCGCCGGATTCGGCTCCACGAGTCGCTCGAGCGCGACCATCTCGCCGGCGGCTTCGTCGAAATCGCGATACCAGCCGGCCGCGAGCGACGCCGCCATCGCGGCGCCCAGGGCGCTCGATTCGATCTCGCGCGTCAGGTGGATCGGCTTCTTCAAGAGGTCGGCGTGGATCTGGAGCCAGAGCGGAGACTTTGCCCCTCCGCCCCCGATGAAGACACGCCCGACTTCCATGCCGTGGGCCGAGGCATCTTCGAGGATGTGCCGTGTCCCGCACGCCGTCGCCTCATACAAGGCCCGGAAGATGTGGCCGGGGCCGTGCGAGAGCGACAGACCTGAGATCACGCCCCTCGCCTTCGGGTTCTTGTACGGGGAACGGTTCCCTTGCCAGTCGTCGCGGATCACGAGGCCATCGGCGCCAGCCGGCGTCGCGGAAGCCTGCTCATCGAGGACCTGGTAGACATTCACGCCCCGACGTTCGGCCTCGGCCTGCTCGCGTCCGGCGAAGTTGCGTCGATACCAGTCGAGGATCGAGCCGGTCGCTGTCTGACCGGCCTCGATCGTGTAGAGCCCTTCCACCGTGGCATCGGGATAGCATCCGGCAACGCCCGAGCCGAAGACCCCCTGGCTCGTCTGCGCGAGGTGGCAGGTGCTCGATCCGACGATCACCGCGACGTCCCCCGCGCCCGTCGCTCCGAGCCCCAGCATCCCGAGGTAGGCGTCGATCCCCCCCTGCGACACGGGAATCCCTGCTCGCAGGCCGAGGTCGGCCGCGGCCGTCGGCGTCAACGGCGTGTTGCCCTGGCCGAGGGGGACGATTCGGTCGGGCCATTTCGATGGGAGGTCGCCGAGTCCCACTTGCTCGAGGAGGGCGAGGGGCCAACCGCCGTCGGGCCTCGCGTAGTTCCACTTCACGGCAACGTGGTTCAGTGAGAGCGTCCACTCGCCGGTCAGTTGGTGCATCATCCAGTCGGTGCATTCGACCAGACGCTCGGCGCGTGCGTAGGTCTCCGGCTCGTGGCGTTTGAGCCAGAGGGCCTTGGGGAGCATCCATTCGGGCGAGACGCGACCAGAGACGTAGCGCAGGATCGGGTCGCCGGTCGCGCTGATGTCGTCGGCTTCCTGGAATGAGCGCTGGTCCATCCATAGCAGGGCCTTCCGGAGCGGTCGCCCGGACAGGTCGCAGGGCAGGACCGTACACGCGGTGCAGTCGAGGCCGATGCCGTCGACCTGGTCGGGGCCGATGCCCGCTGCCTCAAGAGCCAAGGGGACGGCAATCCGGGCGGCACTCCACCATTCATTCGGATCCTGCTCGGCCCAGGACGGCTGCGGGTAGGTGGTCCCGACCGGAGAGGTCCCAAAGGCCGCGGTCCGCCCATTGCGGTCGACGAGCGCGGCCCGCACGCCCTGCGTGCCGAGGTCGAGGCCCAAGACATAACGATTCTTCGACACAAGTCAGTTCCTGTGAGAACGGTGGAAACGACCGGCATGATTCGCAGGTGGACGCCTCGTCCCTCGCGACGGGCCTTCAATACGTTGGTCGCCGGCCCGTCCTTTTTCAAGGGATCGACTTCGAGGGAGTCCGAGGCCAGTGGTTTGCAGCCCCGAGTCAGAAGGCCTTTCGACTGTCGAGCAGGAAGGTGACCGGCCCGTCGTTGACCAACTCGACCTTCATCATCGCACGAAAGGTCCCCGTGGCGACCTCGAGCCCAAGCTCGGAGAGTTTGTGCGTGAATCGCAGATACAGACGCTCCGCCTCCGCCGGCTCGGCCGCATCGGTGAAGCTCGGCCGTCTCCCGGAGCGGCAGTCCGCCAGGAGGGTGAACTGGCTGACGACCAGGACCCGGCCCCCGGCTTCCGACACGCTCCGGTTCATTTTGCCGTTCTCGTCCTCGAAGGCTCGCAGACCCGCCACCTTCTCGGCCAGACGGTCGGCGTCGCCATCGTCATCACCTTTCGCCACACCGAGCAGCACCAACCATCCGGCCTCGATCGCCCCGACGCACTGCGAGTCGACATCCACCGAGGCTCGGGAGACTCTCTGCAACACGGCCCGCATTCGGCATCTCTCCCGGACGGAATTTATCGGCTGCCATCAGAGTGTTCGATCAAGGAGTGTTCAGATCGCCTCAGTGAAGGGACACGCCTGACTTCTGAACCAGACGCTTCGACTCGACCGTTGTCGACGGAGACGACCAAGGTCGAACGAATACTCGTTTCCAGCCTGGAACCCGCATAGACATCAACCTTACCGAGACACTATGGGGGCCTCAACGGCGACTTTGCCTTTGCCGCAACCGATCTCGCTCCTGTCGAGAGGTGGAGCGTATCGTCAAACTCGTCGCTGTCGCCCTTGTCCTGGCCCTGCGGTCATCTCGTGATGCTGCCAAGTTAAAACGGCGCGAATCTTCGGCGACGGAGCGACGTCCAACAACTGTTAGGAAGTTGGTGGTGACCTGATTTGTCTTCACCGCGATCGGGCCAGGAGACCGTTCCCATGTTCAAGCGGTCGACGCTCTCGATTTTCGTCCTCCTGGTTCTCTTGGCTGTTCAACGATGGACCGTCGCGAGGAGGCCAGACTCGGAAGCCGTCGACCCTCGTGTGACCGAAGCGTTGGATCTTTGGCAGGGGAGTGACACCCAGAAACGACTTAGGGCACTCCAATCCCTGTGCCGGCTGGGACCGCAGGCAGTGGCGGCGGTACCGGCACTGATTACGGGTCTGGTGGATCCTGATGTCGCGATCCGGAGAGAAGTCCCAGTGGTCCTCGGTCGGATCGGTCCGCTCGCCAAGGAGGCCGTGCCGGCGTTGATCGCCGCCCTGAAGGACTCGGACAAGATCGTTCGCAGTCGTGCTGCGCAAAACCTCGTGGCGACGAAGGCCGACCCGAATGTCGCGATCCCGGCTCTTGTCGCGAGCATCCACGCCGAGCTCGATCGTCGGTGTCTGACGTCGGTGGAAGTCCTGGGAAGGCTCGGCGAGACGGCAGTGCCCGCGCTGATCGACTTGCTCAAAGACCGTGATCCTAATCTACGAGAGATGGCCGTTCAGTCGTTGAGAGCGGTCGGGCCCTCGGCGAAGTCCGCGGTCCCTGCCCTGATCGAGTCGTTCCGAGTGTCAGGTCGTGAGGCTCGACAGCGGATTGCCGAGACCTTGTCCGGGATCGGCATCGACGCGGTCCAGCCCTTGTGCCTCGCACTTCGCGACCCCGACCCTAAGGTTCGCGGGGGTGCGGCCTACGCGATCGAGATCTTGGGGCCGGGGGCCGTGGCTGCAATCCCCGCCCTGATCGCCGCTTTGTCCGACTCGAATCCGCCCGACGACCCAAGGCCTCCGCGCAATCCGGGTTTCGAGGAGTGGCACCGGGAAGGTGAGGCCGAGCCATCGGGCTATTATGCCGCCCTCAACGCGATTGGCCCGGCGTCTGTCCCGCTGCTGCTGAAGAGACTCGACAGCCCTGATCGGCGGACCCGAGTCGTTGCCATGAAGGCCCTCGAATTTCTCGGAGATCGGGCGAGGGGAGCGGTCCCTCGGCTGATTGAGTTCTTGAGTGACCCCACGCTGCGGTTCGAGGCCGCCACGAGTCTCGGAGGGTTTTGGTCATCCGCGCGGCCTGCGATCCCGATTTTGATCGCCGGATTGCGGGATCCCGACGCCGGATTCCGGGCCTGTGCTGCGGAGTCGCTCGGTCGGATTGGCTGGTCACGGCAGGCAGGCCAATTCAGCAGCGAGACCGAAACTCGCGGAGCCATTGAACCGTTGGCTGCCGCGACGAAGGACCCCGACCCTCGCGTTCGCGCCGCAGCAGCCCGGGCGTTAGGTGACATCGGCGATGAGGCGTCGATCGCAATACCACAGATCGTCGTTTTGCTTCGCGACCCTATGGCCGACGCCCGACTCGCCGCCCTCCGAGCCATTCTGCGAGTGGGAGACGTTCCAGGGGCCGCCGTCAGGACCATCGAGACTCTGCTGAAAGACGATGACTCTCGAGTTCGGTTGGCGGCCGACACGCTCATTCGTAAGAAGAACCTGGTCTCGGACGTCACCATCGAGGGGCTCTTGGCTGCCCTAAAGGATCCGGATGCGGAGACTCGTGCAGTAGCGGCGTCCAGGCTCGCCCATGTTCGCAAGCATTATCGTGTCGTGTCGACTTCCAGACCGGGCGAGAGCGGAAATGGTGAGGCCCTTGCGACCTCGAAGACGGCCGGACCTGCATTGCGCGCCGCCCTCGATGACACCGATCCACGTGTCCGGGCTACCGTTGCCTACATCCTACCCATCCTCAGTCAGGAGGCAGGGGATTCCGTCCCGATTCTGATAGGTCGGCTTAAAGATGAAAGCATGAGAGTCCGATTGGCCGCGGCCAATGCACTCGAGGCATTCGGCACTGACGCTTCCTCGGCAATTCCAGCGCTATTCGATTTGGTGGACGAAACGCTTGGTATTCAAGGCCACGACGGCGATTCTGTCGCGTTGGCCTCGGCCAAGGCGATTGGAGCGATCAGGCGGAGCGCGGCGTCCTTGATGAACGATCGACTGTTCCTTCTGCTAGCTGATCCAAACCCGGTCATTCGCCGACACGCCGCCGATGTTCTCGTCGAGTTAGGATCAAAGGTCACCGCTCGCCTCACCCGTGCCTTGGCCGATCCGAACACCGTACGCATCGTAAAGGTCGAGGTGATTCGCGTCCTGGTCGTCAAGAACGACGTGAATGTATTCCGCAACGACGGAGATCTGAAGGATACGATTCCGGAACCACAACAGATTACCTCGGTGTTGAGAGTCTTGGCAGACGACGGGGAGGATGAGGTCCGTGCGAACGCACGCTGTCTCCTCGCGTTGATCGAGCCCTCGGGCGACGAAGCGGCGAGATCGCCATTGGGTATAGCGAGGCGTTTGACTCCTCGACATTGGAAAGTGGATAAGGCCATCAGAGCCCTGGAACCTTCTGCGTTCGACGAGATGATTGAGGGCTTGAAAGACCCGGACGAGGAGATTCGGACCTTGGCAGCCAATGCCCTCGCCGCTCTGGCCGAGAAGCTGCCCTGGCCTCAAGACGATCCCGACCAGGAGAGACCCGACGCGTTAAAGATCGAAACGCGCGCACGTACCCAGAAGCTTCGCTTTCGGGCCGCCAACGCCCTCACTGCGGCACTGAAAGATTCTGACACCCAGGTTCGTTGGGCGGTCGCCTGGGCTCTTTCGGCGTTCAGAACCGGCGAGAAGTCCGTAGCAGCTCTCATGGAAATGGTTGCGGATCGGACGACGCGCGTACGCTCGGGGGCCTACATTCGGTTTGTCCGAGGGTCTGGAGGAGTTACACGAGATTTCTGCGAGCACAGAGCGAACGGGGAACTGCTACGGATCGGAGCGATCCAGGCCCTCGTCAACTTCGGTGCTTTGGCAGCGCCGGCGGTCCCCGCTCTGATCGACGCGATTCGGGACAACGACGCGCTGACTAGCGGCTTTGCGGCGACCGCACTCGGGGAAATCGGGCCATCAGCTAAGGCAGCGTTGCCCGAATTAATTAACCTTTTGCGGTCGAAAGAGAGTGTCCCTAAAGCCTCGAGCTCCTCTGGCAGCGTGGGGGGACCGAGAGAACCCGAACGGTTGGCGGTTGTGGCCGCGAAGGCCCTGGGAAAACTCGGGCCCGATGGGATTGCTGCGGTCATCCCACTCACCGAGGCTCTTGCCGATCCCGATGAAGTCTTACGAATCGCCGTCGTCCAGGCTCTCGGGGAGATTGGTCCCGGCGCTATCACCGCCATCCCTGCGCTGGTCAAGGCGTTGGACGATCCAGAATGGTTTGTTGGGGATACGGCGTCGGAGTCGCTTCGTCGATTGGGGCCGTTGGCAGTCCCGGCGCTGACCAAAGTCCTCCAGGAAGCCAAGCCTGACGTACAACGTCGGGCCTTGTGGTCTCTCGGCGGGATCGGACCCCAGGCCGCCAAGGCACTCCCCGAAGTCATTCTCGCCTTGTCCGACCCGGATGAGGAGGTACGCGAGGCCGCCGCCGAGACTATCGGTCTCATCGGTCGCGGTCCCGAGGCCGAGGCCGCGGTCCCTGTTCTCCTCGCAGCGTTAAAGGACTCCGACCGCCTCGTCCGGACGAACGCCGCTCAAGCGCTAGGGAGACTTGGCCTTGGGGTCGATCGGAGCATTCCCGTATTGATCGAGACGATGCACGAAAGCGACCCCGAGGTGAAAGGTGCCGCGATGGACGCACTGGCAAGAATCGGCTTGCCGGCCTTCCCCGCGCTCTGGGCTTTGGTTCGCGAGGGAAACGAGGAGCAGCGAGAAGATGCGACCTTCGCACTCTCACACAGCGCCGATCCCTTCAACAGTGTGGAAGAAGAAACCGACGAGCAGGCACGCACCCGAATCAAGGCGCCACGAGCCGCACTGATTGCTGCGCTCAAGGATCCCGACGAGCGTATTCGTTCGGCGGTTACCCAAGCCCTGGGTTACATCCGCAAGGACGTTGTGCCTGATCTGATCAAAGCTTTAGCCGACCCGTCTCCCATCGTCCGTATCCAGGCAACTCGGGCTTTCGAGTTCATGGGCAGCGATGCAATACCCGCGCTCGGTGCACTTCGTCAGCGGCTTCACGACACCGATCCGGAAGTCCGTCGTGCTGCCAAGGAGAGGATCAATGCCATCTTCGAGTTCGATCAGTAACGAGGCCTCGACCGCATCATCTCGGACCGATCGTGTTTTGGCTGGCCGATTTCGGTGACGAGTGATAGTCTGGTTTTGATGGGGTGGGTTTGGAACCGACCTCGGAGGAATTGCGGGCGAGGCGGGGCGTCGGGGGCGCAAGGGATCGTGTCGAGACACGTTCGACTCCGGGTCGGTGTGATCGGTCTGGGGCGGCTCTGGGAGACTCGGCACAAACCGGCCCTCTTGCAGTTGCGGGATCGGTTCCAGGTCACGGCCGTGTATGACCAGGTCCTCCGCAGGGCTGAGATCGAGGCCAGGCACCTGGGCTGTGCGGCGGTCGAAGGTCTGACCGCACTGGTGAATCGGTCGGATGTCGACGTCGTCTACCTCCTGACACCGCAATGGTTCGGGCTCCATCCGATCGAGCTCGCCTGTGCGGCGGCAAAGCCGATCTATTGCGCCTTGCCGCTCTCGAGCGAGCCCGATGAGCTGGAGCGTCTCGCCGGGCTGGTCGGGTCGAGCGGCGTCCCGTTCATGCCCGAGTTCGCCCGACGGTTTTATCCCGCGACGCTCCGGCTCCGGGAGCTGCTGGCGACCGAGCTCGGGCCGCCTCGGTTGATCCTTGGGCAGAGCCGCCTCTTCGGCTTCGATCGATATGGACAACCCGGCCCGACGACCCAGATGTCGCCTGTCCCGTTGATGATCGACCCCGGGAGTTATCTGCTCGATTGGTGCGGCTTCCTGTTCCAGTCCGACCCGCTGGCCGTGCAAGGGTTTGCGGGAGTGACCCTCCCGCCCCAGGGCGAGGTGGAGGCGGAGCCCGACTTCGAGAGCTTCGTCGCCGACTTTCCCGGGGGGGCGATGGCCCAGATCGCGTTTAGCCGGTATCACTCCACGCCGTGGGGCGAGGCGAGTCGCTTCCTCCCCCAGCCGGGTTTCCAGGTGTACGCCGAGCGCGGGGCCGCCTGGCTCGAGCTCCCCGAGCGGATCCAATGGTCGAACGCCCAAGGGACCCACGAGGAACACCTCCCTCTCGAGCCGACGGTCGGCGAAGTCTTGAACGACCAGTTCCACCGACTTGTTCGAGGCGACCAGTCGCTCGCCCCGACGATCGATGACGCGGTCGCGATCGCCCGGAGGGTGGGTGACCTTTACCGGAGCCGAACCGAACAGCGAAAAATTCCCCGGGATCCGGCGCGTTGACCGGTGCCGCGCGGCCGGTGGATCGAGGAGATCCCATGGGGACGGAGCCCATCCCCACGCCCTCGAGCGAAGGCGTTGATCTCCTCGTCGGGCGTAGGTACGCCGTGGCTGTGGCCCTGGCGGGTCTGGTCGGGCTCGGGTTGATGGCGGACTCGCTTCGCTGGAGCTCGGCGACTTACGACGAAGTCACCTATCTCGAAATCGCCGCCCGTTGGTGGCGCACGGGTGATCAAGCGTTGATCTCGAGGATGGGCTCGCCGCTCCTCTTCTGGAAGATACAGCAGGCCCCCGTACTCTGGGCGCTCGACCACATCGGCCATCGTGACTGGGTCGACGAGCCCGAGCGGTTCCAGGGTCAACTCCTCCCTTGGATACGCCTAGGGTCGCTCTGGACCTGGGCGGTCGCCCTGGCACTCGTCGCCGTCTGGAGCCGCATGCTCTATGGCCCGAGATCCATGGTCCTGGCCGCCTGGCTCTTCGCCCTGAGTCCTAACCTGCTCGCGCACGGCGCCCTTGCGACGATGGAAATGCCGCTCGTCGCCGCGACCACCGGGATCGTCTTCCTCTTCTGGAGATCCTTGCGGGACGACGATCGGCGATACTTCTATGCAAGTGCCGCGGTCGCGGGACTCGCCTGGTCGTTCAAATACACGACCGTCCTCATCCCCCCCATCCTCGGGCTGCTTCTGTGGTCCGACCGCTGGATCCGAGGTTCGCGCGGACCTCTGAGACTGACCATTGACGTCTCGCGAGCGATGCTCGGCTTCCTCCTGGTGATGGGGCTCTCCAACCTCGTCGTCACCGGCTTTGCTCTCTTGCCGATGAGCACCACAGCGGGGGATCATCCCTCGGTCAATCCTCGAATCCCTGGTCCGCTGCGAAGCCTGGCAGGGCGAGCGATGGAAATGCCGATCCCTCAGGAGTTGGTGGGATTCGCGACCCAAGTCATTCATCAACGTTCGGGAGGGCCGAGTTATCTTCTCGGCGAGCGAAGGGAGCGGGGCTGGTGGTATTACTATCTCGTCGCGCTTGGGGTGAAGGTCCCCTTGTCGTTCTGGTTCCTCATGGCGGGACGGATCCTCTGGCGGCGCCGGATTCGATCGTCCGGGCCTGACGCAATCCTGCCTTCGATGATCGTGATCTTCCTGATGGTCGTGTCGCTCGCCTCGTCGCGGAACTATGGGATTCGTTATCTGTTGCCTATGGCTCCTCTCGCGGTCGTCTGGGTCTCGGGGCTGGCGGAGGTCGCATTCCGCGGCCGGTTCGAGGGACCAATAAGACTTGCAAGGCTGGTGGTCGTCGCCGGGCTGCTCGGCCAGGCCGTCGCGGTAGCGGCGATCCATCCTCATGAATTGACGTACTTTCATTTTGCCGTGGGAGGACCCGAAGGGGGGCGCAGGATCCTCGGCGATTCGAACCTCGATTGGGGGCAGGGCCTGCGTTCGCTCGCCAGACTCCAGCGCAAGCGGCCCGAGCTTCGCGACTTGACGTTCTATTACTTCGGGAATGCGGATCCCGCTCGATATGGAGTGGCGAGCGTGACGCATCTGGTCACCGCAGTCTCGGATCCTCGCGAACTCCCCGCCGGGCTATCGGCCGACACGAGGTTCCTGGCCGTCTCGGCGTCGCTCCAGTGGGGTCCCTGGGGGCCCGAGGGCTACTTCCGCGAGCTGAACGAGGTCACGCCGATCTGTCTCACGGATGATCATACGATCGCGATCTACCACGCCTCGGCGATCGGCCGCTGAGGGCGACGCCCTCGGCTCAGTAGAGATCCAGGCCCCTCGACAGGCGTTCTTCGAGTCCGTCGGCCGCCTCGGCGATCCTGCGGACGAGCGCTCCGGCGTCGATCTGGCCGAGCGAGTCGGTGACGAGGTTCTGGCTCACGACGAAATACTCTTCGCCACGAAGAACCTTGATCGCGAAGTGCCACTCGACGCTGCGTGCATTGAGCTTGAGGAGGATCCTCGCGTCGCGGTCGTTCGCCGGCCCGCAGACGGAGACGAGCGAGAGGATCGACCTCCCTTCGCGGTCGGTCCCGGCGTAGCCGAGATACACGGCCTGCTTGCGGTCGAGCTGGAGGGGGACGACCATCCGCCAACCGTGGCTCGACGGGCCGGCTTCATACCCGGAATGCGCGACCAGCTCACGGAGGTTGCGGGTCAAGTCGGGGTCGGCGGGCTCGGGGGCTTCGTAGGGGCCGAGTGCGTCGCTGCCGGCCTCGGCGTCCGGCATCACCGCCCCCATCGGGAGCCCGCACCCGACGCAGAAGCGGCTGGAGTATTGGTTGCTCGTCGTGCAACGGGCACAAGCGATCGTGGTCCAGGCCATGGGAGGTACTACCCCGAGGACGAAGAGACCCGCGACGTTCCCGAGCGGGCCGTTCGCGGCGTCGAAGTCGAGGCGTCGAGGCCCCTCGCGACGACGAGCGGGCCTCGAACGACTTGGGCGACGCTCGATCGAGCGTCTTTTGGAGCAATTCCGAGCGAAGGCGAAAACGTCACTTCGCTTCGGTCTTGATCGTCTTGAGGAGCTCGTCGAAGGCGGGGCGAGCGTCGACCATCGTCTTCTCGGGCCCGACCATCCTCAGGAAATAAGCCGTCTCGTCGGTCTGGACGATTGCACCGAGGAGCCGAAAGTTCGGCTTGTCGTTCTTCTCGGAGCTACCCGGGAAGACGGGGGCGACGTACCGGCCCGAGGTCTCGGCCCGGGTGACCTCGACGTTCTTACCCTTCACGGTCTTCGTCTCGATCTTCGGCGCCTTGCCGGCGTCGTCCTGGAACGAGCTCTGCCAACGCTTGATGTTCGCCTCGGTCGTGCCGGCCCCACCGGGGAAGGCGAAGACGACCATCTCGGCCGCTTCCTCATCGCCCTTGACCGGGTCGACCGACAACTGGGCCCGGCGCATGGCCGGGTTACGGGGCTTGACCGACTTCCAGGTGGCGGGAACCTGGAAGGTCAGGCCGCCGGCGTCGACCGTCCGGGGCGGCTCGTCCGCGCCGAGGCTGATGAGGGCGATCGCGACGGCCCCCAGCGTCAATCGTCGGCTCAGGCTCTGCTTCGTAGACATCGTTCGATCGCTCCTCTTCTCTCGTAACGGTTCTTCGCAAAGCCTCGAGGCTTGCGTGCTTGCGGGCGGTCCAGGCCGCGACTACGATGCGGGCATCGACCACCGAGCATCCTCCGACAACCCGGACCTGTTGGGAGAAACACCCCGTGTTCACGCGACGTCTTCTCTGCGGCACCCTGATGTTGATTCTCTGCGGGATCGGCCCAGCCTGGGCGCAGAAGAAGGCACCGAAGGGCTCCGCCAAGGTCCTGTTGCTTACCGGGGGGGCCCGGAACCATCACGGCTACCGCGACCAGGCATTCTACCTGGCAAGCGCGTTGGAAGACACTGGCCGCCTCGAAGTCACTCTCGCCGAAGATGCCTCGATCCTCGAATCGCCGGCCCTGTCGAAGTACGACCTCCTCATCGTCAACGCCGATCGCCGCGACGACGAGTTCAAATTCACCTCGCCCCAACAGAAGGCGCTCCTCGATTACGTCAAGTCCGGGCATGGCTATGTCTCGATTCACGGGGCCGACAACGCCGCCAAGGATTGGCTGCCCGAATGGAAAGACATGCTGGGCGGGGTCTTCTCCCACTTCGGATTGCCCGACTCGAAGACAAGGAAAGGGACGTTTCAGATCAAGATCGTCAAGGGTGACGACCCAGTCATGAAGGGCCTTGAAGATTTCGAGATCAAGGACGAGCTGTATTACAACCTCCAGATGGTCCCGGGCGTCGTCCCGCTGGCGACGACCGAGTTCGAAGGCAAAACCTGGCCCATCGCCTGGACCCGCACCTACGGCCAAGGCCGAGTCTTCCACACCCCCCTCGGCCACCGCGACTTCGGCCCCGGCAAGGATGACCCCATCCGCCACCCGCAACTCCTGAAAATGGTCATCCAAGGGATCGACTGGGTCGCCGAGGGACGACTGGGTTCGAAATAAAAAAGATATTCATCACAAAGGCACAAAGACACAAAGAAGAAAAGCTTTGAAAATTCTTGACTTTCTTCCGTTTGTGTCTTTGTGCCTTCCTGGTGAATACGTTCCTCATCACCCCAGTGTGATCTCGACCCGCGCGAGCTCGTGCGGCGTGAGGTCGATGAGGGCCACATCGCCGTCGATGGAAACATCAACCAGCAGCTGGTCGTTGAAGTCGACCTGTCGCGCCCAGACGGGGTTGCGGAAGGTCCGGAGGCGGCAGCGGGCGGGACGTCCGGAGGTCTCGAGGAGGTGGACGATGATCCCCCAACCTCGGCCTTCGCCGGATGATTCGGCGTATTCGAGGCGGGTGATCGCCACCGACTTCATGTCGAGGTCGACGAGCCAGCCGACCGGGCCCGCGGAGGGGGGACCCGCCTCGGTTGGGACCACGTAAGCGGGCGTGACGAAGTCGAACGAGGCGTGGAAGGGGTTCTCCAAGTCCAGGGCGACCCCGACGCGGAAGGTGCGTTCGGTCTCCGCGCCCGCGACGAGCAACGTGTCGAGCATCCGTCCGCCATGGCGACGGTGGTGGGCCAGGCCTCCGAAGAGCAGGGCGGTGCGCTGCTTTCGGGTCGAGATGTCGAGGGCGTCGGGGGTCTCTGGTCGGTCGGCCTCGGTGAGCTCGGGTGAGAGCAAGCAGAGACGCCGGAGCATCGAGCTCGGGTCGGGCCAGGCCCAGCGGCAGGCGATCGCGTGGGACCACGGGTCGTTCTGGGCGGCGTTCAGCGTCCACTCGGTGTCGATGTCGGAGAGAGTGACTTCGACTTCGAGCAAGGGCCGACCGCTCCAGAGGCGAAACCGTTGTCGGAACGACGCGAGGCGTCGGCCGTTGCTCGGGTCGAAGATCCGGCCTTTGGAGACCGCCTGAACCAGCGCCGGGCCGCCGTAGTCGACCTCGACGCCTTCGCAAGTCATCCGCGAGGAGACTGGCGTCCCATCCTGACCGACGAGGCCCGTCACGGCGAGCTGTTGACCGATCCTCGCCGTCTGTTCGCTGGGCGAATGGAGGCTCCGGATACCCCCCGTCTCCGGGTCGATCGAGACAACCATCGACTCGTTGCGGAGCACCTTGTCTCGGGCGGAGAGCGCCCCGGAGGTGGCCGGAGGGACTTCGAGGTTGGCGTTTCGAGGGACCCAGGCGTACCCGAACGCCGGGAGCTCGACGACGGCCCAGACCCCCTCGTCGGTGAACTGGGCCGCTCGGAGCGGGCCCTCAGGGCGGAGGTCGAGGGCGGCGTCGGGTAGGAGGACGGCCACGCGCCTCGCGACGCCGAGCGGGTTCAGGACGAGATAACCGGGTCTCCCGTCGGTGTTTGATCCGACGACCCCTCGGGTCAAGTTCGCGGCCCAGATTGGTTCGAGGCTCTCGAGATGAATTCGGGTCTCGAGATATCGACCAGATTCGACGTTTCGTTCGAGGTCGGAGGGCGTGGGTCCGTCTGGCTCGACGTTGGCGGGGAAGACCGAGAGGGCTTGGGCCAAGGCTCGGACGGCCCCGAGCGCGTCGAGGCGGGCGCGGAGGGCGGCGTGTTCGACCCTTCCGGAGATCGGTTTCGGGTCGCGCCTCGCGACCGCCTGGTCGAGGTAGGGGGTGACGTAATCGTCCGGACCCGGTCGGAACTGCTCGAACGGGCGATCGGTGAGGTGGAAATAGTCGTTCAGCGTGACCCATCGCGCGAGGACCGGCGAGTATCCGGCGACTCGCCGAAGGTCGCGATACCAGCCCGCCACCTGGTCCGGCCAATGGACGAAGGACATGGTCGCGACGTGGTCATCCTTCATCGTCCTCGCGAGGTGCCAGGGGGCGTGCGCCCCTTGAGACGCGCGATCCGCCCCCAGCGGGACGCGGGTCAGCGTCTCCAGGCCGGAACCGTCGGGCCCTTCCCAGAGCCGCTTGGCCTCGTGTCGGATCGGGAAACGACCGGCGTCGAAGGCTAGGTGCATCGCGAAGCGGAAGCCGAAGCGCTTGGCGATCTGCGGGAGTTGAGGGTAGAGCGCGAATCGACGCCGGGCGACCGTCTCGACGTTGCGCTCGTCCAGTAGTCGGCGGTAGGTCAGCCCCCCCTGGCGGAATTGCCAGAGGATCGACTCGACGGGGAGCAAAGGTTCGTCGGACTCGGTCTCGGTGCCGCCCACAACGTCGAGCCAGCCTTCGGAGACAGAATCTCGAATGCCGGCGAGGGTTGCCCCATCGTCTCGCTCGAGGTTCTCGATCGCACGTGCGGGGGCGACCAGGGTGACGGGAACATGCGCGGCAAGGGTGTCGGCCAGCGCTTTCGCGGGTGTCGAGGGATCGACCAAACAGAGGTCGAGGATGTAAGAGTCGAGCGGGTAGAACCGCTCGCGGGCCTCCGTCAAAAGCTCGAAGGCGGCGCGAAGACGATTCGTGGCCGTCGCGGCGTCCCCCTCGCGCCAGGCTTGAGCACCGGCGAGGGTTTCACGAGTCAGGCTCTCGACGTCCAGGCAGTCGCCATGGCCCATCGCGATCGTCAGGTCGCGGAGCAACCAACGAGCCGTCCCCAGGGCGAGATAGTCGAGCGCGACGGTGGCGAGGGCTTCGTTGGCAGTCGCCTCGGCCGAAGCCTCGAGCCCGAGCCGCCTCTGGATCGCACCGACCATGCCGTCGCGGTCGCCCATGCCTTCGACGATGAGGGAACCGATTTCCTCGACCCGAGCTCGGTAGTCGGGCGGGAGTCGGTCGAGACAACCGTCGGCGATGATCCGGACCTCACCAGTCGATGGCGAGGAAGGGGAGGCCACGTTCTCGATCCGGGGCAATTCGGGGGCCGTCGCGAGCAGCGAGGGATGCCAGACGGCCGAAATCGCCGACCACGCCCCTTTGGCCTCGCGTTCCGAGAGGTGGACGGAGGGCTCGACCCCGTCGAAGCCGATCAGGACGACGAACGAGGACCGTGCCGCTTGCGTTTGGGCCGGTGTCGGGATTTCGGGAACGGACTCGGAGGTCTCTTCGGAAGGCTGGCTCATTCGATCAAGCTCCGAGCGCCGATTTCAATTCGCGAACCTCGGTCGAGAGGGCCTCGACGGTCATGCGTAACGACTCGATCTCTGCCCGAAGGGCGGCCGCTTCGGCCGTCCACGCGGGGCCGGACGACTCGGCGCGGGGGCTCGAAGCACGGACCGGGCGGTCTTCGGCCTCATCCACTTCAGGTGCCTGGACGAACCCCTGGCGGACCTTCTCGAGCTCCTTCGGAGAATACAGGCCGTGGGTGACCACGACCCCACGCTTGGTGCCGGTCGGCGAAAGGTAAATGACGAGTTCCCGGGTTGCCAGGGCCTCGAGTACGGTCTGGAGCGAAGCGAGGTCGGGGAAGGGCTCCATCCGGCTCGCCCGAGAGCGGAGATCACCCTCGGTCTGGGGGCCTCGGAGCATCAACTCGGCGAGGACGGCCAGCTCGACCTTGGTGACCTTGAGCCAGTCGTAGAGGGTGTGCTTCCAGCGGACGACCCGGCCGCTCCCCTCGATCATCACCGTCGCGCCCTTCTGGCGGAGGTCCTGGAGCACTTCCTCGACGTCGTCGGCGTCGAAGTTCGTGACCGGGTCGCGGTTCGACTTCTGGTTGCTCCCCGTCACGATCGCGGCGACCGTCAGGGGATAGTATTCGGGCGTCGTCTTCGCCTTCTCGACCAGGACTCCGAGGACTCGGCGCTCTCGAGAAGACAGGGGGACCCACGATCGCTCCGCGACCGGCGAACTCATGATAATACCTCAAAATATACCTGTGGCGGGCGTGGGAGAGGATCGGGGAACGTCCAGCGTTCGCCCCTCGCCGATGTCGTCGGATTCGACCCTCCAGTCGGAAGGGTGAGACGTCCGACCGCCGATTTGCGTGCCAGCCGAAGCTTCGGGACGCTCGCGAGAGCGACCTCTCACGGAAGCTCCATCTTGAGCGTCTCGGTCACCCGGTTCGTGAAGTTGGCGATCCCTACGGTCATCGCGAGCTCGACGACGGCCCGCTCCGAGAGCGCTTCGTGGAGCCGTTTGAAGAGCTCCTCGCCGACATCGACCGACCGGGTGACCTCCTCGGCGTAGCGCATGACGTCGCGTTGGAGTTCGTCGTAGGCGTCGCTCGTCTCGAAATGCCCGACCTCCTGGACCTGCCTTTCCGAGAGCCCGGCCTTTCGGCCGTTCACCGCGTGGTGATGGAGGCAGTAGTCGCAGGAATTGATCTGAGACGTCTTGATGTACGCGAGTTCGCGAAGCTTGCCGTCGAGCTCGGTCGTCGCGAGCGTCGCGTTCAGTCCGAGAAACGCCTTGAGCATCTCGGGGCTGTGGGCCATCGCCCTGAAGACGTTGGGCACCACTCCGAGCGTCTTCTCCATGCCCTCGAAAATCGGACGGATGGCCTCGGCCGCTTCGTCCTTCGAGACGTAAGTCACGAGTGCCATCGCGGTTGCTCCTCTTGCTCGGCGACTCATGGGACCTCGAATATCGGGAAACCCCATGGTATCCGCCTCCCCTCGACGGCTTCAAGCATCCGACCGCGCATGGATCAGGTTTCCGCCCCATTTCCAAAGCTGCGTCACCTCCTAGGCTCGAAATGGGGGTCGGACCCCCGATTCGCTCGCACAGGGCGGCCCGCTTCACCCTCGAGAGAGGCTGCTTGCGGAGGATTCTCGTCGACAGTGTCCATCCGTCGCGCTTAGCAAAGCGGAGGAAATACAACCGTTCCTCAAGCGAGGCACAGCGGATCTTCCTTCGACGCTCCGGGGTCTTGAGAAGCGATCCGTCATGAGCGATCCTTCGCAGGATGATCGAGAGGGACGGCCGAATCGCCAGGATTCGCGCGTCAATACGACGAGTGATTTGGTTCTGGAACGATGACGTACAGGAGTCAAGCCAATGATCCGCATGAGACGATTTCAGCTAAGCGTGGTCGCGATCCTCGCCTCGATCCCGGCCTGGAGTCGGCCGATCGAGGCCCACGAACCGGCGAAGGTCCATCATAAGACCGCCAAGGTCGGGGACCTCGAGATCTTCTATAGAGAGGCCGGGCCGTCCGATGCGCCGACGATCTTGCTGTTGCACGGGTTCCCGACCAGCTCGCAGATGTTCCGGAACCTGATCCCCATCCTGGCCGAGTCTTACCATGTGATCGCGCCCGACTATCCCGGATACGGCCACAGCTCGATGCCGGCTCGCGAGACTTATCACTACACGTTCGACAACCTGGCCAAGACCATCGGCGAGTTCGTCGCGGAACTCGGCCTCACGCGCTACGCCTTATACGTCCAGGACTATGGAGCACCGGTCGGTTACCGGCTTGCGACGGCCCATCCGGAACGCGTCACCGGGATCGTGGTGCAGAATGGCAACGCCTACGACGAGGGGCTCGATAACGATTTCTGGAAGCCGATCAAGGCTTACTGGAAACAGCCGGGCAGCACGGAGAAACGGGACGCCCTCCGTCCCCTCCTGACCTACGACGCGACCCGCTGGCAATACACCCACGGCCTGTCGAAAGAACAGGTTGAGCTGGTTAGCCCGGACGGCCCGGCCCACGACCAGTTCCTCCTCGACCGGAAGGGGAACGACGAGATCCAGCTCGACCTCTTCCTCAGCTACGGCAGCAATCCTCCGTTGTATCCCAAGTGGCAGGCCTATTTCCGAGAGTACCAGCCACCGATGCTGATCGTCTGGGGCAAGAATGATCCAATCTTTCCAGGCGCCGGCGCGGAGCCGTACAAGCGCGACCTGAAAAACCTCGAATATCACCTCCTCGACGCCGGCCATTTCGCCCTGGAATCGAACGGCGGGGAGATCGCCCGCCACATCCGCGCATTCCTCGACCGGCTTCCGGTCAAGAAGTGAATTGATGGGTTCCTTACGCCTTGAGCGTTTAACCTTCGAGTGGCATCACCCCGAATACACGTCCGAGGGGCGAGCGAGTGAAGCGTCCAGCAAACGATCGAGGAAGATTCACTTGCTTGCGCTTCGGGCGTGTCGGTCGTCTTTCGGCGGGAACCTTCCACTCGATGCAACTCGAGCGAGAACCGCTCCGTACTTCGAGGTCGGGGCGAAGAAATCTCAGAGTCGACTCAAACTGGTGGAAAGCGCCGAGAACTGGGGGCCGGGATCTCGGTTCGGGTCGGGCCAGATTGTGAGGAAACCTCGATAGCTGATCTCTTCGAGGGCGCCGAAATACTCCTCCCAGTCGAGAGAACCGGGCGGGAATCCATGCCGGGAAGGGTCCGCGACGAGGGTCGTCCGGCCGAGGGTGGACGCGTCGCTCGCGTAGGCGTGGGCAACCCACTCGCCGAGCCCACGCGTTGCCGCGATCGGGTCGTGGCCGTGCTGGAGCAGGGCACCCGGGTCGAGGCTCGCGGCCAGGCCGAGGGTCCCGATCTCATCGAGGATCGGGCGAAGGAGTTGGCCGGGATCGGTGCCGGTCTCGATCGCGAGTCGAGTCCCCCGATGATCAGCCCGCCTCCCAAGCTCAGCGACGGCGCCTTTCCAGACCTCTCGGCGGGCAGCTTCGGCTTCGGTCTCGGGGGGGATCCCGCCGACTCGGGCCAGGACGAGAGGCGTTCCCAACTCATAGGCGAGGCTGAAGGCGGTTTCGGCTTTGCGGAGCCGGTCGTCGAGCTGGTCGATCGTGTCGAACGGCCGGCGAGTCGGCAGGTGCACGGCGACTAGCGCCAGTTCCACGGATCGCAAAAGATGTCGGAGCTCGCGACGGCCGGTCTCGGAGAGTCGGTCGGGCGCGAGGTCTCCAACCGCGTCGACCACGACCCCCTTCGCCCCGAGCCGGGCGGCCTCGCGAATCTGGTCGCGGACTGGCCGGGAGGGATTGAGGCGGAGGCCCAGCGGTGATCGGATCATGTCAGGAGCGCCCTCGTGCCGAAACCAAGAGTCGGGAAGATTGGATCGTGACCAGAATTCTGGACGGTCGACCATTTAAGATGATCGGTCTCGACCCCGGCCGCAAGCGAGGCCTTGGGGCGGTCCGCGGAGCCCCTGTGGCCCTGCTCGGGAACTTGTCGCACTTGACCCCCCCTCGGAATTATGACAAAACTCGACCTGAGTTTTAGATTCCACCGAGCCTTGGCGTCAACGCGCAGGGGTACCCGCGATCAGTCGCACCTCCATGGAAGGAGAAGACTGGATGGATAGGGAAGTATCGCGGACCGATCGGGTCCGCGCAGGGTTACCTCCGCACCGGTGGACGAAGGTTGACGACCCGAGTGCCGTCTCCGTAGTCGCGTCCTTCGACACAGTCATCGCAGGTGGTGGTCCGGCCGGACTCACCGCTGCGTTCGAGCTGACCAAGCACGGGCATCGCAGCGTCACCCTCGAAGCCGACCCGGTCATGGTCGGCGGGATCAGCCGGACCGACGAGTACAAAGGTTACCGCTTCGACATCGGTGGCCACCGGTTCTTTTCGAAGAGCGACGAAGTCAACCGAATCTGGCGCGAGATCCTCGGCGATCAGTTCATTACCCGCCCTCGACTAAGCCGGATCTACTACGACCGCAAGTTCTTCCACTACCCCCTCAAGCCCGTCGACGCCCTCCTGAAACTCGGGATCGGCCGCTCGATCTTGATCCTCCTCAGCTACTTCAAGGCCAGGGTCAAGCCGATCCAGCCGGAGCGGAGCTTCGAGGATTGGGTCGTCAACCGATTCGGCCGCCGCCTCTTCCAGATCTTCTTCAAGACCTACACCGAGAAGGTCTGGGGAATGCCGACGAATGAGATCTCGGCGGACTGGGCGGCCCAGCGAATCAAGGGGTTGAGCCTGGTGAACGCGGTGACAAGTGCCCTCTTCGGCAAGCGAAAGAGCAAGAAGGGCGAGGTCATCAAGACGCTGATCGACAGCTTCCAGTACCCTCGCCTCGGCCCCGGCCAGATGTGGGAAGCCGCGCGGGACAAAGTCCGAATGGGTGGCGGTTCCGTCCACCACGACCGCCGGGTGGTCAGAATCGACCACGACGGTACCACGGTCAATGCCTTCGTCACCCGAGACGTCCAGGGGAAGCTGACCGAGTATCGCGGCCAGAATTTCCTCTCGACCTTGCCGATCCGAGAGCTGATCCGGTGCATGAACCCGCAGCCTCCACGCGAAGTTGTCGAGGCGGCCGAGTCGCTGAAGTACCGCGACTTCCTCACCGTGGTCCTGATCGTCGACAAGCCCGAGACCTTTCCGGATAACTGGATCTACATCCACGAGCCGGATGTCCGTCTTGGCCGGATCCAAAACTTTAAGAACTGGTCCCCGGACCTCGTCCCGGACGCCTCCAAGTCGAGCCTCGGCCTCGAATACTTCTGCTTCGAGGGGGACGACCTCTGGTCCATGTCCGACGCCGACCTCATCGCCCTCGGCCGTCGCGAGATCGACGCCATCGGGCTCGTCTCCGCCTCCGAGGTCGTCGACGGCTGCGTCGTCCGGATGCCCAAGGCCTACCCGGTCTACGATGACGTCTACCAGGACCACCTCGCCGTGATCCGATCGTGGCTCGCCACGCTCCCGAACTTGGAGTTGGCCGGCCGCAATGGTATGCATAAGTACAACAATCAAGATCACTCCATGATGACGGCATTCCTCGCCGCGAGGAACATCCTCGGGCTGGGCAAGTTCGACACCTGGAAGGTCAACACCGACGCCGAATACCACGAAGGCGCCGCCGAGCCCGACTTGCAGAAAGGCCGGGCCGTCCCCCAGCGCATCGGCGCCGACTGACCTCTCAATTTTTCTTTCGAGATCAAACTCTCGTCCCCACGCGCCCCCTCGCGTGGGGACTTTTATTTCGAAACCCGCCAAACCTCTCCGAAACCCGCTTTCTACCGAGAAACCGGGATTCTGATCCAGCCAACTTCCGACAACCCCTCGCGGCTCAACCAGCGTCGAGTCACGACCGACTTGTCCTCATTGAATCTGCTGAACTTTCAAATTCATCAAACATACAGGCCCGAAGCGCAAGCGAGTGAATCTCTTCCATGAATTGGAAAAATTCACTCGCTTGCGCTTCGGGCTTGTATCGAACAGGTGTGGCTCTGAGCTCGGCACCTCTTCATCCGTCCCGGTCGCCATCTACTTCGCTTCGGGCGTCACGGCCTTCGCGAAGAGCTCGAGGTTGTGGTTCAATCGGGAGTGGACCTTTCCCCCTTCGAGGCTGCCCCAGTTGGCGTCGGCGGCGACGACGATCGCGTTGCGGCTCGGGAGGATGGCGGAGCAATTCCCTCGGGCACCGACGGACATGATCAACTCCTCGGGGGCATCGGGCCAGGTCCTCAGGTTGGGATGATCTCGGCCTGTGGCGTTGAACCACCAGTTGAAGCCGTAGGTCCCGCGGCCGCACTTGGCGAAATGGTCCGAGCCGCCGCCATAGGTGCCGATTCCAAGGTAGTCGTCCGTCTCGGCCGGCCTGGTCGACGGCAAGGTCTTGGGCACCTGGGGACGCATGTTTTCCTCGAAGTACTCGCGGGGGAGGATGGTCTTTCCCTCCCACTCCCCTCCATTCAGCCAAAACCAGGCGATCCGTGCGAAATCTCGGACGGACGCGCTGATCCGCCGATTCGACTTCCGGAACGAGAGCCCGTCCTCGAGGCCAATGGCACCGAAGCGTGTGGCGTGATTCGCGACCGCTTCCGGGTCGCCCTGGAAGACTCGGTCGAAGAGCGTCTTTTGATACAATTGAATGGCGAAGTCGTTATAAGACCAGGCTTCTCCCGGCTTCTCCGGACGGGCGTAGCCGCTCGTCATGCTCGCGAGGTGCCGAAACGTCATGCCCTGGTCTTTCGGCTTCAAGGCCCAGCCGAATTCGGCGATCGGTTGGTCGGGGCTTTTCACCTTCCCTTCGCGCATCGCAAACATCAACAACGTGCTCAGGACTGGTTTCGCCGACGAGAACCAGTCTCGCTTCTCCGCCTGCGATCCCCAGGTTTTCACCACATATCCATCCTTGACGATGCATCCCTGCCCGCCGAGCGAATTCGCGAGTGCATCGAGCGTCGCGGGGTCGAGTCCGAGGCTGGCCGGGTCACGCGTTTCCCAGCCCTTGCCGGGGAAATGCTGGGCGCGTTCCGCGCCTGAGGTCGCGGATGACGTGGCCTTGGGCGTCTGATCCCGCTCGAGCAGAATCGCCCAGTCCTCGACATCGGGACCGCCTGGGGGGACTCCCAAGGGCACCCATCCGCCCGCGTTGACGACCGTCCGCTCGCCCTGGAACTCGCCCGTCCTCGGGTTGTACCAGCGGAGAGAAAAACGCCCCTCGACTCCCGAGAGGTTGATTTCACCCGACGCGAGCGACTTGGGCAGATAGACTGCGTAGACGTATCCCGTTTTCGCGAAGACCTGAGCCCCGAGCGTCGCCGACTTCCCTTTCCCGACCCCGACTTCGAGCGTCGAGGCACCGCGGACGAGGCCGTCGTCGGGGGTCATCTCCCAGAACGGGAGAGCCTCGATAAACCTGCGAGCGAACCAGGTCTCGTCCCAGAGTCTTTGAAGTGGCGGGGTCTTGAAGTTGTCGACGTCGAGCAACGCCTCGAGGATGAACTCGATGGAACCTCCGGAGAGGTAGGTCGGCCAAAGTTTTTGCTTCCGGAGCGCGTCGATGTCGTCGACGGGTTGGGCGGGGCGGTTCTTGCCCGTGTCAACCGTGAACTCGTCCATGAAAACCGGCAAGGGGCGACCGCTAGCGGCGGTCTCCTTCCGAAAGGCCTCGGTCAACTCGTCGATCCGACGGTGGCCGAGTTGGATCGACGTCGCATCGAAGTCCGGATTCCCGAAGGTAAACCGGAGGGCCTTGATTGGGTCGCCCGCCGAGTGGACGGTGATCGGATGGTCGTACGGGTCGAGCTCGCGGATCTTCTTGGCGAACGCAGATACCCGCTCTGCGCCAAGGTCGAAGGCGAGGTTGTATTCCTCGCAAAGGTTCCACTGCAACGCCGGATGGTGCCCGAATCGTGCGATCATCTCGCGATAATAAAGTGTGCGTTCGACGCCCAGTTCCCCATCATCGAGCTCGCGCTTGTTGGCCCGCTCGGCTTCGTTGAACACGACATGGAGGACGATCCCGAGGCGCTGGGCGTGCTCGAAGACGAGGTTCCATTGGGCGAGTTTGCTGACGTCGAAGTGGAGGTTGTCGTCACCGGGGGATCCTTTTCTCTCGGGTGCCCTGGCCCACGGCCAGACGTCTTTCCCATCGCCGCCGACATTCATCGTAAGGAAGTAGATGCTGTTGACATGTCGAGAGCTGAGGTAATTGAGGGCCCCGATGATCGCCTTCCCTTTTCCTCCGCCCCAGTCGGGGTCGCCGGGCCGCCAGTCGTCGACATGGGCCTCATAAGCATGGCTGGGCACGGTGTCGTCGAAACCGCGATAGGCCAGGAAATTCTCGGGCTCGTCCGTCCCCCCCTTGATCCAGTAGGGGCCGTCCGCGAATTTCAGGTAAAACGTCCCCGAGTATGCCAGCCGACCCCATTTCCAGACCCCGGGCGCCTCCGGATCGACGTCATCGACGTGGAACTCGCCCGATGTCCCGTCAATCGAGGCGGGCTTGCCCGCGTCGGGCGATCGCTCGAGCGCGACCTTTGACCCGACGCGGAAGGTCGCGCGATACCGCCAATGTCCCGGGCGATCCGGCGTGAACCGCACCCGCCAGACGACGCCTCGGTGCCCACCCCGGCCGTCAACATCGAAGAATCCCGGGACGTCATAGACGCGGCCTTCCGGGCCCGAAAAACTCACCTGGAGTCGACAATCGAGGAAGGGATTCGGCGCGTCATCCCCCTCGCCGGCCTCAGGGCCTTGGAAGCTCAGGGACATCGGATGCCACGCCTTGAGCGTCCCTTCGATCAAGGGTTCCGCCGCCGATGCGACTCTCGGGGTCTGGACGAATAAGGATCCGATGAGAATGAACGATGTGAGTGCCCCTCGCACGCCAACACCCCTTCCGAGTCGCCAAAGTTTGAACCCAGGGATGAGCCCGTCGACCCTCGCCGATCCCTCGAAGATGTCCGTGTAAATTAAGCCTCCCAATCAAGAGTTGCAACCGTCGAATGCCTCGAGACCGATTCCGACCTAGGGCAGGAGCTTCGCCCAGAATTCGATCGACCGTCCGAGGCGAAGGATTGCACGAGCTCTGGTCTCGCCGAATCGGAGAACCGTCGTCATGATCGACCCCTGCCTGGAGTCATTCGACCGGTCCTGCGTTGGACGATGCACCCAGGAGCGGATGTCGGTCGGGCAGGGTAGGGCAGGGGCTGCCCTGGCTCTGAGGGCCGAGATTTGAAGATGCCCTGGATTCATTCGATTTGGAGAAAGCCATGGGACGGACACTTTTGACGTTGGCGCTCATGCTTTGTGCTGCCGAGTCGGCGCGGGCTCAGGCAGCCGCGGCGTACCTGGTCTACCCGATCATTCCCGGAGTTGGCGGTGCGGTGCCAGTCCCGAAAGCCGCCGAGCCACCTCGTAGTGGGACCAAGGTGGTTTTCGATATCACGTCCGACTCCAAGCCGGTTGATCTCAACAAAGGGCTGGAGCGGGTCGCTCGGCTCCTCAACGTCTACGGCGCTGCGGGGCTGAAGGCGTCGGATGTGAAGGTCGCCCTCGTCCTGCATGGCGACGCCACGAAATCGGTCCTGTCGGAGATGGCCTACAAGGGGAAGTTCGGCGGTGCCAAGAATCCAAACCTGGCCGTGATCGACGCCCTTCGCGGGGCCGGCGTCGAAGTCTTCGTCTGCGGCCAGGCGCTGGCGTACAAGGGGTATGTCGAATCGGAGGTTCATGACGGGATTAAGGTCGCTTCGGCCGCCCTCACGGTGCTCATCAACAAGCAATCCGATGGTTATGCCTATATCCCCGCACACTGAGCGGGACGTGATCCGTCGAGAGTCGCCGGCGGTCCGGCACGAGGTCGAGCGGAGTTGCCGTGTCAGGATTGCCCGTTCGGTAGAATGCTGGAAAATGGCCTCCGGGGCATTCGGCAATCCGTTTTGGAGAGCGAGTCATGGCAAAGGTTGTGCGGATCCACGAGGTTGGTGGACCGGATGTCCTCCGCTGGGAGGACGCCGAGATCGGCGAGCCAGGCGAGGGACAGGCCAGGGTCCGGCACACGGCAATCGGGGTCAACTATATCGACACGTACCATCGTTCCGGGCTTTACCCGCTCCCGCTCCCTACGGGGCTGGGGAGCGAGGCGGCTGGGGTCGTGGAGGCGGTCGGGCCGGGCGTTACGGTCGTCAAACCCGGCGACCGGGTCGCGTATGCGGGCGGGCCCCCCGGTTCCTACTCCCAGGCTCGATTGATCCCTGCCGGACTCCTGGTCCCGATCCCCGACGGGGTCACCGACCAGACTGCGGCCGCCATCATGCTCAAGGGCATGACCGCGCAATATCTGATCCGCCGGACCTACCCCGTGAAAGCCGGCGAGACCGTCCTGTTTCACGCGGCCGCCGGAGGCGTCGGGCTGATTGCCTGCCAGTGGCTGAAGTCGCTGGGTGCGACGGTCATCGGGACCGTAGGCTCCGACGAGAAGGCCGAAGTCGCAAGGGCCCACGGCTGCGAGCACGTCGTGATCTCGACCCGGGAGGATATCTCCAAACGGGTACGCGAAATCACCGGCGGGGCGGGCGTTCCCGTCGTCTACGATTCGGTCGGCAAGGACACTTTCCAGGCCTCGATCGACAGTCTTCGCCCACTCGGCCTCTTCGTGAGCTTCGGGAACTCCTCCGGAAAGGTGGCCCCGTTCGACATCGGGATCCTTTCCTTGAAGGGTTCGCTCTACATGACCCGTCCGACCTTGGCGACGTACACCGCAAACCGAGCCGACCTCGAAGCCACCGCCCGCGAGGTTTTCGAAGTACTCGGCGACGGGAGGGTGAAGGTCGAGGTCCGGCATTCCTATCCTCTCTCCGACGTCCAACAAGTCCATCGCGACCTGGAAGGGCGGCGCACCGTCGGGTCCATCGTGATGACCCCCTGATTTCGTGGCACCTATCGTATTTCAAGGCAGAGCCCGACGGCCTCCCTGCGTCGGGCTGCTTTCCGCAACCTACTCACAGGATAATAGCTTAGGACGTTCGTAAACACGGAACACCATGAAATCCCAGATTCGATCATGGCGACAAGGTCGAGGATCCTGCGGGGCAAAGACTTGAGCGGATAATTCGACATTTGACGCGCGGGAGTTTTTTAGCGCCGGACGTGACAGGTGGAAGACCTCGACAATAGTATGGCTTCCGAAGGATATGGACGTAATCGGCTTGCGCATAACAACTTGGATGTGCAAAGCGGGGCCCGGAAGGGCACCCATCCAGGCTCAATCCCGAGGGTTTCTTCGCAAGTCTCATTTGAGAAAGGATTTGCGACAAGTCTTGGTTTTTCACTCTCGCGAGTTTCCTCAACGGACGTTGCCGTCCGGCCACGAATAGTACGGGATAAAACCGATCCAGGGGTTATCAATCGGTGGATCGATCGATGTCCGGAATGTATCGTACAAACGGCGTAACTTCTTAATCCTCAAGGAAATAGGATTTGGTACGTCGGCAGATTATTCGACCGTGAGAGAAATAGGCTTCGGTCGAGATTTGCGAGCTTGACGTCGAATCTCGGTCAACTACAATACACTGAACGTGATTTGAGGATTGCGCCCTGGGTTAGCCTTTAAATCTCCATTCTTTAATGGGACATGGCGGCGAATGGCTTACTGGCCAACAATCACCACTGTTGGTAAGTCTGAGATTCAAGACCCTAGCCGTCTTCTGCGTGCTCAGGTCATCGTGGGTGTTTCCCTTCTCTTTTGCCTTTCTTTCGTTCCCTTTGCGTTTATTCCCACGTCCGTTAATTCTCGCGTGCCGCGGGCCCTTGAATTTGCCACGTTGCTCAGGCACAATATCTCCGATCTCGTGATCGTGCCTTCCCACGATGGTGAGATTCCGGATACGCCTTGGCTTCTGGCAGGTGACTTATGCGTCTTCGTGGAGTTCGAGGATATTAATCCTTTCGAGGAATATCCTGGGGGTCCCCAGACGTTTCCCGAAGCAAGTCACATCGCTCTCGGCGATCTCTCCACCCACGACTCTCCTCGGGCACCTTTCCTGCCGGCTTTTGCGATTCACGGTTTGATGAGCAGGCGCTTCTAAACGACAGGACCGGAATCGTCATCCGCCTTCTCCGCGGAAGAACTCGCCGTATGAGTTCTTTTCCCCGTTCGTTTTTCAGCCGATGGCCGGTTGAGACGACTTTCGTCCCTGCGGACGCGTTCTGCGCACAGCATTCCCCCCCCTCCCCCCCACACCGTTGATCCAGAACACAATTCTGAACATCTGAATGATCGCCGACAGGAGGGAATTGCATATCATGAATCCCATCCGTTTTGCCATGCGACGTCCGATCACGACTCTTTTACTCGTGGTCGTGCTCGCGAGCGGCACCGTCTTCGGCTTGTCGGAGGCGGGCGTTGTGAACCTCGGCCCCGAGAACCGCGCGTATCTCCAGAAGATCGGGGCGAGCGCCAAGCATGCCAAGGGATACGTCGTCACCAAGTATACGGAGTACTTCCACAAGAAGCATGAGGAGCACCACGAGGCGCATCACAAGGTCGTGGTGACGAGCCCCGAATCCAAGTCCGTCACCATCACCCAGCAGTATGTATGTCAGATCCACTCCCAGAAGCATATCAACGTCCGAGCCTTGGAGAACGGCTACCTCAAGTCGATCTCGATCAAAGAAGGACAGGCCGTCAAGCAGGACGACGTGCTGTTCGAGATCGTGCCGATCCTCTACAAGACTCGGTTTGATTCGGAATCCGCCGAGGCCGAAATCGCGAGACTGAAATGGGCGCAGGCGGAGAAGCTGCACAGGGACAAGGTGGTTTCCGAACAGGACGTGAAACTGCATGAGGCCGAGTACAACAAGGCCAACGCCAAGGCCCAGATGGCCAAGGCCGAGCTCGAGTTTGCCAAGCTCAAGGCGCCGTTCGACGGCATCGTCGACCGCCTCCTCGAGCGAGAAGGCAGCCTGGTCGAAGAAGGGGACATCCTCACGACCCTGTCCGACAACAGCTTGATGTGGGTCTACTTCAATGTGCCCGAGGCCGACTACCTCGAGTACATGGAAGCCCTCGGGGAGAACAAGGAAGACCGAAAGGTCGAGCTGATCCTGGCGAACGGCCACAAGTTCAGCCAAGACGGGATCATCGGTGCCATCGAGGCCAAGTTCAACAACGAAACGGGCAACATCCCCTTCCGTGCGGATTTCCAAAATCCGCAGCGGCTCCTCCGCCATGGTCAGACCGGCACCGTGCTGCTCCACCGTATCGTGACCGATGCGGTCGTGATCCCGCAGCGAGCGGTCTTCGAGATCCTCGACAAGCGCTTTGTCTTCGTCGTCGACAAGGACGGTATGGTGCACCAGCGCGAGATCCTGCCCCAGTACGAGATGGACGACATCTTCGTCATCAAGAAGGGGCTTGCGGTCGGCGACCGCATCGTCCTCGAAGGGATCCGCGAGGTTCACGACGGCGAGAAGGTTGAGTTCGAGTTTCGTCCCCCCCAACAAGTCCTGGCCGCGCTCAAGAACAGGGCGGAATAAGGACGTCTTGCTGGTACGGATACCAACATTTCTTGTTGGTCTGGATGAAGCCACCCCAACCCCGATTGCCTAGAACCGAACCATGTTCGCAAAGATCCTCTACAGACCGGCATTGGCGATCGTCATCTCCGTGATCATCCTGTTCCTGGGAACATTGGCGATTAATACGTTGCCAATTTCCCAGTTTCCCTCGGTCGCGCCGCCGAGCGTGGTGGTCACGGTCGCCTACCCAGGCGCCAGTGCCAACGTCTTGGTCGACTCCGTGCTCATCCCACTCGAGCAGGCCATCAACGGCGTACAGGACATGCGTTACATGGCGTCGGCCGCGACCAGCGCGGGCGAGGCGACCATCCAGATCATCTTCGAGCCGGGCACGGATCCCAACGTGGCCGTCTTGAACGTGAACAACCGGATCGCGACCGTCAAGAATCGACTCCCTCCCCTGGTCGAGCGGGAGGGAATCATCGTCATGCAGGCCATGACGAGTATGCTGATGTACGTGAACGTCTTCAGCACCGAGAAGGGGGTCGACCAGAACTTCCTCTACAACTACGTGTTCGTGAACCTGCTGCCCGAAATCAAGCGAATTCGAGGTGTCGGCAGCGCGACGATTCTTGGCAGCCGCCAGTACGCGATGCGCGTCTGGCTGAAGCTCGACCGCATGCGGGCCTACAATTTGTCCTCCGCCGACATCATGAAGGCCCTGGGGCAGCAGAGCATGATCGGCTCGCCGGGGCGACTCGGCCAGGCGACCGGGCGTACATCGCAGACGGTCGAGTATGTGTTGACCTATGTCGGGCGATATAACAAGCCCGATCAATACCGAGATATTATCCTCAAGGCGAATCCCAACGGCGAAATCCTCCGCCTGAAGGACGTGGCCGACGTCGAGCTTGGTGCCGCGTACTACAACCTCTACTCGGACATCGACGGGTTTCCCTCGGCGGCCATCGTCCTCAAACAGAACCCCGGCTCCAACGCCGCCGTGGTCATCGAGGAGGTCAAGAAGAAGCTCGAGGAGATCAAGGAACAGTCCTTCCCGCCCGGGATGGAATTCCAGGTCAGCTATGACGTCTCGAGCTTCCTGGAAGCCTCGATCGAGAAGGTGCTCCATACCCTCTTCGAAGCCTTCATACTGGTGGCCCTCGTCGTCTTCCTCTTCCTGGGCGACTGGCGATCGACCTTGATCCCGACGCTCGCGGTCCCGGTGTCGTTGATCGGCACGTTCTTCTTCATGCTCCTGCTCGGGCTCTCGATCAACCTGATCACCCTCTTCGCGCTCGTGCTGGCGATTGGTGTCGTCGTCGACGACGCCATCGTGGTCGTCGAGGCTGTGCATGCGAAGATGCACGAGAAACATTTGTCACCGTATCGGGCGACGATGGAGGTGGTCCACGAGATCAGCGGTGCGATCATCGCCATCACATTGGTGATGACGGCGGTCTTCGTGCCGGTGACCTTCATGACCGGGCCCGTCGGTACGTTCTATCGCCAGTTCGGCATCACGATGGCCACGTCGATCGTCCTCTCGGGCGTCGTCGCGTTGACCCTCACGCCGGTGCTCTGTGCGATGATCCTCAAACCTCACTCGGGTCCCAAGAAGATTCGAGGGCCCCTCGCGCTCTTCCTGCACGTCTTCGATCGAGGCGTGGAGAAGATTACCGGGGGTTATGCGGCCGTCCTGCGACGTATCGTGACGCTGCGCTTCATGACCCTGCTCGTCATCTCCGGCTTCGTGACCGCGATCTACCTGGTGAACACACAACTCCCGTCCGGGTTCATCCCGCTCGAGGACCAGGGGATGATCTATGGGATCATCCAGACCCCTCCGGGTTCTACGCTCGAGTACACCAACTCGAAGTCTCACGAACTGCAGATGATCGCCAAGACCATCGATGGCGTGAACTCGGTCTCGTCCTTGGCCGGTTACGAGGTCCTCACGGAGGGCCGAGGATCGAACGCGGGAACGTGCCTCATCAACCTGAAGACCTGGGCCGACCGGAAGATGACCTCCCGCGAGATCATCATGGAGTTGGAACGGAAATGCCAGGTCATGTCGAACGTGAAGCTCGAGTTCTTCGAGCCTCCCGCGGTCCCTGGCTTCGGTGCGGCCGGCGGCTTCTCGATGCGTCTTCTCGATAAGACGAATTCCAACAATTACAAACGGCTGGGCGAAGTCACGGATAAATTCCTCGCCGATTTGAAGAAGCGCAAGGAGGTGAAAGGCCTCTTCACCTTCTTCGCGAGCAACTACCCGCAATACGAAGTCGTCATCAACAACGACGTGGCCATGCAGAAGGGGGTCTCGATCGCGGACGCGATGGACAACCTATCTATTGTCATCGGCAGTACTTGGGAACAGGGCTTCATCCTCTTCGGTCAGTTTTTCAAGGTCTTCGTCCAGGCCGCCCCGGAGTTCCGGCGCTACCCGGAGGACCTGGATAACATGTTCGTCAAGAACGAAACCGGAGAAATGGTCCCCTATTCTTCGTTTATGCAGATCAAGAAGCAGCAAGGTCTCAACGAGATTAACCGATACAACCTGTATCCTTCAGCAGCCATCCAGGGGGCACCGGCCACCGGGTTCAGCAGCGGCCAGGCCATCGAGGCGATCAAGGAAGTCGCCCAGAGCCTACCTCGCGGCTACGATGTCGGCTGGGAAGGGTTGTCATACGACGAAGCCTCCAAGGGGAACTTGGCCGTCTTCATCTTCTTGGTCGTCGTCGTCTTCGTGTATCTGGTCTTGGTCGGACAGTACGAGAGCTTCCTGTTGCCCCTCGCGGTAATCCTCTCACTGCCCGTCGGGATCTTCGGGGCCTTCTTCCTCTTGCAGATTACGGGACTTTCCAATGACGTCTATGCCCAGATCGGTCTGGTCATGCTGGTCGGTCTGCTCGGCAAAAACGCGATCCTCATCGTCGAGTTCGCCGTTCAACGGCGCATCGAGGGCCTAAGCCTCGTGGAGGCCGCCATCGAAGGAGGAAAGTTGCGGTTCCGGCCCATCTTGATGACCTCCTTCGCCTTCATCGCGGGTCTACTTCCCTTGGTCGTCGCCACCGGCCCCGGGGCGATTGGAAACCGGACCATCGGCACCGCCTCTGTCGGAGGCATGCTGGTGGGTACTCTGATCGGGGTCTTGGTAATTCCTGGCCTGTATTACTTGTTCGGTAGGATTGCCGACAAGCGGTCACTCCTCAAGGATGAGGCGGATGAACCACTCAGCGAGACTTTCGCTCACAAAGCATAGGAAGCCGGCCCTGGCGTTTGTCGTCGCTCTCGGCCTCCTTCCGATCATGACGTCCTGCGGTATTCCCTCCCTCCGTGCGCCGGAACCCGGGCCGCCCGTTCCGCCGAGCTTTAACGGCGTGACGACTCCGGACAACTCGGCCCAGATCGGGATCGAAGAATTCTTCAACGATTCCACCCTCATCGGCCTGATCGAGCAGGCTCTCGTCGGTAACCAGGAGTTGAAGATCCTGGCCGAGGATATCCAGATCGCCAGCAACGTCGTGCTGGCGAATCGGGGGGCATATTTGCCCTTCCTCAGCCTCGGGGGTGGGATCGGTGCGGATAAACCGAGCCGGTATACTCGCGACGGGGCCATCGACAACCAACTGAACATCCTGCCCGGGCAGATGTTCCCCAACCCGCTCCCAAGCTTCCTGATGGCCGCCAACATCTCGTGGCAGGTCGACATCTGGCGGGCGTTGCGGAATGCCAGGGATGCGTCATCGCTGCGGTACCTCGGCACGATCGACGGGCGGACCTACGTCGTGACCCGGCTGGTGGCCGAGATCGCGGAAAACTATTACGGCCTGATGGCCCTCGACAAGCGGATCGAGAACCTGGATCGGACGATCGAGCTCCAGGAACAGAGCCTGAGATTCGCTCTCGCAAATAAGGCCCAGGCCCGCGGCACCGAACTGGCCGTCCAGCGATTCACGGCCGAAGTCCGCAGGAACCAGAGCGAGAAGCTGATCATTCGACAGGAGATCATCGAGGTCGAAAACCGGATCAATTTCCTCTCCGGGCGCTTCCCGATGCCGGTCGAACGGATGTCGGATCGGTTCTTCGATATGGAGCTCCACAGGCTCAGTCTCGGTGTCCCTTCGCAACTCTTGCAGTTCCGCCCCGACATCCGCCAGGCCGAGCGGGAGCTCGAGGCCGCCGGCCTCGACATCAAGATCGCCCGAGCCCGCTTCTTCCCGGCGTTCGTCATCACCGGGGGTGTCGGCTACTCGGCCTTCAATCCCAGGTATTTGCTGATCACTCCGGAAGCCCTCATCGCGAACATCGCGGGTGACCTGGTCGCCCCGTTGATCAACAAGAAAGCGATCCGAGCCGACTACCTCACTGCGAACTCTCGTCAGTTGCAGGCCGTCTACAACTATCAACGTGTCATTATTAACGCCTTTACCGAAGTGATCAACCGCGTGTCGGGGGTCGAGAACTATCGCCAGAGCATCGAGATCAAGAAGCTGCAGTTGAGGGCCCTCGAAGAATCGGTGAATGTCGCCACAAAACTCTTCCAGAATGCCCGAGCCGAGTATATCGACGTGCTCTTCGCCCAGCGTGACTTGATGGATGCGAGGATGGTCCTCATCGATACCAAGCGCAGGCAGTTGTCTGCCGTTGTCAACACCTATCAAGCGCTCGGCGGTGGTGTGTTCATTCGCTGAAATGCGACCGATTCTCCCTCGGACCGATCTCAAATCGAGCCATTCTGAATCCCTCCTCGGAAGCTCGGGACGACAGGACGAAACCTCGGCCGGGTCCTGTCAAGTTCGCAGATTGAGGCAAGACGACGAGGCTCTGGGCGGCCCCCTTCACGCCCAGGGACCTATCGTCGTCCCGGCTGCCCCCCTTCAATCGTCCCACCCTAAAAGCTCCCTCCCACGAACTCCAGCACCGACCAGATTCGCTCTCCACGCGAACCTTGCGCCCCAGCTTCGATCTCATGTCTTTGGATTTCAATTCCTCGTACTATTCGATTTCCTGATGCGTCTAACTTGAGGCCAGTTGGTCTCGAACTATCAGTAAAATCCGATGCAGCATGCCCTTCGCTTTCAAGCGACGGTCGAAGTTGGACGCGGTGATGACAGGCGCAGGGTCCGGGGTATTTGAGTCCGCTCGGTGCTCATTACGTGAGGGAGATCGCGATCGGGATCCTGTTTGACAGACATCGAATGTCGAACATTGCCCCGTCGCGGGGTAGAAGAACGAAAAGCCCTTCGCGATCTCATGGATTGCGAGGGGCGTTGGTCCCTCAATTGTTGGGCTGACATTTCCCAAGACGGCGGCAGCTTCGTATCCCTTGCAAGGCCTTTGCCATTTGCTTAACTTTAGATCGAAAGCATTCTTGCGAGATTGTTCCGAGGCAGAGGGACGCACCATGGGATTCTCGATTGCATGGAGAGAAAGGGGGCTTTCGGGACGCGCGTTCCTCGGGATCGGTTTGTTGGTCGTCTTCGGGACGGCGGGTTGCCGTCGCCAAGTTACCGACACTGCCCCCTCGGATCACCGCGAAGGGCCACTGACCGGACCTGCTCGGGGGCGCGAGATCTTCCTCCGCGAGTGGAGCCCTGGGTTTGTCCCGGACTCTGGGGGCGACGGCTTAGGACCGGTCTATAACGACACTTCGTGCGTCGCCTGCCACAACGCAGGCGCCTCCGGAGGGGCGGGGCCTGCGAGCAAGAACGTCGAGATCCTCACCGCCTTGCCAGTCAGCGGTGACCTCGAGGGCGGATCAGGTCAGGGTGATCCGTCGCAAGGGCAACCTGCGGGCGTCGCAGCCGCAGGCGACGGTGCTGGCGGTTCGAGTTCGGGCCCTGCGATCCCGCCGTCGCCAGAATTTGAGGCTTTGGCGAAGCGCCATAGTGGATTCCGTTCCGCCTCGAGCGTCGTCCTCCACCGGTTCGGCACCGACCCCAATTTTCGGGCCTGGCGGTCGAATCTCCTGGGCGATGACAGGAATCTCCCACAACGCGTCTCTGATGCGAAGTCGAGTCGACCGGATCCCGACGAACGGGCGAAGGCCGAGATCGAGGGCCTCGTCGAGCGAATCCGGCAACGCGGCACGGTCGAGGTCGGGACGTTCAGGGACGGCAAGATCTCTTTGCTCCTCACCGAAAGGAACACTCCGCCACTTTTCGGCACCGGTTTGATCGACGCAATCCCCGGTGAGGTTTTGAAAGCAGCCGCCCGGAAAGGCCACCCTGGGTTCCCTGAGATCAAGGGGCGTGTCTCCTACAACAAGGGGGCGAGGATCGGCCGATTCGGCTGGAAAGCTCAGATCGCCAGCCTGGAGGAGTTCGTCCTGACAGCGTGTTCGGTCGAACTGGGCCTGGAGGTCCCGGGCCATTCGCAGGCTGCCGTGCCCAATGCCCCCGGCTACAAAGCACCTGGCTTCGACCTGGAGAAAGCCGAAAGCGAGGACCTCATCGGGTTCGTCCGCAGCCTACCGGCACCCGAGGTGGCGATGGCGTCGGGCGATCTCGAATCCCGGTTCCGTCGTGAGGGGCGGGATTTCTTCGAGGCGATCGGCTGCGCGACCTGCCACACGCCCACTATCGGCGCTGCCTCGGGGATTTACAGCGACCTCTTGTTGCACGACATGGGGCAGGATTTGGGCGATTCCGGCGTCTACGGATCCTCAGCACCGGATTCGGTCGAGCTCGCGACCGTAGGGCCGGCGCCACCCATCGACCTGAAGAACCTGACCGGCGACATGCCGAGCGCCCGTCCGAAGGGGGAGGAGGTCATCGTCGGTGCGAAACGCGTCGAGTGGCGAACACCTCCGTTATGGGGTTTCCGCGACTCCGGACCCTACCTGCACGACGGACGGGCCGAGACGCTGGAGGAGGCCGTGGCCTTGCACGGGGGTGAGGCGACGATGACTTCCGAGCGATTCTTCCGACTCCCGCACCGTTCGAGGCTTCAGATCGAGGCTTTCCTCAAGTCACTGATTGCGCCGACGCCTCACGCCTCGACCGTATTGCGCTGAACCTAGTCTCACATCCTAATCACGGCGAGGGGAGAGCAACGGCCATGCGACGGCTCTGCGACGCACGGGCGATACTGTTGGTTGGCCTCGTCATCCTGACCCTGCCAGGCTGCGGCGATCGGGCGCCATCGACCGATGTCCCTACGCTGAAGGCCGCCGAGACGAAGTTTCCCAACCTTCGCCCTCGAATCAAGGTCGATCCCAACCTGCCGCACGCCATGACGATCTCGCCTGACGGAACCCGACTCGTCAGTGACACCACCCTCGGACCAGCCAGCCGGCGAGACGCGGGCGATGATGGGCATCGGCGAGAAATCACTGCCGTCGTATTTTCGCCTGACGGTAAGGATCTGGCGACAGCCGACGCCGACGGCGTGGTCAAACGCTGGGATGTCGCGGAAGGGACGCTCCGGGCCACATACCAGGACGGGATGGGCCTGATCCGCGCTCTCCGCTTCGTCGATGGCGGGATGACCTTGGTTTCCGCCGGGGACGAAGCGATCTTCGTCTTCCGCGATCTCAAATCGGGACAAGCATCGCATGTCCCAAGCGGACACACCGCCGAGGTCTCTCGCCTCGTGCTCTCGCCCGACGGCAAGATCCTTGCCTCGAGCGGCATGGACGGGACCGTGCGGCTCTGGGACGTCCGATCGAGGAGCCTCCGTTCCTGCCTTAAGGATCATTCGATGGGCGTCCGTGCTCTGTCCTTCTCACTCGACGGACGGACACTCTCCGGTGTGAATCGAGACGGCCAACAGGTCGAGTGGGATACGGAAACAGGCCGTCGCAACATTGAACCACGGGCCGAAGGATCGGTTACGGATTTCTCGATGCTGGCTTCCTCGCCCGATGGGAGTCAACTGGCACTCTCCGCATCCGGCGAGCTCCTCGTCCGCGGCCGTGCCGATCGAGAGGCTCACCGCCTCGACAGCCCCGGGGAGGTGACCTGCGCCTCATTCTCCCCGGATGGGTCCACCTTCGCCGCCGGTTGTTTGGTGGAGCGCCCGGGCAGCGAGCCCCTTGGGATGATCGTGCTCTGGAAGGTGGCGACCTGGAGCAAGTCGGCGAGTTTCATCGGGCATGCCGGCGCGGTCCGCGACGTGGCCTTCTCGCCGGACGGCAATCTCCTGGCAACCGCCGGCGAGGATCGTGTGGCCCGCGTCTGGGATGTCTCCTCGTCGATCCTGAAGGAGGAGCTCGACGACTCGGTCTCGCGCGGTGGAATCGCGGGACCGTTTCTGGCGCAACCGGATGTGATCCGGAGCGTGGCCTTCTCGCCGGACGGGCGGTCCGTCGCCACGGCCGGCGATGACGGCGTCGTCCGACTCGGAGATACTTCCTCCGGGCAAGTGGCTCGCGTGCTCAACGGCGTCGTCGGCAAGCTGGTAACGGTCGCCTTCGGTCCCGATGGTCGTCCCGTGGCGGCCGCCGGAGACGGGGGAGTCATTCGACTCTGGGACTCGGAGAACGGGCGGGATCTTGGGACGCTCACAGCAGGCCCCGAAGCCGTCCGTTCGGTTGCATTTTCCCCGGACGGGAAGTCGCTGGCCGCGTCGAGCGACGACGGGTCGGTGGGGGTGTGGGACCTGTCGACAAAAAAGAAATCGGCCACTTTGCCGAGGCACACGAGCGCGGCACGTGCGGTGGCCTTCTCTCCGGACGGCCGGATGCTCGGATCGGGGGGCGACGACTTTGCGGTGAAGCTTGGCGATGCCGCCGGTCTCTCGCGGGTCCGCACTCTGGAGGGCCATCGAGGGGCCATCGCCGATATCGCCTTCGCGCCGGACGGTCGGACGCTCGCCTCGGGCGGCGAGGACGGCGAAGCGATCCTCTGGGATGCGGTCTCGGGGGCGGTCCGATATCGGCTCCCGGGCCTGGACCTCTTCCCGCTTCTTGTTGTGCGATTCTCGCCGGACGGCGCCCTCCTGCTGACGGGTGACGAGGTGGGCACGCTGAAGGTCTGGGACGCGGCGACGGGTCGCTTGGTTGCTTCTCGAGTCCAGGCACATCTGGGCGCGATCCACTCCCTGGCATTCTCGCCCGACGGGAAGACCTTGGCGAGCGGAGGGGCTGATCGCCGCCTGCGATTCTGGAAGACGGCCGAGCTCTCGACGCCTCGTCCGTTCGTGGGGCACCCCTCGAAGATCCTGTCGGTGGCCTACTCGCCGGACGGTACCAAGCTCGCCACGGGGGGAAGTGGCGACCGCCTCGTCAAAATCTGGGACGTCGCTACCGGCCGTGAGCTTGCCTGCCTGGTCGGACATACGGGAAGGATCTTGGCCCTGGAGTTTTCACCGGACGGCTCGACGTTGGCTACCGCGTCTGACGGGCGCGAGGTCGACTGGAACGGCCTCCCCCAGGATGGGTCGGACGGCGAGGTCAAGCTCTGGGACGTCGCCACCGGCAAGGCGTTGCCCCCCCCGGCCGAGCCCTACTCGGGGACGCAGGCGATCGCCTTTTCCCCGGACGGTCAAGCCCTCGCCGCGGGGGGCGTATCCTCGGGGATTCGCGTCTGGGACCTAGTGACGCGGAAGCCCCGTTCGTACAGCGTGGTCATGGGCGAGGAGAGGACCACGATCCATAATCCGTACGGGAGAGTCCGCGCCTTGGCCTTCACGCCGGACGGCCTCAAACTCATCAGCGGCCACGACAACCACAGTACGGTCGTCTGGGATGCGATGACAGGATTCGTCTTGAATCCCCTGGGAATTCATCGCGAAGCGGTGACCGCATTGGCGATCTCGGGGGACGGTCGGAAGCTTGTCACGGGTAGCTTCGACAGGAGGATTGTGCTTTGGGACGCACCGCGAACCTCCGTGGAGCGGTGGCAGCCGAAGGTTGCCTTTACAGGCTTTCGAAGACCGATACGGTCCGTGGCGCTTTCCCCCGATGCCCGGACCATCGCCGCCACGGCGTTCAGAGCACGGCCCATTTACTTGTGGGATCCAGGCCGAGTCGAGCCTCGTTTTCGCCTGGCCATTCCCTCGGGTGTTCCGAGGCTGGGGTTCGAAGGTTTGGCCTTCTCCCCCAACGGCAAGGTTCTGGTCGTGGGTGGTGATCGGACCCTCCTCACCTGGGATGTGACCTCCGGAAGCCGGCACCTTCAGGCCCAACCGGCTGCGCGGCATGATGAGACAGCGACCCTAATCGGCCATGAGGACTCCATCCGCGAGCTATTCTTGTCCGACGATGGGCGGACCTTGGCCTGTCTCGGCAATTCTGGCGCGGTCAGGGTCTGGGATGTACCGAAACGAATCGAACAGAAGAAAGGCAGCCGGAGCGCCTCCTTCGTTCAGATCATCACGCTCTCACGCGACGGTTCGAAGCTGGCGATTGGGACGTCGGGCTTCGGTGTTGAAGATAACAAAAGAACAGTCCACTCGGGCGTCCAGATCTGGGAGACGCGAACAGGCAAGCATTTCGAGGCGCCCAAGGTCCATTCGGACGTCATGAAGGCCGTGGAGTTCACGCCCGACGGTTCGACTCTGATTACCGCCAGCCGCGATGGGGACATCCGGTTCTGGGATTCGACGGCGCTGACGCCGAAGCCCGAAATCCTGAAGAACGAGCAAGGGGTTGAATCCCTGAGGATCTCGCCTGACGGCAAGCTCATGGCCGTGGCCGCCCATATGGGGTCAATCGCCCTCTGGGATATCGCCTCGAGGAGTCGTCTCTCAACCTTCACCCATCCCGGCCATATTCGGGACGTGCGTTTCTCGCCCGATGGCCGGACCCTGGCCGTCGGCGGCGGTGCGAGGCACGACGAACCGGGCGGCTCGGCGAGGATGCCGGGCGCTTTGACCCTTTGGGACGTGCCCGAGGGTCGGCCTCGATTTCCCCCCCTGGGACAAAAGGGATGGATTAACAGCCTGGCCTTCTCTCCAGACGGCCAGGTCCTCGGCGCCTCCAGCGAGGGCAACCAGGTCATCCTCTGGGACGTGACCTCGGGGGAGGCGAAGACCATTCTCCGAGGTCATACCGACGCGGTCCAGGCCATAGCTTTCTCCCCGGACGGCAAGCTCGTCGCCTCGGGCGGCCGAGACTTGTCGCTCAAACTCTGGAACTCTCGATCGGGAGAACTCCGAGCCACGCTCCAGGGACACGAAGCCGACATCGCGGATCTTAAATTCTTGCCCGATAGCTCGACGATCGTGACGGCCGGGTACGACGCCACGATCAAACTATGGAATGTTAGGGACATCCCGACCAGCGAGGCGCAGAAGAAGTAAATCAATGAGATCCGCGAACGTCCCTGGCCACAAGGTACGCTCGCCATGTCTTTACAATCCCGAAGCGCCAGCGAGTGGATCTCTTCGCGAGAAATCAGGGAAGATTCACTCGCTGGCGCCGCGGGCTTGTATCAAAGAGGTGCCACTCAAATGCCAATCGCTAACGAAGGCGACTTGCCTACGTTGTTTCGCGAAATTAAAAACAAGACATTTTGATGTTTATGTTGTCGGTTGAAATATGCATGGGTCGCGGAACGGGTCCTCGGGAAGGAACCGGTCTCGGGGCGGACGCTCAGCCGGTGCTTGTGGCGGGGGGGCCGCACGACTGCCGGACGATCAACTCGCCCGCGAGCATCACCTGACGAGGGGGCAACGAAGGGTTCGCCAGCCGATCGAGCAGAGTGTGTAGAGCGACCGTCGCCAGGAGTTGGCAAGGCTGGTGGATCGTCGTCAGGGATGGCCGCAAGAGCTTTGCATACCGCAGGTCATCGACGCCCACGACTCGAATGTCCCGCGGGACGACCAGGCGCAGGTCCGCCAGGGTCTGCATCAGCAGAGCGGCGGTCTTGTCGTTCGCGCAGACCACCGCATCCGGCCGACCAGCCTCCAACCACCCCCGCACGAACGAGACGTCGTCTGCGTCGCCCCAGTGGACCCATTCGGCGTCGGGTGTGACGCCGTGCTCCCAGAGCGCGGCCAGAAACCCGGCGACCCTCATCCGGACTGTCGGGGCCGACGCTCGCCGCCCCAGGAAGTGGACGACGCGGCTTCCCCGCGCCAGGAGATGCCGGGCCAGGAGATAGCCCGCCCGGTGATTGTCGACGCCGACCAGGTCGTAGGGGCTGCGGGCGGGCGGCTCGACGAAGTCGCGGTCCAGCAGCACGATCGGGATCTTCGCCTCGTCGAGCATCCGGACGGCCCGACGGCTGGCCCGATCCTTGTCGGCGGAGAACTCCAAAGGAGAAAAGACCACCCCGGCCACCCCGGCCCGCACGTAGTCCTCGCACAGTCGTAGAGTCGGGGCTTCCAACGCGACCCCCGGCTCGCCGGGCAGGTCGCCCCAGAGCAGTGTGTGTCCCAGCGACTGGGCGTGCCGAGCGAGCGCCACGCACACCGGCTCGAAGATCTCTCCGTCCGCGAGCCCGGGCACAAGCAGCCCGAACGTCCGGCCCCCCGACGAGGCCGGTCCGCTCCCCGCATCCGGCCGGACGTACGTTCCGGACCCGACCCGACGGTCGATCATCCCGACGGCCTGGAGCTCCCGGAGGGCGCGGATGACGGTCGGCCGCGACGCCTCGAACTGCCGCACGAGGGCCGCTTCCGACGGCAGCTTTTGCCCGGCCTTGTAACGTCCGGCGTGGATCGCCGAGCGGAGGTACGCGACGATCTTGCGATACTTCACGTCTTTCATGGCGGGATCCAGACCTGCGGTCGGGAGGGCAGGACGGCGGATTCTCGGCAAGATGATAATACAACTTCGGCGAAGTTGTGAAGCGTACTTTCTTGACGTCATTGTTCGGCGATCGCTAGGATCTCCCCACCGTCGACCGCCCTCGTTCCGTCGGAACAGGCGGCCGTGAGCCTCTTCCCGTTCGAGGCACGATCGCCATGAAACGTCGCGAGCTCATCGTCGCTCCATTCGTTTCGATGCTCGCCGGAGCGGCCCTGGGCCTGTCCGGTTGTGGCGGTGCGAAGGGGCCGACCGGCTCGACCCCACCGAGCGTCACCGCGGCGTCGCACCGGGCAGGGGACCACGGCACCATCGGCGTCTCGCTCCTGACGCTGAGCAACCCGTTCTTCAAGGAAATGGGCGACGCCATGACGGCGGCCGCGGCGGCCGAGGGCTACTCGGTCAAAGTCGTGTCCGCCGAGATGGACCCCGCCCGGCAGCGGGACCAGGTGCGAGACTTCCTCGCCGCCGACATGGTCGCCATGATCCTCACCCCGGCCGACAGCAAGGCCATCGGGACGGCCATCCAAGAGGCGAATGCCAAGAATGTCCCCGTGTTTACCGCCGACATCGCCAGCCTTGCCGGCGACGCCAAGGTGGTCGGTCACGTCGCCACGGACAACTACGGCGGCGGCGTGCAGGCCGGCGAAGCCGCCGTGGAAGCCCTCAGAGGAAATGGCAAGGTCGCCATCGTCGACCACCCCGAGGTCGAGAGCGGGATGCTCCGCGTCAAGGGGTTCGAGGAGGTGATGTCCAAGAATCCCGGCATCTCCGTCGTCGCCAAGTTGCCGGGCCTCGGGCAGCGCGACCGCTCGTTCCGGGTGGCCCAGGACATCCTCCAGGCCCACCCGGATGTGGATCTGATCTTCGCCGTCAACGACCCGACGGCGCTCGGCGTGGTGGCCGCCCTCGAGACGGCTGGCAAGGTCGGACGGGTCAAGGTCATCGGGTTCGACGGCCAACCGGAGGCAAAGGCCGCCATCAAGAGCGGGAAGATCTACGCCGACGCCGTCCAGTACCCGGACCGCATCGGCAAGCTGGCGGTCGAGCGGGTCGTCAAATACCTGGCCGGCGAGGCCGTCCCGCCGGTCACGCTCATCCCGACGGGCCTCTACCGCAAAGCCGATGCGGACGCCGAATCGGCCAAGCCGTGATGGTCTATCTCACCAGAATTGTTCACTTGGCCAGACGTGCCCCAATCCGCGACGCCATGGCCCATGCGGGCAAGGCGATCTCGAAGATCCGTTCCGGCCGGCCCGATGTCCTCGAGAGGAGCGACCGCACCCTCGTGATGCTCGTCGTGCGAATCCGAGGCGAGTTCGACAACACCGACCCCCAGGCGCCTGTGACCTGGGAGCAAGTCCTGCGATTGGCGGTCCCCCGACCATGAGCCGAACCTTACCGACCTGGATCCTCGACCGGCTGGCAGGCCGCTACGGCATGGCCGCCGTCCTGGTGTTGCTGTCGGCGATCCTGTGCGTCGTCACGATCGAGGACCAACATCCCAGGGGGGCCGACGCCGGGAATCGGGCCGCGGCCGGTATCGTCGCGGGCGAGCGCGTGCTGATCGTCGCTCCAGACGACGACGACGGCCGGGCGTTCGCCGGCGCCGTCCGGGCACGACTGGAGAAGGTCGGCGCGACCTTGATCGGCGTGGCTGGCGGCACCCCTCCCGAGGTCCGCAAGGCCGTCGAGGCGGCCGGGGCCGATCGGCTCCTCGTCATCGCCACCCCGAAGGCGGCCCGCTCCCCGGTCCTCACCGGCCGGCCCGGGCTGCGGATCTCCACCGCCGAGTCGTACCGCTGGCCGGTCTTCCTCAAGGCCGAGAACCTGCTCAACGTCGGCAGCCAGGTGGTGGTCATCGCACTGCTGGCGGCCGGGATGACGCTGGTGATCGTGACCGGGGGGATCGACCTCTCGGTAGGCAGCCTCGTCGCTTTGTCGGCCGTCGTCACGGCAATGACCATCCGCGCCGTCGGTGGTGTCGGGGCCGGTCCAAGTGGTATCGCGCTGGGGGTGTGCGCGGGGGTCGGGGCGGGGGCCGTGGCGGGCCTGGCGAGTGCGTTCTTCGTCACGGCGTGCCGACTCCCGCCGTTCATCGCCACGCTCGGCATGATGCAGGTCACGAGCGGCCTGGCGTATCTCCTGGCCGGCGGGCAATCGATCGACGACATCCCGGAAGGCTTCACCTGGCTTGGCCGCGGCAGCACGTTCGGGATGCCCAACGCCGTCGGCCTTATGCTGAGCGTCTACCTCTTCGGCCACGTGGTGATGACTCGCACCGTCATCGGCCGTTACTTATATGCGGTCGGAGGGAACGCCGAGGCGGCCCGGCTGAGCGGGGTCCGGGTGCCCCTCGTTTTGTCGTTCGCATACGTCGTCAGCGGGAGCCTCTCGGGCGTCGGAGGAGTCGTCGTCGCCTCGCAACTCAAGGCCGGCGGGCCGACCTACGGCCAGATGTACGAGCTCTACGCGATCGCCGCCGTGGTCGTCGGCGGATCCTCGCTGACTGGCGGTTCCGGCCGCATCCTCGGCACACTGATTGGGGTGCTGATCATCTCCGTCATCCAGAACGGGATGAACCTGACCGGCGTCGAGAGCTACTTGCAGAAGGTCGTCCTCGGGCTGGTCATCCTTGCCGCGGTGACGCTCGACACGGCGCGCCAGGACGGCCGAATTCAGACGGCCCTGGGCCGCTTTTCTCGTCGCCGGGTCGGCCATCCCTACGCCTCGACCTCGAACGCGGTCGAGTCCGAGGAAAATGAAGAGTGGCAGACCGTCGCCGCGCGGGTGGTCTCCGGGCACGGCGTCGCGTCGGGCCGCAACGGCAACCCCCGATATCCCGGCGGCACCCTCCGGATGCAGGTCGAACCGTTCCGGGAGCGAGGGATCGACCTTGCCGCATTCCACTTCGGCACGGTCAACATCAGCATCGCGCCCCAGACCTATCACGTCCTCGCCCCGAAATGCACGGTCCGCCAGTTGAAGTGGCACCCCACCGACCCGGCCGAGGACTTCTCGTTTTTCGATGTCCGCCTCACGGCCCCGGACGGGGTCGCCGTCGATGGCCTCGTCTATCACCCGCACCCGGACACCAAGCCGGCCCACTTCCAGCGCCCGGACGTGCTGGAACTGCTCCTGCCGTTCGTGGAGTCGCTCGGCTCCGGCGCCGAAGTGCAACTGGCCGTCCGCCGCGATCAACTGCGGATCGAGCCGGCATCCCCGCGTCACATCCCCGACTCCGACGGCTAACCCGAGGCTCCCGATGCGAAGACTCCTTGCCTTCCTGGTTTTGCTCGACGCCTTGTCCGCATCCCTCGCCGTCGCGGCCGAAGACATCCCGATCGGCGTCTTCAAGAGCTCAACCTACGACGGCTGGACGGCCGAGGGCAAGGCCTTCGAGCCCGGCCCCGTGTCGGGGGAGCTGCTCAATACGCTCGAGATCGAAAACGCGGAAGAGGGTGCTGGCGTTGCCTCGAGCGAGGTTGACGGCGACAGTCCAACCGGCACGCTCACGTCGCCCGAGTTCAAGATCGAGCGGAAGTTCATCGAGCTCACGATCGCCGGCGGTAACTACGAACGCCATACCTGCGTCAACCTGCTCGTGGGCGGCAAGATCGTCCGCAGCGCCACCGGCTGGCGGAGCGATCGACTGATGCCGACCTGTTGGGACGTGTCGACGTTCGCCGGCCAGCCGGCTCGCGTCGAGCTGGTGGACCGAGCCAGCGGCCACTGGGGCCACATCAACGTCGGCCGCGTCGTCCAGACCGACGCTCCGAGGTCGATTCCACCGACGGTCACGCCGCTCTACAAAGAATCCTTGCGCCCGCAATTCCACTTCACCGCCCGCCAGTGGACGATGAATCGTCTCAACCCGAGGGAACGGGAAGAGGGCTGGCTGAACGACCTGAACGGGCTGATTTTCTACGAGGGCGAGTATCACCTCTTCGCCCAGCGTTGGAACAAGTGCTGGATCCACGCGGTCAGCAAGGATCTCGTCCGCTGGACCGAGCTGGAGCCCGCGTTCTGGGAAGATAAGCTGGACGCCGCGGTCCAATCCGGGACCTGCGTCATCGACTACGAGAACACGTCCGGCCTTTCGCCGGATCGCTCGAAACCGGCGATGATCGCGTTCTACTCGGGCAACGACAACCGGAGCCAGTGCCTCGCATACAGCCTCGACCGGGGCCGGACCTGGACGCAACACGCCCAGAATCCGATCCTCGACTTCCCCGAGCGCGACCCGAAGGTTTTCTGGTACGCCCCGGCGAAGCACTGGGTCATGATGCTCTACGGCAACAGCCGCTACCATGTCCTCACGTCGAGCGACCTGCTGCACTGGAAGGACGAGAAGACGCCGATCCGCGATGGCTTCGAGTGCCCGGACTTCTTCGAGCTGCCGGTCGACGGCGACCCGAAAATCAAGAAGTGGGTACTCATCCAGGGCAACGGTAAGTACTCAGTCGGCACGTTCGACGGCATCGCGTACAAGGAAGAAACTCCCCGATTCCCCTGCGACGTCGGCGACTTCTACGCCACCCAATCCTGGCACAACACCGACACCGGCGACGGCCGCCGGGTCCAGGCGGCCTGGATGCGGTTCTCCCACGCCCCAGACATGCCGTTCAACCAGCAGGTCACCTTCCCTTGCGAGCTGACCCTGCGGACGACCCCCGACGGACTGCGAGTGTTCCGCGAACCCATCCGCGAGATCGCCACCCTGCACGTCGGCCGCCCCGAGACCTGGACCGATCGCGAACTGCGGGCCGGGCAGACCCTGCCCCTGATGCCGTCGGGCCGGCAGTTCCATGTCTCGGCCGAAGTTGACATCCCCGCCGGGGCGAAGCTGACCCTAAACGTCCGGGGCATCCCCGTGACACTGACCTCAACCACGCTGTCGTCCGACCGCCGTTCCGCCACGGTGCGAGACCGGGTCAAGTCTTTCGAAATGCTCATCGACACGACGTCCATCGAGACCTTCGTGAACCGGGGCGAGCTGTCGTTCACCAAGTTCGTCCTGCCCTACGAGAACGGCCTCTCCATTCGGGCCGAAGGCGGCCCCATTCTGATCCGGTCGCTGACCGTCCATCCGCTCCGCTCCGCGTGGCCAGACTCACCTCCGAGTTGACGGCCCGTTCAGGACCGAAAACTCGGACTCGTCCACCGCGATCGACTTCACTACCACCCCTGGACGCTAACCCGCCTAGGCATCACAGACGGATTCCGATCCGTGAACATCCCCAAACGGCGTCAGGTGGGCGATCCAACGAACTCCGACATGGCCTGGAGAATCAGGCTCACCGAGACAGCCCCAGGGTCGGCGTGCCCTTGCGATCGGTCGCCCAGGGCCTTCGCCTTGCCCAGGCGAGCTACCAACGCCCTCGCTGCCACCTCTCCCTGACAGGACGCTTGCGCGACGGCCGCGAGAGCCTCATCCAGCGAGGCTGCCGTAAGCTCCGCCGCGCGGCGTGCCGCGGGTTCCAGGGCATCGACCATCGTCTTGTCACCGAGCCGAGCCTTGCCGCGCTCCTGCACCGCCTGTAACCCGTCGTTGAGAAATCGGGCGAGCGATTGGGCATCGAACACTCGATCGTCGGCGAGATGCCGGGCTCCGCCGCGGAAGAGCGTCCCGAAGATCGCCCCGGAAGCGCCTCCCCCCTGAGACAGGAACGCTCCACCAATCTCCTTCAGCATTTCAACCAGGTCTGTGTAAGTATGGCCTTCCAGTTGTTGCTGCACAGCCTCGAAGCCCCGGGCCATGGTACAGCCATGGTCCCCGTCCCCAATCTCGCGGTCGGCCTGGGAGAGTTCGTCTTTCTTGTCGATCAACACCCCGGCAACGTGCAGAAACATTTGCCGGGCCTCGTCCGTCGTTAGCAAGTTTTTGCCCATGTCTTTACCCTTTCACGAAGGCCAATGAGCGGGCGGGCATCTCGTAGTAGCGCCGCAACTCCTCGTCGAGCTTCATCAGCGTCAGCGAAAAACCTGCCATCTCCTGACACGTGCAGAAGCTGCCGACCGTCGTGTCCTGGACCGCGATCCCTCGGTCTCTCAAGAGGCGATGCGCCTGGCGAGTCACGATCAACAGTTCCATCCAGGTCGTCGAGCCCAGGTTGTTCACGAGCAGACAGACGTCGTCGCCGGCCCGGAACGGCAAGTCGGCGAGGATCCGGCTCATCATGTCCTCGACCACCTCGTCGGCAGGACGTAGCTTCCCGCGGACGACGCCCCGTTCGCCGTGAAGTCCCATCCCGACCTCGATTTCGTCATCACCCAACTCGAAGGTCGGCTCGCCTGTCTCCGGAATCGAGCCGGCAGACAGCGCCACGCCCATCGTCCGAGTCCAGTCACGGGCCTTCGCCGTCACCCTGACGACCTCGTCCAGATCCTCCAACTGGGACGCCGCCGCACCGGCCACCTTGACGACCAACAGGTCACCCGCAATGCCACGGCGGTCGTCCAACCGATTCGAGGGAGCCGAGGCCACGTCGTCCCAGACCCGGACCGTGCGCGTGACGATTCCCTCTTCCGCGGCCAATTCCGCGGCCATGTCGAAGTTCATATTGTCGCCGGCGTAGTTTCCGTAGAGGTAAAGAACGCCGTTGCCCCGGTTCACCGCTCGCGTGGTCGCGAGGATGACATCCGGCGACGGTGCGGCGAAAACATGGCCGCAGGCGGCACCGTCGGCCATACCTTCGCCAACCAGGCCGGGGAAGAGCGGTTCATGGCCGCTCCCACCGCCAATGAGCAAGGCGACCTTCCCTTGTGGAATCGCCGTCCTCACCACCGCCGTTGTCGCCTCCACCAGGGCTAGACGCCCGTGGGACGCGGCGACCACTCCCTCTAATAGCTCCGGCACGACCCGCCGGGGGTCGTTGAAGATCTTCTTCGCCTTGCGCATGATCCTGTCATCCTCAGCCGAAGCGACCCAGCGCGGCATTGTTTCGACCACGGCCAACCGAAATCCCCGAGCCGTCGAACCCGCCGGTCTAGAAAAATTCTATAAATAAAACATGTGATAGATACTAGCAGTTTCCCAGGGTTGGTTGCTGCTCGAGATCGGCACCATTTTGACGCCTAATGAGCACTTTGCCAACGCTGCATGAAAATCAGCGAGAAGTTCATCCGCCTGGACCGCGTCCAGGAAACGAAGGCTGACGTTACCGGCAAAAGACCCGGTAGGATGTACGGGATAAATGGGAAGTTTAGAAAATTTCGCTCGCAAGTATTTCTAAAACCGAGACTTGCGGTGCGAACCTCTTCGCCTCCGACCATTTTTTCTTCCCGGAGATATGTACTGACGTTCAGTTTTGTCGGTCACGTCAATTATTGAACAAGTCAACGACTTTTAGTGTGTCTGTCGTAAAGGGTGGGGTGCGAGTGCAACCGCCGCGTGACCGTGATGAGACGCACCGCGTCGATCCTAGGGCTGGAGCCGAGCTCGCGGCCAGGGGAGAGGCCGCAAAAGTATTCCCTTTCCGCCGATGAGGACGATCCTGTCTCTTCCTCGAACATAGCATCGGATCAACAAAAAAAAGGCCAGTCGCGATGAAATCATCGCGACGGGCCTAGGAGTGGAGGCGGCGGGAATTGCACCCGCGATCGAGTTCCCGCAAGTCGCTATGCAGCATAAGAGTTGCGCCGATACTCAGGCGGGTTGTCTGCACACTGTCTGCACCGACCTGGCACTACGTGAGTTGGTCGCTAAGTGGCTCTCCCTGGCCCCGTCTGTCAGAACAAAGATCATCGGATTGATGAGGGAGTCTGAGGCAAGCAGCCAGGCTCCTGAGGTGGGTCAATGAATCACATCCAGCGAATGCGAACTTTCGCGCCCGCTCAGATGCTGAGGCCGTTGAGGTCCACTGCCTCTAACGGGCCCTGTCGGAGGGGACGGCATTCTGGCGATCGTGGTCGCGTAATTGCTCCCGAAGGCAGTGGCTTATCTCTCGGTAGACCATTAGTCCGACCAGGACGATGGAAAGTCCGCTGAGCGTGAAGGCCATCCGCTCATTGGTTGTGGCCGCGGCCATGTTCTGAACCTGGCTGGCGGCGTTGAGTGTCGTCGCTATCGCGCTCATAGGGATTCGCCGTCATAAGTGGGCTGGCGGCCTGCCAGCCTCGTCGGATCAGGCGTACATGCCTCCACGGTTCGAGCTTTACGGATTCGGACTCGTTGGACCCTCACCTCCCCGGCCGAACGCGTACGAATGTCCCAGAAGATAAGCGATCCAGAATTTCATTTATCACACATTACCGGAGGCATCTACATCGCATTTGAATGGAGTTACGATTCCCAATTTGAACCATCGAGGGCGGAATTTGCGTGGGCCTGAGTTCAACCGCCCGCCTGCGGTTCGCTGGGCTCGCACCTGCCAATCTCCTGCATCACTGACTCGACCTCGTCCGGATTCTCCAGGACCAGTTGCTGACGCTTCGGTACTGCGTCGGCCGGAGCGAAATCCAGGCCGAGCTGACGGAGGAAATAGAATGCCATGCAGACACGCATGGACGTCTTGAGCCGTCCATCATCCATGCCGTAGTCGAGTTCAACAGCTCGACGGTTGCCCGCTTTCAAAGCCGGGTGCGGGATCAGGATGAGCGTCACATGGCGCTCCCAGCCGGCATCGCCGGCAGGGTCGACGTCTCCCGGCCGGGCCTCGGCGATCTCGAGGATCCGAGACAGGACGAAATCTCGGAACTCCTTCCGTTCGTAGCACCATGCGCGGGCATGCCAACGGAATCCGTCGAATCCCAAGGAGTGGGGCGAGAGCCAGCGCCAACTCGGTTTCTCGCTGGACATCGACTGGTAGTGCACCTTGACCGAGGTACGGGTGCGGATCGCCCCGAGCACGCGGCGCAACGTCTCGGGATCGAGTGGGCGGCGAAGGATCGGGACGATGGAGTAGGACGGGAGGCGGACGGCCCATGAGTCCTCGTCCGTGAGCAACCCGGCCTGGATGAGCCTGAGCTGGGCGAGGTATTGCCCGGCGGATGGTTCGAAGAACACGGGCTTGAAGTGCGGGCCCGCCACGTAGGCCTTGCGGGTCTTGTCATAAACTGCGTTTCCCTCCGCCCCCTCCTGGTATTGGGTCAGGTCCGATGATGCCTGCGGCACCGAAACCCCGAAGTGGTCGATGATATCGGATCGATTGACGTGCCCTTCCCAGTACAAGCGGAAGTCGATGAATTCGAGCCGCTGCTCGACCGACCATCGCGTTTTCTTGTTGCGTTTCGTCACACGGCTTGCCCTCGACGCGGAAGGTGCGTATACTTTCTAGATGGGTCAAGTTTGGCTTCCCAGCGACTTACTATTCTCACAAATTGGCGGCACCGCGTAAAGGGAGTGGTTGTCGACGCTGCTTGCCACGAAGCCTGCAGTGGCAGGACTCGACCGCATCACCGGGGGCGTTCGAGGCAATTAGGGACCACATTGGCCCGCGTAAATCCGATCTGCGACCGCGGCGAACGCGGTCGCGAATCATTACTCTGAACTCATCTGTCGTCGCGATCGGGACGTTCAATCCGCTAGCTGGAGGCTTTGTGATGTCGGAGCAGAATCCCGAATCTCGCCCGAAGAGCGAGATCCGCATACACATCGATCGGGTGGCGTACAAGTCCCCCAATCCCACCGACGGGGAGTCGCTTTACGAGCTCGGGAAGGTCCGGGCGGGCTTCGAGCTTTATCTGGAGGTGCAGGGCAACGAGGAAGATCGTCTGATCTCTAGGGACCATGAGAAGGTCCGTCTCGAGGAGGACGAGCATTTCTACAGCGCGAATTCGCACAAGAAGGTCTTCACGATCTTCGTCAACGGCCGGGAGAAGGAAGTGAGCGGGAAGGTACAGTCCTTCGCCGAGATTGTCGCCTTGGCTAACTTGCCCGCCGACCCGAACACCATCTTCACCGTCACCTTCAAGAAAGGCCGCCGCAACCAAGAGGGCGCCCTGGTCGAGGGCGACACCGTCAAGGTCAAGGATGGGATGATTTTCAATGTCACGCCAACTAGTAAGTCGTAGTGCCGACCTCAAGCGGCTGCGGGACGAGGGCTACGACATCGAAGTGAGGTCGAATCACCTCCTGGTGAAGGACGTCCCATACGTCGATTCCCAAAGGGCCGTCAGGCGCGGCATCCTCGTCTCCGAGCTCACGCTCGCGGGCGAGGTGACGGCCGCGCCCGGCACCCATGTCGCGCTCTTCATCGGGGAGCATCCCTGCGGGAGGGATGGGACCCTGATTTCACAGATCCAGCACCAGAGCGGCGACCAGGATCTCGGTAACGGACTCGTGGCCAAGCATTCTTTTTCCAACAAGCCGAGCGACGGCTACAAGGACTACTACGAAAAGGTCACGAGATACGTCGACATCATCTCGCATCCCGCGATGTCGCTCGAGCCCGGGGTGACGGCCAAGACGTTCCCGGCCGTGGAGGACAAGGAGGGCGAGTCGCCCTTCCACTACGTCGACACCGCCTCGAGCCGAGCCGGTATCACCGCCGTCACGGGCAAGCTGGCGTTGCGACGGCTGGCGATCGTGGGGGTGGGTGGGACCGGATCCTATGTCCTCGACCTGGTGGCCAAGACCCCGGTGCAGGAGATCCACATCTTCGACGGGGACCGGATGTTGAATCACAACGCCTTCCGGTCGCCCGGCGCGCCGTCCCTCGATCAGCTGGGGCAGCGCCTGTTGAAGGTGGATTACTTCGGGGAGATCTACTCTCGGATGCACCGCGGCATCGTCTCCCACGATTCCTACGTCGACGCCACGAACCTCGATCAGTTACAAGGGTTGGACTTCGTCTTCGTCTGCCTCGACAGGGGCGCGGCCAAGCGACTGATCGTCGAGCGGCTGATCGAATGGAGCATCCCGTTCATAGACGTCGGCATGGGGATCGAGCTGGTTGACGGAATGCTGGGCGGCGTCCTTCGCGTCACGACCGTGACGCCGGAGCAACACGACCATGTTTCGCGCCGCATCTCGTTCGCCGATGGCGAGGACGATTACGCCAGCAACATCCAGATCGCCGATCTCAACGCCCTGAACGCGACGCTCGCCGTGATCCGGTGGAAGAAGCTCTTCGGGTACTATCGCGATTTCGAGAAAGAGCACCAAAACACGTTCACTACGGATTGCAACATGTTGCTCGGCGAGGACAAGCAATGAGGCCCGAAGTCGCCCTCACGCATGAATTCGTCCGGGCCATTCCGGATGAATTGCAGGAACACACCATCTACGTGTCGATCGATTTCGCCACGGCCGCCCACAAATGCTGCTGTGGTTGCGGCCGAGAAGTGGTCACGCCCCTCAGTCCGACGGATTGGAGATTGATCTTCGACGGGGAGACGGTCTCCCTCGAGCCCTCCGTCGGCAGCTGGAATCTCCCTTGCCAGTCCCATTACTGGATAAAGCACGACAAGGTGCAGTGGTCGCGCCAATGGTCGAGGGAGCAGGTTGCGGCCGAGCGAGCGGCGGATGCTCGGGCAAAGGCCCGGTATTATGGGAAGGAAATCGCCGAGGATCTGCCCCCCATAAGCGTCCCATCCCCATCTGTTCCGGCTACCGCATCGGGTACAGGCCATCCGGTCGAGGCCAAACCGGCGGCAAGCATGATGCGGCGGATCAAGAAATGGCTATTCGGCGACTGATCAGACCTGGGGATCTTGGCGCGTGAGGATCGATCGCATCCGGGCCAGGTCTCGGCGAATGCACGGGACACGCTGTGGGTATGTTGGGTCCCCTCCCCGCATTGCGCCGAGCGGGAGCATGCCATGGCGGGCCGGAGAATTCCACGATTGGCCTGGAACCGCGATGATAGCAATGCCGACGAGATTACAGGCTTAAACTCGTAGACACTCGAATTTCATCGCTTTAAATTTCTCATTGACCGGCTATTGATATTCGTGTCGGATACGGAGTTCTACACGCTCATTCTGCCTCATTCTCCAGCGGGAGTGCTCTCGACCCTGCTGCGTCGGCTTACAACTCATCCAGGACCTCCCCTGTGGTAGACTTCAAGAAACGCCTTACTGGACGCACCTCTGACAAGCAGATTGATCCGGTCAAGCTTTACGACACGCTGGATCGCGCCCACGATAAGGGGCCGCTGAGACCGGCTCAGGTCGCTGTCCTCGCTGAATGGTTTGCGAATCACCAGGGCACGCGGGACAACATCGTCAAGCTCCACACCGGCCAGGGTAAGACGCTGATCGGGCTGCTCATGCTCCAGGCCCGGTTAAATGCCGGCAAGGGCCCTTCACTCTATCTTTGCCCCGATAACTATCTGATCGACCAGACATGTGACCAGGCGAGGCAGTTCGGGATCGCCACGTGTAAAGCCAGCCCGGAACTGCCGGAAGAATTCCTCAACAGCAACACAATCCTGGTCGCTTCCGTCCAGAAGCTCTTCAACGGCCTGACGAAATTCGGCCTGAATCGGCAGTCTGTGGCCGTTGGGTCGATGCTGCTCGACGACGCCCATGCATGCTCCGACATCATACGCGAGGCATGCCGCATTCGCATCCCGCGGGAAGAACCCGCCTATCACGCCCTACGGACGCTCTTCGCCAGCGATCTGGAAGCCCAAGGGGTCGGCACGTTCGCGGACCTGTGCAACCATCAGCGCGATGCCTTGCTCCCGGTGCCCTATTGGGCGTGGCTTCCTCGCGAGTCTGAGGTCGCTCGCATCTTGTCGGAGCACTCAAAGCGAGACTCGGTGAAGTTTGCCTGGCCTCTGCTCAAAGACATATTGGGTCATTGCCAATGCGTCTTTTCGGGCACCGCACTAGAGATCGAGCCATACATCGCGCCGCTATCGGCTTTTGGCTCCTATTGGGAGTCCAGTCACAGGATCTTCATGTCGGCAACCGTTACGGATGATGCGTTCCTCGTGAAGGGATTGCAGCTGAAGCCGGAGACCATCACCCGACCGCTGAGCTACGCTAAGGAGACATGGTCGGGCGAGAAGATGGTCCTGCTCCCGTCACTCATCCACGAATCGCTAGACCGCGAGACGATCGTCAAGGGATTTGCCGGACCCATGCCGAAGCGGCGGAATGGGCTCGTCTGCCTGGCGCCGAGCTTCAATCGGACGCGCGATTGGGTCGGCTACGGTGCTAGCGCGACGGATAAGGACACGGTCTCCGGGGCGATCGACAGCTTGAAGAAGGGCCATTATGAGAAGGCCGTCGTTTTGGTCAATCGGTACGACGGCATCGATCTCCCCGACGAATCGTGCCGAATCCTGGTCTTCGACTCGAAGCCGTATTCCGAAAGCCTGATCGATCTCTACCAGGAGTTGTGCCGCCCGGATAGCGACGCCACGCTCATGCGAACGATCCGCACCGTCGAGCAAGGGATGGGCCGGAGCGTGCGGGGCGAGAAGGATTACTCGGCGATCGTCATTATAGGGCCCGATATCATCAGGTTAGTTCGAGAAAAATCGACGCGACGCTATCTTTCGCCTCAGACGGCCGCCCAAATTGAAATCGGCCTGGACATTGCAGACATGGCGAGGCAGGAAATCGACGCGGGTAGGGCGCCGGCTGATGCCTTCAACGGCGTGCTGAACCAGTGCCTCGGGCGGGACGACGGCTGGAAGGCGTTCTATGTCGAGCAGATGGATAAGGTCACGCCAGCCGGCGCCAATGCGGTTATCTTGAATCTTTACGCGACGGAACTCGTTGCTGAACAGGCATATAATGCTGGGGACTATGCTACAGCAGGCAAGACGATCCAGTCGATGCTCGACGGCGGCACGGTAAACCAGGCTGATAAGGGCTGGTATCTTCAAGAAATGGCCCGCTACTACTATCAGGCTGATCGCCAGGAATCGCAAAGGCTCCAGGTCGCCGCCCACAAGAACAATCACATGCTTCTTCGCCCACCGTCTGGCGTCACTGTCGCGAAACTGACGGTGATCAGCCAAGGACGCGTCGAACGAATCGCAGAATGGGTCCGTGAGTTGGGCACCTATTCCGACCTCGATATCCGCATCACCGATATCCTGAACTCCCTCGTCTTCGGCACCAAGGCTGACAAGTTCGAACACGCATTGGACGAGCTCAGCAGGGCGCTCGGGTTCGCGGGCGAGAGGCCGGACAAGCAATGGAAAGAGGGACCCGATAATCTCTGGGCAATGGATGACACCCAATACCTCCTCTGGGAATGCAAGAGCGAGGTCGATGTTACTCGCGCCGAGATCGATAAGCGCGAGGCGGAGCAGATGAATCGTTCGAGCGCCTGGTTCGAGAAACACTACCAGGGTCTGAACGTGAAACGCATCCTGATCCATCCCTCGAACACCGTTCAGAGTGCCGCCGCCTTCACGCACGAGGTCGAGGCGACCCGCGTAGCAGAACTCCGGTCTATCGTGAAATCGGTACGGGAATTCTTCAAGTCATTCGAAACGCAAAATTTCAAGGATTTGTCGGCAAGACATGTTCAGCAAATGATCGATGCTCACCGGCTTACGGTCGAGGATTTCCTGAAAAACTATTCGAAGAAACTACGGCATTTGAAATAAATACAAAGGCATAAGGCCAAGAATGTCCCTGCTTGCTTGCCCTTGGGATTTTTATTTACAACGGGTCATTCCACCAAATGTTTGGCAGGTGGTTCCAAAACTATCCTTGAGCTGCTGCTGACGCATCATCTCCGTCTGTTCTTGCAACAATTCTAGTTTTCGCTGCTCGTAATATGCTTGAGGGTTAATAGCCTTCATTCGCTCGTCGTTCTGGCATTTCATAGGGTTAGGGCTAGCTATGCAGGCCAAGGCGATGCGATTGGTCTCGGCCTGACCACGTCCTTTGGATTGAACCGCTTGCGTGGTGTAGTCGTTGAATTCAAGCCCGAGCGCCGCTGCTCCTTCCGAATACTTGGCAAAAGACATTTTGCGATTATCATAATCCTCTGCAAGCAATGTCAGTTTCGCCCTATGCAATTCCCACGCATTTAGAAAGTCGGGCGCATAGAATGCCCACACCGGACGCTGCTGCTCTGTGATGCAGTGTATTATCGGCTCCAGAGTTCCCCTTTTAGGCTTCGACTGCCCGGACCCATCTTTGGATAGACTTTCTTCGGCGAGCGTCCCGCATTGGTTTGCTGCCGTGTTTAGCGCTGCCTGGAAGGGAATATTCCTGTGGCCGTCCTGGCAACCGAATAACAACAAAACTGGTCCTACGACCCACCTCTTTGAAACCATAATCTCTATCTCAGATATTGCATTATTTGAGTTTTACGGAAATTTCGCCCTTTAGCGGGCACCCACTTCAAGGGATATGCTCGATCTCAACATTCCCCCAGCGGTTCTTTAGGTATTCAGCGACGAGTCGGCGGTGGCAGTGGTGGGGTTTCTCTTCGCTGCAAAGCAGGCATCCGCCGTCCAGCTGATCGGGCGTGAGTGCCTCCTCGATCTTCCTGTCTTCCATCAGTTTCAAGAATTGCCGCTCGTAGACGCCCCAGTCTCCCTTGTTCGTCTTGTAGGCGGTCAGGATGTCCTGGGTTGGAGCCAGGACGGGCAGGTGGAGGTAGTCGATTTTGCAGATTTGGTCGGTGAAGTATTTCAGGTCGTTCTTCTTTGTGAAGCCCGCGAGCTGCGAAACGTTGTTCAGGCGGACGTCGATGAGCGTCCGCGCGCCGGAGTTCTTGATCCTGGTAAAGAACGTCTCTGCTGACTTCTTGGTGAATCCGATCGTGAACAATTTCATCCTGCGACTCCTCTGCCGTCCCCATGCGCCGGCGCGTCGATTTGATAAGCGATCCGGTCGGCCTGGATACGGTAGGCGTCCGAAACGGCCAGCTCCCTCGTGCTGAACATGTCGTCCGCCGAGAGCTTAAGCAGCCGGATCAATCGCGACAAGACCTTCGAATGGCTCTCGATCCTGCCGTCGGCGTGGATGTGCTGAACGTCGAATCCCAGCTCCTCGAGGCTCTTCGAGACAAGGATGGTTCGGTGGCATTCCAGCGGTTCCTTCTCGGCGCACATCAGTGCAAGACGATATGTCTCCGAGCCCTTTCGGACGCGCTCCAGGCCCGCTCGGAAGAGTTCCGTTTTGGCTAACCGGTCGTATTGCACCTTGCCGTGCTCGTAGCAGGCGTGGTCCTCGCTCCTCGCCCCCAGCTCCTTGCCGAGGAACACGTAGGAGATGCCGTGCTCGCGGAGCGACTTCTTGAGCGACTCCCGATTGAACTGCGGGTTGAATTGGCTGTAAGGCTTCGATCGCACATCGCAGAGGGCGGTGACGCCGTGCATCTCCAGCAGTGCGGCAAACTGCTCCATCCGATGATTGGAATGGCCAATGGTGAAAACCGTCCGTGTCATGGCCACTCCTTTACAATGGTTGCCTTGCGAACAGCGCCGCCACGAGCTTGAAGCAGTCGCCGTCGCTGTACGGCTCGCTCAGGCTGATGGCCAGGAAGGCTTCCGCGACCGGGTATTCGGCATCTGGCCTTGCGAGCAGCGTCTGCTCGACGATCGGATCCGTGATGATGAGGCTGTAGTATTCGCCATCGTGGTGGAACATCGCGCGAACCCGGCGCCGCGCAGGGCCCGAGAACTGGCTCTCCGCGCTGACTCGGATACGCAGGTTTTGCGGCCGGATGAGCAGCAGGGAGCCTCTCACCTGGGCTACGGCCGTCGCACCCACCTTGTCGTTATGGCCGTGGAAGGTCGAATTCCCGTTAGTCCAGAGCGTGGTCGGCTGATCGAGCATCCGGCCGAGATCGGCCCATGTCGCCGTGCCCACCTTCTCCCAATAATAATCGGCGTCGATCAGCACGTTTTCGGTCTGATGTCCCATCGGCCTGGGCGCGATGAGGGGGACCGTGATCACGTCCAGCAGTTGAGGCATCGTGCCGTCCTGGAAACGCCTCTCCTCTTCGGAGATTTCATGCGAGGGGCGCACGCTGACCGGCCGGACCCATCTCCCAAATCCGCCTCCCGCACTTTCCTTGCCGGCGATGCAACGCCCGGAAGGCGGCTTTCGGGAATTGGCCAAGCAGACGATGGTCACAATGTCATTCATGATTACAATTTATAAACGTAAACGAAGGTTTGCTCTACAAGTATTTGGCCACCCTCCTCCGGGTTGCGTCAGGGCGTATCCGATTCTACATCGGCGGAAACCCCGGTGCCCCATCAAGGAAATCTTCGGAAACACCGTTTTCCATCTGGAAAGATTTCATGCCGCCTTGCATGAAATCATGCAAGGCGGCATGAATGAAATGTGATCCGGGAGCGACCTAACCTGCCGATTCGACGAGCACGTAATGCGTGCTCCTTCCCCCCGCCGGCTCCTTCTCCAAGACGCCGCGTTTGACCAGCTCCATGATGTCGCGGTGGGCGGTGTCCTGGGAGCATTTCGCGAGCTTCGCCCATTTGGACGAGGTGAGATGGCCTTCGAACCCATCCTGCAAGCGGTTGAGGATCTTGCGTTGCCGGTCGTTGAACGACTCCCCTGCGTGTCCCTCCCAGAAACGGGCCTTCTTCAATACCCGGGCCAGGGTCGCCTCCGCCCCCCCGAACGCCCGGTCGAGGCATGCTAGGAACCAATCCATCCAGGCGGTGACGTCGAGCGTTCCCTTCTGGGTGCCTTCCAGGATGCGGTAGTAGTCGCTCCGTTCGGCGCGGATCTGGGCCGACATGCTGTAGAAACGGCTGGGACTGCCTTCCGAGCGCGCCAGCGACATGTCGGCGATCGCGCGGGCGATGCGTCCGTTGCCGTCGTCGAACGGGTGGATGGTCACGAACCACAGATGGGCCAAGGCGGCCTTCAGGACCGGGTCGGCGCCCGTCGTGGAGTTGAACCAGTCGAGGAATGCGGCCATCTCGCGGCCGATGTTGGCGGCCGCCGGGGCCTCGAAATGGACTTTCTCCTTGCTGATCGCCCCCGACACGACTTGCATCGGGCCTGAGCTGTCGTCCCGCCATTCGCCGACCTTGATCCGGTGCATGCCGCTACGGCCGGTCGGGAATAAGGCGGCATGCCAGCCGAAGAGGCGATCTTCGGTCAGGGGCATGTCGTGGTGTTGCGTGGCGTCCAGCATCATCTCGACTACCCCTTCCACGTCGCGGTCGGCGGGCGTGAGGGCGCCGACGTCCATGCCCATTCGGCGGGCGATGGAGGATCGGACCTGGTCCCGGTCGAGGATTTCCCCTTCGATCTCGCTCGACTTCAGGACATCCTGGGTTAGGGTGTCGAGGACGGCCTCCTCACGCAGCCGGAAGCCCAATGCTTCCATGCGTCCGATGAGCCGCCCCTGGCGATGACGCACCGCCGCGAGAGGGACCGAGACCTTTTCCTGGTCCCAACGGAATTGTGGCCAGTCTTTTTGGTGATGGATGTACACGCTCATTCTCCGCATCTCGTGCGGAGATAATACCCCGTTTTCGCCGCACGGGCAAACGGTTTCTCCGCAGGTCATGCGGAGATTAGCTGGGACAATCTCCGCGTCCCCTCACCTTTCACTCGACTTTTTCAGGATTTTCTGTTTTAAGATAACGACTTAACCCTTTACCTAGAGACAGGATAGATGGCGAGCAAGTTAGAAGCGGGCGGAGGACCAGCCGACGTGGTGACGGCTCACGAAATCGCGACGTTCGTTTACTGCCCTGAGCAGTGGCGGCTGGAATACGGGCTTGGCCTCGAACCGGGAAATCAGGCGTCGTTGAGGGCGGGGACGCTCCATCACGAACGAAAGGCGTCCGCCGAGCGCAGGGCGAGCAAGCTCTTGAGCATCGGGGGGAAAATCGTCACCGCCGCCCTAATCCTCCTATTCGTCCGCTGGATCTTGGACCGATGACCCACTACCAGTCGGACCCGACCTTATGGTTTGCCGCGGGGGTGCTCCTCGCAGGCGTGGTCCTGGTGCTTTCTGCCCGCAGGATGCGGCGGGTCCGGGGCCTCTCCTCGGGGCAGACCCTGGCGCTCGACGACGTGACGCTCTATTCCCCTTACCTTGGTCTCAAGGGCCGTCCCGACCGGATCGTGCGTACCGGCGGCACGGTAATCCCCGAGGAATGGAAATCGGCGAAACGACTTTGGCCGGGCCACATCGCTCAGATGGGGGTCTATTTCCTGATCATCGAGGAGCGATACGGCGTCCGGCCCCCTTACGGCTATGTGATCCTCGGGAGCGGCGAGCGGAAGAAGATCGCCAACGACGATAAGCTCAGGGCTTGGGTGCTGGAATTGGCCGGACAGATCCGGGACGCGAGGAGGAAGCTACACGTCCCCACCGATCCTCGGCCACGCCCTGCGCAGTGCCACGCGTGCGGCCAGAGGGAGAATTGTACAAAGCGGGTCGGCTGAGTGGCGGGCCTGGCGGAATCGGAAGTCACCTTCCGGTCGCGAGCTATTTCCCCAGCATTTCTTCGCAGATGTGCTGCGCCCGGGCCGCGTGCTGGGCGAATTGCTCTCCACCGTCCTGCTTTTTCGTGAGGATCATAGACGCGCACTCACGCTGGAGCCGAACTTTCTCCGCAGTGGCGTCGGGGCCCGCGTCCGCCAGAGCATCCATTCTCCCGCAGAGGTCTTTCATGTCTTGTACCCGCGGGTCGAGGTAGTGGCTATTATGGGCACGCAGCCGGATTGAGGCCCCAGCCGGGATCGAGGACCGCTGCGGCCATTCCGCCTCGTTCAGGCAGGCCACGCGAAGGATTTCCTTTCTCTCGGAGGCATCGACCGTTTCCAACCTCTGATCGAGCGTCTGCGGCGGGGCGGAAGTGCAGGCACCGGTAAAGAGGATGATCGTCAGCATGCGGGCAGGTCGTCTCATCAGTGATTCTCCATCAAAGGGGGTGACTCTCCCGGCTTGTCGAGGACGTGACGAGCTAGGTTGAGGCGTTTGTAAAGGGCGGGCAACACCAGCAGCGTCAGGATGGTGGCCGTGACCAGCCCCCCGATAACCACGGTCGCCAGGGGCTTCTGGACTTCCGCGCCCGCGCCGGTGGCGATGGCCATCGGTACGAATCCGAGGCTTGCCACGAGCGCCGTCATCAGTACGGGCCGAAGGCGGGAAAGTGCGCCTTCTATGACCGCCTCGTCCGGATCCTCGCCCTCGCGGATGAGTTGGTTGATGCGGTTGATCATCACCAGCCCGTTGAGAACGGCCACGCCCGAGAGGGCGATGAAGCCCACGGCCGCCGAGATGGAGAATGGCAGGCCGCGCATCCAGAGCGCGAGGATGCCGCCGGTGAGCGCCAGCGGGACGCCCGAGAACACCAGCAGGGCCTGCCCGACCGAACCGAGCGCGGTGAACAGCAAGAGGAAGATCATGAAGAAGCAGGCGGGGACCACGACCGACAGCCTCGCCTTGGCCTCCTGCAGGTTCTTGAACTGCCCGCCCCACTCCAGCCAGTAGCCGGATGGGAGCTTCACCTGGGAATCGATCGTCGCCTGTGCATCGGCCACGAAGGAGCCGATGTCGCGCCCGCGCACGTTCGCTTGCACGACCACGCGGCGCTTCCCGTTCTCGCGGCTGATCTGGTTGGGCCCGTCGCTGATCTCGAATCTCGCCACCTGCTTGAGGGGGATGTAGGTCGGGCGGTCATGCCGCTGGCCGGCAGCCCGGGTGGCGGCATCGGGGTCGTCCACGGGGAGTTGGATCGGCAGGTTCTCAAGCATCTTCAAGTCACGCCGGGAAGCGTCGGGCAGGCGAACCACAATGGCGAAACGGCGATCGCCCTCGAACACCAACCCCGCCTCGCGGCCGCCGACGGCGAGGGACAGTACGTCGAGTACGTCGCTGACGTTCAGGCCGTAGCGAGCGATCGCCGTGCGGTCGAGCTTGGCCTCCAACATCGGGAGGCCGGAAGTCTGCTCGACCTTCACGTCGGCGGCGCCCTTAATGCCCTTGAGGGCTTGCGAGAGCTTGGCGGCCGTCTGCTCCATCAGGGGGAATTCATCGCCGTAGACCTTCACCGCCACGTCGGAGCGAATCCCGGAGATCAGCTCGTTGAATCGCATCTGGATGGGCTGCGTGAATTCGTAATTGTTCCCGGGCACGTCCGCGACGGCATCGGAGATCTTCTTGATGATCTCGGCCTTGGTCGAATCCGCGTCAGGCCAGTCCTTCTTGTCCTTCAGGATGATGAACGTGTCGGAGGCATTGGGAGGCATGGGGTCGGAGGCCATTTCGGCCGTACCGGTCTTCGAGAACACGAACGCCACTTCGGGAGTCCCGCTGACGGCCTTCTCCACCGCGAACTGCAGCTCCTGGGATTCGGAAAGCGACGTGGAGGGGATCCGCACCGCGCTCATGGCGATGTCCTTCTCGTCGAGGGTGGGGATGAATTCCTGGCCGAGGGTCGAGAACATGACCAGTGACATCAAGAATACGCCGGCCACCGCGCCCACCAATTTCAAGGGCGAGCGCAGGGACGACACAAGCGCGGGCGCGTACCAGGACTTGGCCATTCGCACGATGCGGCCATCCTTCTCCTCGACCCTGTCCTTGACGAAGATCGCGATCATGGCGGGCACGAACGTCATCGACAGGAGGAACGCGGCGACGAGCGCCAGGATCACCGTCAGCGCCATCGGCTCGAACATCTTCCCCTCGACGCCGGTGAAGGTGAGAAGCGGGATGTAGACCATGATGATGATCGCCTGCCCGAACACGGAGGGCTCGATCATCTCGCGGCTGGCCAGCAGGACCTCGTGCAGGCGTTCCGCCAGGGTCAGCATCCTGCCCTCGTGGTGCTGCCGCTCGGCCAGACGCCTCAAGCAGTTCTCGGTGATGATCACCGCGCCGTCGACGATCAGGCCGAAGTCGAGGGCGCCCAGGCTCATGAGGTTGCCGCTGATGCCGCCGCGGATCATGCCCATGCCGGTCATGAGCATGGCGAGGGGGATCACCATCGCCGTGATTAGGGCGGCGCGGACGTTGCCCAGCAGTGCGAAGAGGATCGCGATGACCAGGATGGCGCCCTCGGTCAGGTTCTTCTCAACCGTGGCAATCGTGCGGTCCACCAGCTTGGTGCGATTGAGCACGGTCTTCGCCCGCACGTCCGGCGGCAGCGATTTGTTAATCTCCGCGATCTTCTTGTCCACCGCCTCCGAGACGGTCCGGCTATTCTCGCCGATCAGCATGAGCGCGGTGCCTACGACGACTTCCTCGCCGTTCTCGGAGGCAGAGCCGGTGCGGAGCTCCTTGCCGATCCCGATCGTCGCGATGTCCTTGAGGCGGACGACGCGGCCGCCGCGGTTGGCGATGACGACGTTGCCGATCTGGGCCGTATCCTGGACTCGGCCGTCGGCGCGGACGACATAGGCCTCGCCGTTTTTCTCGATGTATCGCGCGCCGATGCTGGTGTTGTTGCGCTCGAGGACGTCGGCGACGTCCCCGAAGCCCAGGCCCATGGCCACCAGCTTTTGCGGGTCCGGCTGCACGTGATATTGTTTCACGTAGCCGCCGATGGCGTCGACCCCGGCCACGCCGGGCACCCCTTTGAGCTGCGGGCGAATGATCCAGTCCTGCGCGGTCCTCAGGTAGGAGGCCTGCTCGACTTCGGAGTTGAGCAGCTGGCCATCGGGCGTGAGGTAGCCGCCCTCGGGCTGCCAGCCCGGCTCACCGTCCTTGGTCGGGGCGTCTTTGCCCTTCGGATGCTGGTATTCTACGGTCCACATGTAGATCTCGCCCAGGCCGGTGGAGATCGCGCCCATCTTGGGCTCGACGCCCTGGGGGAGATATTCGCGCGCCTGCGACAGTCGTTCGTTCACCTGCTGGCGGGCGAAGTAGATGTCCACGCCGTCGCGGAAGACGGCGGTGACCTGGCTGAATCCATTGCGGGAGAGCGAGCGGGTGTTTTCGAGGCCCGGGATGCCGGCGAGGGCGGTCTCGACGGGGAAGGTCACCTGCTTCTCCACCTCCATGGGCGAGAACGCCGGAGCGACCGAATTGATCTGGACCTGAACATTCGTGATGTCTGGCACCGCGTCGATGGGAAGATCCTTCAGCGAGTAGATCCCGAACGCGGCGGTGGCGGCGGTCAGCAACGCGACCAAATAGCGGTTCCTGAGGGAGAAGGTGAGGATACGATCGAGCATCGGTGTACGTCCGTGTTATGGCAGGTTCAAAAGCGTCGGCACCACGCCGTGTTCGCGCAAGGCGCAGAGGCCTTCGAGGAGCGGGATGATCAGGAAGAAGACGGAGCCATCCAGGGCGGCCCGGAGCACGAAATAAGGCCGGACGTTCATCTCTCTCTGTCCATTCCACCGACTCTGGGCGGGTAACATCCAAAGATTTCGCTCCGGCAGCCAGCGCGGGACGCGCTCCACGTATTTTCGATAGCGGGCGCCGAACTTACGATGGAGGAAGATTTCCTCGCGCATCACCGTAATCCTGTAGTAGAGGAGAAAGGCCGCCAGCAGGACGCCGGTGAAGGTGATGCTGCCGGTCAGCAATACGAGGCCGGACATGGCGAGGAACGAACCGAGGTAGAGCGGATTCCGCACGACGGAGAATGGCCCTTCCGTGATCAGCATTTCGTTTTTCCGGCCGCCGATGAAGAGCGATGAATAGATGCGGATTAGTACGCCGCCCGCCACGAACAGATGGCCCCAGAATGTCATTATCTCATAGGGCAGGGTGTGCACTTGCCAGCGGGGCGAAGTGACTGCCACGAGGGGGACTAGCAGCAGGCAGAAGATGCGAGTGTGGCGAATTCGGGCTTTGAGCAGGATCTCCCTCGTCGAATTACCCGCTTCAGTCGCGGGCCCGGATGTCTTGTGCGTGGTCATGCCCCGTCTCAATCCTCGTCCTCGGCGCCGGCCTTGCCGATGTCGGCCTTGACCACGAAGCTGTTCTTCGCGACGTATCGCTGCCCGGCCGCCAGGCCGCCCGCGATCTCCGTCCAGGCGTCGTCGCTGCCGCCGAGGTCGACAGGCTGCGCGCGGTATGTGCCGTCCTGGTCGAGCACGAAGACGACGTTCTTGCCCTCCATGCGCTGGATCGCCTCGGTCTTCACCGCCAGGGGCACCCGGCGCTCTTCGAGTACGACGTTGGCGCGGATGTTCATACCCGAGCGCCAATGGTTGTTCGGGTTCTGGATCACGGCGCGCGCCACGACGGTCTGGCTGGATGCCTCCGTCGTCGGCAGGACGAGCGAGATGCTGGTTTCGGCCGCCAATGGGTCGTCGAGGCAGAGGATGCGGACCTTCTGGCCTGCTTTAAGGCGTTCCCCGTCCTTCGAGAAGACGAAGAGTTCGGCCCAGAGCAGGTTCAGGTCGGCCAGCACGAAGAGCGGCTCGGCCCCGGCCAGCTCGCCCGCGTTGGCGTTGCGCGAGATGATGGTTCCCGAGACGGGCGCGGTCACGGGGTAGACCTGCAGGCTGTCGTTGCTCTCGACCGTGGCGAGCGTGACGCCCGCCTCGACGAATTCGCCCGGCTCCTTCGTCACGCTCTTCACGATGCCCGGGAAGCGTGCCTTCACCTGGGTCGTGGTGTTCTGGTTGAGCGTGACTCGGCCGCTGACGGAGAGGGTTTCACGCACGGTGGCGGGGCCGACTTGGAGGGTTTCCAGATCCAGGTTCTTGGCCGCATTTTCGCTGATCCGAGTCGACTCCGTATGCCCCTCCCCTCCTTCTGCGGCAACACCGCCAGCTGGTGCGGCCTGGGGCTTATTGTCACCGGCTGCGACCTTGCCGTGCTCACGCTCGTCGGCCGAACGGCCCTCGACGACGCCGGAGTAAGCGTAGACTCCGCCGGCAAGCGCCAGCGCGGAGAGGAGGAGGAGCGGCTTTCGGCTAGTCAACATGAGGTTCTCCCGGATTCTGAAGTTTGGGTAGATTCGCCGCCGTCAGCCGCTCCACGGCGGCCCGCGCGACGTGATAGTCCCTCGAGGCGGCGACGTGCTGCCGCTTGACCTCGAACAGGCTCCGCTGCGCGTCCAGCACCTCGAGATAGGGGAAGCGGCCGAGACCGTATCCCTCCCTGGCGAGGGAGAAGGCCTTCTGGGCGGAGGGCAGGATATTGTTCTTCAGCGTGGTGGCCTGGAGGTAGGCGTTTTCCAGCTGCTGCTGCGCCCGTGTCAGGTCGGAGCTCAGGAGAAGCTCAGCCTGCCGGCTCTCCTGCTCGGCTCTGAGAACATCGCTGCGAGCCCGCTGGATGTTGCCGCGATTCGCGTTCAGGACCGGTATGGGGAGGGCCACGCCGACCAGTAGGGCCTGGCCGTTCGCGCTCGGGATCCGGGTCAGGCCCGCGTCGATGCGGGGATTGGGGATGGCATTCGCCTTCTCCAGGTCAAGCCGGGCCTTCGCCTGGCCCTGCAGCGAGGCTTGCCTGCGCAAATCGGGCCCGGCTTTCAGGGCGTCCTCGGCAGCCGGGCTCTCCGGCTTGTCGATGGAGAACAATGCCTTGCTATCGAGGGTGAACCCGCCGACTTCGTCTCCGATTAATGTTGCTAGATATTTATATGCAATCTCGCGGTTGCGCTTCGCGTTGTCGAACGCGACCGAGGCGGCGTGACGCTCGACGTCGGCACGGCTCTTCTGGATCTGCGGCGCGGCGGCGGCGTCCACGCGGGTGCTAACGGATGCGAGCACCTCCTGCGCCAGGGATTTCTGCTCGGCGGCCAGACGGACGAACTCTTCGGACGCCACCGCGTCAGCGTAGGCGACGGTGACGTCTCGGATCAGGTCCAGGGCCGCCGCCTGATGATCGAGAGTGGCGATCTCCAGGCCTTTATCCGCGACCTCCTCGCGTGCCGCAATCTTGCCTCCGATCTCCACCAGTTGCGAGACACCGTATACATTCTGGCCAGGGCTTAGGACCTTGTATGCCGAGCCCGCCGCGAAGTTCTGCTTGCTGAAGCTCACCTCGGGGTTCTGGCGGGCGCCGGCCTGACGCCGCTCGCCGGCTGCGGAGGAGATGGCGCTGCGGAACGCCTGCAGGCGGGGCGATTGCGCGAGCGCCTTGGCTACCGCGGAATCGAGCGAGAGGCGTTCACCGGCCACCTCCTTCGCTGCCTTGGTCTTCTTGCTGGCGGTCGGACGGTCTTGGGCTGCGGCGATACTGGCCGGCATCGCTGCGGAGCAGATGAGGCTCAGCGCGCATAGGGGAAGCAGTTTTTGACGTGGGGGTTTCATCGCGTACTCCTTGGATTCGAACGAGCGGGGCATGCGCTGTCGGACCGCCCGCAGGGGCGCATCCGGGCGTCGGCCCGCGGTCGGTAAGGACTAGGCGAATGAAGGGGGTTGGAGCGGTGGGCCCACGACGACCGATGCCGGGATTCCGTCATCGAGAAGTGTGTTCCTGGACGCGGCCAGCGATTCGGGAGGGACCGTGATGCGCTCTATTGACTGGGTCGATGCGTGGCTGCAGGCGCAATGGTGGTCCGCGCTGGCAGCCTTACCCTCGTCTTTCTTGTCGGCCGATGCGTCCTTGACCTGGTGCAGGGACTGGGCACCCGACCGATCACCGCAACCGTACCCGGCCGCGTGCGCCGCCGGGTTGATCGTGATCGACAGTATCAGAGCAATTAATATGAATAGTTTATTCATTCGCCAAAGAAATAACACAAACAATTAATATCGCAACGGCATAATAATTATAGAACAAATAATGGCCAAGATTCGTTAATTTTCAATTAAATAGAGTCTATTATTTATGCCGGTCGCACAGGTTTGCGATCCCGAAGCTTCTGCGTTTTGCGATTCGGCCGGAGTTCGGGATATGCCCTCGCAGCTCGGAAAGCGGGCTCCCAGGCCGCCCGCATGCATCAGAAGAGAGATTTCATTTAAGGATGGGAATATCCATCGGGGTGCGAACTTATGGGGACGCCCGCTCCCGCATTCACGAGGCCGCCGCAGCGCAGGTAGCGGGCGATTGGGTTATACCCACACCCAAGCCTACGCCTTCTTTTTGCACTCCGCGCAGAAGTGCCGGGGCAGTCCGTGCCCCTTGGGGCACATCTCGATGTCGTACTTCTTGGCCACCTCGGGGTGGCACTGGGTTCAGATGTCCTCCGGCAGGTCGCCGTGCTCCTTACATGCGACCAGCTTGCCCTTCAGCTCCTCGTGGCAGAGCGTGCAGAACTTCTCCGGGACGCCGTGCTCCTTGCAGTAGAGCCCCGCGTCGGTGGAGACGGCCTTCTTAACCGGGGTGGACGGTGATGGCGCGGTCTGGCCGCAACCGGTCGCCAGTAATCCCCCGATCATCGTGATTGCTGCCGCAAGCTTCGAGCCGCGAATGGTCCCGTGCATGTGTTGCTCCATCGGCCAGTCGAGGGCGTCCTCGATGGTGAGGGACGCGGGGATTGACGGGCCGGCCGGTCTTCTCGCCGATTATCGCAAGTTTGCCCGAAAACTGAACCCCGTCCCGACTCGCTTCGCCGATTTCGCCACGCGAGATCACTTGAAGTACGGCTGGGCCTCACGGAACTTGTATGCCCGCTCCTCGGCATCGGCCCAGTCGCCGGCCCGGGCCTTCCCGATGATCTCCTGCAGATCGCTGTGGCGAGAATCCGAGAGCTGCCCGGACGCGTGCCGCTCGTCGATCCTCCCGGCGTCCTTCTCCAGCTCCTTGGGGTTGCGGAGCGTGATCGCCGTGAGGAGCATCTCCAGCGACTTGCGGTTCTCCCGCTCGCGGTCCGTCGGGCCTCCGCAGCCGGCGAGGGCCAGCAGGAAAACGGCGATCATGGTTGCTCTTCGTCGAAAAGATGGCATCGCTGTCCCTCTCATTCGGGGGCCGATTATCAGAAGTCCGAGGAGACGATCTCGCCGGCGCCACGGCTTGAGAGGGCCGGCCAGATGGACAGTCGGAGCGACTCCTTGATGAAACGCACCGACCCGTCGCAGAACAGGGCGTTGGCGCCGCCCGGGTGCAAAGAATACATCTCGTCGGTGTGGCCGAGCGGGCTGTTGGGCGGGTGGATGGTCTGCGGGTCTTCGTAGATAGATGGGCCGCTGTTCGCCCCGACATAGCTGCCCGCGTTATCGTAGTTGATGCCAGTCCCGCCGGTGCCGGAGCTGGCGAACTGGCCATAGGAGTAATGCTTCGCGCCGGGGACGACACCCGGCCAGACGGCGTCGGCGAGGTTGGGCGAGCGCTCGCCGGCCGCGACCGTGTTGCTCAGGCCGTCCGTGATCGCCGCAAACCGGGTGCGGCTGTTGCGGTACATCACGCCGTTCGCGCCCAAGGCCGCGTTCTCATAATCGACGGTCGACGGGGCGCTCCAGATGTCGTTCCAGCCGACGTTGTGGACATAGTTGGACCTCCCGAAGACGGCGTTCTGCCAGAGCTTCAGGTCGATGTCCGTGACGCCGACCGTCGCGTCCGGGTTCGCGGCCGAGGGGCAGAGATAGACCTGCAGGCTCGTCCTCACGGCCGTGGTGTTGGCCCCGTCCCAGCAGGGCAGGTTGATGTTCGTCGCGTTGTAGAGGTTTCCCTGCTCGACGCCGGGGAGCAGGGCAGTCAGCCAGCCCCAGCCCGGGCCCCAGTCGCCCGTCTGGGCGTCGCGGAACCCGACGCCCGCGCCGGTCAGGTAGCCGGCGGGGAAGCATCCGTGGCTGCTCTCGTAATTGTGCAGCGCCAGGCCGATCTGCTTGAGGTTGTTGACGCACTGCGTGCGACGCGCGGCCTCGCGGGCCGCCTGGACTGCGGGTAGGAGTAGCGCGACCAGCACGCCGATGATGGCGATCACCACCAGCAACTCGATCAGCGTGAAGCCGCGGGTAAGGCCCATCCTAGTCCGGAAACGGTCTCCGCCACGACGCATCGGGATCTCCATCGCGGCTTCCGCCGCTCTATGGGCACTCGAACCGCTTAACCGATGGAGATCCTACGAAGAAGTCGCGTTCCTTCCAATACATTTTTTTGGTCTACCAAAATTTCGCTTCACGTTTCCCAAAGTGCCCTGTACGAGTCCGGGTTTTCGTCGAGCTTAAGAATCGAGTCCTGTCGGCCGATTAAAGGCAATGACAGAATGCGCTCCTCGAAGCAAGCAGCAGGACCGTCGCAATCGTTCGGGCTTGACCCGGGCGAGTTAGTCCCTATCATTTGAGGACGGGGTCTATCTGTTTTCTCGGGGTATTTTCCCGGTGCGAAGTCTCATCAACACACTTTTGACCTGCCTCATCCTGGCCTGCCCCTTCCTCTGCGGGGCGGACGAGGTCGGTCATAGCGTGCAGCATGGGCATGCCTCCGGTAAGACCGGGAACGACAACGCCCCGGCCCACTGCCCCGAAAGCAGCGATAATTGCGTCTGCCGGGGGGCCGTCCAGGCGACCGACTTGCGGGCGATCGCACCCGATGTTGATACGCCTGCTCCGCTCTTCCTCTTCGCCCCACCGATCCACCTCGCCCACCCTCTCCACCATCTCACGTGGGAAGGTTCGCCCACCGGCCTCGCAAGCTGGGGCGATTCCCTGACCATCCGCGCGCTCCTCCAAAACTTCCGCTGCTGAGCGCTCCCTTCCTTCTAGGCCCGCCTGGATGCCTCTGCGCGCCCTGAGCTGCGGCCATCCGCCCGATTCCGGGCCATCTAACACCTTCTCGCTACCGACGCCAGCATGGGGTCTACCCATCGGCGTGGGGTGTTGCGCATCCATTTCCGAACATGAAGGGTTTAGCCATGAAGCGATTCATCGCCATGGGTACGGCCGTCGTGGCGGCGGCGCTCATCATCGGCGCGGCCGTGGCCGTGTCCCGGCCCAACTGGTTGCCCGCCGGGGTCCGTGCTCGTCTCCCGTTCGCACAGCCCGGGGGGGCCGCCGAGATGGCCCCCGAGGACTCGGGGCTCTACTGCAAGGAGCACGGCGTCCCGGAGAAATTCTGCACGCTCTGCCACGAGGAACTCAACAAGACGCTCCAGATCTGCACGGAGCACGGCAACATCGCCGAGGACATCTGCACGCAGTGCCACCCCGAGGTGGCGAAGAAATACAACATCGAGATGTGTCCCAAAGGGCACGGTCTGCCCAAGGAGTTCTGCTTCAAGTGCGGGAAGGTGACCTCCGCGTCGGCCGCGCTGCCGGATGACGGGTGGTGCGCCACGCACGGCAAGCCCGAGGCGCTCTGTGCCGAATGCATCAAGGACCCCAAGACTCACGGGGCCGTCCCGGGCGGAGTGAAGGTCTGCCGCCAGCCACTGCCGACCGTGAAACTCGCCTCCGCCAAGCTCGCCGGACAGGTCGGCATCCAGACGGCGGCGGTGACCGAGGAAACCCACTCCCACAAGCTCGCGGCGAATGCCGAAACCGCCTACGATGCCAACCGATACGCCGACATCACGCCCCGCGTCACGGGGTTCCTGCGCGAGGTCCGGGCCGATCTCGGCAAGGCTGTCAAGCTTGGCGAAGTGCTCGCCATCGTCGACTCGGCCGAGGTCAGCGGCGCCAAGGCGCAGTACATCACCGCACAGGCCGCGGTGGGCTTAGCCCAGGTGACTTACGAGCGGACCAAATCGCTCGCGCAGTCTGGGTCCGTCGCCGCGAAATCCGAACTCGAAGCCCTCACCGCGCTCAACCAAGCCAAGGCATCCTCGCTCGACGCCGAGCAGAAGCTCAGGAATTTCGGCTTCGACGAGGCCCAGCTCGCCCGCATCATCAAGGACAACGACACGAAATCCTTCCTGAACGTCGTCGCGCCACTCGACGGCGTGGTCGTCGTGCGGCACGCCGTCAAGGGCGAGCCGGTCCAGGCGACGACGCAACTCTTCGCCGTCACCGACACCTCGAAGATGTGGCTCTGGATCGACATCTACGAGTCCGACATCACCTCGGTGAAGCCCGGCCAGAAGGTGACCTTCGTCGTCTCGGGCAACGACTCGCCCGCCTTCTCCGGCACCGTCAACTGGGTCGGCACCGAGGTCAGCCAGCAGACGCGGACGACGCGCATCCGGGCCGAGCTTGCCAACCCGGAAGGAAGGCTCCGCGCCAACCAGTTCGGCCAGGCCGAGATCCAGGTCGGCGACGAGCACAAGGCGGTGATCGTCCCCAAGGCGGCCGTACAGCGCAAGGACGGCGTCGATCTCGTCTTCCTCCCCCAAGAGGAGGGCGGCGTCTACCGACCTCAGCGTGTCATGGCGAAGCCCACCGACCGCGGCGACGTCCTCGAAGTGGCCTGGGGGTTGAAGCCCGGCCAGCGTGTCGTCACCAAGGGGGCGTTTCTGCTCAAGACAGAGATCATGAAGGGCGCCATCGGCGCCGGGTGCTGCGAATAAACCCGACGCCCATGGAGGCCGCGTAAATGCTCAATGCCCTGATCGATTTCAGTCTGAAGAACCGGTTCGTCGTCCTGCTCTTCGCGGGCATCCTCGTCACGCTCGGGTTCCGGGCGGCGACGCGCTTGCCGCTCGACGCCTTCCCCGACACCACGCCCGTCCAGGTGCAGGTCAACACGAACGCCCCGGAGCTTTCGCCCGAGGAGTCCGAGCGGCTGATCACCTTCCCCGTCGAATACGCGATGGGGGGCCTTAAGGGCCTCGAAGAGGTCCGCTCGGTCTCGAAGTTTGGGCTTTCCCAGGTCGTCCTCATCTTCTCCGACGAAACCGACATCTACTTCGCCCGCCAGCAGATCGGCGAGCGGCTCGGCGAGGTGGACCTGCCCGCGGGGATCGCCCGACCGACGATGGGGCCGGTCGCCACGGGGCTCGGCGAGGTCTACCACTACCTGCTCACGAGCGAGAACCCCGAATACGACCTGACCGAGCTGCGGACCCTCCAGGACTGGGTGATCCGGCCCCGGCTCCGTAAAGTCTCGGGGGTCGCCGAGATCAACCCCTGGGGCGGGCTGGCCAAGCAGTTCGAGGTGCAGGCCGACCCCATCAAACTCGCCAAGTTCGGCCTCACGCTCGACGAACTCGCCCTGGCATTGACCGAGAACAACAAGAACGTGGGCGGCGGCTATGTCGTGCGTGCCGGCGAGTCGAGCCTCGTCCAGGGCGTCGGCCGCACGACCACGATCGACGAGATCGCCGCCGTCGTCGTAAAAGCCGTCGACGGGGTGCCGATCCGTGTCAAGGACATCGGCGAGGTCGCCGTCGGCCACGTCATCCGCCGCGGCGGCACGACCGCCAACGGCAAGGGCGAGGCGGTACTAGGGCTCGCCTTCATGCGGATGGGCGAGAATTCGCGCGACGTCACCATGGCCCTCGACAAGGCGATGGACGACATCAAGCGGACGCTTCCTCCGGGCGTCACGATCGAGGTCGCCTATAAGCGGACCGACCTGGTCAACCACGTCCTGCACACCGTCGAGCGGAACCTTTTTGAAGGTGCCGTCCTCGTCATCGCCGTGCTCTTCGCATTCCTGGGGAATTTCCGAGCCGGGCTCATCGTGGCGAGCGTCATCCCGCTCTCCATGCTCTTCGCCGTCACGATGATGGAGCGGGTCGGCATCGCCGGCAGCCTCATGAGCCTGGGTGCCATCGACTTCGGGCTCGTCGTCGACAGCTCCGTCGTCATGGTCGAGAACTGCGTGCGGCACCTGGCGCACGACCGTGCGACCCGGCCGAAGCTCGACGTCATCCGCGACGCGGCGGTCGAGGTCCGCAAGCCGACCATGTTCGGTGAATTGATCATCATGATTGTTTATTTGCCAATTCTTACACTCCAAGGCATCGAGGGCAAGCTCTTCCGTCCGATGGCGATGACGGTCATCTTCGCGCTGATGGGCTCGATGGTGATGTCGCTGACACTCATGCCTGTCCTCGCGTCGCTCGGCCTGTCGCGAAAGGTGAAGGACAAGGAGACCTTCATCGACCGGATGGCCCACAAGATTTTCCAGCCGATCCTTCATCTCGGGCTCAGGTTCCCGTGGCCGACCCTCATCGTCGTCGGAGCGATCACCTTGGGCGCGACGATCCTCGGCCTTGGCCTGGGTTCGGAATTCGTCCCCCGGCTCAACGAGGGCTCGATCGTCATCAACACCGTGCGGCTGGCGAGCGTCTCCCTGGAGGAGTCGCTCGAATACGGCACCCACGTCGAGGCTATCCTGAAGGATGCCTTCCCCGACGAAATCGAGTCCATCTGGAGCCGGACCGGCACCGCCGAGGTCGCCACCGACCCGATGGGCTTCGAGGTGTCCGACGTCTACCTCATGCTCAAGCCGCGCGAGGGGACATATTCGCTTGACCGACCGCCGCTCCTGAGCCCGCCCGCGGCGTGGTGGCGCTACTGGACTCAGAAGCCGGTCGGCGGCTGGAAGAAGGCCGAGACGCAGGACGAGCTGGTCGCCAAGATGGCCGAGGTGACCGAGAAACTCCCCGGCATGCGGGCCGTCTACAGCCAGCCGATCGAGCTGCGCATCAACGAGATGGTAGCCGGCATCCGCGCCGACCTGGGGATCAAGATCTTCGGGCCCAACCTCGACGTCCTAAAGGACAAGGCCGCCGAGGTCGAGCGGGTGGTGAAGGAGATCCCGGGCGCCGCCGATGTCTCCGCCGAGCAGATCACCGGCCTGCCGGTACTGCGCATCGTGGTCGACCGCCAGGCCCTCTCCCGCTACGGCGTGTCGGCCCGGCAGGTACTCGACGCCGTGTCCGAGGCGGGCGGGATGAAAGTCGGCGAGGTCATCGAGCCCGACCGGCGATTCCCGCTCGCGATCCGCCTGCCCCTCTCCTATCGGGACGACCCCCGGGCGTTCGAGAAAATCCTCTTTACCACCGCGGCGGGCCAGCGGCTCCCGCTGACCCGGCTGGCCAAGCTGGAGGAAGTCACCGGGCCGTCGACGATCCAGCGCGAATGGGGCGAGCGTCGGATCATCGTCCAGTCGAACGTCCGGGGCCGCGACATCGGCTCCTTCGTAGAGGAGGCCCAGAAAAAGATCGCCGCCCAGGTCAAGCTCGACGGCGACTACCGGATCGAATGGGGCGGCCAGTTCGAGAACATGAAGCGGGCCGAGACCAGGCTCCTGATCGTCGTGCCGCTGGCGCTGGCGCTCATCCTGAGCCTGCTCTATCTGACGTTCCACTCGTTCCGGGATGCCCTGATGATTTTCAGCGGCGTCCTCTTCGCTCGGGTCGGCGGCGTCCTCGGGCTGTGGATTCGCGGCATGCCGTTCACCATCTCGGCGGGCGTTGGCTTTGTGGCGCTGGCTGGGGCGTCGATGCTCGAAGGGCTGATCCTCGTCAGCTACATCCGCGACAAAATGGCCCAAGGCCTGCCCAAGCGCGAGGCCATCGAAGCGGCCCGACTCGCCCGGCTCCGGCCGGTCCTAATGACGGGCACCGTCGCGGCGCTCGGATTCGTCCCCATGATGCTCTCCTCGGGCGTCGGTGCCGAGGTCCAGAAGCCGCTGGCCACCGTTGTTTTCTTCGGGATGGTCTGCGACACGTTCCTGACCATGCTCGCGCTGCCGGTCCTCTACCTCCTCTTCGGCAAGGGCCCGCAGGTTGAGGCGGGGCCGCGCGACGACGATCGCCGCGACCCGGAGCCCGAGCCCGGCCCCGAGCCGAGTTTCGACGCGAACGGGGAGCATCGCCCGGCCCTGGTGCCCAGGGCCCCCGAACCGGTGGGGGTCTAGCCATGGCCGACAAGGATGGCGGTGGGCTGGCTGTGAAGCGCGGAGAGTCAGATCGCAACCCGAGCCCGAATTCCCCGCCATGCGGGCGTAGCAGGAGGAGCAAAATCATGCCGTTGAAAGATCATCGGAGCCGGCGGTATGCAGAATGGACCGGCCCGGACGAGGAACAGCCGAACATGTACTTGTAGATCATCGATCAAATCGGACGCTTGCGCGAGGAGAATGACGACCTCCGGGGTCGCGTCCGGCGTCTCGAAGCCCGCTCGGGCCGCGGGATCATGCACCCTTCCGAATTCTCGGACGGCATGACCCCGAGGTCCGCATGATTGCGAACAAAGGCATCCTCAGCACCGGATGTGCTGGCGGGTGCGACGAACACCCGGCGAGGGACTCGCGTCCACGCCCGGGCGGGGGCGGCTGCAAAGCCGTCCGCCTCTCCCGGCGACCCGCACAGGGCGGGTCGTCCGCACCGCGTCTCACAACCAAGGAGCAACCGATGGACCGCAGGCAGATGCTCGGCACCCTGGGAGCCGCCGCGGGACTCGCCGCCGCCAGCGGCGTGGCCCACGCGCAGCAGGAGAAGGGCCACGACCACCACAAGAAGGGCGACGTCCACCACAAGTGCGCCGAGGCGTGCTTCGACTGCGCCCACGAATGCAGCGAGGGCTTCCACCACTGCTTCGAGCAGGTCGAGGCCGGCAAAAAGAACTACGCCAAGGCGATGCACCTCTGCCGCGACTGCGCCGACGTCTGCGCGACGGCGGGCAAGCTCGTCGGTGGCATGAGCCCGCTGATGGTCCACACCTGCCACGCCTGCGCCGAGTGCTGCGACGACTGCGTCGCCGAATGCCAGAAGCTGAACGCCCCCGAGATGAAGGAGGTCGTCGAGGCGCTCAAAGCGTGCGCCGCGAGCTGCCGCGAGATGGTCAAGGCCATGGGCGGCGCCGACCACCACGAGAAGAAGAACTAATGGTCGTCGCCCCCGCCCGCACGGGCTCACGGGCGGGGGCCCCATCCTACTGTTTGTTCAGGACAAAAGCGGGACCGTGATGGGGTCGAGTCCCGCAATCCGGAAGAGTGCGAGTCGAGCCGAGACCGGGACCAGCCAAATCGACACAGCCGTCACGACCGCGCACCCAGGCCTCACATCCAATTACGGCATATGCACATCCCGTTGGCGACGAACCGAACATGATGATGAACCCGCATTAGGCGAGGCCGGTCGGCGGCGGATGAGGTGCGGGAGGGGTAGGATGCCAATCCATTGACCAGGAGGGTTCCATGGTGTTGCCTTATCGTCTCTGTCTTTGCGGGCTCGTCCTCGCGGGCGCTTCTGGACTTTGCGAGCGGCAGGCCCGGGGCCAGGGGGCCGCGGCACTGGCCGACGAAATCATCATCATCTCCTCCGGCCAGCGGGCCAAGGAAAGGGGTCGCGACAGCACGACACTCGGCCCGGTGCATGGCACCGCCGAGCGGCCGTTCCCGAAGATCGCGGGCGCCGACGAGGCCCGGCTCGGCGGCCGAACCTATAACCCGAGGCCGGTCGACGTCCTCTCGGCGGCATCCCAGCCGAACCGGGCGGGTTCTATCACCGACCGCCGAACCGGCATACTGCCGCCCGCCCTTCCTGAGCCGTCCGCGGCGGCCATCCCGCTCTACGGGCCGCTCGAACTTTCCGCCATCGAGGATGAGGGGCCGGAAGGTGGCCTCACCCTTGAACAAGCTATGGGCGGCGTCATCCGCTCGAACCCGGAACTCGCGGTGAAGTTCCAGGAGATCCCCAAGGCCCAGGCCGACATCCTCACCGCCGGGCTCTGGGGCAATCCGCTCGTCTTCGCCAGCGCCGGCAACGTTCCCTACGGCAAATACTCGCCGCAGCGGCCGGGCTCGAACACTTACGGGGTCACCATCGTCCAGCCCTTCGACGTCAATGGCAAGCTCTGGGCCCGGACCCGGCTCGCCGAGACGGCCAAGAACGTGCTCCAGGCGCAATACCAGGACGCCGTGCGGCTCGAATTGGAAAAACTCCACCTCGCCTGGATCGACGCCCTGAACGCCCGCACGTCGGTCCAGTACCTGAAGACGAGCCTCGACGGCTACGGGGCGCTCCTGACGACGATCCAGGAGCGGGTGACGAAGAAGGTCGCGCCCGAATCGGACCTCGACACCGCGGTGATCCAGCAAGAGACCGCGATCGTGGCCTACGAAGAGGCGGTCACGCGATATCGGCAGGCCAAGCGGAACCTCATGGTGCTCCTCGGTGTCCCCTCTGCCCAAGGCGACGGCCTCGACTTGCGCGGGACGATTCGCGACCTCGCCCCTCCCCCCCCTCCGCCCGAAGAACTGGTCCGCATCGCGCTCTGCCAGCGGCCGGACGTCATCGCCAACCGGCTCGGGGTGAGATCGGCCCTGGCGAACGTCGACGTGCAGCGGCGGGAGCGATTCCCGGACGTCTTCGCCCTCTACACGCCTTACGACTTCAACGCGAATAACGACGCCCCGGGAGCCAAGGGGGCAACCTCCTGGAGTGCGGGGGTTTTTGCTACCGTGCCGCTCTTCAACCGAAATCAAGGCAACATGCGCCGCGCCGAGCGCAACGTCCACCAGACCCAGCTCGAAGTGTCCGGCCTTGAGCGCCAGGTGGTCGCCGAGGTCGAGGGGGCCGCCCTGGAGTACGACTCCTCACGGGCCGCTGTCGCACGCTTCGAGCGGACCATCCTCCCCCGCGCCAAACATTTGCGCGACGACAAGTTCCGACTCTTCAGTTCGGGCGAGGAGGGGCTCGTTACCTACCTGAACGCCCAGCGGGACTACAACGAGGCGATCCGCCAGTACCGGGACACGCTCATCAGGCACCGGCGGAGCATGCTGGGCTTGAACACGGCTGTGGGCCAGCGAATCTTGCCATGAGCCACGAAAGCTGCCATAGTCCCGCTCCGATTCTCAGTTGAGCATTCGTTCTGATATGGAGACTGTGTGACCCATCCCGCCCTCATCGCTGGAGCCTATGCCCTCATCCCGGCGGCGGCCGTCGCCGCCGGAGCAGCAATTGCGGCCTTTCGTCCACCGGGGCCGTTCGTGCGAAGCGCCACCCAGCATTTCGCGGCGGGGGTGGTCTTCGCCGCGGCGGCCGGCGAACTCCTGCCCGACATCATGCACCGGGGATCGCCCGGCGGCGTCTTCGTCGGGTTCGCCTTGGGCACGGCCCTCATGCTGGCGGTGAAGTGGTTCACGGATCGGCGGGAGGCGTCAGGCTCGGGGGGTGCCACGGGGCTCACGGCGACGGTCGGGATCGATCTCCTGATCGACGGCATCGTCATCGGGATCGGATTCGCGGCCGGCGCCAAGCAGGGCATCCTCCTCACGGTAGCACTCACCATCGAGGTCCTCTTCCTCGGGCTCTCGACCGCGTCCGCCTTAGTGAAGGCCGGGGCGTCGCGGAGCAGGGTCATCGCCATCCCCTCGGGCCTGGGCCTCCTCCTGGCAGGGGGTGCCGCCGCCGGTGCGGGCCTCCTCGGAAATCTCTCGGGCGCCGTCATGGAGGGGGTTCTGTCCTTCGGCCTCGCGGCCCTCCTCTATCTCGTGACCGAGGAACTCCTGGTAGAAGCCCACGAGGAGCCGCAATCTCCGCTCATCACCGCCATGTTCTTCGCAGGCTTTCTGCTCCTTTGCATGATCGAGATGATCGCGTAAAGCCCACCCCAACTTTGCCGGATGCACCCCATGAGTCTTCGCCGAACGACCATCGACCTCACCTCCCTCCTGCCCGAGCTGCCCGACGCCGACGATGCCTGCGTCGACCGCCTGGAGGCGATCATCGGCGAGGGACGAGGCATCAGCCGCGCCCATATCCAGGGCCAGGACGGGAAAGCCCCGTCCCTCTGCCTGCACTACGACCCGGAGGTAGTGACGCTCGCCCAGGTCGAGCGGCTGGCCACGGCCGCCGGCTTGCAGATCACCGAACGCTTCGGTCATGCGATCATCCCGTTCCGCCTGATGAGCGGCGAGGATGCGGCCCGGCGTATCGAGGCGGAACTTTCCCGCCTGGACGGGGTGCTGGGCGTCTCGGTGAGCCTCCCGGCCCAGGCCGCACGGGTCGAATTCGATCGCTCGATCGTCTCCTTGGAAACGATCGAGCAGCGACTGAAGGACATGGGTATAAATATTCCCCCACGAGGCGAGACACGCACGGCGAAAACCACCGGAGCGGCCGAGGCCGGTGGCGAAGAAAGCGAGGACCAGGAGGAGCATGGAGAGGGCTGGTATGCCCATCACAAGGAGCTGGTCTGGAGCCTCATCGGTGGCCTATTCCTCGGCCTCGCCTGGGCGGGTGAGCGATGGGTGGGCCTTCCGCGCGGGGTCGCCGTTGCCCTCTATGTCGTTTCCTACGGCTTCGGCGGCTTCGACCTCGCGGGGCATACCGCCAAATCGCTCCGCAAGGGACATTTCCACTTCGACATCGACCTCCTGATGCTCCTCGCCGCCCTCGGGGCGGCCGTGCTGGGCCAGTGGGTCGAGGGGGCGTTCCTCCTCTTCCTCTTCTCCTTCGCCCACGCGCTGGAACACTTCGCCCTCGACCGCGCCCGGGGGGCCATCCGTGCGCTCGCCGACCTCGCCCCGCCTGTAGCCCGCATCCTGCGCGACGGCCGGGAAGTCGAGGTCCCGGTCGAGCAAGTGGCCCAGGGCGAGGTGGTCATCGTCCGACCCGCCGAACGGATTCCCGTGGACGGCACCATCCGCTCCGGCCGCTCGGCGGTCAATCAGGCCCCGATCACGGGCGAGTCCGTCCCTGTGGATAAGGAGCCTGGGGCCGAGGTCTATGCCGGCACGATCAACGGCGAAGGGGCGCTGGAGATCGAAACCACCCGCGCCGCAGGCGACCGGACGCTCGACCGGGTCATCAAGCTCGTCTCCGAAGCCCAGACCCAGAAGGCCCCGACCCAGCAATTTACCGACCGATTCGAGGCGATCTTCGTGCCCGTGGTCCTCGTGGCGGACCTCCTCCTCATCGTGGTGCCCCCGCTGTTGGGCTTCTGGCCCTGGCAGACGAGCTTCTATCGGGGGATGGCGCTCCTCGTGGCAGCTTCGCCCTGTGCCCTGGCCCTGGGCACGCCAGCGGCGGTGCTGGCCGCCATCGCCCAGGCCGCTCGCAAGGGCGTGCTGATCAAAGGCGGCGTCCACCTGGAGAATTTGGGCACGCTCCGGGCGATCGCGTTCGACAAAACGGGCACGCTCACCGTAGGCAAGCCCGCGGTAACGGACCTGGTCCCCATGACCGGCATTGACGAGGACCAGCTCCTCGGCATCGCCGCTTCTGTCGAACGGCGCAGCCAGCACCCGCTCGCCCAGGCCGTGGTGCGGCGTGCGGAAGAAGCGAAGCTCGAACTTCAAGAAGTCGGGGAATTGGAGAGCGTTACAGCCCGCGGCGTTCGCTCGACGATTGCAGGCCAGAAGGTCGAAATCGGCACGCTGCGTCTGTGGGAGGGCGGCACGATCCCGGAAGAGATCCAGGCGGCCGTGAACAAGCTCCAGGACGCCGGGCGAAGCATCATGGCAGTTCGGTACGCAGACCGTTGGCTCGGTGTCATCGGGGTCGCGGATCGGCCCCGGGAAAGCGTGAAAGAGATCCTCGGCCAATTGCGCGCCCTGGATATACGCCCGCTCGTCATGCTGACCGGTGACAATCGGGGCGTCGGAGAGGCCATCGGCAAGGAAGTCGGTGTGGACGAGGTGAAGGCCGATCTCCTGCCCGAGGACAAGGTCTCGGCCATCAAGGCGATGCTCGCGAAGCACGGCCGGGTGGCGATGGTGGGGGACGGCGTCAACGACGCGCCCGCGCTCGCCCACGCGACCGTGGGCATCGCCATGGGCGGTGCCGGAACGGCCGTTGCGCTGGAAACGGCGGACGTGGCCCTGATGGGGGATGACCTGGGCAAACTGCCCTTCGCCGTGGGCCTCAGCCGCATGGCCAAGGGCATCATCCGCCAGAACCTCTTCGTCTCTCTCGGCGTCATCGCCTTCCTGATCCTGGCCACGGCGACGGGGTATTTCGGGATCGGCCCCGCAGTCTTCGTCCACGAGGGGAGCACGCTCGTGGTCCTCGCCAACGCTTTGCGCCTCCTCACGTTCGGGAATCGGGTCGCCTCTGTCGCCGCGTAATTCACGGCATACGCTTGGTGGCGAGGACACTCAGGGCCCTCATCGAGCGAACTGGGGGCCACAACATGAAAAGCCGCCAGCATCTCGCTCGGCGTACGGGCCGTCGGATTCGCCGCGGCAGGCGGCTGGGTCAATGACCGCACGACGCGCGATGGAATCGGCGCCTTCGTCGCTTGCTCCGCGGGCGCGGGATCGGCCGGAGTTTGGTAGGATTGGCGGTACAAGCATGTCCTGTTGGACGCCGCGTCGCCGTGCAAATATGTGGCCGAGCGCGCTCAGTCGGCTTTGACAGCGGTAGCGGCCGGCAGGCCGGGAGGGGTCGGGGATGTCGAAGTTTCGCCGGATTCTGTGCCCGCAATGCCACCAACCTCTCACACCAGCCCAGAAGCCGGACGGCAAAATCGTCAACAGGTGCGGCTGCCCGGGCCTGGAGAGGGAGCAAGGCGGTGAGGACCGGGACATCGAGTCCGGGGCATTGGAACTCGGCCCCGAGGAAGATGACGCCGCGAAGAGGTAATCAGGATCGAACCCGCTCACCGGCCATCTGCCCATTGCCGGCACAGCCTCATGACTACCTGGCCTTGGTGGTCGAGGCGGCGGGCCTGCGCACCACCATACCGATGATCAAGGCTCTCGATCCGGCGAAGCGCGCATCTGCTTCAATTCGGCGATCTCCTCGACCTGCTTGTCGATGATCTCCTGCGCCTTATCCTTCACCGACTGATTCTTCCCGGACTTCAGTTCCGACTTCGACATCTCGACCGCACCCTGATGATGGGTGATGGTCATGTCGAAGAAGCGACGGTCGAATTCCTCGCCCGAGGCCGACTCCAGCTTGCTCATGTCCATCATCGCCATCCCCGGAAGCTTCCGATTGACCGCCGAAGGGGCCTCTGCATCGACGTCCTCGCGCATCGACTTCAGCACCCGGATTTCGGCTTCCTGGTCATCGATCATCTGCTGAGCCTTGGCGCGCAGTGAGTCACTTCGCGCCTTGTCGACGGCCAGCCGAGACATCCGGATGGCCTCGCCGTGATGCGCCGCCATCGTGTCCAGGAACTGAACATCGTAAGGTGCCTTCGCCGCCCCGGGCGAGTTTTGCATCGCGGCGTCGACCTTGGCGTCATCATGGGCCAGCGCGAGCTGGGAGAACGCCAGGCTGAAGGCCAGCGAGGAAACAACCAAGAGGTTACGCATGCTTACGCTGCCTTCTTCATTTTGCTCATCTCGCGGCAGCTCTGCGCGCAGCGGCGGCATGCCTCGGCACAGCTTTCCATCTCCTTGCCGCCGATGCGATCGCAGGACTCGGCGCAGGCCTCGCAGATCTCGGCGCAGGCGGCGCACAAGGCACCGTGATGTGGCGAGTTTCGGTTCATGAACTCCGCGGCGGTGACGCAGGCCTGGATGCAGTCGGTCATCAGCTTCACGTGCTGGGCTTCGGCATGCTCCCCGCCCATCTCGAGGCAATGGTTGTAGAGCGTGTCCTGGCAGACGTCGCTGCATGCCCGGCACTCCTGAATACAGTCTTCCATCCGGCGATCGATATTGTGCATAATATAAGTACTCCAAAATTATTAGGATTCGCGGCATTTCGTGCAAAGTCCGTATAGGATAGAATTGCAGTCATTAAGCATCCATTCCGAATTGCGCTACAAACATAAGGAATTAGTAAATGCAGGGCATTCGGGGGGACGGCTGTGACTTCCTCGCGTTTAAACTCGAATGGCGTACATGTCCGTCTTCAGTGCTCCGATCGTGGCGGCGGGAGACGTGACTTCCACCGATATTTGGCGGGGAAGGCTGGGGGCTCCGCATTGCCGCGGGTGGGATGGATTTTCGCGTTTAGGTGTGATTTTTAGGCCTGGGATCGATGCGGCTCGCGGTGCCTGGCGGGCGTTACCACGAAGGGGGCACGCCCGCCTCGATCCCGACGCGGGCCTCCGCTGGAGTACTTGGCCACCGCGCGGTGCTTGGTCCTCGATCTCGATCCGGACAGCCGCCGAAGCACGCGGGGTTCGGCGGTGCCCTACTATTCCAGGTCCAGCTTGCGGAGCCGCAATGCGTTGGTGATGACGGAGACGGAGCTGAGAGTCATCGCGGCGCTCGCGATCATCGGGCTGAGGAGGACCCCGAAGAACGGGTAGAGAACCCCGGCCGCGATCGGCACCCCGAGCACGTTGTAGAGGAACGCGAAGACCAGGTTCTGGCGGATGTTCCGCATCGTTGCGCGGCTGAGCTTCCGTGCCCTCCCGATGCCCCGCAGGTCGCCCTTGACGAGGGTGATCCCCGCGCTCTCCATCGCCACGTCCGTCCCCGTGCCCATCGCGATCCCGACATGGGCCTGGGCCAGCGCCGGGGCGTCGTTGATGCCATCCCCGGCCATCGCCACGACGTGGCCTCCGTCCTGGAGCTGCCGGATCACCTCCCCTTTCTCACCGGGGAGGACTTCCGCGCGGACGTCGTCGAGCCCGAGCTTCCTCGCGACGGCCTCGGCCGTCGTCCGGCTGTCTCCCGTAAGCATGACCACCCGGAGGCCCTCCGCGTGGAGCTGCTTGACCGCTTCTGCGGCCGACTCCTTGATCGGGTCCGCGATGCCGAGGAAGCCCGCCATGCGGCCGTCGACCGAGACGAAGACCGTGGTCTGGCCCTCCGCCCTGAGCGTCTCGGCAGGCGCCGCGAACCCCCCGGGGTCTTGGCCCAGCTCCTGGAGCATCTTGAGGTTCCCGATCGCCACGGCCCGCCCGTCGACCTCCCCCTTCACACCACGGCCGGTGAGCGATTCGAACGCCTTCACCTCGGAAATCTTCAGCCCCCGTTCTTCCGCGCCCCTGACGATGGCCGCCGCGAGCGGGTGCTCACTCCCGCGTTCGAGGCTGGCCGCGAGCCGGACGAGTTCGTCCCCGGCGATACCTTCCACGGCGACGACTGAGACGACCCGCGGCTTCCCCTCGGTGAGGGTGCCGGTCTTATCGACCACGACCGTGTCGACCTTCTCGAGGGTCTCCAGGGCTTCGGCCTTCCGGATGAGGACGCCCGCCGTGGCCCCCCGGCCGGTCCCGACCATGATCGACATCGGCGTCGCGAGTCCCAGGGCACAGGGGCAGGCGATGATGAGGACGGCGACGGCGTTCACGAGCGCATAGGCGAGCCGCGGCTCGGGCCCGAAGACGGCCCAGACGGCGAAGGTCAGGATCGAGACGACGAGCACCGCAGGGACGAAGTAGCCCGCGACGATGTCCGCGAGGCGCTGGATCGGCGCCCGAGTTCGCTGCGCCTCCCCCACCATACGGACGATCTGGGCGAGCATCGTCTCCGAGCCGACCCGCTCGGCCCGCATCACCAGGCTTCCGGTGCCGTTCACTGTGCCGGCGACGAGCTTCGCACTCGCCCCCTTCTCGACGGGCATCGGCTCGCCCGTCACCATGGACTCGTCGACCGAACTCGTGCCCTCGAGGACGGCGCCGTCGACGGGAACCTTCTCCCCGGGGCGGACCCGGAGGCGGTCTCCGACCCGGACGTCGCTGATCGCGACGTCTTTCTCGCTTCCGTCATCGCCGAAAAGGCGTGCGGTCTTCGGCGCGAGGCCCAAGAGCGCCTTGATGGCGCTCGAGGTTTGGCTCCGGGCGCGGAGTTCCAGCACCTGGCCGAGGAGGACGAGGGTGGTGATGACCGCCGCCGCCTCGAAGTAGACCGGGATCATGCCCCCGTGGCCGAGGAGGGAGGCGGGGATAAGCCACGGGAAAATTGTGGCCAATAGGCTGTAGCCGTAGGCGACCCCGGTGCCCAGCGCGATGAGGGTGAACATGTTGAGGTTCCGGCTGCGGACGGAGGCCCATCCGCGCTCGAAGAACGGCTTCCCGCCCCAGAGGACGACCGGGGTCGCCAGGAGGAGCTGGATCCAGAGGATCACGCGGCCGGAGAGGGCCGGGAGGGGGGACCGGCCGAGGACCATCTCGCCCATGGCGAGTAGGAGGAGCGGGGACGTGAGGACGAGTGAGGCCCAGAACCGGCGGGTCATGTCCGCGAGCTCGGGGTTCGCCTCCTCCTCGCCGGTGATCACGAGCGGCTCGAGGGCCATCCCGCAGATGGGGCAGCTCCCGGGGCCGATCTGTTGGATCTGCGGGTGCATCGGGCAGGTGTAGACGGCGTCGCTCGGGGCCACTTCTCCCGTGTGATACGCGCTGCCCGCCTCGGCGGCGCCACCGAGGAACTTTCCCGGGTCGGAGCGAAACTTTCCGAGGCATCCCTTGCTGCAGAAGTGGTAGGTCTGGCCACCATGGTCGAAGGTCCCGGCCGCATCCTTCGGGTCTATGTCCATCCCGCACACCGGGTCGTGAACCGTTACGGCCGGAATTTCGCCCCCGGAGTGATGATGTTGGGGCAGAACGCGACTGTCACTGGAGGAGGCTTCCTCCGGCGGATACCCGGCATCCGTCAACACCGCGGCGAGGGCAGAACGCGAGACGCCCTCCTCATGGTCCACGGTGACGATCTTCCCGACGATGTCGACTGCGACCGCCGAAACGCCGGGTACGGTGCCCACCGCCCGCTTGATCGCCCCGGCGCAACCGCCGCAGGTGATCCTGGGCGTTTTGAAAGTTGTTTCCATGGTCGTTACCTCTCTTTTTGTTTTTTAAAACGGGCGCGGACCGTGCGGAGTTCGTCCGCAAACGGGCCCCTGATCGATTGATCTTATCGCCGCACCGGCCTATTTGTTGAACCGACGATAAAGCTCCTTGAGTTCGACAAGTTTACCCGCCTTCTCCGCCCCATCCCCTGATTCCATCGCGAGGGCAACGCACGAATCGATGTGAGTCGCTAGGATATCGGCCTCGATCGTGTTTACCGCCGCGCGCACTGCCCGTAGTTGCGTGAGGATTTCGGGGCAGTAGCGTTGCTCCTCGATCATTCGCTTAACGCCTTCAATCTGGCCGGCGACTCGATTAAGGCTTGGTAGGTGCTTGCTGTGTTCAGGATGGGCGGTCACCCGGGGACCTTTTGGTTCACGAGTCATAAATATAATATATGTGAATTTCTTGTTATGACTGGTACCCCGTGGGGTATGCAAAGTCAAGGACGCGATGACGTATAATTCCGAACTGAGAGGTCCGGATTTTTTCCAACCTGTCGTCGTGCCAGCGCTTTCCCGTCTCTGGCCCCAAGCCGTCGAGGTCGGCAGCACAAAATCAGTCACATAGCACGATGATTTTCCAGGAATCGTCCTATTCTGGCGTCGAGTCGACGTCCACCGTACTGGGCATGTGCTTCGCAATAATAACGGTCACATCGTCTTGCGGAGACACCGGCCCTCGGAACGTGGCGGCGCGATCCAGCAATCGGGCGACGACCTGGGCGGGCCGATCGGCCTCGCCCGACCGGAAGACCGCGAGCATTTCATCGCTTCCCCACAGCTCCCCGTCCAGCCCCATGGACTCTGGCAGGCCGTCGGTGTAGGCCAAGAGTTCACCACCGGGCTCCAGCTCTACCGACTCGCTGCCGTGCGGCACATCCGGCAGCACACCAAGGAGCGGGCCTGTAGGCCCTAATTCTCTCGGCGAGCCGCGCGGCGATACGAGGTAAGCCGGCGGGTGTCCGGCGTTGGCATAATGCAATCGGCCGGAACGGGCGTCGAACCATCCGAAGAAGGCCGTGGCGAAATGCTCCTCCGGGAGGTCCCGGCACAGCCGCTCGTTGAGCCGCTCCAGCACCTCGCCCGGCGACGCCGCCTGCTCGGCCTCGCGCCAGACGATCGCCCGCACCATGGCGGTGTGCAGGGCCGCCGCCACGTTGTGCCCCGACAGATCGGCCACCAGGATGCCCACGCGGTCGCCCGGCAGCGGCTGGACGTCGTAGAGGTCCCCCCCGACCGGGCCGGCCTGGATGCACCGCCCGGCGAACTCCAGGCGGCCGATCCGGGATTCCGGCGGGGGCAGGAGGTGGGCCTGGACCCGCCGCGCCGTCTCCAACTCCCGACGGTCCGACTCCGCCTGCTCGGCGATCACTCTCGACATGGCGTTGAACCGCCGGCCCAGCGCCCCCAGCTCGTCACCGCCTTTCGCGTCCACCTGGACGCCTAGCTGCCCCTGTTCGAGCAGGCGCACCGCCCGCGACAGCCGCCGGATCGGGCTGAGCACCGTTCGGCGCATCACGGCGTTGACCGCCGCCAGCAACACGACGCCTAGGCCGAGGTACCAGCCGGCCATCATTAGGATGCGTGCCCTCACCCGGGCGCGGAGCGCACGCGTCGATTCGGCCACCACGACCTTCCGGCCTTCCTGGTCGGACACCCGGACCAGATACGATTCCTGGCCCCGCCTCCGGAGCCAGGCCCCCTCTCCCAATCCCGCCAGCTCGAGCGGGTCCATCGGTTGCCGCGCGTGCACCGCGGCCTCGGCGATCAGGCTGCCGCCATCGACCAAGGCCACCTGGTGCTCGGGCGACGCGGCCGCGTCGGTGGCGTGGCAGAAGGCCCCCAGATAGTCGGCGAACCGGGTCGAACCGCCCAGCGATTCGTGGGCCGCCCGGATGAAACGGGCCTCCTCGTCGAGGCGGGCGTGGAGAACGGCCAATTCCGTCGCCTCGGACCTCCGCCATTCCCAGGCGAGGGCCGCCCCGAGGACGAGCACCAGGATCATGTTGATCGGCAGGACGAGCTTCGAACGGAGCGTCACATGAACCTCCGTCGCCCGAAGAGCGCAAGGTTCGATCCGTTTCGACGTGTCCCAGCACGGGGCAGATCGCTGACGCCCTCGCGATCACGGTCCCGGATCAGGGCCATCTGGCCGAGACCCCGTTCGCCCGTGCGGCCGTCATGGGCGACGAGGCCCAGTCGCCCGAGTTCATCGCGACTGAATGCGCAAACTGGATCGATGCAGATCATCGTTCTTCCCCTCCCCGTGGATGGATCGCCGATCGGGGCCGACGACCGTCCGCGCGCCATCCTTCACGCGACGTCGAGCCTCCAGGGCGCGACGCGAGCGAGGGGCGCAACGGGGACGCGGGGCGGTCCCGAGACATCGATTGCGATGGCCGGTGTGTTGTCGCGGCTATCTGACGCGGCCGATGGCCGCAGGCGCCGAGTGGGACGGCGGCCCGGGGGAAGGGCTCAATTCAGGAGGGGGAAGGTGCGCGGCGGTGCGGCGTGCATGGGGCGCCGCGTCGCCCGCAAGCGGTCGCAGGGCGAGGCTGCGGGGGCGATCGTCGGGCTGGACGAGTCTGCGATCCAGAGGGGGACCGAGGCGGCACGCCCGCCGGTCGTGAGGCGGTCGGTCGCCGTGCCCGGGGCGGCAGGCTCGGCGGGGCCGCACTGACAGGCCGCCCTCGGAAGGCGGCAACCGGCCGGGGCGGATTCGCCGGCAGGGATGCCGGGCCCGGACGAGCAGCAACCGCCGCATCCCGGGGGGTAGGCGTCGCAACAGGCGGCCATCGGCCGGGCTTCCGCGGGTGCCGCCCACGACGCCCCCCAGATCGCCATCAAGGCGATCCAGAGTGCTCCGGACTGGCGGCGGGCGGCGTTCATGGGCTCGAACCCTGAGTCATCGATTGCTGACCGTCGGCTTCCGAGGGCAATTCGGGCCTCGACGGACTCCAACAATCGTTATTTCGGCCGCGAACGCAACTTTGTTCGCCGAATCCCGGTCCCATGGGCGGATTCGTATCGGCAAGACGAAGGCACGGGCGTACGTTCTTGGCGGTAAATCGCCCGCCCGTGAGCCCGCGGGCGGGTCCGCCTTCCCTGGTGTTGAGCCGACATGCGGCCGGTCTTCCCAGACCGTCTCGGATTGTATGCCGGTTCGCGTCATGATACCAGCCGAATTGCCTGGGGCTGGACTCGGTACGGCGGCCATCCGTCTCCGATGTTCTCGCGTTCGATCATCCAGGCGGGAACAAGGCGATTGACGATTCAAGGAGCCGGCCGAGCCGAAGGTGCCGACGCGCCATCCGGCCTGCCTTTGGCGATCTTCCGTAGGACCGTGTGGTCGTCTCCGAATTTGCACAGGCCGGCGCAGTGCTCGCAGAGCTCCCGGAAGAGGATGTAGCGGAGTTCCAGGGCTCCGAGGTCGCCGAAGGCCGGGCGGCGCAGTTGGGCCTGGATCTCCTTCTCCCGCGCATTCGGTGCGACCAGGTAGAAGTGCAGCGAGGGATCGCCCACCGACTTGGCGAGATCCACGAGCCGGAGGATGCCCGAGTAGATCGACGTGCTCTTCTCGACCTCGAACGCGCAGACGACCCTGCCGGTGTCGGCCCGGAGCCAGAGGACGTCGATCAGGGCGATCGTCTGGGCCGTCTCGTCGGCCAGGCCGAGGTCGGGGAGGCGTTCCACCGTCAGGGACGCCAGGCATTCACCCTCGTAGGTGCGCCCCCGGTCGTTCGTCGCCACGTGGACCGAATAGCCGAGCGAGCGGCCGACGGTCGTGAGCATGTGCTGGATCTTCAGGTGCTCGTTTTCCTCGGCCCGGTCCTCCTCGACCTCGCGATGACGCCTGCGGACGATCTTCTCGACCCCTTCCCGCTCGCGGGCAAGCCCCTCGGCCAGGTTGGATTCGATAAGGACCTTCCCGACGCCGATGTCGAACAGCAAGCCGGCGAACGCGCCCAGATCGTTGGAGAGCGGGGGGCGTAGCCCCGCATTGGCGGACCTGATGACCTCCCGCATCTCGAGGTAATCCGGCCAGGAGCCGAGCTTCTTGGCGTCGGCGAAGAGCGCGTTGAAGCCACGGACGATGGCGGTGTTGAACGGCGGGAAGAGGGTCGGGTGGAGGAAGTAGAGGATGTTGGCCACGGCGGGGCCGAGCCCCTTGATGCGCCGGCGGTCGAGATCGAGGATCTCGCGCAGGAGCCGCTCCTCGCCGGGCGAGCCGAGCGCCCGCTCCAGGAGCTGGCCGAAGGCCCGCTTGTTCTCCTCGTCCTCGTAGATGTCGGGGATGCGGAGCTTGGGCTTCCAGTAGAAGGGATGGGCCGCGCCCTCGAAGACCTGTTTCTGCTCGGTGATGCTCTGCAGGACCGTCTCCAGCGGCGAACCTTTGAAATCGGCCCCGAAGCTCTCCTCGCGGATCGCCTTGACGACCTCCATCACCCCGCGCCGGATCGAGCGGAATGCCTTGAGACGTTCCGGGCTGCGGACGAACCAGGTGTTATAGACTGATTCCGGATCGCTCCGGTAACGTCTCACGACCTCGCCGAGATCCTCCGTCGTCTTCAGCACTTCCGCACCCCCGATGCAACTCGCCGCCCAAACATGGCCTCATTCAAACGCGGCACGAGGCCGAAGTCAAATCCTAACACGAGTGACACAGAGCAACAGGGGACCGTCGTCGGATCGCGTCTGACGAATCCGTCTCGCTGGCCTTTGACGCCACGGGGCGTCGCCACTTCCGCATGGCGGCCGGAAATCCTGGGAAGCTTCGCCGTAGTTGGCGTGCGTGAAAAACGCGAGCCCGCGCTCTGCCGACGGGAGCTTGGCTCGGTGGCATGAGGTTCCGCGATGCCACAGCAATGTACGGGGCCCAGCGGGCCATGCGTCCGAAGTGGAAGTAATTGTTGGGAGAATCTAGGATTTGCAGACAATGAGGCGAAGCCCTGCCGTCCGCAGGGCCGATACTCCCGATGTCTATCCGAACGCGGCGGGCTCAGCGCGTCGGACCGAGGAGCGAACGATGTTCAGGATGAACGCGAAGGGCAGGCCGCAGACGGCCCGTCCGGCGCTCGCCCACGCCCTCGGGACCGGGACGACGATCGCCTGTCTGGCGTCGCTCCTGGGTCCCCCGGTCTGGGCCAGTGCCGAGGATGTCCGAGTGCGGAGGGTCGCCCAGGCGCCGACCCACGACATGTCGTCCCACAATGCGGCGGAGCCCTCGAGAGCGGCGCTACCGGCCGCCCTGCCGGAGCCGATGGCGGCGATGGCAAGCCCGCGGCCACCCGACCCCGCCGCGGCCGGCCCGGTCGCCACTTTGAGCCTCGCCGATCTCGAGCGGCTGGCGATGGAGCGCAACCCGACGCTCCGGCAAGCCTTCGCCCAGATCGACGCGTCCCGGAGCCGCTCCTTCCAGGCCGGGCTCTACCCAAATCCGAGAATCGGCTACCAGTCCGAGCAGATGGGGGCCCCGGGCGCTGAGGTGCCGACGGCCGGCGGCGTCCTCGCCCGGGGGAGGCCGTCTCCCGGGGAGCTCCAAGGTGGCTTCGTCCAGCAGGAGATCGTCACCGGGGGCAAGCTCCGGCTCAGCCGCGCCAAGTTCGCCGAGGAGGCCAACACCGCCCAGTGGCAGGCCGAGGTCCAGCGGCTCCGGGTCTTGAACGGCGTCCGCATCGCCTACTTCGCGGTCGTCGCCGCCCAGCGGCTGGTCCAGGTCGAGGGTGAATTGGTCCGGATCAACGAGGATGCAGTGCGAACCACCGAGCAACTCGTCAACGTCGGCCAGGCGAACGAGCCCGACCTGCTCCAGGCCAAGGTCGAGGCCCACCGCGCCCGCGTGGCGCTGAGGAACGCGGAGAACCGTTATCGCGGGGACTGGCAGAAACTGATCGCCCAGGTCGGGGCACCGGAGCTGCGCCCGGTCCCGCTGGACGTCCGGCCGCTGGAGGCGGAGGCCGCCCCCCTCGACTTCGACGCCACTCTTGCGAACCTGCTCCGAAATAGCCCTGAAATTCAGGCGGCGCTGTCCCAGATCAAGCGAGACCAGATCACGGTCCGCCGCGAGCGCGCCGAGCCGATCCCGAACGTCACCTTGCAGGCGGTCGTCGGCCACAACTACGAGGTCAACACCACGACCGCAGGCGTCCAGGCGAGCTTTCCGCTGCCGGTCTGGAACCGGAACCAGGGGACCGTCCGCGAGGCGATGGCCGATCTGGCGCGTGCCCACGCCGAGCACGACCGCGTGGCGCTGACGCTGCGCCAACGCCTGGCCGATACTTTCACCCGCTACCAGGACGCCCAGCAATCGGTGCTGGACTACCGCATTGAGAGCCTGCCGTTGGCGCGGCGGGCTTTTGAGGTCCAGTCGGAAAACCTTCGGCAGCGGCGGGCGGCCTATCCGCAGGTTCTGGTGGCCCGGAGAACGCTGGTCTCGCTGGATGCAGACTACGTCCAGTCGCTCCTCGAACTCCGACGGGCCGAGGTCGAGATTGGCGGCATGCTCCTGGTCGACGGGCTAGCCGTGCCCGATGCCCCGACCGGGCAGGGCCACATCGAGGCGAACCCCCAGCCTCGGTGAGCCGGGTTCTGGCGGATACGGGGCTTTCCGCCGTCGGCGATCGTTACGGAGTCGGCTCGCGGGCGGGCGGCCCATGCGCGCGTGACCGGCCGAGGGTGCCTCGGTCCGTGCCCTCCGATGGCCGTCGCCCCGCCGCGAGGTCACGATCCCGGCTTGGTCTCCTCATCATGCTGATGACCGCCTTGCATGGGCATGGGGCCGCCGGCCTCTCCTCCGTGCGAATGACCTCCACGAATCTCGGGGGCGAGGAGCTTGGGCGAAACGCCGGCACCACCGTGATAGACGATATAACCGCCCAAGGCCCCCCCGATCAACAGGAGGACCGCCGCAACCAGGACGACGACCCGGCTCCCGACCGGTGACGGCCCGGCTCGGTGTCGGCGACGGGCGATGGCGACCCCGGTGAACAAGGCGAGCATCGTCACGTTCAGGGCGAGGTGCCAGATCATCAGCCCGTGCGCCTCCTCGGTATGAGCCATCACGGTCAAGTAGGCGACGAGCCCGGCGAGGGCCGTCAACCATCCGGTCGCGACGCCGGCGACCAGCAACCCGTACACGACCCGCGACAGGTCGTCGCGACGCCGGACCCAGGCGTAGGTATCCAGGGCCACGGAGCCTAGCAGGAAGGCGATCGGGAAGTGGACCAACGCCGGATGGATCTCCCAAGGTCTCATGGTCATTCCTCCATTGGTTCAAAGGGGATTTCGGGAGAGGGAGGCCAGTGGCCCTCGCGATATTCCGACTCAGTTGCCATGTCGATGGGGCATTGCCTCGCCCGACCTCGCCCCGGGCACGCTCGCTCCGGATTCAACGTCGCCCTTGCCCGACATCACCTGATCGAAGAGGTCCGGTGGGAGGACGCGGACCACGGTCATCAGCCCCTCGACGCCATTGAACCAGTCGCTGCGCATGCCCCGCGTCTCGCGCTTGCCGGTAAGCTTCCGGATCTCCGTCGCGGGCCTCTCCATGCCCATCATCGCTTGCGGGTAGCCCGGAACGTCTCGAGCCTCCCCCATCCGCATGCCGCCGCCCTGCGACCCCATGCCGGGCATGCCGGCCATCCCGCCCTGGTGCCCGGACCCCATGGCGGACATCGGCGGCATGTTGCCGACGGCGCGGTCCAAGCTCGTCTGCTCGCCCATGCTGCGGCCGAAGCTCGGGCCGTACGCCTCGGACGACAACGCCGAGCCACCAGTGGCGATCCCCATCCCGCCGGTCGTGCTCTGGCCGGCCCGCATCCCCTGGACCGTGTGGCCGCCCATCGGGCCGACCATCGTGCTCATGAAATTCATCATGTGGTGGAACATGTGGCAGTGGAACGCCCAATCGCCCGGGTTCTTGGCGACGAATTCGAAATCCCGCGACTGTGCGACCGCCACCAGGACGTTGTTGCTGGGGATCCAGGCGGTGTCCGGGATGCGGCCCGCTTCGGTCCCGGTGATCCAGAAGGTAATCCCGTGCAAGTGCATCGGGTGGTGGTCGATGGCGCTGAAGTTGAAAAGGCGGATGCGCACCCGCTCGCCCTGCTTGATGACTATGGGTGTACAGTAAGGGCCCGCGCAGCCATTGAGGGTGAAGAGATTGAACTCCATCGACATGGTGTTCGGGATCGAGGATCCCGGCAGGATGGCCCATTCCTGGATGATGAGGGCGATGTCGCGGTCCACCGGCGGGTCGTGGGCCACCTTGGGATGGACGATGAACAGGCCCACCATCCCCATGCCTTGCTGCATGGCCACATGCGTATGGTAGGCGAACGTGCCGTTTTGCTCGAGGGTGAACTCGTAGGCGAACGACTCGCCGGACTTGATCGGCTCCTGATTAAGGAACTCCACGCCGTCCATGGCGTTGGGGACTTCGATGCCGTGCCAGTGCACGATGGTCGGCTCGGGGAGCTTGTTGTGGACGATGACCCGGACCTTGTCGCCCTCCACGACCTCGATCATCGGGCCGGGCATGCTGCCGTTGTAGCCCCAGACGTCGATCCAGATATCGGGCAGGAACTCGCGCTTGACATGCTCTGCGGTCAAGTGGAACTCCTTGGCCCCATCGACCATCTTCCAGGCGAGCTTCGGAGGGCCGTCCGGCACCTCGACCGGGACGGGCGCCAGACCGGCCGCCCGGAAGCCCGGTACGAGCTTCCCGCGATCGGTCTTGCTCCCCACCGCGGGCCGCTCGCGCGGCTCGCCTCCCGCTTGGCCGTGGCCCTCGTGGCCCCCTCCGGCCGGGGCATCCTGGGCCGCCGCGGGGGCCGCCCCGGCGATGAGGCCGGCCGCCGCCATAGTGCCGCCTTGGAGGAATGTCCGCCTGGTCGCCTCGCTGTCCATCACATCACCTCGGTTCGGGAACAACACGTTGTGGAGACGGCCAGGAGCCCACCAGCCTGTCAGAGTTATTCTACCTGCGCTATCGGGCAGGCGCCGTGGTCGTTCGAGACCACCAGCTAGCTGGACCTTTGTTCCGGGCGGTCGACGAGAGCCCCTGGCGGCAGGCATTCGGTCATATCAAGGCGTGCCGCGCCGATCCGGCTATCAGCCATCCCATAATAAACGTCGAAGCGGTCCGGCGCGCCGAGATCGTCGCGCCGGTCGATTCCGGTGGGAAACACGACGTTCGTGACGGTACCCCGGCGTTCCTCTGGCAAGTCCGGCGCCAGCACCGGCCGCGGCGAACGGTAGCGAATGACGTGCGGATGCTCCGCCGAGAGCACCATCACCCCCGCCGAGTAGCTCAGTTTGCGCCCTCGTGTGTCCGGCTCCTCCGTTTCGCCCACGCCGTGGTACAGGACCAACCAACCGTGCCGGGACAGGATCGGGGGAGCTCCCCCGCCGATCTTGAGCCGCTCCCAGAGCGCCACCGGACTGGCCAGCCGACGATGCGAGGTAAAGTGGCAGAGATGGTTTGGCCCACAATTCTCCATGGCGAGTGGGCAGTAGGAAATCCAGATGCTTTCGCGACGGAGATCCACCGCACGGCACCCAGGGTCGCACGCCTTTTCGTCCGGACAAGTCCCGGGGAAGAGCGGCCGATGCAGGATGGCCATTGCCGGGTTCCCGGAAGGATCGGGAATGGCTACGGGGAAGACGCAGGCGTCTGTGTTGCCGACGCCGTCGAACTCGACGCCTTGATACGGACGGAAGGTGGCAAGCCCCAGACGCTTCCAGCTGAACAGGTCCTCTGATAGTGCCAGCGCGATCCGCGGACCATTGGGCGAAAGCGCCGTGTAGGTCATCACGTATCGCTGGAGCGGTTCGACAAACGAAATCCGCGGGTCCTCGCAGCCGCCGCTGCCGTCCGCTCGTCTCTCGTAATCCGCTTCGGGCTCCAGCGCAATGCCGGGACGCTCGACGCCCGTCGGATTGCCGGTCTCATTAAACCGCACTCGCGCGATCCCGATGCGCGAATAATTGCCCCGCGCGACCAGCCGCGGGAAGAGGTAAAGTTGACCATCACGGCCCCCCGAACCGCGGCCGGATTCAAGACGCCTTCGGCCTCCAGAGGGTTGCCGGGCCCCGGATCCATCACCAACCCCAGGCGTTGCAACTGAAAACCTGGCATCGACTCACCTCATAAACTCACGTGTTAATTAATATAAAACATGCACACATTTCACGTATGACCATGCAGCTCGTTGCCACTTCTTGCCTTCACTGCTGAGGACGTTATTCCGACGTAGGGTAGCGAGGTGTACCAGTGCTTTGCAGTTCGACCAAACCCTCGGCTCAGGGCGCTATGGCTGGCGCCACCCTCGCTCACATCCGCTCAGGAGCCGGTCCGCCTCGATCGGCCCCCAACTACCGGCCGAGTAATTGGGGAAGCGCGGTGCAGGCTGCCCTTCCCACGCCTCCAGGATGGGCGTGATGAACTCCCAGGCGGCCGCCACCTCGTCGGAGCGCGTGAACAGAGTCGCGTCGCCCCGTAGTGCATCCAGCAAGAGTCGCTCGTATGCCTCGGGCAGGATTTGCGGGAACGAATGCGCATAGCCAAACTCCATGCGCACGGGCTGAAGCACGAGTTGCATCCCAGGACGCTTTGCCGCGAAGGTCAGGCTGATGCCCTCGTCGGGCTGGATACGAAAGACTAGTGTCCCGGATTGCTCTCCCGCATGACAACAGTTGCAGACGGGGTGACAATGACAACGACGGTCGCAGAGGTCGCCGCCGTGCGGTGCAGCAGTGAACAGACGCCGGGGAGGCCGTTTGAACTCTACGGCAATTTCCGTCACCTGCCGGGCCAGACGCTTGCCGGTGCGGAGCAGGAACGGCACGCCGGCCCAACGCCACGTGTCCACTTCGGCCCTCATCGCGACGTACGTCTCAGTGGAAGAGTCACGGGCAACCGCTTTCTCCTCGACGTAGCCCGGCCGGGACTCGTCGTTGGCGAGTCCCGGCCCGTATTGGCCGCGCACCACCCACTCGTCGGCCGACCGGCCCTCGGGTCGAACGAGGTTGCGCAGCACCTTGACTTTTTCGTCGTGTATGTCCGTCGCCCCAAGTGATGCGGGAGGTTCCATCGCCACCAAGGCCAACAACTGCAAGAGGTGGTTCTGGGCAACGTCCCGGATGGCTCCCGCGTGGTCGTAATAGGCTCCGCGGCGTCCCTCCATTCCGCCCGTCTCGGCCATGGTGATTTGAACGTGGTCCACATATTGGCGATTGAACAGCGGCTCGAAGATGGGGTTACCGAAGCGGAATGCCAAGATGTTTTGCACCGTCTCCTTGCCTAAATAGTGGTCGATGCGAAACACCTGCTCTTCGCGCAGCACGCCCAGAATCTGCTGGTCCAGCGCCTCGGCACTGTCGAAGTCCTTTCCGAACGGCTTCTCGACCACGACCCGGGTCCACGGGCGGCCGGGTTCGCGACGCACAAGACGCGCGGCGGCCAGTTGCTCGACGATAAATGGAAAGTAATCGGGATCCGTTGCCAGGTAAAACAGGCGGTTTCCGCCCAGGCTATGTTGCTGTTCCATCTGTTCGAGCCGCGCCGAAAGCGTACGGTAGCCGTCCGCCGTAGTGAAGTCGGCGCGGTGGTAATAGAGGCTGGGGGCAAACTGCTGCCACGCTGCGTCCGCGCCGTCATCGGCCGGACCACGCGCATGGATGACGCGTTGCGCTTCCTCCCGAAGCTTGGCGTCGTCCTTGTCACGCCTCCCCACACCGACGACCGCAAACGGCTGACGCAAGAACTCGCCCCGCCACAACCGGAAAAGGGCCGGGAGCAGCTTGGAAGCGGTCAGCTGGCCAGTCGCGCCAAAGATAACAAGTGCGAACGGCTCCTCGACACACGGCCCAGACGGGTGGCCGGCGGTTGCGGGTTGGTTGCCTTGGCCCGGGATCGCCTCGGTGGACGCCATCGCGTTTGCCTCCTCCGCTCGGGTGCCTTCGCCGCAGGTAGAACGCCCCTCCGAATCACGGTCGCTACTTGTCGAGCCTCCGTTTCAGGTACTCGCCGACCAGCAGCGCCGCCGGGTAGAGGACTTCCTCCTCTTCCCCGATATGCAGGGTGAGCTGCTCCGCGAAGCCGGCGTAGTCCGTCTTCCCCTCGGCCTTGGCGGAGTCCGCGAGCCTCTCGAGCCCCTTCACGAGCTCGCCGTGATCGCGGCGAATTTGCGGCAGCGCGGCCCTCAGTCGCTCGGCCTTCCCGATGGCCTCACGCATCGCGGGCGTGACCTCCCCCGCCGCGAGCCGGGACAAGAGCCCCAGGGGCGCGAATGCCTCCTTCGCCTTTGCGAAATGGGCCTCCGCCAATTTCTCGATCGACCGGGCCGCCTCCCCGACGTTGCCGCCCTCCTTCGTGGCCTTGACGAAGTCCGCGTGGAAGGCTTCGTGCCGCTTGCGCAGGGAATCGGGCATCTTGAGTTCCAGCGGCTTGTCCCCGCCCCCATCGGCCGGTTCCGCGGTGCCGCCCGCCCGGCCCGACCCCAATGCCGCGACGGCGAGGAGGACGGCCAACACGGCCGGCAAAGCCACGCCGCTGCCTCTTGGAATGGCAGAACCCCCCTTTGCTGATTCGTGCATCATGATCTCTCCCGGCAAGCGTTGGAGCCCGGACTCAGTCGCGGCGAACGTACCCTGAAGTGCGATCCGCGGCCTCGACAACCGCCGCACATCGAGTCTTCTCGGTTGCTTCTTCGAGGGGCCGCTCAGGGCTTCGCCGCTCGCCGTACTCTCGGCGTCCTAGCTAATGGTGCTTGTAATAGCCCACGCCCTTGATATCGTTCCACGTCGTCGTCTGGTGGCACTGGTAACACTGGTTGACTTTGGCAGTCGGCTGGCGGGCCACCTTGGCCGAAACCATCTGAAAATGCATCATGTAATGGCTCGGCGGGGCCTGGTGGCACTGGGCGCAATCCGTGGATTTGGGCGAAGGATGCCGGAACTCTGGGATCGTCCATTTGGTCGCCCCGTGGCACTGGACGCAGTCCTGGCCGAAGAGGCCGAAGTGCCGATCCTTGGTGGAATGGCAGGTCGCGCAATTCAAGACCGCCTCCTGCGGAGTGAGGCTCGAATGGCCTTCCGTCCTGCGGCTCGTGGGCTGGTGTTGGCCGATCCAGTCAAGGAGGTCTTTCCGCACCAATTTGTCTTCACCGTTTGGTGACAGGTCGGCTTTCAGTTCGCGGAAGCCGATCCTGGCCAGCGCCAGGTGGTCCATCTCGGCCGGGCGCTGAACGGTCCCCCGATGCTCAGGATGGCACTCACGACAACTGCTCACGCTGGCATGAAACGCGGTCGGCTGGCGCTGGAGCAACGATTCGTTGTTGGCGTGGCAGACGATGCAGTTGCTGGCTTCGACCCCCTTGACGGGCGTGTGACAGGCCGCGCAGTTATGCTCCAGAAACTTGTGGGCCTGGGAGAGCGAACCGGGACTGGACATACGTTGCCAAGCCGTTTTGCTCAACACCCCAGAGCGTTCGCCACCGGAATGGCTCCCCAGGAGGTAATACGCGCCAAACAACGCCAAGAGCAGTGCCGACGCGATGAGCAGGATACGCCAGAGCTTCATGAGAACCACCTCAGACCGAAATGGATCCCTGCCCAGACGTGCAGCCCGAGCAAAACGTAGAGGAGGACGGAAAGAACGAGGTGCAGTTTCAGCCATCGGCTGCACCACCGCTTGAAAAGCTCGTGCGTGCGGACCGCGTACTCCAGGTCCGCCACGGATTCGGCAAGCCGGATGACCTCACGGGCCGGTCCGCCGATCGGAAGATCGAGCCCCAACGACGCTAGGCCCGCGGCCAAGAGCGGCACCTTCGGGAGCGTACTTATCTCCGGGGGCGAATTCTGGAGTGCCCCCCACGCACTATCCAGATCGCCCCTGGCGGTCTGCAAGAGGAGCAATTTGTCTCTCATGTCTTGATTGACGTAGCTGAGAAAGTATCGACCGATGAACCCGCTCAGGACGACAAGAAGCATCACAGACGTCAGCGTGATTCCGAGCCAACTGTCGAACTTGTGGCCGGTATGAACCATACCAAGCAAAGGGCCGAGAATGCCCGTGTAGACATGCACCGTAAGCAACGACTGCAGAGAAACGTGAGGAGTTATCCGAGCGTTGAGGAAACGAATACGTTTTACGATCGGATATGCGAGCGGGACAAGCATCAGCACGGCCCCCGCTATTCCAAACACCGCCCCAACTCCGCTGCCCGCGAAGCGCGGCGAACGGTGGACGAGGAAGCCCAGCCAGGCAAACACCAACACGCCGAAGACGCCGGTGACGACGATGCGTTCGCGCTCCTTCATGGCTATGCCTCCACCGCAACGTCGCTCGTAGGCTTTGCTTGGCAGGCGAGAATGATTCCGTTGATTTTGTCGTCGGCATCGAGAGCGTCCTGCACCGCCATCTCAACCTCGCCGGTAGTCAGCTTCACCTTGCACACGCCGCAGGTACCGACGCGGCAAGAGAATTCGATGCCGATGCCGAGCTCCTCCGAGAGTTCCAGGATGGTCTGCTCCGGCGGGCTATCTCCCGCCTGGAGATCGACATGGATTTTGGCCGACTTGTTGTTCTTTGAGAACGTGACCCGCGGGCCAGTGGCTGGAGTAATCGGTTTCAAGGCCGTCGCTGCAGCGGCCGGGGTGGGCTTGACTGCACCGAATGCTTCGGTCTTGACGTGGTCTGGAGCAACTCCTAACTCGGTGAGCATGGCCTTGGTCGCATCCATCATCGCGGGTGGCCCGCACAGATGGATTCTCCGCGATGCAAGATCGGGGACCGTCTGCGTGAGTAGTTCCTTGGTGATGCGTCCGCGAAGGCCTTTCCAGTCGGCCCTTTCCGGTTTAGACACCGTGACGGCGACGTGCAACTTCGGATTCGCGCGCTGGAGTGCGGCGATCTCGTTGGCAAACAGGTAGTCGGCCAAATTGTGACACAAGTAGATGAAGAAGATATCTCCGTCCCAGGACTGCTCGGTGAGATATCGGGTGATGCTGACCATCGGCGTGACGCCCACGCCGGCTGAGATGAGGACGATGCTGTCCGCCTCTGTCCCGGTAAAGGTAAACCGCCCAACCGGGCCTCCCGCTTCGATCAAATCGCCGACCTTGAGGAGATCAACGATGTGACGGGAGACCGCGCCCCGTGGCTCTCGCCGCACGGTCAGCTCGACATATTCGCGGTGCGTCGGGGAGGACGAAATGGAGTACGAGCGGTTCATTCTCGCGCCGCCAATCCAGAACGCGACGTTGAGGAACTGACCAGGCACAAAGGTGAAAGGGAGGAAGCGGTCGCCGGAGGAAGGGAGGAGCCGAAACGTTTTCGCACTTGGCGTTTCCGTGACGATGCCTCCCACGCGAAGGTACCCTCGCCAATTCGCAGCCACAGGCAACTGCGAAGTCGCCGGCGGGGCAGCTTTGGCGTCGGCCGTAGGCGGCGCGGTTTTGGGGGCAGGCAGATCGCTCATGCAGACGTTCCCTTGGTGTCTGCCGCCGTCGGCGGTGCTGTTCCTGCAAGTGGCGGGGCCGAGCCGGGGGGAGGCGGTCCCGAGTCGGACTCGATACGCCCAAAGAGGGCCGCCGCGCGGCTCATCTTGAAGAAATACATGGCGACCATCGCCAGCGCGAACGCGATGAGAAGTACCATTGTGAAGAGGTGAAATGGAGTGACGCCGAAGAGACCGCCGCGAGCTTCTACACCGTACGGCGGTTGAAGGTTCATTTCACCCTTAAACCATTGCTGGGCGACCTGGTGGGGCAGCTTGCCGTCGGCGAGAGCTCGCCGGGCGGCCAGGCCGCTCTCGAACTGCGCTACGCCCTCACGCATCTGAGACGTGGCCTGCTGCATCGCCTCGTAATCGTCTTTGAGTGTCGCCTCCGAGAGCCGGTCGACCGCCCCTGAGAGCAGAGCTATCCCCGCCGTCATACGATCACCGGCCTGACGCCCGACCTCATCCCGCTTCTCATGCGACAGGTCCGGAAGCGTCATGAGCGTGGGGTACAGTTCCTTCGGCGGCGGTGCTCCCATCCCTTCCATCATCTTGCCCATGTCGCCCATGCCGCCGCCCATTCCTTTTTTTGGCTCCTGCATTCCTTTGTCCTTATCAGCCATGCCGGGCATACCCGTCTTTGCTTCCTGCCCTCCCGTATCTTTGGCCTTCTCCTTTTCTTGTCCGGGGTGGTGACTCGCATGCTCCTCCGGCGTCATTTGGGCAAAGCCCGAGGATACCCATGCCAGCATGATCCCTAGGGCGAGCACGCCCAGGCGAACGAGCCGGGCCGACGCGGGCCTCCGGAAAGGAATCGTGCCCATGGCTATGCCTCGACCTCGATGACGCGGTTCATGGTGCCGTAAGGGTTCGGCGTGCATTTGGGACAGCCGTCGTAATGACCGTCACAACCCGGCTCACAGATCCACGCCCCATCGACGACGAACTTGAATTCGTAATGCCCAGGGGCGAGGGCAACAGAGACGTCCCAGTTGCCATCGGCGTTCCTGGTCATCGGCGTCGCCTTCGGATCCCAGCCGTTGAACGTTCCTGCGAGGAAAACCGCGCGGCCTTCCGGGGCGAGACACGCAAACCTTGTTGCTGCCGGCCGTTCCAGTTGAGTTGATTTTGCCATGACGCGGTCCTTTCTTTCGTCAGAAGATAGCTGCATGTGCCGGTGCCAGTCGAGGCAAGCAACGCTCCGCTGGACAGCCAGGAGGAGGGCGGTCGACACAAAACAAACAAACCGACTTGGGGTTGCTCGGGGCACCTTCCGCCCTCGGTGGCCGCATTTGTCGAGGTTGCATCCTCACGCCGTCAGACCCGCAGCGCACCGACAACAGTCAGTCTGGGTGCTGGTCTGGGAGTCGATCGGTCATGGCTAGTTCCGTCTAGCCCGAACAACATGAACCTCCCTTGCTTTCGCCCGGCTTTTGCGCGGCGGTCTCTTGCATCACCTTGCCGCAGCACGAGGGAGCCTTCTGGTCGGCGGGAACCGTTTTCGTCATCCCGCAAGCGCTGCATTTGTAACTGGTTTGAGTTTCGACCATCTTCAACTCTCCTAAAATGATGTTCAAGAACTCGGGAAGCCACCGCTGACAAGGTTGTGGCACAGGGGCCTCTCGAACGGACAGATCGGACACCGACTTGAAGTTGGTGCCCGGCCTACGATCGAGAGTGGGGTTAGTGCGCCATGTGCTTCATCATTTCCCGGCACGCCTTGGCGCAGTCGCGGCACGACTTCGCGCACATCGCCATCTGCTTGTCGTCCGGGAATTTCTCGCAGGCCGCCGCGCAATCGTCGTTGCACTTCGCGCAGCACTCACAGGCCGCAGCCGCGTACGGACTGTGGCGGGCACTCAGAGTGGCGGCCAGTTTGCAACACTCCGCGCAATCGACACATGCGTGCATGGTCTTAACGTGGCTCTTGTCCCCTTTGGCGACGAGGTCAGCACAGTGTTGGAAGCAGGAATCACTGTGAATCTGGCACTCGCCGCAGGTCTTGGCGCACGTCTCGAAGTGCATCTCGTGCTCGCCGCCCTGGTTCGCGAACGCATTCGCCCCCGAGGCGAGAGTGGCGAGGCCTACAGCGGACGCGGTGAGCGTACCAAGCGCTTCTCGACGCTTCATAGAAATCTCCCCTAAAAAAAGAACACCCGGATCAACCCACACGTTGTGAGTTAGTGGTCAAAATATTTTTATTCGGCAATTTGTATGCCGCCGAGGTTGCCGTGGGGCCGAATCGATAATCATTTGCGACTTCGCCGTGCTTCGTCAGTAGCGTTGCCGCCGGGTCCCAGCGGTTGAATGTGCCCGGCACGCACACGGTTTGGGCCTCCAGAACGTGGCAGGCCAGGTGAATTGATGGCTGTCGAGTTCTTTCGCCGTCCTGGTCATCGTTCAGTCCCCGAAAGGTGTTCATGGGAGTAATGCGTGTCAGGTTAGGGCTTGGCGGTTGCCGGCTGAGCAGACGCCTCCGTCACCGTCCCCGCCAACGCCTGCCGCTGGTCGTCGGTCAGCACCTTGGCGGCCTCGCCGACGGCGCGGATGAACAGCAACCGCTGATTCCCCTTCAGCTTCTCGACCTCATGGACCTTGGCCTCGATCGCGGCGGCGTCCGGTGTATCCGAAGCCGTCAATTCCCAGAGTTCCTGTTCCCCCTCCTCGACCTTGCGTTTGCAGGAGGAACTCCCCGTCAGGGCTTTCTGTTTGATTAGATTCAGCTTCTTCTGCTGATTCGCCGACAGGGTGATGTGCTCGTTGTGGTCCAGGAAGAACCCCGTCGCACCCATGTGATAGAGATGCGAGACACCAGGGAATCCCGGCAAGGCCGAGGCACGCTGCATGCTGCTCATGCCTTGCACCTTCCCCATGGCGCCCATACCCATCTCGTCGCTATCGTCGTCCATCATGGGCATGCCGCCGCCGGACTTCCCTCCGCTCATCTTCCCCATGCCCATCTCGTCGCTGTCGTCGTCCATCATGGGCATGCCGCCGCCGGACTTCCCTCCACTCATCTTCCCCATGCCCTTCATTCCCATGCCACCGCCACCCATCATTCCCATACCGCCGCCGGATTTCCCCCCACCCATCTTCCCCATGCCCATCATTCCCATGCCGCCGCCGGACTTCCCTCCACTCATCTTCCCCATGCCCCCGCCCGCCCCCGTTCCGGTGTCTGTATCTCCGGCCGTTTCCAAGTGACTTGGTGGCAGAGGGCCGCTCGGACGTGTCTGGTGGCATTGGATGCAGTTCTGAAATTTGGCGGAGACACGGCCGCTTTGGCGCGCGCCCTTATCCCCGGTCGCCGCGCCCGTGCCCGTTCCTTGATCAGGGTTCCTTGGGCTCGATTGGCCGGTTTCCTGCCCTTGTGACAAGGCGGCTTCGAGCTTCGCGACCTTCGCCCGCAGTTGCTGGACCTGTTCAGCGAGCACGTCGTTCGCCTTGGCGTCCGGGTTGCCCGGATGGACGTGCTTCGCGGAGTCAGCGGGTTTGGGCTGTTCATCGGGCTTGGTTTGGCCCCCAACCCTCATGGGCCAGGTCATCATAAGCACCGCCGCCCCGGCAACCACCGCCAGGGTACGGCGAAACGACTTACTCTCGAGGGATTGGATCATCATTCTCTTCCTTTCCGCATCCAATGTGGACACGTCGAACGACTCGTTGGGGAACATCCCCGGCAACCGGTGGGCCTCAGTCCATCGGCCTGAGCCAAGGCCTTGCCAGCCGCACGTCCCGGCCGGATGAGGGCATGACGAAGACCGCGTGGCCACTCACGAAGGGTAAGGCCCCCCCTGGGCTGGCGGACGATGGGACGCTACCATAGCCGGAAAGCGAGACCGGTGGGGGGCTCATGCGCGGCGATGTCGTGCCAGGGCGAGTGATCAGGGAGTCACCGAGCCCTTTGTAGCTCAGTCCATTGGCGATCGGAAACTGAGGCGGGACGCCGCCCCGTGGTCGGGCCGGCTTTGTCGATACGACGGCGCCGCCCAAGCTCGACGCGGTGACGAATTCAAGGGGGACTGTGAACGTGGCCGTGGGCTCGGAAGGCTCAGGAAGGCCGTCGATCGCGACGGTCACTTTCACGCCAGCGGCCGGGACGTCGCCCATCCCGATCGCCAGGTCGAGCGACGACGCCGACGGGACGGAGCGGAGAGGACGCGAGAACCAAACTTCCGGGGAATTCGGGTGGTAAAATGTCGCCGTCCCGACGATGCCGGAGACGGCGAGCGGCGTCCCCTCGGGTCGTTGCGGGAAGACCCGCACGCCGGTGCGGTAGAAGTAGACGTCGAATTGGTAGTGGCCCATCTTCGTCACGAATCCGCCCTGCGCCGTCCTGACGGGCCCGGAGTCTCCACGTGCCTCGGCGACCGCGAAAGCGCCAGCCAATGCGACGACGGCCCATACCTGACGCATCTGCTCTCCTTCACGGTTGGGGAACGTAGGTCCATTCCCGATGCGGAGACGAGCCCAACCCGTGAGCCCTCGGGTGGATGAGCTGCTAGCGATCGGCGTAATTTGCCCTAGTGTGTGTGACCGCCCGCCTTGGCCATCATGCGGCAGTGCTTCTCGGCCTCGCGGCAGGTCTTGGCGCAGTCCTGCATGATCTTGTCCCCTGCGACCTTCTCGCAGGCCTCGCCGCACTCCCGGCACACCTCGGCGCAGGCCGCGTGGGCGTGGTGCGCCACCGGGCTGCTGCTAAACGTGAGGTCGGTCGCCAGCGAGCAGAACCGCTGACAATCCATCGTCATCTCGTGGGCCCGGGCGTGGGCCTCCGCGTTCGGCCCGCCCTTGCGGAGTTGTTCCAGGCAATGGTGCGCCGCCTTGCCGCACACCTCACGGCAATCGTCGAGGGCCTTGCCGTGATCGTGCGGCTGTTGCGCCAGGGCGGTGCCGCCCAATGCGACCAGGCCGGCGGCGCTCAGGGCGCCCAGCATGTTGCGTCGATCCATCTTCGTTCTCCCCGTTGTGAAACACCGTAGATGAGGCCAGGCCGCACCGTGCGGCCCGGCCACGAGGGATGAGACCCTCGTTCCGTGTTCGCTCAGGCGGGGCGGACCATTCCGCGACGATCCGGTCACGCCACGCCGTGGCGATCTTTGGTGCCGTGGCTGTCGAGCCGCCCGAGAGATCGGTGCGGCCCGTGAGCCTTATGGAAGGTTCGTTTATTGCTTCACCGCTCCAGACTGACCGAGCTTTTCCCGGATCGCCTTGGCCCTGGCCTCAAGCTTCTCCGCCTCGGCGACGCGGTTCGTGTTGCGGAGGACGGTGGCGTACTCCTCCAGCGCCTTCGCGAAGCCCAGGGGGTCCGCACCCGGAGCCTTCTCGTAGGTCGCGAGGGCCTGCTTGCAGCACGACTCGGCCTCGGCGTTCTTACCCTGCGCGCAGCAGGCATGGGCCAGCTTCGCGCAACACCGCGCCACGTGGGGGTGGTCCGGGCCGAGTGCGTTCTCGAAGGTCGAGAGCGCCCGTTTCAGGAGCGGCTCCGCTTCGGCGACCTTCCCCTGTTTCGCGTACCACCACCCGATCGCCTCGAGGCTCGTCGCCACGTCCGGGTGATCCGCGCCGAGCGCCTTCTCGCGGATGGAAAGCGCCCGCTTGAGCAGAGGCTCGGCCTCGGGGAATTTGCCTTGGTCGAGATAGAGGACCCCGAGGTTGTAGAGGGTGGGCGCGAGGTCGATGGGGTTTGCGTTCGGCGCCTTCTCGCGAATCGCGAGCGCCCGCTTGTACGCCGCCTCCGCCTCGGCGTTCTTGCCGAGGACGTGATCGACCGTGGCCAGATTGTCGAGCGAGGCCGCGACGGCCGGGTCCCCGGGCCCTTTGGTCTTCTCGTCGAGGGCGAGGCACCGCTCGTAGAAGCGTTTCGCCTCCTCGGGCTTCCCCTGCATGTCGTAGAGACACGCGAGCGTGTGCAGGCTCTTCGCCACATCCGGGTGCTCGGTGCCGAGGGCCTTCTCGCGGATCGCGAGAGCGCGCTTCGCGAGCGGCTCTGCAACTTCGGCCTTCCCCTCGCCGCAGAGGACCCACGCCAGGTGATCGAGCGTCGTCGCAAGCCGGGGGTCATTTGCGCCGAAGGTTTCCGCCTCCTTCTCCGCCGCCCTTAGTTGTTTCTCGGCCTCGTCGAGCCGCCCCTCCTTATAGGCTTTCCAGCCCGCGTCGTGGGCCGCCTGCCATTTCGAGTCCTGGGCGAGCGCGGCCCCTGGGGGGCACGCGAATCCCGCCACGATGACCGTCGCCGCCATCCACCAAGCAGTCTTTGGAATCATGGGATGTCCCCTCCTTCTGAAAGAGTGTTCGTCGCGTTGTGCGTGATCCAGCACGGTGATCCTTCAGTCCCTCGCCTGCAGCCACGGCTTTGCGAGCGGGCTATCGCGCCCCGTCGACCAGTCGCGGTGACCAGGTCCGACGGTCATACCGCCAGGTCCGTACATGCCGGGGATGGAGGACATGTAGCTTTGACGGGCCGACTGGTGAGCCTCCGGCGCCGGGCTCGTGTATGGATAGTAACCGTATCCCTGGTAGCCAGGTCCGTAGGTGTACCGCGGAACGATCGGGACGCCGCCTTGGGGGGCCGTGGGTTGGGCGACCGTCGGCTGCGCGACCGGCTGAGGGACGAATTCCAGGGGCACGGTGAAGTTCGCCTTAGGCTCGGCGGTGCCCGAAAGGCCGGTGATTTCGAAGGCGATTTTAACACCAGACCGAGGGGCGTTCGTCAGGCCGATGGCGAGGTCGAGAGACGGGGGAGTGCCACGCAGCGGGCGCGAGAACCACGGCTTGGGCGAGTTCGGGTGGTAGAAGGTCGCGTTCCCCGCAAGCTGCGAGGCGTCTACGGCTGCCCCGGCGTGGTCCTGCGGGAAGACCCGCACCCCTGTAGGGTAGAAGAACACCTCGAATTGCTGGTGACCGGCCTTCGCCAAGAGCCCGCCCCTCGCCGTCTTGACCGGCGGCGGTTCCTCACCGGCGCCGCTCGGAACCCGGAGGCCGGCGATCAAGATCGCGGCCACCCCGAGCGCGGCAAAAGCACTTCCTCGTGGCGTACGTGTGGCCATGGAGCGTTCCTTTCCTGTGTTAACGATCGTTCGGGCGTGCCCGGCATGGGAGGCCCGGCCACGGTTGGGCATGAGGCCCGACGGATAGAGTGAATTCACTTTGATTCACTTTTTTGCCCGTATCTCCCATCGAGCCTGAGCTTTCCGAATCTCTCTAAGGCATCCGACGTGCCGCCAGGCTTGGCGAACTCCCGATTCGCATTCTTGAGGCAGCGATTGCGTCAGTATCGCCTCCCAGAGCCGGATTTCCCGGCAATTATCGATCCACGGACGTCCGGATGAGGCCGGGGACGGCAGGAAAACGACCCTGCATCGCGTCTCTCATCTGGCGAACGTTTCGCCACCTGATGAAAAACCGACCGGCCAGGACAGGTCTCCCTCGGCTGGCACGGAGGATTGCCGCGCGCGAAAGCGCATGGCCACCGATGCGGCTGTAGGAACGAATTGTTGCCGAGGATTTCCGACTCAGGAGTGGTGGCCGTCGTCAGCGAATGCCGACCGGCCAACCGCCCTCCCGAGCTGGCCGAGCCTGGTCCGCAGGGTCGCCCGGTTGATGCCCAGGACCCTCGCGGCCTGGGAGAGGTTGTTGCCTGTGTGGCGCAGGACATGAGCGAGAAGGTGACGCTCCGTCAGGGCGAGCCATTCGGCGTGAAGGTCCGTAGACCCGGACTCGAGCCTCTCGTCGATGAAGCGGGCCAGATCGGCCGTCGTCAGCGGAGCGTTCGAGGCGGTGCCGGAGTGCGCCCTCCCTTCGCCGCGAGCGGAGGCCGGAAGGAATTCCGGGAGAAGCACGGGTCCCGTGGCCTGGAGCAGCGCCTGTTTCAGGACGCTCTGGAGCTCCCTCAGATTGCCTGGCCACGAGTGTCGCAGGAGGATGTCCAGGGCCTCGGGCGCGATGCTTCCCACGTCCTTCCCCAATTCCTGGCTGAACCGCTTGAGGAAGTACCCGACGAGCAGAGGTAAGTCGTCGGCCCGGTCGCGCAGCGGCGGCAGTTTGATGGTGTAGACGTTGAGCCGGTAGTAGAGGTCGCCCCGGAACTGCCCGCTGGCGATCAACCGTTCGAGGTCACGGTTGGTGGCGGCGATCAGCCGGACGTCGGTCCTGATGGTCTCGTTTCCGCCGACCCGCTCGAATTGTTGGTCCTGCAGGACCCGCAGGATCTTCGTCTGCGTGAGCGGCGTCATGTCGCCGATCTCGTCCAGGAAGAGCGTGCCCCCGCTGCACTGCTCGAACTTGCCGACCCGCCTGCGGTCGGCACCCGTAAACGCCCCCTTCTCGTGGCCGAACAGCTCGCTCTCCAGCAGGGGCTCGGGGATCGCGGCGCAGTTGATCGCCAGGAAGGGCCCGGCCGAGCGGCGGCTGTAATGGTAGATCGCCCGGGCGACAAGCTCCTTGCCGGTGCCGCTCTCGCCGAGCACGAGCACGGTCACGTCCTGCGGGGCGACCCGGCCGATCGCCTTGTAGATGTCCTGCATCAAGGCGGACCGCCCGACGAGGGGGTCGGCCTGACCGTCCTGCCGCTGGCGTGAGTCCGAGTCCTCCGTATTCGCCTCGGCCACCACCGCGGGGACGCGCATCAAGCGGCTGATCTCGAAGGCCCGCGCGACGAGGTCGCAGAGGTGGTCGAGTTCGAGCGGCTTGAGGAGGTATTCGTAAGCCCCTAGACTCATCGCCTTGATGGCGGTCGCGGTGGTCCCTTGCCCTGTGACAAAAATGACGGGGATCTTCGGGTCGAGCTGGTGGACCCGATGGTAAGCATCCAGACCCGATTGATCCGGCAGGTCGATGTCGAGAATTACCACGTCGGTTCGCCCGCGGGCGACCTCCTCCAGGCCTTCCGAGACCGAAGCGGCCGTCAGCAAGGTGACCTCGGGACCCGGGAAGGCGCGGCGGAAGAAATGGCGGATGGCGGCATCGTCGTCGATCACCAGGAGAGTTGGCATGGATGTCACCTCACCGGACCCTGCGACGCCGTAGGCTTCGCCGGCTCCGATCGGACTAATTAGGTTGCCGCGCCGGAAGTCGGAGCACGAAACAAGCCCCGCCGCCCGGTCTGTTCTCCGCCGTGAGGCAACCACCGTGATCCTCGGCGATCCGCCGGGAAACCGCGAGGCCCAGTCCCAGTCCCGTTTCCTTACCACTCACAAAGGGGTCGAAGATTCGGGGCAGCAGGAAGAGGGCTACCCCGGGGCCACTGTCGAGCAACCGGACTTCTGCCTCGCCGCCCGTGGAAATCGCGAGTTCGACCTCTAAGCTTCCCCCACAGGGCATTGCGTCGAGAGCGTTGAGTACCAGATTGAGCAGGAGTTGCTGGATCTGGTCGCCGTCGACGTCCACCATAACCGGTGCAGACCGTCGCTGAAGAACGAGGGACACCTTCCGCTCCTCGATCCGGCCCCGGACCAGGGCGAGGGTGCGGTCCAGGAGTTCTCCCAGGCCCTGGGGGTGCCGCTCGGGCTCGGGGGGGCGGGCGAAATCGAGGAACGTCTGGAGCGTTCGCTCCATCCGGCGGATCTCCTCCTCGATGACCCGCAGGTCCTCCGACGGCAGTCCGCACGACTCCGCCTCTCGCCGGTTGACCTGGACCAGGCCCTTGATCGCGGTGAGCGGATTGCGAAGCTCGTGCGCAACGCTCGCCGCCACCTGCCCGACGGCCGCCATCTGCTCGGCCCGAAGCAGATCCCGCTCGCGTTGCAGTTGCTCGCCCCGCTTGCGCTCGGTCGCGGCGGCCAACACGTTGGCGACCGCCTGGAGGAAATTCAATCCGTCCGGCGTAAAGGCCTGGCCCCGGCTCGCGTGCGCGTCCAGGACGCCGAACGGCCGATTCTGGACGTAGAGAATGGCACTCGCGAGGCTGACCACCCCATAGTCACGCAGCAGCGGGGGGCACTCAAACCGCGTCTCCTCGCCAAGGTCCGTGACACTCAGCGGTTCGTCGACGAGTAAAGTGTAGCCGGCGTGCGATCGCGTCCCGGTCCCGACGGTTGCGTGTCCCACGATCCCATCCTTCCAACCTACCCCGGCACGCAGCAAGAACGCGTCGCCGTCCGGTAAGAGTTCCAAGACGCTCGCCCGTTCCACCCGAAGAGTCCGGGCGACGGATGCGACCGCTTCGTCCATCAGGATCGCAAGATCGGTGCCCGAGAGGGCGCGCCGGCCGAGTTCGGCCACGACGGCTTGCTGGATCGCGCGCGTCGCCAGTTCCTCCTGCGCTCTCTTGCGCTCGGTGACGTCGCGGATGACGCTCGTAATGAGGCGCCCTTCGACGGTCTCAAGGGGACTCAGGCTGATCTCCACGGGGACCTCAGTCCCGTCCTTGCGGCGGGCCGCGAGATCGAGACCCACCCCCATCGGACGCGTACGAGGCTGGGCGGAATAATGCCTCCGATGCTCGGAGTGGATGGACTTAAGGCTTTCGGGCAAGAGGACTTCGACGGGTTGGCCGAGCAACTCGCCGCGGGCGTAACCGAACATCGCCTCGGCCTGCGTGTTGACAAGGCGGATGCGTCCGTCGCCGCCGATGACGACGATCGCGTCGGGCGCGAATTCGAGCAAGCTCCGGAAGATCGCTGCACGCGCCTCCGCCGAGACGGCTCGGTCTTCCGCGCTGTGTGCGTTCTCGCGGCCGTCGATTTCCGCCATCACCTTATCCCTCCCGCGTTGCACGCCCTGGCAGTTCCGCACGGTGTCGGCCCTACCTGGTCAAAACTTGACCGGCCGGGTGTTCAAGATTTGATCGAACCTCGTGATTAGAGTCCTGCTTCCGGGAGAGCTCGATCCTGGCCACTTTGTCGAAGGGTTGGAAGATCACGCGGATATCAACAAGATTGCGCCGCCACGCCGGCCCTACAGGACGGCCGCCTCCGCTCGCTCCGGGCTGAGCCATTCCCAGCCCAACAAGGCGGCCAGGATCCTGCCCTCATCAGGGTGCGGTTCATTGGCAGGGGGAATCTGTAGCGTCATGGTTTACAATATTCTGGTCGCAGAGATTACCGACTCCGTCGCGGTCCGCCGCCCGCCTTACCCGACTTGGCCGCGATCGATTCCCCTCGTTGCGGGGCTCAATCACACAACAGAGGTCTCGACCGAAGTTCGGACGGGGGACGGGCGGCGGGCCGCGACGGAGTCGGGGGTGATGGTTTGCCAGCCGGATCCGCGGACTTCATCAGGCCATGGAAGAGCCTCCCAGTCTGGCCAGGATGCCCTGCATCTCGGAAATTTCGCGGGTTTGGGTCGCCACGATGTTGCCGGCAAGGGCCCGGATGCCCTGCTGGGCCGCCCGGGTCCGGGCCTCGCTGGCGCCGACCATCCCCGTATCATTCCCCTCGATCGCCATCATGTGATGGTCGGTCATCATCGTCAGGAATGCACGGTCGAAGGCGACGCCGCGTTGCGAGCGGAGTTCCTTGAGGTCCTGGATCTCGTCGGGGGCCTTGCCCGGCTTGAAATTGCGGACCCCGTCGACGGCCAGGTAACGGTTCATCCGGGCGATCTCCGGCGTCTGCCCGGCGATGATCCGGCGGGCCAAGCCCTTCACCTGCAGGTCGGTGGCCTGCCGCAGCGCCAGCCTCGCCATGTCGATGGCCATCTGGTGGTGCGGGATCATGCCGGTCAGGAAGTTGATTTCGAACGTCGTCGTGTCGCGGTCGGCCGGCAGCGTCACCTTCGGCGTCGCGGCCCGAGCCTGCACGATCGCGGCGGGGGCGGGCATGACGCCGCCCATCTGGCTGAGGGCCAGGCGGTCTTCGAGGGGCCCGAGGGACTCGGGCAGGAATGCGTGTCGCCTCTTCATCAACGGTCATCTCCCGGTGGGTTCGCTTACGGTCCAGGGCGGAAGCCGAAGTCGGGTGGCTCTATTTCAGTGTTGGTGGTCGTGGGCATCCTTAGCGGCCGGGGCCGACGCCTGCGCGCCGAAGAACTTATCCGGGTTCGCCTGGAGCTGCTTGAGGCACCCCTTGCAGCAGATGAAGGTGGACTTGCCACTGCGTGTGACCTTCAGCGGCCCGCCCATCGATCCGAGGTCTTCCTTGCTGACCGGGCAGTTCTTGAGCGCCAGGATGGCCTGTTCGTCGGCCGTGGTCGCCTTGGTAACAACGATCTCGCCGCTGGGCGGAGAGGAGAACGGCACGGTGAAGCTCGCCGTCGTCTCGGCCGGCTCCGGCAGCCCCTCGACCTTGAACTCCACCTTGACGCCCGTCGCGGGAACCTTGCTCAGGTCGATCGCGGAGCCGATCGAGGCCGGTGCCCGGCCAGGGCTCGCGGCCGTCGGGGCGAGCTTGCGCTCGAACCAAGGCTTGGGCGAGCTCGGGTGGTAGAACGTGGCGGTCCCGGTCAGCCGCGAGGCGTCGACCGGCTGGTCCTCGTGGCTCCGCGGGTAGACCTTCATGCCGTCCTTCGCGAAGACGACCTCGAAGTGGTACTCCTTGGTCATCGCCACCTTGCCGCCGTGGAGGGGCGCGCCGTGCTTATGGCCATCGTCGGCCGAGGCGGGGCCGCTCACGCCGAGGGTGAGGGTGAGGGTGAGGGCGAAGCTTCCGGCGAACGTCGTGAGCCGATTGATGCGAACCGTCTGCATGGATCTTGTCCTGTCCGATGAGGTAGGGCTGGGGAAAGAGCTCCCCGGAGTCCATTCCGGGGAGCGACCGGTTCTCGCAACTTAACGTCTCTGGAGCGCCATGTGGCAGTATGGGCAGTTCCCCGGGGTCGCGCTGGCGACCGTCGGGTGCATCGGGCAGGTGTACTGGGCACCGGCCGCGGTCGGCTGAGGAGCGGTCTGCGGATAGGCCGCCGGGGCGTAAACCGGAGCGGCCAAGGGAGCGGAGGCGTAGCCCCCCATGTTCATCCCGGGCATAGCCATCCCGGGCATGCTCATTCCATTCATGCCGCACCCCCCGCCGCGGCTTCCCCCGCCCCGGCCGCCGTAGGAGCCGGCGTTGAACGTGTGCCCGCCGCCGTACCCGCCGGCACCCCGGAAGCCCCCACCCCCGCCACAGCCGGCGTGGGCCGGGACGTGAACCGTCGCAAGACCCCCGATCGCGAGCACGCCGGCGAGGGCCATCGTCTTCAAGGTTGATCGCATGGTGTTTCTCCTCAAAAAAAACTGCAGGAGGGATCGCGCGGCGGCTTCGGCCGCCGCGAGCCTTGGGACGATCGGCCGCCCGTGAGCCCTCGGGCAGGACGATCCGCTTTGTTTGCATCGGTGGGCGTCCTTGTGGCCGCCCATCGCCTTGTCCGTCTCGCGGCAGCTCGCCGCGCACTTCTTGGTCGACTCGTTCGTCTCCTTCATCCTGGGGGCGTTGAGCTTCTCGCAGTGGGCGATGCACGCCTCGCGGCTCCCTGGAGCATGCGGGGTGAGATCGTTCGCACGTCCGCCCCGGCCGGCCCCACCCCATGCCCGGCCGGGGCGTGATTCGTTCAGCGAGACTCTTCCTTCTCGCTTGCCGGGAGCACCTGGGCGAGGATGCCGCCCTCATCCGACTTCGATTCCCAGACGGCGACGACGGGGCCGCGTCCGCCGGGAGCGGAGGCGATGACTGGGTCGCCCGCATGGTCGTCGAGAGTTCTCGGAGACCCGCCCCGCGGCGTAAGGGCCATGAGCTTCCCTGGGCGTTTCTCAAGCCAGACCGAGCAGGCCCCCCCGCTCCCGGACGCGGTCCACCCCTGGACGCCCCGGCCGTGCTCCCGCTCCGGCTCCCAGGTTTTCCCCCCGTCCTTCGACATGGCCCCGTAAATCTCGGTCCGCTTATTCCGGAGGTCGAGCCAGGTGGTGAACACCTTCCCATCCGGCCCCGATGCCATCCCGTGGAGTCCTTCCCGGGCGGAGGTTGGGACGGCGTTCACCCGGGTCGGGCCCGCCCACGTCTTCCCGGAATCGGTCGAGCGCCAGGCGAGGACGTCCCCGTCCTGCCCCTCGCCCTTCTCGCCGCCGATGGCCGTGACGACAACCGAATCCCCGCTCGCTACGACCCGAGGACCGCGCCGCATCCCGATCGCGAGGGAACCGGCCGAGCCTACGGGAGAGACCTGGAAACTCTCCCCGCGGTCGGTCGAGACGGCGAGCCGCACCGTGCTACCCGCACCGAAGGCGACGTAGATCCGTCGGGCTCGGTCGACCGCCGCTTGCGGTTGCTTTCCGGCTCGGTCGGGCCCGTCCGGAGCGACCAAACGGACCGGCCCGCCGGGCGTCTTGCCCGCCCCGTCCGCGGCGAGGGCGATTCCACCTAGCCCGGTGAATGCTGCGGCAAGGAGTAAGACTTTTCGATGCATCATCAACCTCCTCCGTTACGAGACCAGGACCGCATCTTCGGAGACGACCGGGACGACCCGGACGCGGTCTTCAAAGACGCCGAGATGATGGATCTTCCGCCACTGCCACTTCTTCACGGCGAAGTAGAGGACCGGGAGGAAAATATCGATAACTTCGTCTGCGATGAGCAGCCCGCCAAGGACGGGCGCGGCCATTGGCCGGATGACCTCGGAGCCGACGCCGGACGCCCAGAGCATCGGCGCGATCGAGATGATCGTCGTCCCTTCCGTCAGGAGCTTCGGCCGGAGGCGGTGGATCGCGCCTTCGAGGATTGCCTCCTTGAGCGCGGGGACCGATTGAATGTTTTCGAGCCCGCCCCGCTCATCGATCGCTTCCCGGAGATACACGAGCATCACGATGCCGGTCTCGGTCGCCATGCCGAAGCAGGCGATGTAGCCGACCCAGACCGCGACCGAGAAATTGAAGCCGAAGAGCCACTGGAAGATGGCGCCCCCGGCCAGCGCGCCGAGGACGCTCGTCATCATCAGCCCCGCGTCGATCCAGCTCTTGTAGGTGAGATAGAGGATCAGGACGATCACCGCAATGACCGCCGGGAAGACGATTTGCAGGGTCTTCCGGGTCTTGAGCTCGTTCTCGAACTGGCCCGACCACTCGACGTACATCCCCTGGGGGAGCTTCACCTTGTCGGCGACGACCCGCCTCGCCTCCTCGACGAAGCCGACCTCGTCCCGCCCGGTGACCGTGAGTTGCACGTAGGCCCGGAGGAGCCCGTTCTCACTCTTGATCATCGACGGCCCCTCGACCACCCGGACGTTCGCAACCTCAGAAAGCGGGATCTGGGTCGGCTGGGTTCCGGCCCCAGACGCCGGGGCGCCACCGGACGCCCCGGCCATGCCCATCCCACCCGGGGCGTCGAGGCCCGCGGCAGCCGAGCCCCGAGCCGCGATGAGCGTGTGCTTGAGCGCCTCCTCGTCGGTCCGGAAGTCCCGGGCGTAGCGGACGCGGACCGGGAAGCGTCTCCTGCCCTCGACGGTCATCGTGAGCGGCTTCCCCCCCATCGCGACCTCGACCACGTCCTGGATGTCGCCGACCTGGATGCCGTAGCGGGCCGCCTTCTCGCGGTCGATGTCGATCTCGACGTATCCCTTGCCGACGATCTGGTCGGGGACGACCCCGTTCGCCCCCCGCACGCCGCGGAGCACCTCGGCGATCTCCTGGCTGACCTTCTGGATCTCGTCGAGGTCGTCGCCGAAGACCTTCACCCCGACGGGCGTGCGGACGCCCGTGGCGAGCATCTCGATCCGGTTGATGATCGGCTGGGTGAAGATGTTCCCCCAGCCGGGAACCTGGAGCGCCGTGCCCATCTCGTCGACCAGATCCTGCTTCGACTTCTGCCAGAGGAAGAGCCGGTCGGAGAAGGGCTTCTCGAGCGCGGACCGGATGGCGGTGAGTTCTCCCGACGTGGCTGCCTTGAGCGTGAGCTTCTTCGCCTCTCCTCGCCTCGCCAACTCGTCCACCGCCGCCTCGGTGCCCGTCGCCACGGCCCTGTCGAAGAGTTCCCAGTTGAGCGACTTCATCCGCTCTTTGAGCTTCTCCTCATGGGCCCGGACCATCCGGTCGGTGATCCGCGTGAAGAGGGTCTCCCGGCCCTTCCCGAGGATTTCGCCCGCGAGCTCCGCGGCGTGTTCCCAGGGGCTTGGCGGGGGCGAGAGGAGGTCCGGGCGGTCCTCGAGGACCCCGAGGGCGATGAGCCGCTTCGAAGCGTCCTTCACGAGCGCGGTCACGTCGTCGAACCGCGGCTCGAGCGTGAGCCGTTCGCCGTGGACGACGCCGAGTTCCTTCGCGAGGTTCTCACGTTCCGTCGGCGTGAGCTTGCGAGGGACGAGGGCCGGGTCCACACGCGAGAGCAGCGAATCGACCGCCTCGCCCGCGAGCAGAGAGCCGAGCACCGGGCGGTGTTCCTTGATCCGGAAGAGGGCCAGGTCCCGAAGCGACTTGTCGACCCGGGCGACGACCTCCATCGCCGTCTCGTTGAGCAAGGCGTCCCGCTCCTCCTTCGTCGCGGCGGGCTTGAGCAGTCCCTTCGCTTCGAGCGAAGCGAGGGCGGCCCTCGTTTGAATCAGCGCGTCGTCGAACTTGAGCTTCCGCTTCGGCCAGAGCCCGCGGTCGTAGAGGTTGATGATCGTCTCCACCATGTCGAGCGGCGACGGGTCGGTCGCGGTCTCCGCCCGGCCCGCCTTCCCGACCACCGTGAGCACCTCGGGGAAGCCGCGGAGGACCGCGTCACGGGCCTTCAGGTCCTGCGCCGCCTGGGTCACCGACATTCGTGGCACCGAGGTCGGCATGTCGAGGATCGAGCCCTCATCGAGCGGCGGCATGAACTCGCTCCCGAGCCTCGTCGAGGCGAGATAGCCGCAGCCGAGGATCACGGCGAAGAGCCAGCAGACCAGAGTCGTCCGGTCCATCAGCCAGGAGAGCATCGGCTTGAAGATGGTGATCATCGTCCGCACGAGCCAGCTATCCTCCTCGCCCTTGATCCGCCCCCGGAGGAAAATCGGGATGAGCGCCGGGACGAGCGTGATGGCGAGGATCGCGACGCCGATCAGCGCGAACGTCTTGGTCCAGGCGAGCGGGTGGAACATCTTCCCCGACCGGCCGGTCAGGGCGAACACCGGGAGGAACGAGACGATGGTGATCAGCACCGAGAAGAAAATCGGCCGGCCGACCGTCCGGCACGCGGGGATGATCGTGTCGAGCACGTTCCCGGTCACCCGGCGATTCCCAAAGCGACGAGTGAGGTGATGCGCCGCGTTCTCGGTCATGACGACCGCCTGGTCCTCGAGGATGCCGACCGAGATGGCGATCCCCGCCAGGCTCATGATGTTGGACGGGATGCCGAAGATCTTCATCAAGAGGAAGCTGAAGAGGATCGCGAGCGGCAGCGTGATCGAGACGACGAAGGCCCCGCCCAGGTGTCCCATGATGAGGACGATCATCACGGTCGAGATGACGATCTCTTCCCTCACGGTGGCGGAGACGGTCTCCAGTGCCTTGTTGATGAGCGGGGTCCGGTCGTAGAAGGGAACGATCCGCACCCCTTCGGGAAGGCCCGCCGAGAGGGTCGTGATCTTCTCCTTCACCCGCCTCGTGACCTCGAGCGGATTCTCGCCGAAGCGCATCATCACCACGCCGCCGACCACCTCTCGGCCGTCCTTCTCCAGCACGCTCCGCTTGAACCCCGGGCCCATCTGCACCGAAGCGATGGTCTTGAGATAAATGGGGACGCCGCCGCGCTCGGCAACAACCGTTGCCTTCAGGTCCTCGATGCTCTTGATCCAGCCGACCGAGCGGATGAGGTATTCGGCGTTTCCCTTGTGAATGACCCGGCCGCCAACGGCCGAGTTGGAGCGTTGCACCGCCGAGTAGACCTCGCCGAGGCTCAGGCCGTAGGAGCGGAGTTTGTTCGGATCGAGGTCGATCTGGTATTCGCGCGGCGCCCCGCCGACGGAGGCGACTTCCGCCACTCCGGGGACGGAATTGAGCTGGTATCGCACATACCAATCCTGGATCGCCCGGAGTTCTCCGAGATCCGTCTTCTCGCCCTCAACGGTATACCAGAAGATCTGGCCCACGGCCGTGGCGTCGGGGGCCATGTAGGGCGTCACCCCTTGGGGGAGTTCCGGGGCGACCGTGGCGAGACGCTCTAGCACGCGTTGCCTCGCGAAGTAATAGTCCGTCGCGTCGTCGAAGATGACGTTGATCATCGAGAAGTTGAACTCGCTCGACGACCGGACCACCTTCACGCCGGCGAGCCCCTGAAGCTTCGTCGTGAGCGGATAGGTGACCTGGTCCTCGATCTCCTGTGGGCTGCGGCCCATCCAGTCGGTGAAGACGATCACCTGGTTCTCCGACTGATCCGGGATGGCGTCGACCGGCATCGTCATCAGGGCGCGGAATCCCGCGACCCCGACCACGAGCGAGGCGAGGATGACGAGGAAGCGGTTCCTGATGGACCACTCGACGATTCCTTCGATCATGGACCTGCCTCCTTTCTCAGTGCCGGTGGGCCGCCGCGACGGGTGCCGCGGCCGACCGGGTATCGTCATTTTTCGGGGCGGGAGAGTCGCCCTTCTTCACGGTACTCTTCGGGTTCAGCCGGTTCTCGGCGTCGATGAGGAACGACCCAGCGGTCGCGACCTTCTCGCCCGAAGCGAGGCCATCAAGGACCGGGTAGCGGTCGCCGGAGACCGGGCCGAGGACGACCTCACGCCCCTCAAAGACCCCCGGATCGGTCTCGACGTAGACGATCTTCTTCGTGCCGGTGTCGATGACCGCAGACTCGGGGACGGTGAGGACCTCGTCCTTCGGGGCGGGCTCGAGCCGGGCGAGGTATTTCGCCGGTTCGGCCTTGAGCTTCGGCGGGCACGCCTCGCAGCAGGTCCAGACTTTCCCGCCCTCGACATCGGTTGAGACCGGTTCTCCCATCGCGCCGAGCTTCAGGGTCGTCACTGGGCAGATCCTTTGCTCCTCCACGGTGAAGCTCGCGTGCTTCGCGCGGGGCTCCTTCGGCCTTGAGGCCGCGATTCGGGATCGGAAGGCGGGCGTGTCCGCAACCGGGGTATTGAGCTTCACCGTCGCGAACATCCCCGGCCGGAGGCGGTAGTCCGCGTTCTCGAGGTCGTAGCGGACGTCGACCGTCCGCGTCTGGGGGTTGAGCGCCGGCGCGATGAACGCGATCTTTCCACGGAAGACCTCCCCGGGGTAGGCCTCGACCCTGGCCTCGACCGCCTGGCCGAGCTTCAGAGCCGGGAACTGGTCCTCGTAGACCTGGGCCTGGACCCAGACGTGAGTCAGATCGGCAATTTCGAACATCGCCTCACCCTCGGCGACGTACTGGCCCTCGACAACGTTCTTTCGGGTGACGATGCCGCTGATGGGAGAGAGGATCGGGACGTTATGCGCGGCCATGCCCCTGGCGAGGATGTCGTCGACCTGTTTCGCCGTGATCCCCCAGCGGGAGAGCTTCTCCCGGGCGTGGTTCACCATCTCCCCCTCGCTGCCGAGGAGCGAGCGGCCGAAGGTGCTCTGGGCCGGCGGACGCTCCTTCGCCGATCGCTGGGCGAGGAGGAGCTCCTGGATGGCCTGGTGGAGTTCGGGGCTGTAGAGCTCGGCGAGCGGCTCGCCGGCCTTCACCGAGTCGCCGGTGAAGTTGACGTGCAGCTTCTCGAGCCGGGACATCCCCCTGGTCTTCGACGAGATCCGCGCGAGCCGCCTCTCGTCATAGGTGACGGAGCCGACCGTGGTGATCGACTCGGACAGCGGGGCGTAGGCGACCTCGCTCGTCTCGATCCCGGCCTGGGTCACCCGCATCGGGCCGAGGGCGAGCCGGGACACAACACCCGGGGGGAGCGTCTCCTTCTCGCCGACCTTCCGCTTTGAGAGCGGCATCCCGCAAATGGGGCAGCTCCCCGGCTCCGGCTGGATGACCGTCGGGTGCATCGGGCAGTAATACTCGACGTCGGACGCCGCAACGTGGGCCTCCCCGGTCGGGCGGGTCCACTTCTCATAGTGGTTCCAGATCGTGTCCCAGTAGCCGAAGACCAGGCCCGTGGCGGCCATCAGCGCGATGAAGCGGAGCCGTAGCTCGACGACCTTCACCACCATCCGGAACTTCTGCCACCGCGTGAGCGGCGGCTCGGACGGAGTGAGAGGAGCAGGCGCAGGCCCCTCGGGAAGAGCCGCGTTCGGCTCGCGAGAGTTCGTGTCGGAAGGCATATAGACCATCCCCCGTGACGGCCGAGGCCGATAGGCCCAGGCCGGGGTTCAACCGGAATTCGAAATCGAGATGGGATGTTAGCGGAGAGGCGCCGGAGCATGACCCACGGTTGGACCGGGGGCGCTGACGCCTACCACATGACGGGACGAGGAACGTCCCGCAGGGATGGGATCAAACGAGGAGATGGAGCGTGCGGAGGTAGAGGGGGGACTTCAGCGGGCTCGCGTTCGCTGAGGCGAGCCTGAACGCCGGTATGAAAGGCCGCGGAGCGTAAGCGAGGTACGCGATGACCTCGCCGTGGCTCTGATCGGTTCGGCTTTCATCAGAGGTGCGGGAGTCGGGCTTCGGCGCAGGTGCTCCAGGAGGGTTCGCCCGGCACTCGCAGGAGGTCCCCGGCCCGGAGGCGTCGAGCCCCGCCGCGTCGGAGGACGCCGACCACTCGACTCCCTCGAACCGGGCAGTTCCGGAGAGAGGAGCGGACGACTCGGACGAGCCGCAGCAATGGCAATCGGCTGCGGGGTGCGCCCGGCAGCACGCCTTCGGCACCTGGACCTCGGCGCACGCCTTCGCCGGAGCACCGACCGACAACGCCCCTACGATCGCCAGAAAGGCGACCCAGAGGAAGTTCAGGCGGTGGCGGTGGTTGGCCATGTCGGTCCAGGAATTAGGCGTGAGGCATCGACGAACACAGCATCAGTATATAGCGCGGACGTTGGAAGAACAAGGTCGGTCGGAATTCGATGGGGGCTTGAATCAAAGCCGCTGTCCCGTGGCCGATTCTACGCGGCAGATCCCGGCGTTGTTCGGAGACGAAGAGCCAAGGCGTCATTTTCGGCGAAATCGGCCCGTTCGAAATATTCAGCCAAAGCGGCATGGCGTTTCCGGCCGATGCTCCAACCGGGCTCATCGAAATCGGCATTGCCGGTTGCGCGGATGCTCCGCGCGATCGGCGGCACTTGGGAGAAAGCCCGCAATGAGATCGAACTTGCCCCTCACCCTCGCCGGCGCCCTCGTCTGCGGTCTGGTCGGCTGCGCGCAGGTGTCGAAGCGGCCTGGGCCGGTGAGCATCCCGGTTTCCGAGAAGAGTCCCGCGAAGCTCGACGGGTCGGTCGCCGCTGCTGCCTTCCACCCACCGCACGTCCATGCCCCGGGCGAGCCGACGGCGACGGCCATCGAGCCCGCCCCGGCGGCGTCTCCCGATCTCTCCGGGCCGCAGCCGGTCGACGCCTACATCCGTCGGGCGCTCGCCGAGAACCGGACCGTGCAGGCTGCCTTTCATAACGTCCAGTCGCTCAAATACCGCATCCCCCAGGTGACGACGCTCGACGACCCGGTCGCCTCGAACACCATCTTCCCCATCCCGGGGGTCGCCCCCCAGTATTCGCTGATGGGCTACAACCCTTACAACCTCACCCTCGCCCAGCAGTTCCCGTGGTTCGGGACTCTCCGGCTCCGCGGCGAGGTCGCCGAGCGGGACGTCATGGTCGCCCTCGCGGAACTGGCCGCGGCGCAGCTCGACACGGTCGCGGCCGTGAAGCGGGCCTATTTCGACCTGTACGTTAGTCAGAAGACGGAAGTGATCCTCGCCGATAACCGGAAAATCCTCGAGGACTTCCGGACGCTCGCGAAGTCTCGACTCGAATCCGGCGGCACCCAACAGGACGTGCTGCGGGCCGAGGTGCTCTTGAGCGAACTCGACCGGGAAGCGGCGAACATCCAGCAAGCGATAGCGACCGCCCGTTCGTCCCTCGTCCGGCAGCTCCACGTGAGTCCCGAGACAGACCTCATGACCCTGCCCGAGCTGCCGAGGGCCGCCGTACCGGCCGAGATGGAGCGGCTCTATCAGCTCGCGATCGCCGTCCGCCCCGAACTCAAGGGCCGACTCGCGGCCGTCGCCCGAGACGAGAAGGCGGTCGAGCTCGCGAGGAAGCGGTTCTACCCGAACGTCACCCTCGGCCTCACCTACATGGACATGGAGAAGACCAACGCCATGACCCCGCTGACGGCGGGCGGCATGCCGAACGTCGGGTTCTTCGTCGGGCTCAACCTGCCGATCTACCGGGCCAAGTACCGGGCGGGGGTCTTCGAGGCGGAGGAGCGGACGAAGGCGGACGCCAAGCTTTACGAGGCCCAGCGCGACGAGACCCTCGGCGAGATCAAGGATTTCATGGTGCAGGCGAAAGTGCAGCGGGACGTCATCGGCCTCCTCCGGGACAACATCCTGCCCCGGACGAACGCCACGCTCGAACTCGCCCGGAGCGACTACGCGAAAGGCAACGTCGACGTCGCGACGGTCTTCTCGGCCCTCCGGGAGGTGCTCCAGATCCAGCTCCAGGTCGCCCAGGTCGAGGGCGAGCTGGGGAAGGCGCTCGCCTCGCTCGAGCGGGCGGTCGGCACCCAGATCAACGAGCACCCACCCGCGCGAGGGGAGGAGGCCGTGACTCCGACTCCGACCTCTCCCCCACCCCCGCCCGCGGACTCGGGCCCCTTCCGGACGAATGCGTCCGCAGCGTCCCGGGAGACGGGGCGACCCGAGCCGGTGACGCCCGGGACGCTCTGAATCCCGCGTCACATCGACATGCCCGCCCCGGCGGTCGATGCCGGGACGAGGCTCGGCGGCTGGCGGAATGGATAGCCGAGGCTCGGCGGCATAACACCCATGCCGCCGGGGCCCGGGGAACGCTGGCCCATCCCTCCGCCAGCGCGCAGCCCACCCGGGCCGCCAAAGGCCGGGGCCATCCGGGCGCCCCGGTTCTGCCCCATCGTGCCGGACAGCGGGGAAAGGCTGAAGGAGGTCCGGGCGGAGCCCATCGCCGCGCTCGGCCGGGAGCGGTAGGCGAGCGGATTCCCCCCGCCCATCCGGGAGGGCATGAAGCCCTCGAACATCCCGCCATAAGGAATGATCATCGGGCCGCTTCCGCCGCCCCCCAGCTCGGGGTTCGAATAGACGGGCGCCGCGCCGTATCCGCCGAGGGAGCTGGAATTCCCGGGGCCCTGGGCCTTGGCTGCGCCTCCCAGGAAGGCGAATCCCGTAAAGACCGCGAAAAAACCGCGAAAGGCCAATCTCATGATTTCGTCCCTGTCGAAGCTGGTCCGAGACCCGACCAGAGGTATGAGCCCTGACGTAGTGGATCGGCATGGTCCATGCCAATCTCTCGCCAAAGATGCGGGGTGATCGATCCCCACCCACCGGCAAACAGATTTCAAATCTGTCCGCCAAGCAAATCAATCGTCAGTTACGAATGGCACGAGGATAAGAGCAGATGTCCACTGGAATCGGCCGAAGAACTACTGTACAAGGGCACGAAAACCCACTGTACAAAGTCCTTATCCTCGTGCCATTCTCGTCAGTTACCGTTTCTAAAGCAACCTCTTCCTGTAAATGGCGTGTCATGCCCGTCAGCTCAAGATTCGTCGCTTCTTCCGCATCAACCGCGGGCGGCTCCAGCGACAACGGATTTGATCATTTCACGCTGATGGGTTATTAGCCCCCTTCTCAGTCTTAAACATTAGCTCCGATGAATCGCCTGCACCGTTCATATTCTCCATTTTCGTGCGGCTGGCAAACGCGCATGCGAGTCATGAAAGTTCGTCGTTTCGATCCTTCTTTGACGGACGTCCTCGACCCGATACCGGCGTCTGTCCATGGGAGGCAGTTCCCCCTCTCCCGCTCGCTACGAACTCGTGATGGAGCATGAAACGATGGACGCTGTGGGTACGCCTGTGCGTTGATTCCTTGGCGTGGGCATCGCCCGGACGGCTCGGCGATTCGGTCCAGTCGCCGGGCGGGTCCATGCCCAAGACCACGTGCCGGACGCGGATATTGGCCAAAACGTTGCGCATCGCTCTCGGCACGTCGCCGTCGAGGACGTAGCCCAACATGCCGCCGTGGTGGACGTGTCGTCCGTATTTGCCGTCCACGAATCGCTGCATCCCCTCCTTCACGTACTCGTCGGCCAGCGACTTCATCACCCCCTTGACCCTGGCATTGAGCCTTTTGGCCTCCAGGCAGAAGTATAAATCCCCGTCGTGACCGGGGAAAAAGACGATATCTTTCCTGCCGGTCTCCTTGGCGAGATCGGCGTCGATCTCCACGTCCTCGTAGCGGATCAGGAATCGGTGGGCCTGGCGGTCGCGCTTCCTGACCATCGCGGCGTAGAGCCTGATGGACGTAGCCTCCTCAAGCTCATCCGGGACGGGTGGCTCGATCAGGGCCCAGGCGTCGAGCACGAGGGCAATCACGGTCCCCACCCCTCCCTGGGTGATGAAGTCGTCCCACGCGCTGCTATCTCCAATCGTCATGCGCCCTCCTCGGATCGCATGAGGATGGTGCCGGCGATCTCGTCGGCATCGTTGAGCGCGGCGGTGGCGGACCAGAAGCGTCGGCCGATGGGCTTGATGACGTAGAGGAGCGTCTTGTCAAAGACTTTCAGGCCACGCGCCAGCTCAAACGTGCCACGGCCTTTCGCTACGCCCCTTTGAAGCCGCTGGAGCGCGGCGAGGACGCTCGTGGTCGCCCCATCGATCTGCCCGGGAGCCTCCCCTTGCCGGGTCTTCTGCAGGACCACCATGCCGACGCCAAGGTTGCCGTCGGCCAAGGATTTGCCATGCACGCGGTACTCGGCATTCGCCCAACGGTTCAGCGTTCGGCAGAGCAGATCGACATAATCCGCATAATCGTCCGGCCGGGCCGGGAGGAGGGTGGGAACGTCCAACCTTGCGCGTGTGGGCCTAACGCTCGGAATGACGATTTCGACGGTATCGGCAACGAGTTTCCGCTCGATGTCATCGACGTCGAAATATTCCGAGATGAGCACCTCGGCCCGTGCTTGGGCGCGCCCGACGACCTGATCCCTCCCAAGGGCGGCCCCGCCCGCCTCCCTGTTGACGGCCGTCATAAGCCGACCGGCCTCCGCAACGATCTCTGTCGCGCGGACCGGCCGGTCGGCCGCGTCGGGGAGTGGAAAGGGTAGCCGCATGAGGTCGTCGATATCGACCATGGCGCGGCTCACCCCCCAGCTGGCTGAGGTATGGAAAAGGAAGTAGCGCGCCAGGCTGGATCGCAGGAAGAACGTCAGAAAGGCCAGCAGGTCGGCGTCCGCGGTTGGACCGTGGATCCCCCGAATGCCATGCCGGTAGGCAACATTGAAGTTTGCATATGCGACCTCAGGCTCGTTGGAAAAGCCTGTCTTCACCAATACCAAGGGTTTCTTGAAAATATCGGTGTTGCTGATGCCACGTCGAAGCTCCAGCTCGAGCTCATTCTCGATTTCGCAGTCTTCGGGGAAGAGCAGCAGGTCTAGGCGGTGCGTGCTCCGCTCGACCCTCGCCGTGCGGCGGAGGGTCAGCTCTCGCCTTGTTTCCGGGGCGTCGTTCGGGCCGAATGGCTCGAACCCCTCGGCCACGATCCACCGCTTGGCAACGCCCTTGCCACGCTGGCCCAGGACGTCCCGGAGGCGGGGGTACAGCCGCAGCCGGTCCAGGAGCCTGCGGTCGCGCGTGGTGGCCCAGTAGCGTTCCTTCCAGATCAGCGGTGCATCATCCCCGCGGAGGTCCTTGAGCACTTCCCCTACGCTGATGGACGCGCGGTCCTGCGGCAAGATCGAGATCACCTCGGCTTGTGTCACCGCCCAGTCGGTCTTGGGTGACCAGTATTGGATGCGGTGTCCGCTGTTGGCCGGCTTCTGCTTCTCGTAACGAACGACAAGCGCCGGCGCCTCCGCGTCTTCGAACAGGAAACGCTGGAAATCGGCCAGATTTAGGATTCGCTCGACCGCATGGGACCTGAACCAATGGCTTTGGAACTCGACGGCGCTCTTCGTGTGGTTGAACAACAGTCCATGCGGCAGGACGAAGCAGACGGACCCTTCCGGGGTCAGATGCTCGGTCGCCTTCCAGATGAAGGCCGCGGCGATCTGCTTGCCGGGAAACGGCAGCTTGCGGCGGGCGCACCACGTTGCGGCAGGGGCGCTCGCGTCCCTCACCTTCGCCCAAGGAGGGTTACCGATCACAAAATCGACCTGCCTCGTTGGGGCCGCCACGTCGGTGAAGAAGTCGGCGCAGCGGATGGTCGCCTCCCCGTTCTCCTCGCCCGCGACCAACCGCGGCAGCACCTTGACCTTCTTCAAAACCCGGCGGATATCCGGTGGGGAGAGCTGGTCGAGGAACGCGAGGTAGAGGCTGAACGCCGCGATCAGGCAGGCGGTGCGATTCTTGTCGACCCCGTACAGATTGTTCTTCAGGATCGCCGTCAGCCCTTTGAGCTTCGCGTCATAGTTGGCGGCTGGGTTTGTCCTGACCCACTCCTCGGCCAGGCGGTTGAACAGCCCAACCAAGAAGATGCCGGAGCCGCAGGCCGGGTCGAGGAACCGCTTGCCGAGCAACGAGCGTTCCCCGTCCAGGGCGCTGTCGATGACCAGTTCGGCCAGGAACCGAGGGGTGTAGAACGCTCCGGACTCCTTTTTCTCCTGCTCGCCTGCGGCCTTCAGGAAGTGCTCGTAGATGGCGCTGATGGTCTCGATCGGGATGATCCCGAATTCGTAGGGCCAGAAACGCTGCTGGCCGGACCTCGGGTCGGTTCCTCGGATGAAGTCTCCCAGGATGTCGAGATGCTCGGCCCTCACCTGCCCGGCCTCGGCGTCCAGATCCTCGCTGAACAGGTCGCCGTTGAAGTCCTGGCCGAGCTGCGCGAACAGCGTGTAGAGGTCGGCCTTCGCCCGGGAGCGGGGCTTGCGCCCGAGGATATCTGCCAGGCCCTCCACTCCTTCGATGCCGGCGTCCTCCAGGTATTTTCGGTCGATCACCTTCCGGTCGAACAGGTAGCAGGTGAAGACGATGCGACAGAGCAAGGCGTCCAACGAGACGGGATCGAGCCGGCCCGCAGGCACCTCGGCGAGCAGTTCCCGGGCGGCTTCGAGGTGTCGCAGCAGGTTCCGGTCCACCCGCTGGCGCGGGTCAAACGCCCGCCGGTGCCGGTGATAGTATTCGCCGGTCTCGACGGCCACGAGGAATGCCCGAAGCTGATCGGCCACGCGGTCCAGGCGCTCGACGAGGCCGTCCGGCTCGGCGCCGGGGGCGTGATCGACGCCGGGCTGCGAAAGGCCGGAATAGATGTGGACCTCGTCGGGCCCGATCAGCACGAGGATCGGGGCGACGCCTTGGTTCCAGAACGTGCGGTGCAAGGCCAGCACATCGGACGCATCGAGGCGTTCCATCGCCCGGAAATAAATGATCGGACCATTGTCCTGGCAGAGGATGCCGCTCAGCCCCAGTTCTTCGAAGGCCCGTCGCAGAACATGGGCCTGCGGCGCACCGCCACCGCTCGCGTCGATGTCATCGGTGCCGGAGAAGAAATACGGCGGGCGCCTCCCGTCGATGCCGAAATCCGCCTGCCAGTCGGTTGGGTGGGTAGCGGTCATGTACGGACTGCCCCCTTTGTTTCTGTGCCCGTTCCGGGTTCGTCAAATAGTTCATAAGCCCAACCGCTGGAATGCTTACGGGAACGGATCTTGTAACCTCGCTGCTTCAGGAACAGGATGTCACGGTAGACGGTCTGGTCGCAGACCTCGAGCTTGGCGGCGATGGCCGGCGTCGAATATCCGCCCGCGCGGACCAGCTCCAAAAGGCTCTCGAGCCGACCCGCGACGGCAAGTGACCGCTCATACCTCATTTTCGCATCCTCCCCAGCCTATCTCTAGCCGGAGGTGTTAGACTTGTCAACCGAGGAGGGTTGCTGGTGTTCAGATTGTCCACCGGCTGCCCGGGTCTGGCGTGAGAACCTTCTTCTCGCCGATAACCCGCACGCCATATTCGATCGGTCTAGAATAGGCGAGGTACGGCTTCGTGCCCACCCACGTGTCGTCGGGCGGAATTGACCCCGATTGCTGCGTCTGAGCACTCATTCCTGAATGCCACTTCCTGGTTGCCCCTCCCCCCGCCGTTGGGATCGTGCTCCGGACCACTTACCGAAGTTGTCCACAGGCAACGGACGTTAAGTAAGTTATATATAATACTTGAAGTTAAACAGTTAGCACCCGAACATCCGATTGAAGTTAATCGATATTCGGGCGATTCGTGCGCCTTATAGGCCGAGCCCTTGCGCCTTATAGGCCGTATTGAACTGCGCCTTATAGGCCGAGCTTGCTGCGGCTAATAGGCCGAGCCAATCCACACCAGCCAAACGTGGATTCTTCGGCGCGGTCGCCGAAGCTCCAGCATGAAGATGTGCGGCTAATAGGCCGTCCCGGTCGCCGGCTCGCTTCCGGACCCGGATTCATTCCAGAAATGCCTCGAAGAACCCTCCGAGGGCCGCCTCTGACCCCGAATTTCATTGCTTTCTGGTTCGATTGAGTCCTTTTGACGCCTGATTAGGGACGGGGTGCGCCTAATAGGCCGTGTCCCGCCTTGATCCACGAGCGGCTTTGCGGCCAATAGGCCGTGCTGAAAGGGCTGCAGATTATCCACTTACGCCTGATAGGCCGTGCCGATCACTGCGGTAGCTCGACGAATTTTAAGGACTTGGAGGAGATTCCCTGCGCGATCCGGCGTCGGGGGTGTCTGGGGGTCTCGTAGCGCGGATCGTTCACGCCGAGCTGGTCGCGCTTCAGGAAATGGACGATTTCGTCCCCCTCCTGGTTCTTGTGAAGCTGCGCGGTGTACTCCGGGAGCGAGTCTGCCTCGATGACCTTGCGGACGTCGATGGCGAAATCCGAGAAGCGAGAGGAGGAACCTGACTTTTCGTAGAGCTGGCGCATGGTGAACTGCCAACCCCCCTCCTGCTGCCCGGCGTGCTTGCGGGCGACGCGATAGAGCCACTTCTCGATCCCCCCGGTCAGCAGGAAGTAGTCTTCGTGGATGGTCAACACGCCGCCCTTCATCAGGATGCCGTCGAAGAGCCAATCGGGAAGGGTCATCGTCATGCCGGTCGTCTCGCCGGTCTGCTCGTCGGTCACCTCCGTCCAGCTCTCCAGCCAGTGGAAGGAGGCGGCCTTCTTCTTGCCTTCGGCGCGGATGTTGGTGCGCACGGCCGTGTGGGTCAGGCGTTCCAAGGCCGCGCGGAGGCGAAGGTAGTGCTCGCCACCCGTCGCCCGCCGGATCGACTTCAGGAGATTATGCGGATGGAAGTGGACCACGCGGCTCGGGGTCAGGCCGCGGTCGAGCGCCTCGGTGATCTGCGTCGAGGCCCAGATCAGGATGTCGGCGTCCCAGATCGTCGCGATCCCGAATTTCGGGTTGGCCGATACCTCCACCCAGACGTCGCCGACATTGTACTCGATGGGCGTATAGCGGGGCTTCTTCGCCAGGCTGAAGAACGGCCGCTCCATGGTGTCTCGCTGGTCGCGGATCGGGATGTCCGCGAAATTGGCGGCGAAGAGGTCGGGCTGGTGATCCCCCCTGGGAGGCAGGCGTTTGGTCATGAATACCGTCGCGGTCGATGCATATGGCTCGGCGGCTGCGGTCGTCGGGGATTCGTGTCCCCGCATCCTGCATCCGATCGCCTGGGGCGACATTAGACCAGTCCGGTGGGGCTATCAAGTGAAAGAACCAGGGACTTTCGCGTGTGAGGCGCGATTCGGGGGTCCCCCCTCACCTCCTCCCACTCAGATCGCGCGCTACTTCAGGTAACCGTTATTGCGGAGCCATGGCTCGACCGCCTGTTCGAGGATGTCCTGGAGGGTATTGGGCTCGACGCCTTCGAGTTGGCGTTCGAGGGAGGCCCGTTTGAGCGCGGCCGCGAAGTCCGAGCGCATGCGGGTGCTCAGGGGCACGCGGGAGAGCGTCGCGGTTGTGTTCGATGGCGCCGCGGCGGGTGCGGCATCCTTCTTTTCGCGGAAGACAAAGGCCTTCTCCGCCTCGGAATCGACGGCGGGGCTGGGGGTTTTAAGTCCTTCGACTAACGCACGACGTTCGGCCATGGGTTTCTCCTTCACGCGACTGCCTTGGATTTCGCGGATGCCCGCTTCTTCGCACGACCCTTCACGGCGTCCGGCAAGATCTCGCGGAAGAGCTGATCGACCTCCTGGGCCGCCTCTTGCGCCCTCGCCCCCAGGTTCCACACGACGGAGCCCTGTCCGGGGGCGTCGGCGTAGACCTGGCGGAGGATGAGGGCCCTGTCGGCCAGGGGCAGATTGAGGGCGGCCGCGGCGTCCATCATGTCCTTGGTAAGTCGATAGTTCTTACCGATCATGCTCAGCACGATCACCGCGGCGGGCTTCCCGGCGCGGATATCCTGGGCCTGCCGGAGCACCTCGGTCGCCTTGGCGAGCGCCCTCACCTCCAGCATGCTCGCCTTGCACGGCACGATGGCGAGGTCGGCGCGGAGCAGCAGGGCGCGGCTGGTCTCGGTCTGGCTCCCGGGCCCGTCGGCGACGACGAAATCAGTCTCCTGGCTCAGCGTCGGGAGGTCGTTTAGGATCATGTCGGGGTTGTCCAGGCGGACCGCCCTCACCTCCGGCACGGCCTCGCGTATCCATTCCGAGGAAGATTGCTGCGTGTCGCAGTCAGCCAACGTCACGCTGTGCCCTTGTTTATGGAGCCAGGCTGCCAGATGGACGGCCAGGGTCGATTTGCCGACGCCGCCCTTAGAATTCGCTACAACAATAATCATGATCACTGCTTAGATGATTTCCTTCCATCTGGCAAGCATTATGTGCAGCCGGATGACTGTCCGGCCGTCTTTCATGCTGGCTGGCAAGAAAGCATTACGGCAGGAAAGGCAGACGAGCGGCCCACTCGCCCAGCGCCCTGATCGAGCGGGATTGGATTCTCGCGCTTCCGGCCGTTTGCCGCTGAGGCTTCAAGCAAGAGAGAATGCATGAAAGAATGTCAGTAGGATGGAAATCTATCTTTCAAGCTTTCGGATCGAGCGATGACTCGTGCATCACGGCCCATCGGGCGCAGAGTGTCTGCCGGAATGAGATCAAGCCAGACGGAAAGAAAGAAAGCTGGAAAGACAGCCAGTAAGACAGCCAGTAAGACAGCCAGTAAGACAGCCAGTAGGACAGCCAGTAGGACAGCCAGTAAGAATGATGGATGTCCAGATTACAATAACGCCTGCGACTCACCGGATTTGGCAACACCGAATTTGACCGTGGCATCCATCCATCCGGCATGAAAGTCGGCATGAATGAAAGTCGGCAAGTCAGAAATCATGCTTTCCGGATTTCCAGCAAGTAAGCAGGCAGGCAGGCATAAGATCAGTCCAGCAAGCCGTGAGGCAATCTGCCAAGCCTGCCAGAAAGAAGGCTTTCATTAAAGTGCACCGTCAGGCCTGAAGCCAGAAGGCATTCAAATCGACCGGCTTGTTGGTTGCGGATGGCCGATAAGAAGTCAACTACCCACTCGGGATTCCAGGGTGAATTGGATGCCTCGCTCCCATAAAGAATTCCTGAATGATGGCCCGAAAACATACAAGAAAGACGGAAAGCCAGACGGCCTGCCAGTCGGCAAGGTAGCCAGCCGGGCAGAAGGAAAGATTGCCAGCAAGCTGGCATGAAAGGCTGTTTTCACTGTGAAAAATCCCCTAAGCACCGCTTAGGGAAGATGTCTGACAGAATCTAATATTTTACTTTCAAAACAGTCAGTTGGCTGGCTGTTGCTCTTCGAGGGGGCGTCGGTTGGAAGCGAGGGCCTCGGCATCCCGTCCAGGTCGCGGTCAGGTAGGCAACTGACGTAGTGGCCGTAACGGTCCGATCTGACACATGCGCGCGAACGCCACGGCCGGACTGCTCAGGAGCGAGAAGGTCGGCCCGGGCTTGCGTGCCTTCTGCTCGCGGGGAGGGGGCGGGCTGGGTAGAACACCCGGCCCGCGACGACGCTAGACGAGGGGGAGGGGCTTGAAGTCCGGGTCGGCGAGTTCCGTCGCCCAGTCCTCGGCCAGCGTCGCTTCCGCCGCCTCGATCTCGATCCGAAAGGCTTCCAGCGCCTCCGAGTTGATCCGGCAGTTCGCCCGCTCGGCGACGATGGTCAGGGCGTGGTAGATGCCGAGGAGACGCGCGCCCCGGCCTTCGATGTGGTATCGGGGATCGTCGGGGATGAAGGCCCCGTCGAAGAGGCCGGCCTCGCATGCCTTCTTCTCGAGATGGTTCATGCGGTCGCCCAGGCGGCTGGCGGCGCATCGGATGTCTTGGAAGCGTCTCTTGGGGTTGGGTGTCATATCAGTACTCCTTATGCCTCGTGTTCCCGGCCGCGCCCATCGCGGCCGAATGGCACGGCGAACAAAGCCGCTTCAGACGGGGCGCCAGCACACCGCTCAAGCGAAAGGCCGAAGGTTTCCCCTGGAAAGCGGCCTTGGCAGCTTGAGCGGCCCGGCGGCGGCTTTACGCCTGCCACGCCGAGGCCGAGTGGCGGTGGGGGCTGGAACTGAGTGGCGGCGGTCGGAACTGCGTTCCCAGGATCTCGCCCGGCTACGACGCAGATGACGGGTGATTGAGGGCCTGTAAAGAGAAGGGCCCGGCAAGGCCGGGCCCCCAAAGGATACTGTGGAATAGGTGTCTGCGATTATACAACGAATAGGTTAAGACTCCGTCAACGGCTCGTCGCGTGGCTGCAGGCCGTGCAGGTGCTCCACGGCCTTCTGGGCGTGGGCGGCGGCCTGGAAGATGGCCCGCTTGTCTTCCTTCAGGACTTCGAGCCAGTGGGCGAGGTAGCTCGCGTGGTCCTCGCGGGGTTCCGGCGTGATCCCCAGGTCGCAGCACAGGAACGCGGCCCCGATCTCGGCGACCAGTTCTTCGCGTGCGTAGCCGTCGTCGCCGAACCGCTTGCGGCCGAAATCGCGGTCGAGCCGGGCCGGGTGCTTGGTCCAATGGGTCAGCTCGTGGGCGAGGGTGGCGCAATAGGCTTCGGCGTCGCGGAAGGACTCGAAGGGCGGCATCTGGACGTGGTCGGTCACCCCGGCGTAGTAGGCCTGGTTCCCGCCGTGGCGGATCTCGGCCCCTGTGTTGGCGAAGAAGAGATCGGCCGCGTCGATCCGCTGCACGGGGTCGAGCCGGGGCGCGGCGGGCTCGTAGAACCGGTCGGGCAGTCCCTCGATCTGTTCGACGTTAAAGACGGTGTAGCCCTTCATGAAGTAGACGTCGCGCTCGGCCTCCTCGCCGTCCTCGCCGGTCTCGGTCCGGGTGAGGTGGTTGGCGTAGACGACCAGGGAGCCCTTCGCCCCCTTCCTGACGCCAGCCTTCATCTCCTTCGCCTGGTTGAAGGTCATCCAGATGGGCGAGGCGAAGCCCTGGGCCTCGGCGGCCATCCACAGCATCAGGATGTTGACGCCCTTGTAGGGCTCGCCGTTGTGCCGCAGGGGGCGGTTGATCTTGCCCGCCATATGCTCGGCATTCCAGGGCTTCAGCCAGGGCCTGACGCCCTTCTCAAGCTCGGTGATGATGGCGTCGGTGACGCGGGTGTAAACATCGTCTCGTTCGGTCTGCATGGGTCTCTCCCTCGTTTGAACTGTCCGGATGAATGCGCGCGGCATTCACCCGGGACGAAGGCGAGACTTGAATCGGGGGGAGGGAGGTCAGGGACGGCAAGGCGGGGGGCACCGGCCTGCACAAGCGCAGCGCGGAAGGTCGGGCGGAGGCCGCACGAGCCGCCGTCAGGGCATTCTTGACCCACCCGGGGGACCGCCCCCGGCTTTCCCGCCAGCGGGCGGGAGGGCGGCGCAGTCGGTCCCGCGAGGGACGGGAGCGTGAGCGGACCCCGGGAGCACGCGGCCGGCGCCAGCCGGGGCGGCCAACGATACCGGAGCGGGCAAAATACGCTTCCACTCCAGGAGGGGAAAATGATGGACTTCACAACCGACGGCATGGCCATGCGGAATACAAATCCCTTTATTCTTCGAGCTCTTGTGGTAACACTGCGACCGAGGGACTTCAGCCGTCTTCAAGAAACACGAAAGCGGAACGACATGGCATTGATAACTTGCAAGGACTGCAAGAAGAAATTCAGCACCGACGCCAAACGCTGTCCTCACTGCGGCGCAAATAAGCCGGCGGGAAAAGGTTGCCTCGTCTTCGTCATCGTTATAATTGCGATTGGGATCTTGGGCGAGGCGCAAGACGTCAAGCCACCTGGCCAGAGCAATGGCTGCGAGGACAAATGGAAGTCCTGCCGCGACAACGAAGACATGGCGAATCACTTTAAAGACTGGAGCAGGATAACGGTCGCGTGCAAGATGGCGGCAGAGAGTTCTGCGAGATACGGGACCCCCGAGTTTCCGTGGCTTCCGTTCGGTTCGTTCCGCAAGGGAAGGGACTATGTGGACACGGGGATCGTCCGCGTCTACGAGAAGGAAGCGAAGTTTCAGAACGGGTTCGGGGCCATGGTGCATTCCAGCGTAACCTGCACCTACGACCTAAATGCGGACAAGGTATTAGACATTCAGATCATGCCGAATTGATCACGTCGCCGATTTCCACCGAGTCTCCACCCGCATCACCGTCACAAGAGAGCCGGACCATGCCCAGCGACATCGACGTGGAGTGCTTTCTGGAAGCCGTCGGGGACTATCTGAGCGCCAGAGAGGAGGGCGACAAGGATGGGATGACCCGGGCCGTTGCCGAGGCCGAGAAGTGGCTCGCCGAGGACTGGTCGATCGCTCGCATCCGCGAGTCGGTCCAGCCCGCCGTGGAAGATTGGCTCCGCGAAAACGGCGGTCGTTGGGATGTGTCGCACGCGCAGCTCGTGGAACGGATCGCCGTCTCGATCGATGTCATGCTCAGCCCGGTGGATCGACCGTGAAGCCGTCCGCCTCGTGGTATCGGGCGGCCGCCGCTCGGTCGTCTCGCAGGCGATTCATGCGGGCGAGGGGAAGCGAGTGCCAGACGTTGTGGCGGGCATTTCGGATCTATCGGGAGCCGACATCGGCCGGCGTACGATGCCTGGGCCCGTTGCGGTACAACGCGGACTTGGGTCTCTATTTCTTTGATTTGGATTGCTGGCCCAGGGCGATGTTGAACAGCTTATCCATACTCATGTGAACGCCGAGGGCAAGCTGGTAGTCGGAAGCATTCACGGCGACCTGCTGCACTTCCTGCTCGATCGACACGTTATTTCCGTTCGGATTCAGCTCATCGGTGGTCGCCCGCGTCACCAGGGGATAGACGGACGGCACGATCGAATTGCCGGCGAGATGGGAGGGATGCGTTCGGGCGGCGGCGAGTGCGCTGACCGAGGCATCCAGCACCTTGCGGAAGTCCGGCTTCTGCACGTCCTTGGCCTTATAGCCCGGCGCGTCGGCATTGGCCACGTTCGAAGCCAACGCCTGATGCCGCTGCGACAAATACTTCAGCTTCTCGTCTACGACGCGAGTAAGTTCCAGACCCGAGGACGACATCGCGATCCCTGTATGTCATTAACGCAAGGAGCATACAGGGTATTTCATGATTCGCAACGCTGGAATGAACCGGCACGCTCCGAGAGGCGAACAAGCCCGCGGATCAGTCCCCCCGGAGCCGGTTCCTGCGGGCCAGCTCCACCTCGTAATAGCGGAAAGCTCGCTCCCTGGTGGCCTCGAGGTCGGGAGGGCCTTTCCGCTCGATGGAGAGCTCCACGAATGCTGCGAAGGCGCAGCCGTGGAACAAATCGTCGAGGATCTCGTCCAGCTCGCTGCTCATGCCCGTCACCTCCCGCGGATCGATGTTTCGGTATAGCGTCGCCCGGTGATGCGGGCAAACACTTCCTCGGCGTGCTCGCGAGTGGCGAAATCGCCGATGCAATCGACGCCCTGGCCGGGGATGTGCCCGTAGAGGCTCCAAAATTCGGCCTGCTCGTCGCGTACCTGCTCGCAGTACGGGCCGTTGCCGTCGTCGAATTCGCGAACGCCGTGGATCTCGTAGGCGTCGAAGCGTGCGGGGAGCGGAGGCCCTCCATCGGTGCATGACGCGGGTCGCGCTCCCGCGTGGAAGGCGACCTCGAGGGCCGCCTTCACCTGCCAGACGGCGACCTCGTGGAAGTCGAGGCCGTCCGAGCGGCGGGTTTCGAGCGTCGCGATGCCGAGATGTTCGCGGGCGATGTCGGTGAGGATGCGGTCGATTCGTTCCATGGGCGGAATCCTTTCTGGGATGGGTTATCGGGCTTTCTCGAAAATCATGCAAACGTCATGCAGGCCGGGGATGAAGCTGCTGCGGTAGACCTTCTTGCCGCTGCTCGCGCCGTGGCTGAAGCGGATGATGTCCGTGCAGTGCTGCGACAGGCCCGCCTCGAAGGCGAGTCGCTTGGTGTGGTAGACGAGGGGGACGAACCCTGCGTCGCGGTCGCTGTAATCGCCCATCAGGACGGCGAGCTTGCCGCCCGGTTTCAGGGCCTTGGCACAATTGCGGATGAACTGGCCGTAGCGGCGGAGGAAGTGCTCCAGGGTCGGGGAGCGTGAGAGGTCACGCGGGTCGTCGGCATAGAGCTTCTGCCGCCAGTAGGGTGGGTGGGCCCAGATGAAGTCGAACGTGTCCGCTGCCGGGAACTCGCGGGCGTCGCAGGCGTCGAAGCCCTCGTGGATGTCGAACGAGAAGCAGGGGACGCCGAGCTCCTGGCAGACGTCGCGGGCGGTGCCGCTGCCGGTCATCGGGTCGAAGACCAGCCCCGGGCGGAAGTAGAGCAGCAGGTCCTTGATCAAGTTGCCGCCGCAATTGCCCGGCCATTTGCGGTCGCCGTATTCGCCGGCGCGGTGGAAGTGGTAGAGGCTCGTGAGGTGAGGAACCGGGCTTGCGTTCCTCGGGGCGAGGGGGAGGCGGGCGTAGATCTCCCGCACGGGCTCCTCGTTGCCTGGACCGGCTGACCGCTCGATGCGTGCGGCGTAGAAGGGATTGATCGGCGTGGATGTGATGGTCATGGCATTACTCCTCTGGGGTTGACGTGGTGGTTTCGTTCGCGGCGATGGCCGTGCGGAGGGACGGCTCATAGCTGTCACCTCGCCAGGAGTTGACCCCGAAAGCGATGTTTCCGACCGCGAGCTTGTCGAGGTTGAAGACCGCGACGTGGTGCTCCTGCTCGAAGACGATGCCGAGCATCCGGCCCTCGTCGGGGTCGCGGAAGATGAGGACGTGGAAGGGTGCCCCGGAGATGCCGTTGCGATGGTGCTGGATGTTCTCGATCCGTACTTTCATGGTGGGTCCCTTCACTGGTGGTTGTCGAAATGGAGTCGTAGCTCGGCGAACTCGCGTTCGAGTTCCTCGAGGTCTGCGTCGAAGTCCGGGTCGCAGCCGGCGGAGAGTCCGTCGTACCGCTGGATGAGGTCGTAGCCCGCGGCGCGGATGTCGTGGGGGTGTTGCATGGTCCAATTCCTTTCCAGGTAGGTGGGCGGGCACTGCGGCCCGCCCGGTTGATCCGTCAGTCTTTCTTCTCGGTGGCTACGCGGAGGGTGATGCGGCCGTCGAGCGGCACCACATCGAGCTGGACGTTGAAACCCTTGCCGTCGGCGTGCGGCCAGACGCTGCCGATGCGGGTCCAGAAGCCCTTCTGCCCCTCGCGGTCGCGGACCTGGTAGGCGGTGTGGCTCGGTGCCTTCGATGCGGTCTCGTTGTTCTTGCCGTCAGACATGGGATGATCTCCTTCACTTCGTGATTCCGGCCGCGACCATCGCGGCCTGATGTCACCCTGGGAAAGCCGCCTTAGCCGGTGCGGAGCGAGCGCCAGCGACCGGGCAAGCGGAAAATTGGGGGAGACCCTCGGGGGGAACCGATTTTCCGCTTGAGCGGACCGGCGGCGGCTTTAAACGTGACAAGAAGCAGGCCGTGGTTGCGGATGGAACAGATGAGGGGAGGGCTGGACACTGGCGGCGAGGCGGACATGGAAAGCCGAGGCGAGAGGCCCGCGATCCTCGGGAATTCCGATCGAGGCGTTGCAAGACGCGTGACCCGCTGGATCGGTGGCCCAGGTCCGGACAGGAAAACGGAGTCCACGACGATGCCGCGACCGGCACACGGTGTCCGATGGGGATGGGAATGAGGGGGACGGGCCACCCGCGCACGGGCCGCTCGGCCGAGAATCGGTATCGCGCACACGGCCCGTGACAGCAATTAGTTCATCTCATCGTAGAGAAGATCCGGTCCATCCCGGCCCATTTTAGCGAGCAGACGCGGAGCCATTCGGTCGTGATGGCGCCGAGCCGTTCGACGCGCCCTAGCGTCGTCATGGCCATGAACATGGCCTTGCAGAGCATATGCGCCGGCCCGTCCAGGCCGTGGACGCCGCCCTCGCCGAAGAACGTCTTCCTGAGCCAACTCGCCGCGACACCCGCGGGCGAGGCGTTCTTCGTCGTAAAACAGAGCCGCCGCCGACGCCCCGGTCATGCAGACGGTCCTTCTCAGCATGATCCGCGCCTCGAAGAGGTCGGACCGATGGCGGCGGCATCGCTCCGAGATGAACCCGTAAGGGGTTCCTGAGCAGTTCCAGGGTCGAATCGAAACTTGCATCGCGGGGCATCTCCGCCATAGACACATCCTGTTGTTTTGTCGGATTCCCCGAACACGCCCCGAAGGGATATGAGAAGGGAGGTCGGGCCCCGCAGTTTCTTCCAGCGGTCCGATAAAGATCGTGTATTCGGAATTTGTGCCGATCAGGCGAACTACCCAAGCCAATACAGTGATTTTACTTCATATTTACTTGCGTTGATTTGTAGCCACGCCTGTGTTACAGTCTTCGGGTTATGTCCATTATGAAGCGAATAGCAGCCATCGCGCTGTGTTTGAGCATCGCCGCCGCCGGGTTCCCCGCGCAGGCGAAGGTTGCTTGCATGATGGACAAGCCCTCGCAGGCCCAGCAGGCGAAGGCGGCCGCACCCCAGGCCGAGATGCCCTGCCACAAATCCTCCGAGAAGAAGACGGCCAAGAACTGCTGCTGCCAGGATATGGCATGCGGCTCGGGCGGCCTCAGCATGGACATGCCGGATCACGACGGCATGGCCAACCGTCCGGACCGGGGATCCCGCCTCGCGTTCCTCAGCGACGCCCCCCCGAGCGTGAATCCCACCAGCACCCAAGAACGTCCCCCGAGAACCCCCTCCCTGGGTTAGGCGTGTCCTGCGAGCGGCGGCCTGATCGCCGCGCGCCCCTCGACAGGTCCTGACCCCCGCTGACGCCGCGCGCCAATCGGCCGCGGCGTGCTTCACAGCAACGCGAGAGGACCTATGCCGTTCGTATTGATCGTCCTCCTCCTCGCCGGCGCAGCATCGCCGGCCTGGGCGGAGGGCAAACCGAAGAAGCCCGCGGCCGCCGAATTTGCCGCGCTCGTCGACCGGCTGCGCGACCATCCGGAGATCCGGGCGTATGTCGAGAAGGCGGAGTCGCAGCGGCTCAACGGTGAGGGCGAGCTCGGCCTCCCCGACCCGATGGTGATGCTGTCGGAGCAGGACTACCCGATCGGCCGCAGCATGTCGCGCGGGCTGCAGCAGAAGATGATCGGCTTCCGGCAGGACATCCCTCGTCTGAGCGTACGCGAGGCGAAGGTGGCGCGTGGCCACGCCGAGTCGCAGAAGACGCAGCTGATGGCGGATTACGCCCTCGCCGCCATGAAGGCCAGGCTGATCACGGCGCTCGCCGAGCTGCAGCGCATCAAGGAGCAGGAGAAAATCTTCAAGCAGCAGGACAAGCTTTTCGAGGCCGAACGCCTGGTCCTCGCCGGGCGCGTCGGCGCCGACCGGGGCGGCGTCGGCGACCTGTCGACGCAGCAGGCGGAGCGCACCGAGGTAGCGCTGAGCGTGAGCGACCTCGGCGAGCAGCGGCACGAGATCGACGCCATGCTCGTCAACATGCTCGGTAAGGCGACGAACGCCGCGCCCCCGGAGGTCAAGCCGGCGGCCTGGGAGAGCGACGTCGGGGGCACCTACCCGGTCAGGATCGTAGGCCAAGACATTGCCATGGCCAGGCAGGAGATCAAGCAGCGCGAGGGCGAATTCGGCCCCAACTTCCTCGTCCAGGGCAGTTACGCGCGGATGTACGGCAGCGACAACGCGGCGACGATCGGCGTGGGCGTGAGCGTCCCGCTCTGGGCCTCCACCAGCCAGAAGCCCAAGCTCAGCGCCGCAAAGGCGGGCCTGCGCGCGGCCGAGGCGGATCAGGGCGGCGTGGAGCGGGAGACGACGGAGAGGTTGTCTCACCTGCGGTCGCAGATCGATACCAGCACGAAGAAGCTCAAGCTACTCAAGACCAAAGAGGATTCCCTGGAGCAATCCGCCGGCGCGGCGCTCCGGGAATACGAGGCCGGGAAGGCCGACTTGCCTTCCGTCCTCAAGGCCAGGCGCGACGCCCTGGGCGTGCGCGCCATCATGGCGGCGGAGAGGGCCAAGCGGACCTCCCTGATCGCCGATTTTAACCGCTACTTCATCGAGGAAACCACACTATGAAACCTACCAAACTACTAACCGTCGCCATCGGCCTCGCCGCTCTCCAGGCCTCCCCGGCCTTTGCCAAGGACTATGTGGTGCGGGCCGTGACGAAGCCGGACGGCTCCTACGCCTTCAAGCCCGACAACTTGACGGTTCAGCAAGGTGACACCGTGACCTGGGAGAATGACCAGGACGAGATGCACAACGTCATGGCCGAGAAACTTCCCAAGGGCGTGGAATACTTTGAGAGCCCGATGTTCGAGAAGAAGGGCGACAAGTGGACCTACACCTTCAATACGCCCGGGACCTACGTCTACCACTGCCATCCGCATGCGGAGTTCAACATGCGAGGCACCATCATTGTGGGTCGTCCGTCTGAGACGGTTCCGGCGGAGGGCGGCGGTCATCACCACCACGGCGCGACATCCGAACATAAGGACTGAGGCCGGAATTGATGCCCGAACGCCTCTCCATGCTCATCCTGGGCGTCCTCCTCTCCGGCGGCTTCGCGTCCGCCGGGGAGGAGCCCGGCCGGCTTTCCCTGGTCGACGCCGCCGTGCGGCTCCGGCACAAGCTCCCGGTCTATGCCTGCGCCGCGAGACCCGATTGGTTCTCGGCCGGGCCGGGGCAGTGCCCGACCGGTGGCACGGAGCTGGAATGGGTCGAGGACATCCAGAACGGCAAGGCGGTCTTCAGGCGGAAGAGAGGGTCTAGGGCCGGGGAGACGACCAATAGTAATACGATGGAGAAAAATCTATGAAACGCTCGCTGACGCTGCTGATCGTGCCGGTGCTCGCCGTGCCCGTCCTGTGGAAATGGGTAGGCACGCACGCCCCCGCCCACGAGACGTCCTCCGGCGCGTCGGCGAGGGCCATGCCCGCCCGAGATGCGGCCAAGTTCACCTGCGTCATGCACCCGCAGATCGTCACGGAAGCGCCGGGTACGTGCCCCATCTGCGGCATGGACCTGGTGCCGATCGAGGGGGGCGAACACATGCATGAGCAGAGCATGCCTGCCGAGAACGGGCTCGCCGCCGCAAGCGGCGGAGAGAAGGATTCCTCCGGCCGCAAAGTGCTCTACTGGTACGACCCGATGTCTCCGGGCAAGCAATTCGACAAGCCGGGCAAGTCGCCCTTCATGGACATGGAGCTGCTGCCCAAATACGCCGACGAATCGGGCGGTGACGACGCCGCTGAAGGCAAGCCTGTCGTCACCCTCACCCCGGGGAATCTGCAGAAAATGAGCGTCCGCACGGGCACGGTGGTCAAGGCCGGACTGGGCGGGACCATCCGCGCCACCGGCATCGTCAAGGAGAACGAGCGAAGCCGCCGGGAGATCGCCAGCCAGGTGGAGGGGCGGGTGACCGACCTGAAGGTCAGCGCCTTGGGCGACGCAGTGAAGGCGGGCCAGCCGTTCTACACGCTCTACAGCCCGGAGTTGCTGGCGCTGCAGAACGACTACATCGCCTCGCTGGAAGCCGGGCTGAAAGACATTGCGGCGGCGTCCCGCAAGCGGATGAAGCTCCTCGGCGTCGACGACGCCGTGCTGAACGAGCTCGAGAAGGAACGCAAGGCGATGGACGAGGTGCCGTTTACAATCCCGGCGGACGGCGTCCTGAGCAAGCTCGAGATTCGCAAGGGCGCATATCTGATGGCGAATGCCGCGGTCGGCAGCATCGAGGATCTGTCCACCGTCTGGGTCGAGGCGGCCGTGCCGGAGGGCGACCTGCAGGCGATCGAGGTGGGCGACGCGGCCACCGTCACGCTCGCGGGAAGGGACGAGCCGTACCGGGCGAAGGTTGACTACGTCTATCCCGACATCACGCCGGAGAGCCGGACCGGGAAGGTGCGCCTGGTGATCGAGAACGAAGACCGCCGCCTGAAGCCGGCCGGCTACGTCGCGGTGGACTTCGGCGCCCGGGGGATGGCCGAGGGCCTCTTTGTGCCGAGCGAGGCGGTGCTGCGCGGCGGCGGAGGCCCCCATGTAATCATGGCGCTCGGGGACGGAAAATTCCAGGCGCGCGACGTCAGGACGGGTGCGTCCGCCGAGGGCATGACGCAGATCCTGGAGGGACTGGCGGAGGGCGAGGAGGTCGTCACGAGCGCGCAGTTCCTGATCGACTCGGAATCCTCGCTTCGCGAGTCGCTCCAGAAATTGTCGGGGGCCGGCCATGCGGGACGATAACCTCTCCCACGACCCGACCCGGAGCTTCATCGCCCGCGTCATCGGGTGGTCCGCGGCCAATCCGCTGCTAGTTACCATCGCGGCGATCGTGGTGCTGGTCGGCGGCATCCTCGCCGTGCAGGCGACGCCGCTCGACGCGATACCGGACCTGTCGGACACCCAGGTCATCATCCGCACCGATTTCGAGGGCCAGGCGCCCCAGATCATCGAGAACCTGGTCACCTACCCACTCTCGACGGCTATGCTCGGCCTGCCGAAGGCCAAAGTGGTGCGCGGGTTTTCCATGTTCGGTGCGTCGTTCGTTTATGTGATCTTCAAGGACGGTACCGACCTCTACTGGGCACGCTCGCGCGTGCTGGAGGCCCTGTCCAAGATACAGTCCGCCATGCCGACCGATGCCAGGGTGCAGATCGGCCCCGACGCGACCGGCGTCGGCTGGGTCTTCCAATACGCGGTCGTCGACAAGAGCGGCAAGCACGACCTCGCGCAGCTGCGCACCCTGCAGGACTGGTTTCTGCGTTTCGAGTTGGCGACCGTGCCCGGCGTCTCCGAGGTGGCGAGCGTCGGCGGGTTCGTGAAGGAATTCCAGGTGCTGGTGGACCCGGTGAAGCTGCGCGCCTACGGGATACCGCTCTCGCGGCTGGAGGAGGTGATCCGGACGTCCAGCCAGGAGGCGGGCGGGCGCGTCATCGAGCAGGCCGAGACGGAATTCGTGGTGCGATCGAAGGGCTACGTGACGAAGCTTGAAGACCTCGAGAGGCTGGTGCTTGCGGCGACGGGCGGCACGCCCGTGTACGTCTCGGACGTGGCTCGGGTGATCGAGGGTCCGGAGCTCCGGCGCGGCGTGACCGAGCTCAACGGCGAGGGCGAGGTCGTGAGCGGCATCGTCATCATGCGCCCGGGCAACAACGCGCTGAGCGTCATCCGGGCGATCAAGGAGCGGCTCGAGGCCCTCAAGCCCGGCCTGCCGGAGGGCGTGGAGGTCGTGCCGGTCTATGATCGCAGCGGGCTGATCGAAGGCTCGGTCGAGTATCTCGACCACAAGCTGATCGAGGAGTCGATCGTCGTGGGGCTGGTCTGCCTCGTCTTCCTGCTGCACGTCCGCTCGGCCTTCGTGGCCATCGTGACTTTGCCCCTGGGCGTGCTGGCGGCCTTCATCGTCATGTCGTGGCAGGGAATCACCGCCAACATCATGTCGCTCGGAGGCATCGCCATCGCCATCGGCGCGATGGTGGACGCGTCGATCGTGATGGTCGAGAACGCGCACCGAAAGCTCTCCGAGATGCCGCCGGAGGCGACCGAGCAGGAGAAGCGTGACGCGCTGCTGCTGGCGGCCAAGGAGGTCGGGCCGGGTTTGTTCTTCTCGCTGCTGATCATCACCGTCTCGTTCCTTCCGGTCTTCGCGCTCACCGGCCAGTCGCAGCGGCTGTTCACGCCCTTGGCCTTCACAAAGACCTACTCGATGGCGGCGGCTTCAATCCTCTCCGTGACCGTGGTGCCGCTCCTGATGTTGTGGCTGATCCGCGGGCGCATCCGCCCGGAGGAGGCCAACCCGATCAACCGCTTCTTCATCCGCATCTACCGGCCCATCCTGGCCCTGGCACTCCGCTCCCGGTGGCGGACCATCGCCGTCGCGGTCGCTCTGCTCGCTAGTGTCGTCGTCCCCATCACGCGGGCGGGCAGCGAGTTCATGCCGGCGCTCTACGAGGGGAGCCTGCTCTACATGCCCACGACGCTGCCGGGCGTCTCCGTCACCAAGGTCAAGGAGATCGTGCAGATCACCAACCGTGCCATCAAGCAGACGCCAGAGGTGGAGCTGGTCTTCGGCAAGGCGGGGCAGGCCGAGTCGGCCACCGACCCGGCGCCGATCTCGATGATCGAGACCTGGGTCAAGCTCAAGCCGCGCGATCAGTGGCGGCCCGGCATGACGGTAGATAAGCTGATCAAGGAGATGGACGCGGCCACGAAGATGGCGGGCGTGGTCAACAGCTGGGGCTATCCCATCAAGATCCGCCTCGACATGGTGACGACGGGTATCCGCACGCCGGTCGGCGTCAAGATTTCGGGCGCGGACCTGGCGACCATTGGCGCGATCGCCGTGCAAGTGGAAGCGGCGGTCAAGGACATCCCCGGCACGCGTTCGGCGTTCGCGGACCGCGTGGTGGGCGCGAAATACCTGGAGATCGAGCCCGACCGTGCGGCGATCGCCCGCTACGGCATCGATTTCGGCACCGTGCAACGGGTGGTGGCGACGGCCCTGGGCGGCATGCGCCTCACCGAGTCGGTGCAGGGCCGTGAGCGTTACGGCATCCTGCTGCGATACGACCGACCCTACCGCGAGTCCATCGAGGACGTGAAGGACATCCTGGTCGCGGCCCCCGGCGGCGCGCAGATCCCGCTCGGCGAACTGGCCGAGATAAAGATCGCGCCGGGCCCGCAGATGATCGTGTCGGAGAACGCGCGGCTCAACGGATGGGTCTTCGTCGACATCGCGGGCCGGGACATCGGCGGCTACGTGAACGAGGCGCAGAAGGTGGTGGCGGAGAAAGTGAAGCTGCCGGCGGGCTATTCCATCGGGTGGTCGGGCCAGTTCGAACAGATGCTGGAGGCCCGGGCGCGGCTCAAGATCGCCATCCCCGCAACGATCGCCATCATCTTCGTCCTCCTTGTCCTCCATTTCGGCCGGCTCGACCGCACGCTCATGGTGATGCTCTCGCTGCCCTTCGGGCTGGTCGGGGGCGTGTGGACGCTGTATCTGGCCGGCTACAATTTCTCCGTGGCGGTAGCGGTCGGATTCATCGCCCTGGCGGGCATCGCCGTCGAGACCGCGGTGGTGATGCTCATCTATCTCGACCACCAGGTGCGACACCATCCGCCCAAGACGACAGGGGAGCTATTCGACGCGGTGATGCACGGCGCGGTACTTCGCGTGCGTCCCAAGCTGATGACCGTGTCGGTCATCATCGCCGGCCTCATGCCAATCTTCTTCACCGAAGGTTACGGCTCGGACGTAATGCGCCGCATCGCCCTGCCGATGGTCGGCGGCATGGTCACCACCACGCTGCTGACGCTGATCGTGATCCCTGTCGTCTACTTCCTGTACGAGGGAAGGCGGCTGGCCTCGCGAGGCGAGGGGGACCGCGGGATGAAAGCTCGGCCGCCCATCGTAACACCAACGGGTGTGAATTAGATGTTCGTCGCGTATTTCGGCAATGACATCTTCCTCAATTGCTTCCGGTATCTGGCCGACTCAGATCGATTTAAGGTCCTGAAGCTTTTCTCCGCCGATTACGCCGGACAGGGGTACGACTTCGCCCAATCGACGCGACGGATCGCCCGCGAATCGGGAATCCCGGTGCAGACGACGCCCGTCCTTGCGCGGGACCTCAGGGCGCTGGAACGTCAGGGGTGTGAGGCGATCATCTCGGCCGGGTATTCCCACAAGATCCCACCCTGCTCCGGCGATTCGATCCGCTACGCCGTTAACATCCATCCTTCGCTCCTGCCGCAAGGGGCGGGGCCGATGCCGCTGCCGTGGGCGATCCTGAAGGGGCTGGACCGGACGGGCGTGACCCTACACAAACTCTCCGACGTGTGGGACGGCGGCGACCTGCTCCTGCAGGAATCCTTCGCCCTCAGGAGTAGCGAGACTCTCGAGGATTTGCTGGTCTCCAGCCAGTCGCTGGCACTGAAACTCCTGGATCGCTTCATGGACGCCCCCGACGCCTATTGGCGTCGGGCCGTCCCCCAATCGCCCGGCGGGCGGGAATACTGGCCGAGGATCTCGCCGGAGGACTACACCGTCGATTGGACCTGGGATCTGGAGAAGATCGGGCGTTTCCTGCGGACCTATCGCTATGCCTACCCCGACGGGTCGATCGAGTTCATCACGGACGTGAACGTGTCGGGCAGGCAGCATCCGCACGCCCCCGGCACGCTGCTCTCCGAGGATGGCGAGTGGCGAACGGTGGCGGTGAAGAACGGGATCGTCAGCTATCGGGTCTGCCGGAAGCTCGCCGTGTTCCGTCATGAGTGAAGCGGCGGTGGGCGGATGGATAGCTACGCCTTTCCTCGGGCGCGAAATGGTCGCCTCGCCCCCCCGATGAATGAATAATTCATTGAATTTATAACTAATATGCATTATTTAGTAAAAACCAAGAAGGAGATCGAGATGAAACTTAAAAGGCTCATACTGGTAGCTGGCGCCCTGTCGCTCGCGGCTTGTACCTCGCTTTCCTCGGGGGTAGGCGGCGGCGACCAAGCGGGCAGGTCCGAACAACGCCGGCAGAAGGTCCTGCACGAGATGTGCGACGATGACGCACGCGAGGTCGGCGGCAAGACGCGCAAGGAGCTTCACACCCCGAAAGACGTCCTGTACGACGAACGCAATGATACCGACCAGACCCTGCGTTTGAAGCGTGTGTGCCACAAGCTGACACAGGCAAACTCGTCGGGGATGACGTCCGAGGAGCAGCACGCGATGCTGGATCGGGAATGCAAGATGTCAGTCGATGACAATACCCGGTCCATGGATCCCCGGCAGGTCGAGAGCGCCGCGAAGATGAAGCGCCTCTGCGACGAGTTGACGGTGCACAAGCCGTAAGGACGGTCTATATCATCGGCGAAGCGATCTAATGAGGTCTTGCAGGGACGCCATGGTGGCCTCCATGCGGCGATCGCGTGGTCTCGCGCGAGCGTCCCTCCGTCCCCCCGCCCGGCATTCTAACCGCTCCATCGCAACGCCAGCCATCCGCCGGCGGGGGCATCGACCTTGCCGCCTGTCCGCACGTCCCGCCCCGGCACAATTTCCACATTCTAACCACGTGAGATATAACGATTCCGCTTGACCTACCCGAATAATGGTCATAGCGTCGTCCACGAGATCCCACTTGTCTGAAACGGGACGGGATCCTCGCACAATCGCCGCAAAAGACGGCGAATCTGGGGATGCAAGGACGTAGCAAGACCAGTCGAGACGCCACCGATCACTTGTTGCGGGCATGTTGCGAATCATCCAGAATACCTCGGCCACGGGCGCGAAGAGTTACTACAGCACGGCCGACTACTTCGTCGACGGCCAGGAGCTGGCGGGGCTGTGGCGCGGCAAGGGCGCGGCGCTGCTCGGCCTCTCTGGCGAGGTGGCCCGGCCCGCCTGGGAGTCGCTCTGCGACAACCGCCATCCCATGACGTACGAGCCGCTCACGCTGCGGAGCAAGGATAACCGCACCGTCGGCTATGACATCAATTTCCACGTGCCCAAGAGCGTCTCCGCCCTGTACGGCCTGACCGGGGACGAACGCATCCTGGACGCCTTCACCGCGTCCGTGAGGCGGACTATGGACGACGTCGAGGCCGAGGCGCAGACGCGCGTGCGCAAGGGCGGGAAATATGCGGATCGCACGACGGGCAATCTCGTCTGGGGCGAGTTCGTCCATTTCACAACCCGGCCGGTGGACGGGGTGCCCGACCCGCACCTGCACGCCCACTGCTTCGCGTTTAACGCAACCTGGGACTCCCAGGAGGGAGTCTGGAAGGCCGGGCAATTCCGGGACATCAAACGCGACGCTCCCTACTTCCAGGCGGTGTTCCACTCGCACCTGGCCGATCGGCTCTCGAAGGCGGGCTACGCCGTCCGCCGCACGGCCAAGGGCTGGGAGGTCGAAGGCGTGCCGGGCTCGGTGATCGACGCATTCTCGCGAAGGCGGGACGTGATCGAGAAGGCGGCGCGGGAGGAAGGGATCCACGACGACGCGAGGAAGGACCAACTCGGGGCGAAGACGCGCGAGCGAAAGGCCAAGAACCTGTCTCGTGCGGAGTTGCTCGCGGAATGGGAGGGCCGGCTCACGAGCGATGAGCTCCACGCCCTCGCGCGGGTGCGGCAGGCGGCGGTGCCGGTGCCACGGACGCGCGACGACAGGGCCGTGGCCGCGGCGATGCGGTTTGCGATCGATCATTCCTTCGAACGCAACTCCGTCGTGCCGGAACGGCAGCTCTTCGCCGAGGCCCTCAAGCATTCGGTGGGCCAGGCGGCCGTTGACGAAGTCACCCGGTCGCCGTTGCCCGCGGAACTCATCATCGGGACGGTCAAGGGCCGCAGGATGGCCACGACGTCCTTCGTGCTCGCGGAGGAGCGCCGCATGATCGACTTCGCCCGCACGGGCCGGGGCACGCGCAGGCCCTTGGGCGACCCGGCCCGACCGCTGCTGCGTGATTGGCTGGGCGACGACCAGCGGCGCGCGGTCCGCCATGTTCTGGGCTCGCGCGACCGCGTCATTGTAGTCCGCGGCGCGGCGGGCGTGGGGAAGACCTCGCTCATGCAGGAGGCGGCCGACGGCATCCGGGAGGGGGGCAAGGAGTTATTCGTCTTCGCCCCGACGGCCGGGGCGAGCCGAGGCGTGCTGCGCCAGGAGGGGTTCGACACCGCCGACACGGTGTCGCGGCTGCTGGCGGACGTCTCTCTGCAGGAACGGGTTCGCGGCCAGGTCATCTGGATCGACGAGGCCGGCCTCCTCGGCTCGAAGACAATGGCGCGCGTCTTCGACTTGGCGGGACGGGCCGATGCCCGCGTCGTGCTTTCCGGCGACCGCCGCCAGCATAGGGCCGTGGAGCGGGGCTCGCCGCTGCGGCTGCTCGAGGAGGAGGCGGGGATCGTGCCGGCCGAGGTCCGCGACATCCGCCGCCAGAAGGGTCTCTACAAGGAGGCGATCAAATTCCTGAGCGAAGGGCGGGTGGAGGAAGGTTTCGACCGGCTGGACGGCCTTGGCTGGATCCGGGAGGTCGGGGAGGGGGACCGCGACAAGCGGCTCGCGGCCGAATATATCGAGGCCGTGAAGGCGGGCGATTCGGCTTTGGTGGTGTCGCCCACGCATGTAGAGAAGGACCGCATCACCTGCGAGATCCGCATCGCGTTGCGCGAGGAGGGCCGTCTGGAGGGTGACGGCCGCGAGGTCTTCGCGCTGTCCAGCAGGCAGCTGACGGAGGCGGAGAAAGACGATCCGGCCCAGTATTGGCCCGGCGACGTCCTGCAGTTCCACCAGAATGCCAAGGGGTTCCGCAAAGGCCAGCGGGTGGACGTCGGGGGAGGGGTCTTGCCGCCCGCGGGCATGGCGGACCGATTCGAGGTTTTCCACCGTGGAAAACTATCGCTCGCGCCGGGCGACGTGATCCGGGTCACGCGGAACGGGTCTACGGCCGACCGGAAGCACGCGCTCCACAACGGGGATTTGCACAGGGTCCGCGACTTCGATCCCGACGGCGGCCTCATCCTTGAGAACGGATGGAGGATCGCCAGGGATTTCGGCCATATCGATTACGGCTATGTGGTCACCTCGCACGCCGCGCAGGGCAAGACGGTCGATCGGGTCCTCGTCGGGCAGTCGGCTGACTCATTCGCGGCGACCTCCCGCGAGCAGTTCTACGTGAGCTGCTCGCGGGGCCGGAAGGCGGTCACGGTGTACACGAACGACAAGGCGGCCCTGCGGGTGCAGCTTGCGCGTTCCGAGCATCAGATGGCGGCGAGGGACCTGCTCGGGGCGCTCCCCGTCGACAGGGAGCGTAAGATTCGGCAGAGGCAGAGGCAGAGGGAGGCCGAGCGTCGGCGGCTCGTCACGCGGCTCCCGGCCCGCACTCCGGAGCAGGAGCGACAGCATGAGCGATAGCGTCCTCAAGCGATATACGGGCCCGCGCAGCCCGCTCGGGGCCAGGGAAGATCCGCTCGAGATCGGCGACGATCCGGTCGAGGACATCGGCTGTTACGGTTGGCTGAGGGGCTTGCGGGAACGGTCCCCGATGCTCGAATTCCGCCGGAAGGACGGTCGCAGCGTGGCCTATGATTATGCCCTGCTGCGGAAGGTCTGCTTCGACCCGTCGGAGGGCATCACGATGCAATTCGACGGCGATACGGTCCGCATCGAAGGGCGGGGCCTCGCCGACGAGCTGACGCCGGGCATACAGCTGCTCCGGGGCATCCAGAATCGACGCGTGCCCTGGGTGCGCGAGCTGGGCGAGGCGGAGCTCCTGGTCGCGGCCGAGAGTGACACGGTCGTGGAACGCTTCGAGTTCGCGGAAGCCGAGTGATCTGCGCAAAAAACGACCGGGATGCGTGCTCAGGTGGTGGCGCGCTCGTCCGGAGGTCTGGCCGCGGGAGGAGCTCGGCGTGGTCCCGTCCCGTCGATGTCGGAACGAGGCTTGCGGCCACGCGGCGGATCGCCGACGCGAAGTTGCCCGCCGCCGGATTGCACATGCGATTGGTTCATAAAATACTCATGGAAAATTTATGCGACGGCCGTGTAGTTTCACCGCATTTACGGACGATATGGATTATCCTGCAATGAGTTTATGACCGAAAACCCGCTGCTTTCCCGCTCGATTTCCCGCCGTCGCTTCCTGAAAGGATTCGGCGCGGGCATCTTCGTCACGAGCCTGCAGGGCTTGCTGCCGCTGCCCGCATGGGCGTTGGCATCCCCGCGTAACCTGCACGAAGGCCTCGCGGGCTACACGCCCCGGAACCAATTCGAGCTGGCGTTCCGCTATGCGGTCCTGACCATCGACGGGAAGCAAGGTCGGGCCACCGCGGTCAACGGCACGGTGCCAGCCCCGCTCCTCCGCTGGCGCGAAGGCAGCGAGGTGACGCTGGACGTCAGCAATCACCTCGAGGACACGCAGCACGCCTCGCTGCACTGGCACGGCGTGCTGGTGCCGCCTCGCATGGACGGCGTCCCGGGCCTGAGCTTCAAGGGCATCCCGCCGGGCGAGTCCTATCGCTATCGTTTCACCGTGAAGCAGGCAGGGACGTACTGGTATCACAGCCATTCGCGCTTCCAGGAGCAGAGCGGCGCCTACGGCCCGATCATCATCGACCCCAAGCATCCTGAGCCCTTCCATTACGACCGGGAGCACGTCGTGCTGCTCTCCGACTGGACGTTCGAAGACCCCGAGACGATCTACCGCAATATCAACCTGGAGCCGGAATATTACGTCTATTATCAGCGGACCATTCAAGATTATTTCCGCGACGTCCGGGACATGGGCTTCGGGGAGGCCAATGCCGAGTTGCTGCCGTTCCGCAAGATGAACATGAGCCCGCGCGACCTGTCGAGCGTCACGGGCTCGATCTACACCTACCTGGTGAACGGCCATTCGCCGGACATGAATTGGACGGGCCTGTTCGAACCCGGTGAGACCGTGCGCCTTCGCTTCATCAACGCCTCCGCCATGACCAATTTCGACGTCCGCATCCCCGGCCTCGACATGCGGGTGGTGACGGCCGACGGCCAGGCGGTCAGGCCGGTGGATTGCCACGAGATCCGCATCGGCGCGGCCGAGACATATGACGTGCTCGTCCGCCCGCGGGAACACCGGGCCTTCACCATCTTCGCCGAGTCGCTCGACCGCAGCGGCTTCACGCGCGGCACGCTGGCGCCGGCGCCTGGCATGTCGTCCGAGGTGCCGGGCCTCCGCCCGGTGCCCGACCGCAGGCTGGAGGACATCGGCATGGGGATGATGAAGGGGAAATATTTCGGCGGCATGGACGACGGCATGATGATGGAGATGCACGAGAAGCACATGATGATGGAGATGGACAATCCCGCCGGACCGAACGGGCCCAAGCCCTTCATGCCGGAGAAGAACGACCCCAACGTCAACATGACGGTGATGCATCCGATGAGCCGCATTGACGAGCCGGGCATCGGCCTGGGCAAGGACGGGTGGAAGGTGCTGACCTACAAGGACCTGATATCCGCGGAACCCCAGCCCTACAAGGCGACCGTCGAGCGCGAGCTCACCATCAACATCACGGAGAACATGGAGCGTTTCATGTTCTCGCTCGACGGCAAGAAGTTCACGGAGCAGCCCGGGCCGTATCTCTTCCGCCACAACGAGCGGCTGCGGCTCTACATGGTCAACCACTCGATGATGGAGCACCCGATGCACCTGCATGGCATGTGGATGCAGCTGGAGACGGGACGCGGAAACGAGGAGCTGCCCTTCAAGCACACGATCCTGATCAAGCCGGGTGAGGCGTTGTCGGTCCGCATCACCCCGATCGAGAAGGGCGACTGGGCGTTTCATTGTCACCTGCTCTACCACATGGAAGCCGGGATGTTCCAGGTCGTGAGGGTGGCATGAGCCGGGTCCTGGCGATGCTCCTCGCGACGGCGATCGGCTCCCCGGCTTTCGCGCAAGGGGGCGGGGCGATGCAGATGCAGGATCACGGCGGCATGACGATGCCGCCGGCCGGCGATCGTTCCGCGGCGCCGAAGATGCCGAAAAAGCCGACTCCGAAATACGCCGAGGTCGCCCCCGGCAAGTCGCAAGAAGATGTCGGCGGCATGGACATGGACGACAACGAGCCCTTCTTCCAGTTCCTCGGCGACCGCATGGAATATCGCACCGACGGGAACCACCCCACCTATTTGTGGGACGTCGACTCCTGGTACGGCACGGATTACGACAAGCTCTTCATCGAATCCGAGGGCCAGGTCGCCACGGAAGGCCGGACGAAGGACGCCAACGTGGAGGTCTACTGGAACCACACCTTCGCCACATTCTGGGATACGCAGCTCGGCCTCAAGCACGACTTCAAGCCCAACGACGCCCGCACGTTCCTGGCGGCGGGCGTGCAGGGGCTCGCCCCGTACATCTTCAAGGTCGACGCCACGGCCTATCTGAGCGAGGACGGCGACGCTTCCGCGAAGTTGGAGGTCGAGCACACCTTCCTGCTGACGCAGCGACTGCAGGTCATCCCGCGGCTGGAAACCAATTTGGCGCTCCAGGACGCGCCCCGATACAATACCGGCTCCGGATTCAACGACGTGGAGCTGGAGATGCGCGTCAGCTACCAGATCACCCGGAAGTTCGCGCCCTATGTCGGCGTCAACTGGCGGCGCGACCTCGGCGAGACGGCGAGCGTGAAGCGAGCCGACCGCAGCGACATCAATTCGACCTATTTCTCGACGGGGCTGAGGGTCTGGTTCTGATCGCTCCGCCGCCCCTGCGTGGGGCGGGCAACCGCACATACGCGCCAGCATCACAAAATCATGTACTAACTTTGTTTCCCCTCGCGTGTAATACCCAAGGACAACCCGCACGACCTCGCGGCAGCCGTGGTGTGGTGACCGGCATCGGCTTTCGCTGCGCCGGCGTCATCGTAGGATGATGGCAACATGGTCGGTTGACGGCGGCCGGGACGCTCACGGCCATGGCCTCCATCGGAATGGCGGGGACGTCCCCGCTGTCCGTCCTCGTCTCGCCGCTGGTCTTCGGGCTTCTGTCGCTGCCCACGTGCCCGGACGGGCCCGATTGAAGACGCTCGATCCCCCGCCCGCCCGGAATTTAAGCGGAGAGGCCTACGGGAGCGGTTAGGGAGCCGGGATGCTTGCGGCCTCGAGATCATTCCCTCAAAGGTTGAGTCGTCCGAACCATTAGGATGGTAAGACAAGCTTTTGATAAAGCTAGCGACCCTTTCTGCCAAACTCGAATAATTAACTATATTTTGACTTATATTCTAATAGATAATAAAATACAATTAATCGTGGCGGAAATTCCGGGAAGCCCGAACGACCGAACAGCCGACGTTTTGCATGGTAAGTGGGAATGGACGAGGTTGCTGACGACAAAGCAATTGCTTGGTCGCTGAAGGATTTTGTGGCGAAAGGAATGCCACAACGAGCATTCTCGAGGATGATTCGGGAGCTCAGGGATCAGGCCGAGGCCGATGCGGGGGAGCTTGCCTACCGGACGGCGACCATGCCAAGGGATGCACTGGTAGATCTTTCTCGTTATGGCAAAAATGGCTATGGGGTCTCCGCCCGATATGCACCCGCCGTGCTCCAAGCCTACGAGCAATCCCACAGGGCCCGCGAAAAGCCGGCAGACACCTGGACTCGCCTTGACTTGATCGCCAACGGCATCCCCGAAACCCTCGTCGACAATCTCTTGAAAACACTGAAAGAAGCCAAGCAATCGAAGAACAATCCCGTTTACCGCGGGATGGTTATACCGGCAGAAGACATCGTTCTGTTCGGCGATCCCAATGCCCCCACTGTCGGGGTCAAGCCCGACAGTGGTGCGAGAATAATTGCGCATGTTCTTCGGACGGACGGGATCCCCAAGAATCTGATGTCCAGCCAGGAAATGGCTGAGCTGATGGGCATCAAGGATGACGCGGCCGGGGCCATTATTTTTGAAATACGCAAGGGTTTGGAGTCGGCGCCGGATCAATCTTACGTGTACAAGCAAATGGAAATGCCTCAAGGCGTGGTCGCTCCGTATTACGAGCGGGGACAGTTGGCCTACGGCATCCAGCGTCCTTTTGGGTGTGCGATTGCAGAAGACCGTCGCGACGTGGAGAGAAAAGGAGCGGGGTATTGGACAGCGACGGAATTCAATCAGGCCGCAGGAATTGACGATGTCAACACGGCAGGAAGTATCATCGGCGATCTCTATGCCAAGGCTCTGGATCCACTCAAAGGCGAAAGCGAGAACAGAGGGATAGTTTTCACGAAAGATGATTTCAAGCACATCCCCGATATCCAGAAAGGGATGAGGCTTGCCGTGAAGAGCGAGCTCGCAAGGGCGCTGGCCGAGATGATAGCAGCGGAGAAGCGGCAACCGAAGCCGCCGGGCGGCGTCAGCGGCAAAGACCTGATGGACCTGGGGATAGGCATTGGCGACCGGCTGATGAAGGACGTCAAACAGCAGTTCGACGATGGTCATGCAAAAGCGGTCTACCTGGGGAGGAAGATGCGCCTCGAATTCCCAGCCGGCGCGATCGTCAAATACTACAATAAGGGACAGGAATCTTACTGTTTCAGCAAAGACCATGGCGAGAGGATCATCGCCGCCTATATCGCATCCGGCAGGAAAATCAGTCTGGAAGCCCTCGAGGCGAAGGGAATCACCCCGCCGTCGGCGCGCCCACTATCTGCCGTCCTGGCAAAGGCGGAAGATTTCGTGCACTCCGCCATGGGGCAGCCCAAGCCGCACACATTGTTCTGTGCCTTCCTCGACCCCTCCTCGGGGCGAGAGAACTCCATCGAATTGCGCATGTATCGCTGGGGAGAGAATCCCGATGGAGGCGGAATCATCATCCAACGCCCACCCCTTTCCCGTTCTATCAAGACGGGCGGTTCGCTGGTCTACGGCGCCGCCATGCTCTCGGAGGTCGAGGATCGCATCCTGGCGATCCCCGGCGTGCAAGCCTACCGGAAACTGAACAACCGCCGCATCGCGTTCGGCGGAGGCGATGAAATCATCCCCGACGCAATTCCCGCGAATGGTAACGGCCTTGGCGTCATCGAAGAGAAGCAGGGCACGTATCACCTGCTCATGAAGTATGGGCCGCCCCACGACACCGCCATCAGCATCAATCTGGGGCTTGTCCATACTCCGGAAAACCTCGAGGCGGTACATCAGCGTGCAGGCGTGCTGCGGCAGCACATCCAGGATTTGCACCAAGCGGGCGCGGTAGCGACCCGATTAGGTGTGACGGATTGGCTGGCGGGCCGATATCCGTTCGAATCGCCCTATTCCAACGAGCGTGTTCGCCGCATCAGGGTGGATTTCCCCACGCCGGGTGCTTCTACGCTCGTCATCTACCCTCCGAAGTTCCAGGGCACTCCGTCTTCGATGTGGAAAGCGCGTGTCGCCTTCGAGTTCAACGGGCAGCCCATTACCGGCAATAATGCGAGCCGCATACTCTCCTTCCACATCCTGGACGGGGAGAAAACGCTCGATCGGCTCGTCGGCTCAGCCCGGATCATCAAACGCATCTTGGAGAGCCAGGCCACCGGCGGGGGGCAATGGGCGTTGAACGACGAGGGGCAATTGCTCCAGCGACTGGACGACCCGGCGCGTCCGCACGACGTCGATGCCATTCGGCTGCGCGACATCTGTAATCTGGCGGCCCGCTACGAGCTGGACCATGAGGTGGCGGAAGCCCGTCCGCGATTGATGACGGAGAATGCCGGCAAGAAATTCCTGGCCGTCACGCTGGGCATCCGCAGGACGCACCGGGGGCAGCGGACGGAAGAGCTTTTTTCGGAAAGGGTGGCGCCCAATGCGCCCGCAGAACCGTTGGAGCGCACGGTGTACATTCCGGTCCGCGGCGATGGCGGTGCCGACCATGCTCGTGCGGACGCGTTCGTCGACAGGGTCCGTATGTCGGTTGACGCCTATCTGAAACGCGATTATGCGAACTTCAATCCCGTCGAACTACGCATCAGGCGACCCAAGCCGTATCAGCCTGCCTCATTCAGAAATTTCCTCGTGAGGGCGGTCGATACCGCGATCGGGGAGGAATTCAAGGATTTCAAGGTCAACTTGCCTCCACCTCCCGGCGTCGGTGTGACCCAGCGGGACGAACCACGATTTCCACCCAAGAACGGTCATATCGGAAGGTAGCGATCGTTACGAGTCGTTCCGAAATCGTGCTTGTGAATTACGGCGAACCTTCCGTCGGCGACGCTCGATCAACCCAGCCCGCCCACAGCTACCCCACGACTCCGTGCCGCCCATCCTCGCCGCGAGCGCAGCGAGCGGAAAACGGGGCCATCCGTGGCCCCTGTGTATCAACCCTGCGGTCCGGCGATCGCGTCGGCCAGACGCCAAAGTCCCCGGTTGATGCGGAGGTCCGCGTCGACGGAACGGATCGGCCGAGTCCGGATGCGTCGGCCCCCCGCGTTCACGGCCCGCAGGTCGCCCCGGACGAGGTTCTCCTGCACGCGGTTCAGCGTGTGCCAGAGGTCGGGCCGGTCATCTTCCATGCGGCGGGGGATCAGGAGGTGCGACGGCTTGATGCTGGGGTTGGGCTTCAGCTCCCACGAGGCCTCAGCGAACGAAAGCCGCTCGGGTGGCGAGAGCACGATGCCTTTCCATCCTTCGATCATCCCCTGCGTTCTGGGTGCCTCTCCGGCGACTCGGTGCGTCGCTTCGATCACCCGTCCCCGCAGATCATCCCCGCCGGAATGTCGGACGCTGATGCTGCCGAAGTCGGCCGATTGCACGGTCAGTCCGTTGCCGCAGACCAGGCGGAAGACGCCGGCCATGAAGTGGAAGGCGGAGCTGCCGTCGTGCGAGTTGGTGAGAACAAGCTCGGTCGTCTCCTCTCCTACGGTCTGGAGTCTAAGCGAATCCGCATGCCGGAAGCGGATCAGGTGTCGGGTGAAGTCCGCCTTGCCTGGGGTCCGGCTCCGGGACTGGCTGGCCCGCACGGGGTGATAACCGCGGCCTTCGAGGATGTCCACGACCTCGATGGTCGGGACCATTCGGTATCTTCCGGACATGCCGTGCCAGGGTTGGGATGCGAACACGCTCCGGGGCGGCGTGCAGGATGTCTTCGCGGGAAAGGATGGCGGTCGTGGTCGTCATGGTGCAATTCTCCAGAGCGGGATGAATGTTGGGGTGAGGGGGCATCCGTGCCCCGGGATGGTCTAGGCAATGGCGGGCACGGGCTGGCCGATGGGGGCCAGAAGCGAGGGCAGGTCCTTGGGCTTGCGGATGACCGTCTCGTTGACGTTCCGCCACCAGTGGAGGCCGTTGTAGCGCCACCCAGCGGCGGCAAGTGCCCTGCGGGTCGCGGCGTCGGGCCTGGTGGTGAAGGCGAGCTTCTCGGTGCGGGAGGTACGATGGACGATCTGCATGGTCGGTCTCCTGATGCTCATGGCCTGTTGGCTGGTCATGTCGTCACGCGCGACATTCAACCGGCCAACGGCGGCACCAGGTGCCGGATTGATAGAATGGGTGAATGCGTCACAGGGACGACGGGAGCGGCTGCACACGGAGCGCAGGGACACGGAAGCTGCGGAGGAGCGCCCTTGACGAAGAGGGCAAGGCCCTTCCGGACAGCCCGGTCTGCAAGACAGGTGAGATCTTTCCCGCTTGACCTCCGCCGGAGTGCCCACTATATTCGCCTACACGGATGGAAAAACCGACTTTGAACACACCGGATGCCGCCAGCGAACTCTTCAAAGCGTTCGCGGACCCTGTCCGTCTTCGCCTGCTGAATCTGCTGGCCGATGGCGAGGTTTGCGTCTGCCACCTCCATGAGGCGTTGGAATTGCCGCAATCGACGGCCTCCCGACACCTGGCCTACCTGCGGAAGCGGGGTCTCGTGGTGGGACGCAAGGAAGGTCTTTGGGTGCATTATCGCCTCGCGAAGCCGCTGGGCGGGGTGCACCGCAAGCTCCTCGACTGCCTCGACGATTGTGGCAAGGCCGATTGGGCGAAGAGCGACCGTAAGCGGATCGCGCGCAGAGCCTGCTGCGAGGAGTGAAGCGTCCGATTTTTTTGCCCAACAATATCCGCGTAAGCGGATGCAAATAGTAGGGAACCCGATGCACCTGACCCATTCAAAACACACGAACGTGCTATACGTCTGCGTGCATAATGCCGGCCGTTCGCAGATGGCGGAGGCCTTCACCAATGCCATCGCCGCGCGTCGCGGCCTCGCCGTCCGGGGGCTTTCCGCGGGCACGGAGGCGGGGGAGCGGGTCAATCCGCTGGCGGTGCAGGTCATGGAAGAGATCGGGCTTTCTCTCGAAGGGCAATCGCCGAAGCAACTGACGCAGGAGATGGCGGACTCCGCCAGCCGCATCATCACCATGGGCTGCGGCGTCGACGCGACGTCCTGCCCGGCCCGGATGCACTTGTCCGAGGACTGGGGCCTGGATGATCCTGCGGGCAAGCCCATCGAGAGAGTGCGGGAAATCCGCGACCAGATTCGTGGGCGGGTGGAAGGATTGCTATCGGAAATCGCGGCAGATCAGGGGAAGTGACCATGAGCCAAGCGACCACCTGCCGCCCGAAAGCGAAGGGCCGACTTTCGTTCCTCGATCGCTACCTCACGCTTTGGATTTTCGCTGCCATGCTGCTCGGCGTCGGGCTCGGCACGTTCCTCCCGGGCGTGGCGCGCGGCATCACGCGGCTTTCCGTCGGGACTACCTCGATACCGATTGCGGTGGGCCTGGTGCTGATGATGTACCCGCCTCTGGCCAAGGTGCGATACGAAGAGCTCGGTGCGGTGTTCCGCGACGTGCGGATTCTCGGCCTCTCGCTGGCGCAGAACTGGGTCATCGGGCCGCTGCTGATGTTCGGGCTGGCGTGTGCGTTCCTGGCCGATAAGCCAGAATACGCCATCGGCCTCATCATGATCGGCCTGGCCCGGTGCATCGCCATGGTGATCGTCTGGAATGATCTGGCGAAGGGCGATCCCGAGTATGCGGCGGGCCTTGTGGCCTTCAACTCGGTGTTCCAAGTGTTCTTTTATTCACTGTACGCATGGTTTTTTATCAAAGTGCTTCCGCCGATCGTGGGAGTCCAGTTCGGCGACGTGGATTTGTCGCGGATCACCATCGGTACGATTTCCCAAAGCGTGTTCATCTATCTGGGCATTCCCTTCGTCGCCGGGATGCTGACGCGGCTGGTGCTGTTAAGGGCGAAGGGCCGGATTTGGTACGAGCAAAGCTTCATGCCGGCGATCAGTCCGGTCACTCTGGTATCGCTGCTCTTCACCATCGTCGTGATGTTCTCGCTCAAGGGCGAGGCCATCGTCCGCATCCCACTCGACGTGCTCAGGATCGCGGTGCCGCTGCTGATCTATTTCGTGGTGATGTTCCTGGTGTCCTTCTACATGGGCCGCAGGATCGGCGCGGACTATTCGAAGACGGCGACGCTCGCCTTCACGGCGGCGTCGAACAATTTCGAGCTGGCCATCGCGGTCGCGGTGGCGGTGTTCGGCATCGACTCCGGCGCGGCGTTCGCCGCCGTAATCGGCCCATTGGTCGAAGTGCCGGTGCTGATCAGCCTGGTCAGCGTGGCGTTCTACCTACGGAGCAAGTGTTTTCCATCCGAGGCTCTCGCGATCATCGAGGATTGAGATCCTGCTTCGGGCCCTGTCGCCCTGCGGGCACAATCAGCCCGGTCCGCCGCGTCCCGTCCCGTTTTCGTTCACCCTGCGGGCAAACCCACGGTCATCCTCGCCTGCAGCCGCGGGCCTTGGCTTCTTCAATCGCGCCCGGGCGTGCATCGGGGACTCGGATAGGATGTCGGGGATCTCGCCGAGATGCGAGCGGATCGCGTCGTCCATGGCCTTGGGGGCATAGTCCGGCTTGAACGGCCGCGGCGTCTTCAGCTTGCGCATCCCTTCACGGTCGTAATTTCGCGCCGATCTCGGGTCGTATTCTTCCTCGATCGTCGCCTGGAAGGTCCGGTCGACGACCTCCTCTAGGCGCCGGACGTCATCCACCCCTTTCGCGGGCACGGAGAAGACACGCTCCACAGGCTTGGGCGGTGCCTCGGGGCCGGCATTCTCGAGCACGGGCTCGGCCAGCCCGTGGCGGCCGCCGCGGAACAATCCGAGGGCGAATCGCAGCCGGCCGTGCTCCTGCGTCGGTGTCCGCGCCACGCGGACGGAGAGGTCGCGCTTGTGCGGAAAACGCAGCTCGTTCTGGATGTCCTTCAGGCGGTTCGTGTCCAATAATTGGGGTGCGGCGTCGCGAGCGGCGTCGGAGAGGGATTGGAGCGTGTTTGGGGAGGCGGGGTCGACGGCCCAGCCCGCGCCCGGCGGGAGGGCTCGCACCTGCTCCATGAGCCGGTTCACGGTGTCGATTGCCCGTTCTTCGGCGGCGTGGCGGTCGCGGACGTGCAGGTTGACATGGGTCGAGGCATTGGACAGGCGCTGGCCGTTCACCACGATGTGCAGCGGCAAGACCCAGGTGTAATTGGGATTGCCGTCCGTCTGGAGCGTCTCGACCTGCAGCCAGCTCTCCTGGTCGCCCGCGCCGCGGAAGGGGAACCGCAGCGAGGCGGGGAAGTGCTCGATCTGCCCGTGCGTCAGCTCATGCCAGGGCCCGCCCCGGGACTGCACATGGGCCTTTAGCGAATCGGCGAGGTCGCGCTTGGTGAGCGGCAGGTGGGCGCCGTCGGGATGCGCCCGGCGGGCCTGCTCCAGCTGCTCGCGGACGAACTCGGCGCGCCGTTCGGCCTCCTCGCGATTGTCGGCGGAATAATTCAACCCGAGCGAGACGCCGATCTCCTCTCGGGGCCGTTCCCAGTTCATCTTGAGGCGATACTCGCCGTATTTCGGCGTCACACGGCTCCGGGCCGGCTCGGACGGGATGAACTCATCCTGTCCCACGTTGTAGCTGCCCTCGCGCATCGGACCGCGATAGGGAGCGATACCGGGCATGTCGAGGAGGTGGGCCTGGACGCGCCGTTTGAGGTCGAGAGCTTTCGTCGCGTCAGGCTCGTGGGTTACGATAGTGAGTATGGCCGGCTTTCCCGCCTCGTCTGCCAGATTGAGGATGATGGGATGATCCGGCGTGGGCTGGAGCAGCACCCGCAGACGGTAATGTGCGGGCAGCTTGTTACGCGCGAAGCCATCGGCGCGCGCGATGGCTGCGTCCGCCGTCAGTGGCGTCCGATCGGCCGGTTGCGGGTCGGCGTCCGGCGAGCCCTGCAGGTCTTGGAGCTGCATGGGCGGGAGTCGCGCCTCGTTGAGATGCTCTTCCGCCTTTTGATTGAGACGAACCATCGCCGCGTCGTGAAACTGGACCACGTGGTCGAATCGGTCGCTGACCTTATGGCGGTCGGCCTCATCAGCGTAGTGCGTGAGCAGGTGATGCGCCTCGCCCAGGTTGCAGGCGGGATCGTGTAGATCACTAGCCGCCGCTCGCGCGCTCGTGTCGGGGGAGTTGGCACGGACAAAGGCGGCCGTCTTCTCGTCGGGGAACATGCGGATCGGGAGTTGTGCGTTGCGATTGTGCTGCGCGAGCTCCTTGCGCTTGCGCCCCAGCTGATACTTCATCTTCTGAAAGTCGACGCCGGGCAGATGCTCGAGCTCGGTATTGCTGGAAAGCTTCAGATTGCCGGTTATGAACTGGTCGGTAATGAGATGGCTCAGCATGAAACCTGCCTGTCCCCTTGCCTTGGCATCGTTCTCCTGGAAACCCCCGACGACGATGAACGCGCTGGCATCGGATGGCCTGCGGAGGGAGGATCCCCCGCGTCGACTCTTTTGGAGGGCCCCATCGCCTTGGCCGGATACTACGAAGGGGACGCGTTCGGCGGCCAGATAACGATCGAGGGAGGCGGTGAGCGGAGACCTGTCGCTCTCCAGGTAGCTGCGTAGCGCGTCGAGCTTGCCGTCATCAGACGGGCTCACCCCCAGGCGGTGCGCCTCTCGGACGGTCGCCTTAAATTCTCGAATCACCTCGTCAAGCTCTTCCGGGCTGCCCAAGTGTCGTGCCAGTATCTGCGCGGCGGCGAGCCGGAGACTCTCCGGGGTGTGGCCGTCCGGGCCCAGGACGCGAGCCGCCTTGCGAAAGACCGGGTCGAACTCCCCGGATACGACGGCCTTCAGTGCGCCCACCAGCTTCTCTCGCACCTTCTCGCGGTCGTCGAGGTCGGACGGGCGCAACGCGACCAAGCTGTAATTGTAGGAGTCGAACAGGTTTTGTTCCGGCTCGAGGCTGTCGAATACGCTCGCGATTTTGCCGTGCAATAGCAGCACCACGCCGTCAGTACCGACGATGTCGCTGCGAATTTTCCGAGTTCCTTCTGACACAAAACACTACCGCGTTGTTACATAGCTGGCCCTCAAATTTAATACATTAACGGATTAAGGTAAGTTAATGTTTTGTGACGAATGGAATTGTTGTTATTCCATGGCTTAGCTCGATAGAATCCCCGCAGCGAACCCGCGTCTCCGTCAGATCTGGATCTTTTCGACCTCATCCAAGGTCACCTGGTCATTCGTCCGGTCGTAGAGCTTGGTCGTGCGCGGGCTGGCATGCGCGGCCATCTGTTGCGCCTTTTCCAGGGTGCCGGCATGCTCCAGGTAATTAGTGATACCCGTGGCCCGGAAGCTGTGGCAGCCGATCGCCGTCCTGATCCCGGCCTTATTCGCCCTCCTTCGTATCATCCGCCAGACGTCGGCGGTGAGCATCCCGTTCCGGGTTAGCGCGTCGCCCTTGCGTGTGGCCGTGCGGAATAGGGGGGCTCGTCGATCGCCCTCGATTCCAGCGGCCTGGACGTAGGCGTCGAGAAATTCCTCGAGCTTGTGATGGGCGGGCATCTCGTGCTGCTTGCCGCCTTTCTCTTGAAGCCGAAGCCACATGCGCTTGCCCTGAGGGTAGTAGTCCTCGACCGTCATTGTGACGACGGCGCCGACGCGGGCAAAGGTGAAGAACATCGCGGCGAGTAGGGCTCGATCCCGCAGATTCACGATGGAGACGGGCGGGATGCTGTCAAAAAGCGTCCGCGTCTCCTCTGAGGTGAGGACCGGCGTTTTGCCCTTGGTGACGACGTGCTTCGGGCCGCGGACGGCGTGGGCGGGATTGATCGGAATGATCTGGCCGGTGACGAGCCAGTCGAAGAGCATCCGAATCGTCGCCAAGTGTTGTTTAACGGTGGGCTTGGCGTGCGTCTTCCCGAGTGTCTCGATATAGGCCGCGACCATTATTGGGCGGATGTCCTTCATATCGCGGACGCCGCGACTTTCGCACCAACTCAGGAAGGTGATGGCATTGCGGAAGTAGGCGCGGCGGGTATGGACGTTGCGGATGTGGGCGGTGAAATACTCGGCAAATCGTGTGACGGCATCGTCGCCGGCATTGGCTAGGATTGCGGGCAAGAGCGTCGAGGGGTCGTACGGGCTCGACCGCCGAGGCTTGCGGATGAGGCCGGAACCTGGTGACTCAGGCGGCAAGGATGGGTACGTCATAGCCGGACAGGACCGCGTCTCTCGACACGAGGGTCATATCTTCAACCTTCGCTTGGGCGATGAGAAGCCTGTCGAAGGGGTCTTTGTGGACGGGTGGGAGATCTCGTAGGGCTGCCGCGTGGACGATCTTGAGCGGCAATTCGCGGAACCGGCACGACTCCATCAGATCCTCAGGGAACACGTTGACCCTCAGTTTCCCATTCGCCTGCTTAATGGCGATTTCAATGATCGAGGCCGCGCTGACGAAGACGAAGTTTCTTGGGTTTGCAATGGCGATGCGGGCGTCGGTGGCGAGCTGGCTGGAGTCGGAGAGCCACCACAGATAGGCGTGCGTATCCAGCAGGAGCTTCACGGCTGCTCATCGCCTTCGAAGAGTTTAATTGTCTCGTGGTCAGGTGCGTCGAAATCTTCGGAGATCCAGATTTGCCCCTTGAGCTGGTTGCCTTGGCGAGGCTGCGAGTCCATCTGAATGGGAACCAGTCGAACCAACGGCTCGCCCGATCGTGCGATCTGTACTTCTTCGCCCGCGAGCGCGAGTTCAATAAGCCGGGATAGTTGGGCCTTAGCCTGGTGGATGTTAGCGATTTCCATAGATCCTCAAATGGTTTGTTATATCCAATAATGAACTAACTTGATTCCTATGTCAACCAAGTTAGTCCGGCCCGCGGCCACCATATGAAAGATAACGTCCTTTATCTTTCATATGCGAAAATATCCATCGCGAGTGGAATTCTGTGCCATATTTAGCCAATTTGGCATAATCAATTTGCTTGCCAGAATTTTAATTTATGGCATTAACTATATATCACACAAAAAATTGATGGAATGGCGTATGGGAGCAGTCAGCCGGGGTAAAGTGTCATCGGGTCGAGTCGTCCTGCCCGCCGAACTTCGAAAGGAATTCGGCATCGAGAACGGATCGGAAGTCATCTTCAGCCGTACCGAGCACGGCATCGAGATCAGGACGGTCGACGAAACGATCCGTCAGGCACAGGAATTTGTCGCGCGATACACGACTCCCGGAGTGAGTTTGGTGGATGAACTCCTAGCGGAACGCCGGGAGGAAGCCTCGCATGAGTAGGTCGGTTCTTGATGCCTCCGCGCTGCTTGCTCTGCTGTTCAAAGAGTCCGGCTCTCAAATAGTCTGGGAGCATATTTCCGGGTCAATTATTTCGGCCGTCAACCTGTCCGAGGTCATAACGAAATCAATCGACGCTGGAATACCTGCCAAGGAAGCGAGCCAACTGCTCGCTGGATTGCCGTGCGAGATTATACCTTTTGACGCAGAGCATGCCTGTCTTTCCGCCAGCTTGAGGCCAGCGACCCGGCCTTTCGGCTTATCCTTGGGAGACCGCGCGTGCCTTTCCTTGGGCGTCAAGACGGGAGGCCCTGTATTAACGGCGGATCGGACATGGGAGGAATGCGGCCTCTCCGTGAAGTTGATCCAGCTTCGCTGAAGCCATTGATAGATAAAGCGGTTTATTTTGGTTGAAGAGAGAGTTGATGGTAGTGTCTCACTTTGAATCTCAGTTGATGTCTTTCTAAGGAAGGAACGATGCAGAAACCCAAGCCCTCAAACTCGACCATTCCCGGTGCCGCAGCCGAGCATTACGTCATGTGCCAGTTGCTGCGGCGAGGAAAGATAGCCGCTTTGGCACCTGCCGGCGTGCCTGACGCCGACATCATCGTCTCCGACCGCGTAGGAAGCGCGCTCGCGGCCGTCCAGGTCAAAGCACGACGCGATATCGGTAGCGATGGCGGATGGCATCTGAAGGCGAAGCATGAAACGATGATCCGCGGTCTGCTGTTCTATTGCTTCGTTGACTTCGGCCGTTCGCTAGACGATGCGCCGCAGTGCTGGATTTTGCCGAGTGCGATTGTGGCCAATACGCTCGCCACGTCGCACAAGGCTTGGCTCGCTGCGCCAGGCAAGGCCGGGCGTCCCCATCAGGACCACGACATGAGGCGGCTTCTGCCGCACTACCCGCAACTGGCCAACGACCCGAATTTCTCAACCGGGTGGCTCGATGCCTACCGAGAAGCGTGGGAGCTGATCACGCCCTCTTCGTGAAGCTCAAGCTGAGACACCACAGGGCTGGCAATCGACTTGTCTATGTGCATGCAAGCGGCTAATGTGGGTATTTCCTACCCATTTGCTATTGGTTTTGCCGGAATGGACTGTGGCGACTTCGGATTGTTAGATTCCAATTGAATGAACGCAAATTGGACCCGAGATTCTTGATTGTAATTTGCGAGAAATAAACTTTTAACACAATTGTCGCATTTAATAATGAGTGAACCATCAAATCAAGGATCGACCTGGCGCGCCATGGGTTTTAGGGCCGTGGTTTTCTTAACCGGTATAACGCTGTATCGTTCGGGAAAATTAGATCCTTTGATTCATACAGTCGGTGGATGGCTGGGTGTCCGTTCCCAGGTGCAGAGTGAAGGCGGCCCCTCAGGCCGTGTTTCGATAGCAGCCGAGGCCCTTGCGGCAAGCCCGAGTCCCGGTTCGTCCTCAAACATATCCGTGCCGGTGACTCCTGTGACTACCACGATGCCGCGGACGCGGTGAATCCAGTCCTTGCGGCCGACTATCTCGAGTCTGGAGAGCGGTATCGCCCGCCTTCGTTCATTCTTCTCCCTCGTCTGCGTGGTCACCTTTTAGAAGATCTCGTAATTCGGGGATGATCCTCTGCTCTTCCGTCTCGACATTTCCGCTCAGGATCCACCTGTCAGTATCGGGGTCAAAACCTACCTCGAAGAAGGTCCTCTTGGGCGAGCTGAATTTGTAACTGAACTTGTTGGGCGCCGTAGGATGGTCCCGCAAGCGTTCCAGCCCTTCCCTCAGCGAATCCGGCGGGAAATCCACCCAAGGTTGCCCCTGGAAGATCCACCCAACCAGATCTCCGATGATCCCGTCATAGTCCTGCAAGGCAACCGCGAAAATGCCCAATTCGTCGAGTTCGTAGGCGCAGAAGAGACGGCCTAACGTCTTCAAGTCTTCGAGTCCAGCGAACCCCAGGCCGATCGTGACGGTCCCCTTGCTCACATAGAGCACGACGATCTGGCGATGCGGACCGAACTTCTTGGTCACCGCTTCCATGATCGCGAGGAGGTCGGAGGTTTCGTCGAACCTCTCGAACTGCGCCCCAAGCTTGATGAAGCCTGTGCTGAGCTTCTCCGCGTCAGGCGCATCCTTCGCGACCTGGTCGTCGCGCTCGAGCAGCGATTGAACCTCGACGCCCAGCGCCTTCGCGATCTTCGCTACCGTCACGACCAGCACCGGCTTCCCGCGCTCGCAATTCGTCACGGTCCCCACCGAGCAGATCGCCTTGCGCGCCAGGTCTTCGATCCGCCACCCCTTCTCAATCCGCAGCGACGTGATGACGCCCTTCCTTACTTTGACAGTGCGGCCCCAAGGCTCTGTCGTCGGACCTTCGCCTGTCACCACGACCGTCGTCTCCTGTCGCGAAATTGCGGGGAATGACTGCAGCTTGCAGGCAGTTTCTGTCCAGGTTGGCGGGAGCTTAAACCCCTATAGCTCTATGATTTTGATCGAGGGCCGAGACGATCGCAAGCCTCGCCCGAGACCTGTCCCCAACGAGGAGGAGACCGATGGCACCGGAGATTATACAGGCCGTCCCGCTCAAGAACATCGAGCTGGTCCCGCTGCTCAGGAAGTCGATCAACGAGGAGAGCCTCGCCGGGCTCATCCAGTCGATTCGCGAGGTTGGCTTGCTCTATCCGCCGCGCCTCACCCCTCAGGGGGACAAGTTCCTGCCGGCCGACGGATATCACCGAATCCTTGCAGCCATGAAGCTCGGCTGGGCCGAGATCCCGGCGATCATCGAGGCGAAGCCCCTCTCCGAGGGCGAGATGATCCAAAAGGGATTCATCGCCAACTCGCAACGCGTCGAGAACTCCCACCTGGAGAAAGCCGAGGGCATCGCACGGCTCATGGTCGTCACCGGCTGGAACGCCTCGACAGTGGCGGAGAAGCTGGGGCTGTCGAACGCGACCGTCTCGCGGTTGCTATCGCTTCTGGAGCTGCCGGAGCCGATCCGCGAGCGGGTCCACCGGGGCGACATCTCCCTGAGCGCGGCCTGCGAGCTGGCGCGGGTCGAGGACGGCGAAACCCAGGCGTCTCTGGCCGGTCAGGTCGCCGCGGGCAAGCTGAGCCGTGACGCACTGGCTGGGTCGGTGAAGTCGCAGAAGCGTGCCGCCTCCGCTCCGGCGACGACGGCACCGTCCCGCGTCACGGCGAAGCTCGGCGGCGGCCGCACCGTCTCGGTCGTGGGCGATTCCCTCGACCTTGAGGGCTTCATCGAGATGCTCGAAGAGGTCCTCACCAAGGCGCGCAAGGCGAGGAGTCAGGGGATCGAGGTCGGGACCTTCGCCAAGATGCTGCGCGATCAGGCGGGTTGACCAGCCCGCCTCCGGTGGGGCTGGCCGACGTGAGCTGCGTGGAAAAAACTCGGGCCGGGGAGGTGGCCGATGTGGGGGAAAAAATCAGAAACTTCGAGGCCTCGCACGCCATGGCACCTCTCCGAGCCGCTGCTCTATCTCTCGGAGGCGGACCCGTGGTCGAATGCGGACGCCTTCGAAGGGACGCTCGTATTGGGCGCCACGGGCAGCGGTAAGTCGTCGGGGAGCGGCCGGGAGCTCGCGCTTTCCTTCCTGCGGGCCGGGTTCGGGGGGCTGGTGCTGACGGCCAAGCCCGACGAGCGGACACTGTGGGAGTCGTATTGTCGGGAGGCGGGTCGCGAGGGAGACCTGCTCGTCTTCGGGCCGCTGCAGTCCCTGTGCTTTAACTTCATCGACCACGAACTCAAGCGTCCCGGCGCCGGCGCGGGATTGACCGAGAGCATCGTCAACCTCCTCTCCACGGTGCTGGAAGTGGCCGAGCGCGGCGCGAGCGGCGGCCAAGGCGGGCGCGAGGACGAGGGCTATTGGCGCCGTGCAATGCGGCAGCTGATGCGCAATTTGGTGGATCTCCTCGTGCTGGGCAAGGGGAGCCTCTCCATCCCCGACCTGTACCGCCTGGTCGTCTCGGCGCCGACATCGACCGAGGAAGCCCGGTCTCCTGAGTGGAAGCGGGACTCGTTCTGTTACGAATGCCTGAAGCGGGCCGACGAGCGGGACAAGACGCCGCGTCAGCGGAAGGATTACGAGATCGTCGCCGATTACCTCATGCTGGAATTCCCGGCGCTTTCCGAGAAGACCCGATCGGTGATCGTCTCGACCTTCACCAGCATGATCGACGTCCTCAACCGGGGCATCCTGCGCGACCTCTTCTGCGGCGATACCAACGTGACGCCGGAGGTAGTGGAAGCGGGCAAGGTCCTGGTGATCGACCTGCCCGTCAAGGAATTCTCCGAGGTCGGCCTCTTCGCCCAAGTGCTCTGGAAATACGTGTTCCAGCGATCCATCGAGCGGCGGGACTCGGCCGCCAACCCCCGGCCAGTCTTCTACTGGGCGGACGAAGCCCAGAATTTCGTGACCTCTTACGACATGCAGTTCCAGACCACGGCGCGCAGCTCCCGCGTGGCGACGGTCCTGCTCAGCCAGAATCTCTCGAACTTCTACGCCGCCCTCGGCGGCGGCGATCGGGGAAAGGCGGAGGCGGACTCGCTCTTGGCCAATCTCAACACCAAGATCTTCCACGCCAACGGCGACCCAGTGACGAACGAGTGGGCCTCGACCCTCGTCGGCCGCACGCGGCAGTTCTTCGTGAATGGCGGCAACAGCTACCAGACCGTCGACATGCTGAGCTTCCCCTGGATGCGTTCCTTGCCGTCGATCAACGCCGGCATCTCCGAGTCGTTCGAGTTCGAGCTGCAGCCGAGCGTCTTCACGGCGCTGCGCAGGGGCGGCTTCGCCAACCATGGCGAGGTGGACGGGATCATTTTCCAGGGCGGCAGGCGGTTCCGCGCCAACGGCCGATCCTGGATCCGTCGGACCTTCCGCCAGCGCGGATAGCCCCCTCGCCTCTGTTGATCCCAATCTCATCGGCCGTTCGCTCGGCTTCGCGGGGAAGCTGCGCGCCGGCCGAGCCCTCAACCCTGGGAGGTGTCCCTTTGAACGATCAGCAAGGCCAGGCCCAGAACGGCAATGTGAGGCTGACCTTCTCGCAGCTCCTCTTCATCCCACGGTCGCTCGCGTTCTCGGTCGAGGTGTTCCTCCACACCAAGATGGGCGATCGCTACTCGGACGTGCAGGCGGCGGCCGTGCTGTTCCTGGTCCCGCTCTATGCCGCCCTCTGGGAGGGGCGCGATCCGACGCCTCTGTTCATCTTCCTGGCGCTGTACGTGGCGATGTGCCTGCGCAACCGGATCGAGTGCTTCCTCCGGCGCGGCAAGCCGCCCGTCTGTCACTCCCGCTACACGGGCCTTCCCCGGCTGATGGGGCAGTGCCCCGGCCGCGACGAAGTGTACGTGAAGCAGCATGTCGAGCCGGTCGTGGTCTTCGTCTTCGGCGGGGCGCTCTGCCCGCTGTCGGAGCCCCTCGGCGTGTACCTGATGCTGGCGGCCGCCGGCCTGTTCTTCTCGGTGCTGGCCTCGGCGGCCGTCGACCGCCAGCTCGTCCTCGACATCAACGACCTGATGATCGAGCAGCAGGAGCGCGCGGAGCAGTTCCGCGCGATGCGTGATGACCAGCCTTGAACCCGGAGGTGGACGATGTCTGGGAGCGAAGCAAAACCCAAGATCGGCGCCGAGCACGCTTCGGCGATGTGGCGCCAGGGCCTCCGCGAACTGCGGTCGGCCGTGTATCCCGAATCCAACGTGTCCCAGCCGCCCGAGTACGGCGTCTACGGCACGAAAACGCCCGGCGAGGTCGCCCAGGATCGCCGCAGCGACGCACGCGACACCGAGGACGGGAGCGTGAAGTCCAAAGAATCTGCCCTCGAGGCTCGCGCACGCCAGGCCGAGACCCGGGCCGCCAGGGCCGACGCGGGCAAGGGTGTCGAACGCGGCTGACATCGAGTCATTTCGCAGGATGCAGGCACGGGCACGGATGCCCTGCGTTTCCTTCCTTAATTCCTTCGAAGCCACTGAGGGGTCGATTCAATGTTCACGCTGATGAAAGCCGGGCTCGCCGGCCGGCGACTTCCGATCTTCTGCGCCGCGTTCGGCATCGCGGCCGGGTTGGCGCTCGCCATGACGAGCTATTGCCCGTGGTATCGTTACGGCCCGGTGCGGTTTCGGGCCTGGAAACAAGTGGCGCCGCGGATCGAGCAGTCCGCCGCGGAAACCCGGGCCGAGGCCGAGGCGTCGATCGGCCAGGTCGGGGAGTTCTTCGCGGAGCGGCGGAAAGGAGCCCGCGCCTTCGCCGCCGACATCCTCTCCCTGGGCGGGAAGTGGGAGTTCGTGCGCGGCAAGTTCGAGACGGGAAGCCACGAGCGGTATCTCGAGGATTGCTTCCGGCGCCACCTGTTCCGCCCCGACGAGTTGAAGGCGGTCATCGAGTCGGCCGTCACCAGATTCGTCAGCGAGGCGCAGGGCCGCGAGAACCAGCTCCTGATCGACATCCGCGCCGACCTGGCCGACGGCGAATTGGCAGGCCAGGACTACCTCCCCTCGCTCCACAGCGAGGAGGAGTTCCACCTGCGGTTCCAGGCCGTGTTGGAGGAAATCCTGCCAATCCTCAGCCGGGACGTCGAGGCGATGGTCGGCCGGGAGATGGTCTCCTTCGTGGCGTCCGAGATCGCCACCCAGATCCTCACGGAAATCGGGACCTCACTGGCAATCCGGCTCGGCCTCTCGGGAGGCATCCTCGGGACCGGGGCCTTCACGGCCACGGCGAGCGCGGGCCTCACTTTAATCGGCGGCCTCCTTGTCGACCAGGCGCTCAACTGGGTTATGCGCGAGGCGGGCTACGACCCGGAGGGCGAGATCGCCGCGCAGGTCGAGGCGTCGCTCGCCCGCCTCGAATCGCTCATCCTCGACGGGCCGACCCCGGCCGACTTCCCGGATTACGATCCCGCCGCCAATCCTCTGGCCGACCCGAAGTTCAGGGTGCTCTTGCTGCCGCGCGGCGAGCCCATCCCTGACGAGGCGACGATGACCGCCCTCTTCCTGGAGTTCCGGTCCGTGCAGGCCCGGGAGGAGCTCGCCCGCGCGGCCCACGAGCGGCCCGGGAGCCTCGGCCTGCGCAATCAGCTGCGACGCCTGGACGAGGGCCGATCGAAGCTACGCGAATCGGCGCTCAGGCGCCTGATCCTGGAAGGGGGTGTGCGATGAGGATCCTGCGCAGCCTATCCATTGCCGTCCTCCTCACCGCGTTCGCAGGAACCGAGGCGTGGGCCGACCTTCGCAGCAAGGCGGCCCGGGAGGCGGCCGAATACGTCCTGAAGAAATTCGGCGTGACAGTCGTGCGCGAGGGAAGCGAGACCCTCGCCGAGCGCATCGCCGCGGCAGCGTTACGCCACGGCGACGACGCGATCACGGCCGTGAGAAAGGTCGGCCCCAAGGCCCTCACCCTGGCCGACGAGGCCGGAGAGCAGGCCCCGAAAGTCTTGCGGCTGCTTTCCAAGCATGGCGAGGATGCGGCCGTGTGGGTCGTCCGCCGCCCTGGTGGTATGGCGTTGCTCTCCCGTTTCGGCGACGACGCGGCGGAGGTCTTGATCAAACACAAGGGCCTGGCCGAACCCCTGCTCGAGCGCGTGGGCGGCCCCGCAGTCAAGGCGCTCGGGGCCGTCGGCCCTCAAGGCGGCCGGCGCCTGGCCATGATGGCGCAGGGCGGGGAATTGGCGGCGATCGGCCGCGGTGCCGAGCTGATGCAGGTGATCGCGAGCCATGGCGATCCGGCCATGGATTTCATCTGGCGGAATAAGGGGCCACTAGCGGTAGGGACCACCCTCACCGCCTTCCTGGCCAAGCCGGAGGCGTTCATCGACGGGACGAACCGGCTGGCCGGCACCGTCGCTGAGAACGCCGTGAGGCCCGTGGTCCAGGAGACGGCGAAGGCCTTTTCCTGGCTCCTGCAAGCGGCGACCACCATCGCCCTCCTGGGCTCCGCGGGCGGGGTCTTCCTCGCGGTCCGCTACCCGCGGGCTGCGTCCGGGCTGGCAAGAATCGCCTTCGCGAGCCTGCCGAAGGGACCGCGGTCGTGAGGCCATACCGAATTTGAGCCGGTCCGGCGGCGGGGATTGCGCGTGTTGGTGCATCCCGCCGGGTCCGGATGTTCTTTCGGGCGGTCTCCCGATCCGTCCGCAAGCGAGGAGGTCACAATGTTCATCGAATCGCAGGCAGCGGACCCGGCGGTGCACCGACTCTGCATCCGCATTTCTCGCCGCTGCGTTCACGTCATCCAGGCGGTGTTGCGCGAGGAGGAACGCATCGAGGCGATGCGCGAATTCTACCGCGTCTGTCGCGAGGAATTGGACAAACCCACTTCTGTCGGGGAGGTGTGACGGTGGCGGACGAACGACTCCCTTCGGCCGAGGATCTCCAGGGACTGAACGCCGAATGGGCCGCGGACCAGGCCGCCGCCCGCGATCGCGACTTCGGCCCGGTGGACGCGGCGACGTACGAACAGCGCGTCCGGGAAGGTGTGGCCAGCGTCCGGCACCTAGAGCCGGAGCCACCCAAGCCGGACGCCTCCGAATTGGGCCGAATCCTGGACCGGATCGAGCGATCCTGGCCTCGCCGGGAGGCACAGGGCCGCGAGCTGGAACGATGAGCGGAGGCAGGCATGGCCGACGATCCGCGATCAAAACCCGATGCACCGCCGAGCGCCTTGGAGCATCGGTTGTGCGCCATGGACGCCGTGTACCGGCGATTCGGCCGCGATGGGCTTCGGGACTATCCGCTCAGCGACGTCTCCCTGCTCCTGTCCTCGAAGCAGATGGAGCTTCGCGACGCGCCGCAGGGACGTGATGCCGACGAGAAACAGCGTGCAGCGAACCGGCTGCTGGAGCTCGAGATCCGCGAAATTTCCGGCCATGTGGACGCCGTGATATCCGGCGCCGGGCTGTCGACGCTGCAGCGTGCCGAGTCGCGGCTCAGGCCAAGGACCGAGCGCGGAGGGCCGAATGGCGGGCACCGCCCCGAGAAGTCGGGCCGCAATGTTGACCGCGAGGGTTAGACCGAGGCGATCGTGGCGAGAGAACCCAAGCCGAGGAGCATTATCGATGGAGACGCGAGAAATGGCGGCCGTCCTGATCCCGGCCGAGGAAGTGGCTTCGATGCTAGGCGTATCGGAGCGGACGCTGTGGCGCCTGCTCAGCGCAGGCAAGATCCCTGAGCCGCTGCGGATCGGGCGGAATACCCGATGGCGGTGGGCGGAAATCCGGGAATGGATCGAACGCGGTTGTCCGAAACGATGACCTGGCGCAATTGTGGCAGTGAACTTATAATTAGGGTCGGGTGACCGTCCCGCTTATCAGGAGACCGGCCGATGGCCTCGATCTTCAAGCTCAGCCGAGACAAGGGGAAGAGAAACCGCCCGTATTACATCCAGTATTTCGACCACGACGGCAAGCGGGCCACGGCGAAGGGCTTCACCGACAAATCCCTGACCGAGCATCTGGCGGCCAAGCTCGAGAACGAGGTCATGCTCCGCAAGCGGGGGATGATCGACCCGGCGCAGGAACGGCTCCTGGCGATCAAGCAGTCGCCGATCGCCGATCATCTGGCCGCCTTCGAACGGTCGCTCTCCAATACCACGACAAAGCACCAGAAACTGACCATGACCCGCATCCGGAGGGTGATCGAGGGCGGCGGCTTCCGTTCGATCGGCGAGCTGGACGCCGAACAGGCGGAGGAATGCCTGAAGGCGGTCCGCAACGCGGACGACCTGGGGGCGAGGACGTACAACCATTACCTGCAGGCGGTCGACGAATTTGGCAAGTGGCTGGTCTCGACGAAGAGACTGCCCTCCAATCCGCTGGCCGGGATCGACCGCCTGAATTCCGAGACCGACGTCCGGCACAAGCGGAGGGCTCTCAGCACGGAGGAAGTATCGCGCCTGGTGGAGTCGGCCCGGACAAGCGGGGAAGTGGTTCAGGGATACGAGGGCGAGCTGCGAGCGCGGGCCTACCTGATGAGTTTCTACACCGGCCTGCGTCGGCAGGAAATCGGCAGCCTCACGCCACGCTCTTTCCGGCTGGATGACGTCCAGCCGATCCTCACGGTCGAGGCCGCCTGCTCGAAGCACCGCCGCAAGGACGTCCTGCCGATGCACCCGGACCTCGTCGAGATGGTGCGTGATTGGGTGCGTGGCATCGGCTTGGATGAACTGCTTTTCCCCCGGATCGAGAGGAAGAAGACATGGTTGATGGTCAAGAAGGACCTGGAGCGGGTCGGCATCCCCTACGAGACGCCAGACGGGATCGCCGACTTCCACGCCGCGGGGCGGCATAGCCACATCACGGGGCTCGTCCGATCCGGCGCCTCGATCATGGAGGCGAAGGAACTGGCCCGGCACGCCGACATCCGCCAGACGGCGAAATACACTCACATCGGGATGGAGGACAGGGCGGAGGCCCTCGGCAATCTGCCCTCGCCGGACGTATCAGCACACGTTGATCGTCTGCACATTGTCTGCATTTCGGGCGGCGTCTTGGGTCGGGAGGTGTCGCCCGTTGTCATCGAGCCCGATCAGTACGCTCGGCCCGGAAACGAACAAACCCCTGATTGCTCAGGGGTTGTGTCGTCTTCTGTCGCAAGTTGTCACCAGATGGCAACTTGCATCGAAGTGGAGGCGGCGGGAATTGCACCCGCGTCCCGAGATCCATCCGTGAGGGCATCTACGTGCGTAGCCGCTCATTTGATTGTCGGCCTAGGAGCCCCGGTCGGCAGGGTCCCTTTCGGCTTATCCCATCATGAATTTAGCCCAAGCCGCAACGGGCGGTTAAGCTCGGGCGATCCCGCTTTAGCGTCTTCGGACGGGGCTCACGGGAAAAGACCCGTCACGAAGCCGTTTCTGCTCTTAGGCAGCCATACGGAGAGAGGGAGTCCTCTCGGCAGATAAATTTTGGTCGGCTTTTTACGAGGCCCGCTGACCAACCTCGGCACGCCACCTTTCACTTCAGCAATCCGGTCGATCCTGGTTCGCCCCCGTACCCAATGCTCGGCCGGGAGACTCGCCATTCAAGATTCATTATGACCGGAGAAACCACCGCGTCAAGGGTATGAAGACCGTGGCGCTCTCCAAACAAGACCGGTCAGCCGCGGCCTCGGACGGCTCGATCCATGTCGCGCTTGGCATCCTGTTTCTTGAGCGCCTCACGCTTGTCGTAAAGCTTCTTGCCGCGCGCGACGCTGATCTCAACCTTGGCGATCCCGTCCTTGAAGTAGATTCGTAGTGGGACGATCGTGAGGCCTCGCTCCGATGCCTTCGCGACGAGCTTGTCGATCTCCTTCCGATGGAGCAACAACTTGCGAGGACGCTTGGCTTTGTGGTTCATGCGGTTGGCCTGGAGGTATTCCGGGATGTCGCAACCGTAGAGCCAGACTTCCTCGTGATCGATACCGGCGTAGGATTCTTCGAGGCTCGCCTTGCCGTTCCGAAGGCTCTTCACCTCGGTCCCGGTCAGCACGATCCCGGCCTCGACCGACTCCATGAGCTCGAACTCGAACCGGGCGCGACGGTTGCGTGCGACAGTCACGAACGAGACGTCGTCCGCTTTGCCTTTCGATTTGCTTTTGCCGCCGCTCTTGGCCATCGCCTCGGCTCCTTGCCTCGCTTGTGTGACTTGCCTTTGATGAACGAATTATAAAGGGCGGGGCGCAGTCGCGGCAATCGGAGCGGCGACGGATCACCGGCCAACCCGACTCGCGTCGCAAGCCGCCAGGATCTCGGCCGCGACCGCTATGGGATCGCCTTCGGGGTCGACTTCGAGGATCGGAGTGTCTCCCAAGGCGTCGAGTCCGTTCCAGTAAGACGAGGCTCGTGCGAAGAGGCGCCGCGAGCTTGCAGGAGCGACGACGAATGTGGGAGTGAGCATTCGTCGGCGGTAGAACTCGACTCGATCGCGACTCAACAGACCCTCGGTACCTCGGCGAAGTTCGGCGACCTCTGCGTCAAACCAGAAATCACTGAGGATCCAGCGTTGCTCCTCGGTCGACTTGGCCCAACGATCGAGGTTGAGTCCTTCACATCGACTCTCAAAGGCTCGGACTCGATCGGCCAGGCTTTGTCGCTCTCTTGACTCGGGTGTCGGGTCATACCCAACGGGGACGATCTCCGCCTCCAGTTGGCGAGAAAGGTGGGGGAGTAACTCGACTGCAAAAGCTTTGGGAAAACCGAAGAGGGCCAAATTGCTGGGTCGTCGGTCGAGGTTGATGAGCAGTTCTCGGATCGTTCGGCACGTCAGGGGATCAACTGCCTCGGCGGCGATTTCGGCCAGCGGGGCGAGGACGAATCGACGCACGGCCATCCTTGGGTGCGGAACAATGAGAGAGAGCGAGGGATCGGCATCGTTCCCCAGGTTCATTGCCCCGGTCTCGATGATCTGCTGGTCGAAGAGGAGGAGATCGAGATCAATCGGCCGCTCTCCCCAACGGACGGTTCGGATCCGCCCCGCTTGCTTTTCGAGAGACTGGAGGAGTCGGAGCAGGGCAGGGGCGTCGAGCTCGGTTTGGAGGGCCGCCGCGGCGTTGAGATAGAATCCCTGGCCGCCAGGTCCTCCGACGGAAGGCGTCTCGATGAACTGGCTTACTGCGTGAACGGTGACCTGACCCGAGGCGGCCAAACCTTCGATAGCGGCTTCCAGGAAGGCCCTGCGTTCGCCGAGGTTACTCCCGAGGCCGATGAAGGCGTTTGTGTTCATGTGTTGAGTCTGCCCGGCTCAGGTCGTGGGTGGCTCACCACCCCGACAACAATTCATCCCATCCGCGGATCAACAGGAGTCGTTCGATCAAATGCGTTATGTGATCCAGGTCATCGAGCGCATGGATTGCCTCACTTGTTGCTTGATCGGGTGGGCCGAATCGGTCGGAACCGACCTTCAGAAGAACTTTGGTCGCCCCTGCGATCTCTCCTTCCCGTCTTCCTTCAAGCTTTCCTTTCGCTCGGCCTTCCTCGAGGATCATCTGATAGATGGAGGAATCCTTGAGATCGAGCACGGTCCAGACCTCATCGATCAAGGGTTTCGTGAATTCGGGAGGATAGCGGAGGCCGGTAAGGATGAGGAATGCAGTCCAAAGCGTGACTGCGTCACTGGGAGTGGTTTCCGAGTACAAACGCTCGGCGACCCGATGGACGAGCGCGGGGAATTGCTCTTGAGAGATCCTCGCGAGCGAGGCCAAGGGGAGGGTCGAGAGGCCTCCTTCAAGCACTTCGGCCGCCGACTTCTCCCAGGCCCGGATGACGACGTAGTGGAAGACAAGAGAGGGCCTTCCATCCGGTAGTCGGACCTCGAAGACGCCCGACAGTCGTGCCCGCTCCGACTCGGGACGCAACAGGACGGCCACAGTCTGGACCGGGGCCTTGTGCCGTTCTCCCAGCAGGACATTATAGCGGAGGAGGCGTGTCTCGAAGCTCTGTCGTGGCTGGATTGGAACTCGAGATGGACGAGCCACGGCTTCGGGCCATCGACCCGAACGACCGCGTCGGCCGCGGCGGAGACCGTGCAGAGGTCGGTATCCAGGACGTGAAGAGGGCCGTCGGGCACGAGGCTGGCCGCGGCCAACCAGGTGCCCGGGTCGGTCTCGAACAGGTGCTTGGTTGCGGCGTCGAAAGGTTTGGCCACGAGCCAGGCGCTTCGGCAACGGTCAGAGCTTCAATTTGCCGATTCGCTCGACGGCTTCGATCAGGCGAGGGGTTTCGACGGTCAAGGCTGCGCGGATGTACTGATCGGCGGTCCGGCCGAAACCGAGCCCCGGGGTCGTCACGACGTCAGCCTCGTCGAGGATCCGGCTGCAGAGCTCGCTCGAGGTGTATCCCTGGGGGCAGGGGATCCAGACGTAGAAGGTGGCTCCGGGAGTCGGGACGTCCCAACCGATCGACTTCATCTTGGAGACGAAGGCGTCGCGACGCTCTTTGTAGAGGGCACGAATGGGAGGGGTGAGCGTCTCGTACTCGTCGAGCGCGGTTTTCCCCGCGAACTGGATCGCCGTGAAGATGCCCGAGTCGGTGTTCGCCTTCACCTGGCCGAGGGCCGCGATCTGGGGAGCTCCGCCGATCGCGAAGCCGACGCGCCAGCCGGTCATGTTGAACGTCTTCGAGAGGCTGTGGAACTCGATCGAGACCTCCTTGGCACCGGGCACCTGGAGGATGCTCGGGGCGGGATGGTCGTAGTACATCTCGTTGTAAGCCGCGTCCTGGGCGATGACGAGGTTGTGGGTCTTCGCGAGGTCGACGACCTTCTCGAAGAAGGCGAGGTCGGCCATCCCCCCGGTGGGATTGTTCGGGTAGTTCAGGAACATCAAGCGGGCGCGGGTGAAGACGTCGGCGGGGATCGAGTCGAGGTCGGGGAGGAAGCCGAGGCTCGGTTCGAGCGGCATCGTATAAACGTCGGCACCGGCGAACATGCTGCTCGAGCGGTAGACCGGGTAGCACGGATCGGGGACGAGGCTGATGTCGCCCGGGTTGAGCACGGCGAGGGGGAAGTGGGCGATCCCTTCCTTCGAGCCGATCAGGGGCAGGATCTCGGAGTTGGGGTCGAGGTCGAGGTCATATCGCGCCTTGCAGAACTTGGCGATCGACTGGCGGAGTTCGGGCGCCCCCTGGTCGAGGGCGTACTGGTGGAACGCCGGGTTTTCGACGTTCTGCTGGAGGCTCTGGATGATCGCCTTGGGGGTCGGCCGGTCCGGGTCGCCGACGCCCAGGTTGATCACGTCGCGTCCCGCGGCCATCGCGGCCTTCTTCTTCTTGTCGATCTCGGCGAAAAGGTAGGGCGGGAGCTTCTGGAGACGCTCGGACTTCACGAATGACGTCGACATCGAAATTCCTGCGGAGTAAGAGGGAAAGTCGGCGATGGGCGGGGCTTGGACCTCGACCCTCGCTCGATCCTCTCGAACCAGGAAGCCCTCGCCACTTCGGGAGGATTCAACTGGGATGATCGGGGCCACTCCCCGGGTTCGAGGTGGGCCTGGTTGACCGCTGATTGGAATCAGGGGCGATGCCGATCCAAGAGGAGCCGAACGAGAACGCTTTCTGATGCCAATCTTTCAACGCACCAGGGTAGTCGCCCCAGGAATCGGAAGTCAACCGGTCGAGGATGCCGCGGACCGTCTCGCGTTACGGTTGTGGCGACCTGCGATTGGCCCCAGTCGCGGTCCGCGATGTTTGCACGGGAGCGGGAAGGCAATGTCAGTCATAGACCTTGGTCATGTGCTGACATGAAGTCGCTTGCCTGACGCGATGGACTTCGAGGTTTTCCCGCGGTGACAGGCTCGACCGTCGCCATGATGCCGACTTCGAGGGTCGGGGGCCCACTCGGGCTAGACCTTGTGTCGCACGAAAAGACTTCATCTGCCGGGACGTCTACGCTGTAGCCCCCTCGGGGATGTTGTCGTTGGCGTAAACGTTCTGAACATCTTCATTCTCGTCGAGCAGGTCCCGAAGCCTGAGCATCCGCTTACCGTTGTCGATGTCGAGATCGACCACGGTGGTTGGGATATAGCTCGTCTCGGCGCTCTCCGTGGCGATCTTGTGGGTTTCGAGACCCTTGCGGATCACCTCGAAGGACTTCGGGTCGCACGTGACCTCGTAGTAGTCGTCGACCCGCTGCAAGTCGTCGGCACCGACCTCGAGCACGACCTCGGTCAGGCGATCCTCGGCGACGGACTTGGCTTCGATGACGAAGATACCCTTGAAGGAGAAGAGGTAGTTAACGCAGCCGGTCGAGCCGAGGTTGCCTCCGCAAACTTCGAAGATCTTGCGGAGTTCGCTCGCGGTCCGATTCCTGTTGTCCGTCAAGACCTCGCAAAGGACCGCGACACCACCCGGCCCATAACCTTCGTAGATGACTTCCTCGTAGTTCTCGGCACCGAGTTCGCCGGTCCCTTTCTTGATCGAGCGCTCGATGTTGTCCTTCGGGCAGCTATAGGATCGCGCCTTGTCGATCGCGTAGCGGAGCTTCAGATTGGCGTCGGGGTCGCCGCCGCCGCGGCGGGCGGCGACGAAGATGGCCCGACAGAGCTTGCTGAACAGCTTGCCGCGTTTGGCGTCGACGACTCCCTTGCGGTGTGCGATGTTCGCCGAATGGGAATGACCAGCCATGTTCCTTCCAGACTCCCCACGTTTCTCGAAGTCGAATCCGCAATGACGCCGGGGACGCCTCGAGTCCCGGCGAACGAGGATGCGGCGGGGAGGCGACTTCGCACTCACCCGAGCCGCGTCCTTGCGTACATTCTGACGTGTGATGGCCGACGCGAAAGCCTTTCGACTCGCGATCAGGGTGTATCGCCGGAGGCCGGCTTCGGGGTCGGGGCGAGTTTTCCCAGCGACTCGAGCTTCTTTCGAATCTCGGTCAGACGCTTATCGCTGGGGATGGCCTTCTTGGCGGACTGCTCCGCATGTTCCCAGGCCTCTTTGGCCTTGGCATTCTCCTGGAGCCGGAAGTAGACGTCGCCCAGATGTTCGTAGATCGTCGCGTCACCACCTCCGGAGAGCTGTTTCACGGCCCTCTCGAGTGGCTCGACCGCTTCCTGGAACTTGTTCCGCTTGTAGAGGACCCAGCCGAGGCTGTCGAGGTACGCCCCTTCGTTGGGGCGACCCTGAAGGGCCTTGCGGATCATGGACTCGGCTTGCTCGAGATTCTTCCCCTGGTCGGCATAGAGGTAGCCAAGGTCATTGTTGACCCCGGGATCTTCCGGGTTCCGTTGGAAGAGGACTTCGAGCTCGGCCTCGCCCTTGGCGTAGTCCCCGACGTTCACATAAGCAACCGAAAGGCCTGAGTGGGCGGCTTCGGCCAGCTCCTCGTTATTCGGGAAGCGCTCGAGGAGGTCCTTGTAGAGTGTGATCGCCTGCTCATTCCGACCGAACTGCGTCAGCAACGAGCCGTAGAGCCGGTTGAAGAAGACGTTGGCCGGGTCGTTCTTGATCGCCCCACGGAGGGAGTCGAAGCCCTCGTCGAGCTTGCCCGAGAGGACCAGCGACCAACCGAGGATGACCTGTCCTTCAGGGTTCTGCGGTTCGAGCTTCAGGCCCTCACGGACGGTCTCCACCGACTTGTCATACTGTCCGGCGCGATGATAGTACTCTCCGAGGCTGATCAGAGTCCTGACGTTCCGCTCGTCGGGAAAACGCGTGAGCATTTCATTGACCGTCGCGGCGGCCTCGTCATACTTGTGCATCTCGTCGCCCAACGAGTGCGCGATCTCGCGATAGATCTGCGGGCTCGGGTTCTGTTTGAGGAGGACGCGGAGGATCGGGACCAGTTTCTCCGACTTACCCGTATCCTTGGCGATGGCCGCGAGGATTTGCACGGACGACCCAGGAATCTGCGGCGGCTCCGCGGACAGCATCTTCAGGCCCGCGTCGAGTACCCCATCCGCGAGCGCCGAATCCTTGACGACGGCTTCGAGCTGCTTCTTGACGGCCTCGTAGCCCGATGGCTTGCTGAGGGCTTCGACGAAGACTTTGAGGAGCTCGTCGGCCTTCCGACGCTTCAACAGCGAGGCGGCCAGGGCCGCGTATCCCTCGGGATTGGGGTGGGCCGCGAGAAGCGACTTATAGATGGCTTCGGCCCTGTCCACCTGGCCGATCTTGTGATAACGATCAGCGAGGGCGTATTGCAGCGAGAGGTTGCTCGCATCCGTCTTGGCCGCTTGCTCGAGTCTCGGGGTGATCTCGGCCTCGCGGTGTAACGAGGTCAGGATCTTCTCGATCAGTTCGTACGCCTCGCTCCCCTGGGGCTGTCGCTTGAGGTAGGCGTCCACGATCTCGAGCGCCCGGTCGCCCTGACCCGCGCCGAGAAGGGCTTCGGCCAGGCTGAGAGAGAGGAGCGAGTGTTCGTCGTCGTAGACGAGACCGTGGCGGAACGCCTTGATGGCGAGGTCGTATTTGTTGGCCTTGAGGAAGACCTTTCCGAACTCGAGATAGGCTTCGGCCGGGTCGTCGCCGAGGATCCGCATCTGGTCGACCGGCGAGAGTCGGTTCGCCGTCTTCTCGTCGAGCGACTCGAGGACCTGGGCGTAGGCCTCCGCGGCCTTGTCGTCCCGCTGGAGTCGGTCCGCGTAGAGCTTCCCGAGCTCGAACTCGGCGAGGATGTCTCCCGGGGAATGACGGGCGAGGCGAGGGTTGGCGAGCACCCCTTTGAGAATCGTTTCGACGCTCGCGTGATCACCTTTGCGGTTGTAGTGAGTGACGAGTCGGCTGATGGTATCGGTGTCGCCCGGGTCGGAGTCGAGGACTTTCCGGGAGTATTGGAGGGCTTCCTCGACCTTGCCTCGCATGAAACAAAGGCGGCTCAAGCGCTTCAGGATGGCCACCGAGTCGGGCTCGGTCTTGAGGGCCTTCTCGAGCAACTCGATGGCTTCGTTCCAGGACCTATGGTCCTCGAGCGCCCTCGCGGCACTGTAGTCACGAACCGCCTCGATTTCGCGCCGGGTTTCGACGGTTCGAGGGGTCTTGGGGACGAAGAGTGCAGGCGGATCCTCATCGGGCAGGCCGAAGAGGGCCGAACGGTCCCGATCCGGGGTCGAGGCCTCGGGGGTGGGTTTATCGGCATCGGGGGGAGCGGCAAAAGACGAGGTTGGGGCGTATCCAAGCGCCACCGAGACCCAAGCCAGTGCCAAAATCCATGCACGGAGTGTTCCGATCATGATCACGCCTCCCCTGCATCACGCCGGACGTTGTACCGAGTCGTCGCTTTCGTGCTCCCACTCGGCGGCCGGTGGGACCGGACTACCCGTAAGACCTCACGAATCACTACTCTACGACAAACAGTCGCAACCGGCATCGTAACACGTTACGACGATTCCTGCCAAGCCCCGCATCCCTCCCGATGTCACGTACCAATGACGAGGGGAGGGACTGGAATTGTAACTTCGTATTCCGATGAGATCGGGCCGCGAAGTGATCCCTTCGATATCGGTCGGACTGGGAGAAACCCCGACGTTGCCGGGAGTTTGACGTTGCCTTGAGGTCGTTACTTGGCGCCGCCGGTCTTCTTCTTGGCAGCCTTCGAGTCGGTGTCCTCCGAGGAGGACGATTTGGGCGGACTGGGAGCGGCGTCTTTGGTGGGGGATTTGGCGGCGACCTTGGAAGTGTCGTCCTTACGGGAGAGGCCGGTGGGACAGACCTTCTTCAACTCGCAACGTGGACAGTCGGGGAGGTCCGCGACGCAGGTGTCGTGGGCGAGTTCTTCGAAAAGCTCAAGGAATTCCGCACCACGATTCTTGGGGACCGCCCGTTCGACGACGCCGCGGAGCGTCGGCGTATCGACCTCGGGATCGGCGATGCCGAGACGCTCGAGGGTGCGTCGGACCGAGGAGTCGATGGGCATGGCGTGGCCGCCGAGCGACTGCTGGGTGACCGTGGCCGTGACATAGTCCGAACCGAGGGCTTCGTACTCCTGGAGCGACTTGATCGATTCCTTCAAAGGCTTCTTCGTCATCGCCTCGAGGTTGAAGCCATAGGTCTTTTCAAAGAGCTGACGGAGGAAGCGCCGGAGGCGCAGTGCGCGTTCGTCGGGATTGGGCAAGCCGACGAGGACTCGCTGGATTTCCTCGAGGGAGCTGACGCGGACCTCGTTCCAGTCGAAGAACTCGTCCTTGAACCGAGAGAGGGCCTGATTCGCCTGCTCGGCGGTCGTCTCTTCGTGGCAAATGCCATAGACCACGGATTCGAGGACGGTCAGCCTTTGCGCACTCCGCTCGGGCTTGAGCTTATAGCGCTTCTTCAGGTATCCGTGGATGTCGTTCAGGAGCTGCGCTTTGCTTTGTGTTGCCATAGGATTCGGATATTTCGGGGCAAGCTCGGTGTCGTATGTGAGGATGGATTAGGGCGAGCAGGGCCGCGGGCCGCCGCGGGCTTCGGTCAGTTCGGTTCCGGTGCGGCCGGCTCGAGATCCTCGGCGTCTTGCGGTGCGGCCGGCTCGAGATCCTCGGCGTCTTGCGGTGCGGCCGGCTCGAGATCCTCGGCGTCTTGCGGTGCGGCCGGCTCGTCGGGATTGGCCTGGCGGTCCGACGCGATCGCGGTGTCGATCAGGCGGGAGATCTCGATCGACTTCTTGACGCTGTCGTCTTTCTTGAAGACGAGCGCCGGCGTGAATCGCATCTGGAGCCTGGCGGCGACGCGCGATTGCATGAAGCCGGTCGCATGCTTCAGGGCGTTGTGGACGCGGACTTGTTCGGCCTCGGGGCCCATGATCGAGACGTAGATGCTGGCGTTGCGGAGGTCGCCGGAGACTTCGACGCGGAGAACCGTGACCTGTTTGATCCGGGGATCGGCGATCTCGAAGAGGATGGCTGAGGCGACAACCTCACGGATGGCCTCGGCCACTCGTAGGCTACGGTGGGATGGCATGAAGGATTAGACCTCCGTGATGTCTTGGCTGAGGAGCTCGGCACGAGGGTAGGCGGCGACGGCGTCGGCGACGCGGTCGAGGGTCTCACGGGCGTCGCGCCGGGTGCGGCCGACGGCGGCGATCAAGAGCTCGGCGCGGGTCGGATCGTCGGTGCGGTCGTCATCGGCCACGGAGATATTGAAGTGGCGATGCAACTTTCCCACGATCAACCGCATGCGACGACGCTTCTCCCGCACGGAGGTGCAGTTCCCGACCAGCAATTCCAGGCGGAGGGTAGCCACGGTCATCGCGCCCACCTTGCCGTGCCCCGCGTTGCGGTCTTTCGATCGCGTCAAGGCCGACGAGTCCTCTCCCCGCTCGTCCGAGGGAGGACCCGTCGGTGTTCTGAACCACCTCAAAGTCAAAGCGTCCGACGGATCACGTCGACCCGGTAGGCTTCGATCACGTCGTCGGTCTTCATATCATCGAAGTTGGTGATCTTGATACCGCACTCGAAGCCCTCGCGGACTTCCTTGACGTCGTCCTTGAAGCGTTTGAGGGCCTCGATCCCCCCCTTGTAGATCTCCCGGCCTTCCCGGATGATCCGGGCCTTGGCCGAGCGCTCGACGGTCCCCTGGGTGATGAAGCAGCCGGCGACCATCCCGACCTTCGAGATTCGGAAGGTCTGCCGGACCACGGCCCGCCCGAGGTGGACCTCCTTGATCTCGGGGACGAGCATGCCCTCGACGGCCTTCTTGATCTCGTCGGTCACCTGGTAGATGATGTCATATCGACGAATGTCGATCTTTTTCTCGTCTGCCAAGGTGACGGCGCGGTCTTCGGGGGCGACTCGGAACCCGATGACGATCGCCTGCGAGGCGTCGGCCAGCAGGATGTCGCTCTCGCTGATCCCGCCGACACCCTTGAGGAGGATGCGGATCGGGACTTCGGCGTTCTCGAGCTTTTCCAGCTCCTTGACGAGGGCTTCGAGCGAGCCTTGCACGTCGGCCTTGAGGATCAAGTTGAGGCTCTTGACCTTCTGCTCGGCCATCTTGCTGTAGAGGTTTTCGAGCGTGACGGCCTGGCGTTCGCCCAGTGCGACGCCGCGGGTGCGGAGCCGGCGGGTCTCGGCGATCTCGCGAGCCCTCGAAATGTCGTCGACGACCGCGAACTTCTCGCCCGCGGTCGGGACGGCGTCGAGCCCGGAGACTTCGACCGGCGTCGAAGGGCCGGCTTCGAGGACCGATCGCCCCTTGTCGTCGAAGAGGGCACGGACGCGGCCGAAGCCATCGCCGCAGACCAGGACGTCGCCGACTTTCAGGGTCCCGTCCTGGACGAGCACGGTGGCGACCACGCCTCGGCCTTCGGAGATCGACGCTTCGAGGCAGGTTCCCGACCCAGGTCGGGTCGGGTCGGCCTTCAGATCGCAACGGAGCTCGGCGACGATCCCGAGCATTTCGAGCAGCTCGGGGATCCCCAGCCCGCTGATCGCCGAGGTCTTGATGACGGGGGTATCTCCGCCATATTCCTCGGGTGCGAGATCCTGCTGGGAGAGCTCGCCGTAGATCTTGTTCAGGTTGACGTTGGGGAGGTCGATCTTGTTGAGCGCGACGACGATCGGCACGTCGGCCGCCTTGGCGTGCGCGATGGCCTCTTGCGTCTGCGGCATCACGCCGTCGTCGGCGGCGACGACGAGGACCACGATGTCCGTGACGTTCGCCCCTCGGGCGCGCATCCCGGTGAAGGCTTCGTGGCCTGGCGTGTCGACGAACGTGATCAGGTGGCCTTCGTGCTCGACTTGATAAGCACCGATGTGCTGGGTGATGCCACCGCTCTCGGACTGCACGACGTTGGTCTTGCGGATCCGGTCGAGCAGCGACGTCTTGCCGTGGTCGACGTGCCCGAGGATGGTGATGACCGGCGGTCGGGGCTGGAGGTTCTCCGACGAGGCGTCGGCGGGCTCCATCGAGTCGAGGAGGTCGTCCTCGGCCGTCCGCTCATGGACGACTTCGAGCTCGACGCCGAACTCGAGCGCGAGCATGACCGCCGATTCTTCCTCGAGCGTCGCGTTGATGTTCACGAGCTGACCGAGGCTGTTCATCATCCGCTTGATCAGGTCGTTGGCACGGATCCCGATCGCTTCGGAGAGGCTGCGAACCGTAATCGGCGGCTCGATTTCGGCATGCGACTTACGCGAAGGGGCGAGGGCGGCCCGATGGCCCCCCTTGTGCGGCTTGCGGCCGCCCCTCGAACGTCGTGCCGCTTCCTCTTCGGTTTCGTTGAGGATCGTGGAAGCGGGCGTCGGGGACATGCCGCGACGTTCCGTGGCGCGCTCGGTCCGCTTGGCGCGTCGACCTGCGCGATCGGCCGGAGTGCCGAGTCGCGCGGCGTTTCCGGCACCCTTGCCCTTGCGATCGTCATCCTCGTCGGGAGGCGGAGTGACGGGCGGAGCGACGGGTGGCGGGGTCCCGGTTCCGGGTCGTCGAAGTCCGGGGGCCGGAGGACCGCCAGGACGATGCGCCATCCCACCGCCGGCACCCGGAGGGCCGGCCGGGCGGGGGCCCATCCCGGGACGATTCGGGCCGGCACCCGGGCGCGAAGGCGCACCGGGCGGTTGATTGTTCAACTGGCCCGACCGCATCATCGCCATCAGTTCTTCGGGCGTGTAACGTTTTTCGGGCCGCTGCGTCTTCACCTCAGGGCCGCCGGTGCCTGGCCGGGGAGGCGCGGGCCTGCGGGGCGGCTGAGCGGGCCCCATCGAGGCGACGGGCGGCAAGGGTCGGCGCGGGCCGCTCGGCGGTTCGCGGCGACCACCTTCGTTCGACCCGCCCTGGAAGGAGTCTTCCTCGTTGCGGCGCCCGGGGGGAAGCACGGGCGGCGGGCCCGTTCGCGGCAGCGGCTGTCTCATCCCGGCGGGCGAGACATAGTCGCCACGCTTCAGGGGAGGCGGAGTCGAGGGGTTGGGACGATAGTCGGCGGGGGGCGTCGGGGGACCGGCGGGACGAGCCGGGGCACCCGGATTGGTCCCACGGTGCGGCGTATGTCCGGAGAGAGGACCGCCTCCCGACCTCGGGGGCGAGGACAGCCCCGAGGAACGGGTCACTGGGGGAGCCCCAGGTGCCGTCGATCCCGTTCCCGTCCCAGTCCCAGTTCCGGGACTGGCGCCAACGCCTGCAACGGGACCGGCTCCCGCGCCGGGTCCGGCTGCGGGACGCGGCGGGGCCTGTCCAACCGCGGGGCGGACGGGAGGGGCCGGAGCCTGGGCCTGGGGCGGCGCCGCGGGCCGGGCTGCCACCGGGGGCTGTGTCGTCGCGGCCGTCGCCGCGGGGGGGACCGGAGGAGTTGCGGGGGCCACCGGCGCGGGTGGTGTCGCCGCGGAGGAGGCCGGCGGGGTCGAGGACGCGGCGGGGCGTTCCGGGGATACCGTCGGGTTGGGACCCGGACGGGTCGACGCTGGGGCTGTCGCGCTGATGGCGGGCGTCTCCGGGGGACTGGGACGGGAGGGAGGCGAAGTCGGGGCCTTCTCGAACGACGGCGCGGTCCGCGGCTCCGCGGCCGACGGACCCTGCATCAATTGCCTGATCCGGTCGACCATCGACGGGTCCAAGCTCGCCAGGGCGCTGAGCTTGACGTCAAGCTCCCAACGCTGAATATGGTCGAGCAGTTCCTGACTCTTCAGACCCAGTTCTTTCGCCAACTCGTGGACACGCGTGGACAACGGCAACTCCTCCTGGGTGAGGCTCCGGCCCGGGACGCTCGCCCGGGCCTGCCCGATCGATCAAGGATGAAAAACCCTGCCGACCGGTCGCCTACCCCCCCAGGCTGAGTGGCTCAAGGGGGCGGTTCGAAGCGGTCGGACCGCGGTGGTAGGCCCATGTGGGGCCTCATGGTTGGTGCATATCCGAATCACGTCCCTCGACCTCGTCGGCCGAGAAAGAGTCTGTGGGTGGCAACGGGGGGACATCCCGCCCTGCGCCGGCTTCGGTTTCCTCGACGGGGCTACCCGATTCGACAGCTTCCGTCACGATGTTCATCGTCTCGTCCTGATCGGCATCACTCGGCGGCGAGGTCACCTCGTGACCGTCACGGTCAGTGAGCGGCTCGGAGGCCAGCGAGAAGTCGCGGATCTCATCCGAGTTTTCGGAGGAAGTCAAGTCCGATTCCTCGTCGCCGGATTCTCCCGAAGGGTCACCCTCGCCCTCGGAGGGGGCATTTTCGTCGTTGCCAAAGAGGTCATCGAGGGTGGGACGAGCGGCCCGACCGGCGCGGCCATCCCCTCCATCGCCGTTGCTCCCTTCGGTGTTCGACTCGACGGCCGCTGGGGCTGGTGTTCGGGCACCCTTGCGTCGGGGCATCTCCTCGGCTTGTTCTTCGGCCAGGGTCTCGGCCTGGCCCACGAATTCGACCGCCTGTTCTTCGGTGAGGCCGTCGATCGTGTTCACCAGGTCGGAGATTTCCATCACCGACAGGTCGTCGTAACTGAGGATCCCCTGTTCGACGAGCTTCTCGGCAAGGTCGGTGTCGATCCCCTCAATCTTCGTGAAGGCGGCAACGGCCTTTTCAATGAGTTCGTCGAGCTCCTCGCTGGTCATGATCTCGATGTCCCAGCCGACGAGCTTCGACGCGAGGCGGACGTTTTGCCCGCGACGCCCGATCGCCAGGGACAGTTGGTCTTCGCGAACGAGGACGATGGCCCGGCCGAGGAGTTGGCAGAGCATAACCTCGTCGATTTCGGCCGGCTGGAGGGCGTTGGGGATCAAGACCTGGAGCGACTCGTTCCATCGCACGATGTCGATCCGCTCGCCCCCCAACTCGTCGACGATGTTCTTGATGCGGGTCCCGCGAACGCCGACGCACGCACCCACCGCGTCGACCTTCGAGTCGATCGAGGTGACGGCGACCTTGGACCGATACCCCGCCTCGCGGGCGAGGGCGCGTATGGAAATGATCTGGTCGGCGATTTCGGGGATCTCAAGCTCGAAGAGGCGACGAACGAAGTCAGGATGCGTCCGGCTCAGGATGATCTTTACCCGTTGTCCGACTTTCCGAACGTCGAGGATGACGGCGCGGATTCGTTCGTTCGGGTGATGGCTCTCGCCGGGGATCTGCTCGCTGCGGGGGAGGAGGGCGTCAGTCTTGCCCAGGTTGACCGTGACCGCCCCGCCTTCGAACCGCTGGACGGTGCCCGTGATAAGGTCACCGCGCTGGTCTTCGAACTCATCGAAGAGGCTATCGCGCTCGGCCTCGCGAATCTTCTGGATAATGACCTGCTTCGCGGTCTGGGCGGCGATTCGCCCGAGTTCGGCGGGGTCCATCCGGTGGCCGTCTTTGGTGGCCTCGATCGTGCCGGATTCTTGATCGATGTGGACGAGGATCTCGGTCGCTTCGGGATAGTGTTTCTTCGCCGCGGTGGCGAGCGCCGACTGGATGCCCTCGAACAGAACATCCTTGGGGATGTTCTTGTCGCGGTGAATGCTATCGACAATGCGAACCAGATCGACGCTCATTCGACTCCTCCGAGGCGTAGCACGATTGCGAGGATCGACAGGAACCGCGCAAAACCTGGACATCACGCCCCAAGGAGGCGTGATTCAGGTTTCATGCCGCAGCGTGCCGACCCAGGCCACGCCTCCTTGGACGCCCTCGAATCGCCCGACTCGGGAGTGACCCGGGCCGTGGAGACTCAAGGTTCATGCCGGAGCGGATCCAAAATCCGCATACGGCCCCAAGAGTTTAATCTAACAATCGGTTGACAGCACTGTCAAGCGTCCGAACAATTGGCGGTATTCTCCGGAAAAGTGAGGTCCGCTTGATGTCACCCGCGCTCGATCCCGATGGCTTGAGGACGGTCTTGGAGGCCGCCGGTTGGCGGTACACAGCCCAACGTTTGGCGGTTTACGAGCACCTGAGTGGTGCCGAGCACCACCCGACGGCCGAAGACGTCTTTCGCGGCGTTCGGAGCCGTGTCCCCAAGATCAGCCTCGCCACCGTCTACAAGGCGCTCGAGACTCTGGTGGCGTGCGGACTTGCGACGAAGCTCACGGCCGGCGACGGATCGGCACGTTATGACGCCCGGAGCGATCACCACTACCACCTACGTTGCCTCCATTCAGGTTCGGTCCACGACCTGCCAACCCAGTTCGATCCTGACCTTATCGACAAGCTCGACCCGGACCTGACCCGAGAGCTTCGGCAGCAGGGCTTCCGGGTGACCGGTTATCGGCTGGAGCTCGTGGGCTACTTCGACCCCTCCTCGGCCGAAAGTGGTGACGGGGCTGTCGATCGATGATGAGGGATGCCTTGACCACGCCGACGCTCGTCGACACCCATGCCCACCTCGACGACCCCCGACTCTACAACGACCTCGACGCGGTCCTCACCCGAGCTCGTCTGGCCGGGGTTGGCCAGGTGGTCGCAATCGGCACCACCGCCGAAGACAGCGGTCTCGTGGCCGCAATCGCCCGAGAACGTCCCGGGGTATTCGCAGCGGTCGGGATCCATCCCAACCACATCACCGAGGCGAGGGACGGAGACTGGGAACGAATCCTCTCCCTGATCGGTCAACCCAAGGTTGTCGCGGTGGGGGAGACAGGCCTCGATCGATATCGCGACAACACTCCCTTCGAGCTGCAACAAGAGAGTTTCGACCGTCACCTGAGCCTGGCGAGGGAATGCGACCTCCCCGTCGTGATCCACTGTCGCGAGAGTGCTCGCGATATCCTCGACCAGTTGAATCGAGGTCTTCGTCCTATACGAGGGATCCTCCACTCCTTCACCGGGAGTTGGGATGAGGCTTGTGAGTTCCTCGAACTGGGGCTCCACCTCTCATTCGCGGGGATGCTGACCTTCGAGAATAAGTCGCTCGACGACCTCCGAGACGTCGCCTCCCGCATTCCGCTCGACCGACTGCTCGTGGAGACGGATAGTCCCTACTTAAGCCCACATCCCTTCCGCGGGAAGACGAACGAGCCCGCTCGCGTCGCGCTGACCGCCGAAACGCTCGCCCGGCTGAAGGATATCCCGGTTGCGAGCTTGGCCGAAATCACGACCGCGAATGCGCGGAAGCTTTTCCGGCTGCCCGATGACGATCGGCTGGTTTGAGACAGACGCGTGAGCTCAGTCGGTTTCGAGGAAAATCCTTCCTCGAAACTTGAAGGAAAATCGATTCGGCTCGCGGATTTTCAGGGAGGTAGAGAGAATCGTGAACCGCGTTTCGCCGGGACGAGAACATTCCAAAAGGCCGGTTCATTTTCCCAAAATCCGGTCGACGTCGGGCCTTGGAGTGGTGTTGCAGCCCCTCGATTTTACCCAGTCGTCATAAAATCGCGGATTCTGGGGAAACATTTCCGAAAATCGGGTATACTCCCACGAGCAAAGATTGGGGTTTGGTATGGGTCAGTTCGGGATTGCCGGTCTCCTCTAAGGACACCCCTCCCGGGAGATTGGCCCGAACTTTGCTCTCACATCCAGCGTCTTTACTCTTGCGAAAGAAAGTCGTCGGCCAAGTGGGTTCGGAGGTCGGTGATGGACGCCTTCTTGAATATTAAAGCGATCCTGGTGTTTGGGCCGATCGTGGGTCTATTCGTGCTGGGCCTCGTGATCACCCTTCGCAGCGGCGTCGCCAACGTGTCGACCCATCAGGGGATCGAGCGACTCGTCGGAAACCTCTCCCGAGTGCTCCTCCGTGTCGCGGGGTATCTCATCGCCCTTTTGGCCCTTCAGCGCCTTGTCGGTGCGCCTGCCGAGGTCTCCCTGTGAGCTAGGCCTGCGGGCGCGCTATCCAACCAGGCAGCTAACAACGAAACACATGAGCGGCCGAGACTGCCGGGCTATGACGGCGGGCTCGGCCGTTCGTCTCTGAAACAAGGCCAAAGCGCAAGTGAGTGAATTGCCTTCGATTGATTGAAGGATCTACTCGCTTGAGATTCGTGGTTGTGCTGGGACGTTCGGCCTTGACCGACGGGGACGTGCCTACCCGGGCGTCTAGGGTTCCAGCCCGAAGCCGCGGATGAGGGAGGAGATGCGTCCGCCGTCTTGGTCAAACGCCGCGAGCGTTGGGATCCCAAAGGATCTTGTGCTGCTGGAGTTGGAGACGGATTGGGAGCCGGGTCTCGAGGATCCAACTGGCGAGCTCGGTCGGGTTGAGCTTTCCGTGGACGACGCTGAACAGGACGGGGCAGCGTGAGGTGAGGTCGTGTGCCTGGACTTGAGCGATGGCCCACTCAAAGTCGTGGCGATCGCAGAGGACGAATTTGATCTCGTCCTTGGGCTTGAGCTTCGGAATGTTGCTCCAGAGGTTGGCGTCGACTTCACCTGACCCGGGGGTCTTGAGGTCGAGGATGACGTGGACGCGAGTGTCGACGGGGCCGATGTCGAGGGCCCCGCTCGTCTCGAGGAGCACGGTTTTCCCCGCGTCGGCCAGCCGGGTCATTAGCGGTAGGGCTTCCGGCTGGAGAAGTGGCTCTCCGCCGGTCAGCTCGACGAGTTCGTCCCCGAGCGCGAGGGCCTGGTCGAAAACCTCGTCGAGGGTGAGCGGGATCCCATGCCCGAAGGCATGCGGCGTGTCGCAGTATCGGCATCGCAGATGACATGCCGTCAACCGGACGAAGACGCAAGGGAGGCCGACGAATGTGCTCTCGCCCTGGAGGCTCCGGTAGACCTCGTGGACGATGAGGACGCCCGAGGGCTTGCCTTCCAGGGCCTTCAGACGCTGTGGGAACAAAGCCATCGCGTTCGGGAGGAGCGGAAGTGTGCTCGTGCTCGGCGTCAGGTTTTCGTCGACCGCGAATTCGGGCATGATCATCGCTTTGCTGGAGACAATTCGTTCATCGCGAGTGGGACAACAATCGAGTCAACCTGGTTCAAGGCATGACAACCCGACTGATCCGTTGTGTCTCGGCCTTGAGGAAATCGACGTCGAGGAACGGGTCGGCGGAGATGCGCTGGAACCGGACGCGACCCTGGTTGTCGAGCAAGAAGGTGCCGTGGAGCGGCTGATTCTCGAAGTCATCGAAGACCCGGAAGCTCTTGAAGACCTCGTGTCGAGGGTCGGCGAGCAAGGGCATCGGGAAGGCGATCTTATCGGGGTTCGCCTTCAAGGCTTTCAGTTCTTCGGGGCTGTCGGTGCTGAGGGCCACGACCTCGGTGTTGAGCTTCGCGAACTCGCCCAGCTCTTTGCCGAAAAGCTGTAACTGCTGCATGCAGTGGGCGCACTTTCCGCCGAGGACGAAGAGGACGAGGACGTTTTTCCCCTTGTGATCGGCGAGCGTCCAGGGCTTGCCCGTGGTGTCGAGATTCGAGAACGCCGGGGCGGGGTAGGGTGACCACGTCAACGGCCCAAGGGTGGTCAGATCGATCCGACCCACGGTCGCGTCGTCGGTTGAGGGATCCGAAGACTCACCCGGGCGTCGTTTCTCGGACTTCCACCCGTCGACGATCGGGGCCAGGCGTTTGAAGACGGGCAGGTCGCGGTCGGCGGACTTCGCAAGGTCGAGCAATCGGCGATAGGCCTCCTGGGCCTCGACGTCCTTGCCGGTGGCGTGGAGGATTTCGACCTGGGCCGCGACGGGAGGGATCTGGTTCTCCAGGTTCTCCACGGCCTTCTTGGCGAAGCTCTCGGCAAATCCGAAGTTACGAGCGGCGAGGTGGGCGCGCGCCAGGGCTTCGGGCCGCATCGAGGTGGCCTTGGCGAAGCGCCGGAATGCTTCGTCGACGTTACCCTTCGCGAGTTCCTGATAACCTTCCAGCTCGGCCAGGGCGGATTGGGTCGCCGGGCTGGCTCGGTCCCAGGGATAAGTGGTGGGTGGGGCGTCTTGCTTTCGCTTGTTCGAGTCGGTGCCGGCCTTGGATTCCTCCGTCGCCAGGGCCTTGAGGGCCTCGACTTGCTCGCCGAGCTTGGCCTGGTCGCCCTTGGCCGCATAAGCGAGCCCCAACGTGTAGGCCCGCTCTTTTTTCTCGATGGGCAGGTCCGACCAGTCGAGGACGCCCGAATTGGTGGCGGCGATCAGGTCGTCCCAGAGCTCGTAGCGCGCGAGGGCCTCGGCCCAGCGGACTCGGCCGCTCCGCTGGGGTGAACCCCCGTCATTCTTGGTGTTCTTGTTCGGGTCGCGCGGCTGTTCCACGAGGTTCTTCGCAACGGCGATCGCCTCGCGCACGCGGCCGATGTGGCTCAAGCTCGTGGCGAGCCATTGGTTATTATGAGCATAGTTGTGGATCTCGAAGGGCATGATCCGGTCGCGGGCCATGGACGCGTGGTCGACCCTGGCGGAGCCTTCTTGCTGATACGCCGCGTCGGAATAACGCTTCAACCCGGTGTAGGTGTGGCCGGGCATGTGCCAGGCGTGGGCGATGCCGAGCGCCGTCTTCGCATAAAGGGCGGCCGACTTCTCGGCCCGCACCGGCTTGACGCCATCCCAAAGGTGGATGCGGTAGTGGTGGGAACCGGGGTGCATCGGTTCGCCCTGCATGACGGATTCGATGAGAGTATCGACCGCCTGGCGGCTGCCGATCCCGTCGTTTCCGGCATTCTGCCAGGTAACCATCGCCAGCCATGCCCTCGCGTCGAGATCGGCCGGGAACTCCTGAACGATCGTCTCGAGGCCGAGTAGATGATTCTTCTTCCGAGTCTTTTCGTCGACCCCGTCCTTATAGAGGGCCTCGAGGGCGTCGAGGTAGAGCTTCTCGCGAGGCGAGAGTTTCGCGTCGCGTTTCCGTGCTTCCTTGAGGAACCCGCGAGCCCGCTTGTCGTTGTTGACGTTCGACATCGCCAGCCCCCAGTAGGCCATGGCGCAGTCGGGATCGATCATGGCGGCCTGTCGGAACGACCGCTCGGACTCGAAGTAGTAGAACGAATGGAGTTGCGCGACCCCTTGATCGACGAACAACTGGGCGTCCGGCTTCGTCGTGGTGACGGAGAAATGGACCTTGCCCATTCCCGGCATCAGGTAAGCCTTCTGCCTCGGCCCGTCATTGAAGGCCTCGCCGTGGATCGAGTGCCCGAACGCAGGGACCGCGGGGTTGGCCTCGGTCGCTGGCGCGGAGGACTGTGCGGGCTCGTCACCTCGCGTCGAGGCGACGGCGGCCAGGGCGGTCGCCAGCCCCAGGATCCAACTCGGCGTTGAACGCATCTCGGAATCTCCACTCGTCGGACCCTACTGACGGAGGCAACCTTACGGAGCCTTGTTCGCATTCGTCCGTTCGATTTTTGCGGAATCCCTTCGAAATTGCGAGCCTTCCCGCCCAACATCCAGATTGCGTCGGAGGTTGACAGTCCGAAACCTCAGACCCATAGTGGTTCGGGTAGACGCTGGTTCGAGGGACTCTCACCAGGGGAGAACTCGCCGATGCTCCGCAGCTCACTCGTGGCCTTTGCGATCGTCTCGAGCCTGAACCTTGGCTCAGGCCGATGGGTGTGGGCCCAACGACCCGATCGGTCGGAGTCCGTCGGTCGAGACGTTCCCTTGGATAATGAGCAGGACCCATTGCGGCCCTTCACCTCACGGAAGGCCCCGGCGAACCTCGACCGCGGCTACGCAAGGCCGGTCCCACGCGAGGCACCCGTCCGTGCCAATCCCTACGCACGACGCTATCAGTATTTCCCCCGGGCGGTCCAGAGCCCGAACGCCGCCGCGGTCCGGCACCACTGCGTCCCGAGCCGACACGGAATGCTCATGCGTTGAGATGTCCTGATCCTTCAATTATTCGATCGGATAACCCCACTCCTCGAAGCTGCGACCCCATTCCTGATTGATCACCCGACGGGTCGAGTCGGGGAGGCGTGGATATGCATTCTTGCGGTAGCTCGCCAACGAATCGACGTATTCCACCAATTGGGGTAGGGTCGCGTCGTATCCGTCGAGGTCGAGCGCCTCGTAAACCGATCGGATCTGGCCGATGGGATCGAGCTCGAGGTCCTCGAAGGCGAGCTCGTGGAAGCGTCCTTCGGGGATTAGGTGGCGTTCCTCGAAGAATGCGTCGTGCATGGCCCGGTAGGTCCGGATGACCACGGCGTCCAGGTCCTCCGAAAGGGGACGTTGGAACTGCAAGGATCGCGTGAGGATATCGTTGAGATGCCGGGTTGATTGGAACACCGTGTACGGGTTGCGCCGGATGTGGACGAATCTCGCGTCGGGGAAGATCTCGAGGAGGCGACGGATCCGACCCGTGTGCGGGGGCGACTTGAGGAGGAGCGGACGGTCGTACTTCAGGGTGAGTTTCTTGAGGAACCGGACGAGGGCGTTCTGCCAGCGTACGACCTCGGCCTCGGGAACATCTCGGAACGTCAGGTATCGCTCGTAATGTTCCCTCCGCTTCGGGAATGCCCAGGCCAGGTACGGCGAGTGGAGCGACGCCGTCGCGGTTGCAAACTCGTCCTCATTGGGCATCTGCAGCCCCTGGGCAACATTGTCGAAGGCGCGGGTATGGGGGATCAGGGGCCGGACGAGGCTCGTCCTGGCGTCTTCGGTCCCCAGGAACGTGTGGGGGAAGAAGACCTGGTAGAGATTCGGGAAGGCGAACTGGTCGTCGAGGGCGAGCAAGGTGTGGAGTAAGGTCGTCCCGCTCCGCCAGTGCCCGAGGATGAAGAGAGGTGGCTTGACGGTGACGTCCCGGAGTCGAGCCCCGAACTCCCGGTCTTCTCTGAAGCCGTAGTACGAGTTCAGGAGACTTCCAACCGTCAACAGACCCGCCCGAGGCAAAGCGGGCAGGTCGATGGCAAATCGGTTGTCCCGGACGATCCGGCACCAGTCGCGGAAGGTCACGCCGCAGAGGTTCGTGAATAGGGTCTTGAACATCCAGACGCGGATCGACTCCGTCCGCTCCGAGACGGACGCCTGGGGCTCGGTCGCAACAAAAGTTGCCACGTTGACTCCTTCGATCGACTCCCCCGGCCGGGCGGTTCGATGGTTGGTGGTAGATCTTTTCTAAGGTGCGCCGCTTCCCTATATTGTGCATTCTGTGCGCCATTTGGCGAATCAAACGAGTGGGTCTCTCGTCGTTTCTTCGAAATTAACTCGGAGGGGATCGTCCCTGGTCTTGTCGAGAACCGACACGTTAAGATGCCTCCAGACGCTCGAGGGGTTGGCCTCCGGAGCGTTTCTCGAGGCTAATAGACTCCTTTCGATGAGATAGGCTTGGGGCGGATAGGGAACGAATGGCGGGAATCAGTCTCGAAAAACCCCTGGTCGGGGTGGTGATGGGAAGCCGCTCCGACTGGGCCACGCTCCGGCATTCCTCGGAGGTCCTCAACGATCTGGGGATTCCTCATGAGACCAAGGTCGTCTCGGCGCACCGGACCCCGGATCGGCTGTACGCCTACGGACGCGAGGCCGAGGAACGGGGCCTGGAGTTGATCATCGCCGGGGCAGGGGGGGCGGCACACCTTCCCGGGATGCTTGCCGCGGTCTCGATCCTGCCGATCCTCGGGGTGCCCGTCGAGAGCCAGGTCCTGCGCGGGGTCGATTCCCTGCTCTCCATCGTCCAGATGCCAAGAGGCATTCCCGTAGGGACCCTCGCAATCGGGGCGTCGGGGGCGGCGAACGCCGGATTGCTGGCGGCCGCGATCCTGGCGAGGAAATATCCGGGGATCCGAGACGCCCTGGAACGTTTCCGCCGAACGCAGACCGAGTCGGTCGCGGAGTCGCCCCAATGAGCCCGAGCGGCCCTGCCAACGTCCTCCATCCCCCTGCGTCGCTCGGCGTCATCGGCGGCGGTCAACTCGGACGAATGTTCCTCCAGGCGGCTCAGCGCCTGGGATTTCGGGCCGGCGTCCTTAGCGCGACCGATGACTCACCGGGGGCGCAGGTCGCCAACTGGTCGGTGATCGCGCCTCCCGATCATCTCCCGGGACTTCGAACGTTCGCCGAGATGGCCGAGGGTGTGACGGTCGAGTTCGAGAACGTCTCGGCGCCTGCGTTGCGTTGGCTCGCCCGTCGACGACTGGTCCGGCCGGGTTGGCGGACCGTCTGGGTGAGCCAAAATCGGCTCCGAGAAAAAAGCTTCCTCGCACGGAGCGGGATTCCCCTCGCGCCTTGGCGGCCGGTTCGCACCGAGGCCGAGCTTGCCGAGGCGGTCGAGTCTCTCGGCTGCCCCCTCATTTTGAAGACGGCCGCCTCGGGCTACGACGGCAAAGGGCAAGTCCGCGTTGATCGACCCCAGGACGCCGCCTCGGCGTGGTCGAGCCTCGGTCACGTGGCCTGTGTCGCGGAAGGCTGGGTCAGCTTCGAGGCCGAAGTCTCGGTCGTCGTCGTCCGAGGCTACGACGGTGCTTCGGTCGCCTATCCCGCGGGGCTCAACCGGCACGATCGGCACATCCTCGCCTCGACGGTGATGCCCGCTCCGATCGGTCCCGTGGTCACCATGGAAGCCCGAGCTCTGGCACTCTCCGTCGCCCAGGCCCTGGGGACCATTGGGGTGCTGACGGTCGAGTTCTTCCTGACGTCCGGTGGGACGTTGCTCGTCAATGAACTTGCACCTCGGCCGCACAACTCCGGGCACCTGACGATCGAGGCGGCGGTCAGCAGCCAGTTCGAGCAGCAGGTCCGGGCCCTCTGCGGCCTACCCCTCGGCCAGTCCGACCTGATCGTCCCGGCCGCGATGTTGAACCTGCTGGGGGACCTCTGGGGCGACGGGATGCCGGACTGGGAAGCCGCGATGCGGCTCGACCCGGGGATCAAGCTGCACCTCTACGGCAAGCGAACCGCTGCTCCCGGCCGGAAGATGGGGCATATCACCGTGCTCGATCCCGACCCGGACGCTGCGCTCCGCAGGGCCTTGGCAGCCCGTCGTGCCCTGAACCCGAAGGTTTCGTGATCCCATAAATCTACGATAAGCCTCTCGCAATCCTACCGACCACGGCCGGACGACCTCCAGGGGCGAGCTATGACCCAACGCGATTGGATTGCCCGAGGTCGTAGTGTCTGTACACCTTGGCCGGGACAGCTTTGACCTTTTCGTCTCCAGGGGTTGCCGCTAGGATCTGGCGCCATAGATCCGGAGGGGCCAATTCTCCAAAGGCCCGGAGACAGGGAGGTCTCGGCCCATGTTGCCACGTCGAACGGGCGTCATCCTGTTATCGACCGCGAGTGTCCTGGCGTGTTTCTCCTTCGCCCTCCTTGCGGAGGAGGAAGCCCCGAACGCGCTCCGCGAGGGGTTTGAATCGTCGCGTCCCGTCTGGCGGCAGGAACAGACCGACGCCACGGTGAACCTGCTCGCGCACGATCGATCGAAGCGTGCGTACCACGAAGGTCGGCTCTCGGAGCATTTCAAGTTCGTCGCCGGCTCGGGTAGTTCGTTCTTTTACAGTTACCCACTACCGAAGATCCCGGTGACCCAGGCGCTCCGCGTCGGCTTGTTCGTCCGCGCGAATCACGCGGGCGTTCGATTGTTCGCTCGAGTGGTCTTGCCCTCCGACACCGACCCGGAGACGCGCCAGGCGTCGTTCGTGCTCGTCCCCGGGACGACGTACGAGAACGTCGACCGCTGGCAGCGACTCGAGTTGTCGGACATGCTCCCCTCGATCGAACGACAGGCACGCGTCCTGAGGGCCACGAGTCGGCGTCCGGTCAGTCTCGAAGGGGCCTACGTCGAACGCTTGGTCGTCAACCTATTCGGTGGGCCGGGCGATTCCGAGGTCTTCATCGACGACTTGACGATCGCCCCCGTGCCCGCCGAGCTGGTCTCGGAGAATCACCCTCAGACACCCGAAGTTCAGGCACCCAAAGTCGCTGCCGAAGCACCCGAGGCGTCAACCGTCAAGGGTGACCGTCGCTCGGCCCAGGTCGCGCTCGTCGAGAACCGGTTGAAGCGTCGGGCCGACGACGGGCAACTTTACGACTGGCTCTTCACGGCGATCCAGGCGCCCGGCGTCGACCCTAAGATGCTACGCGAGGCGGGTTTTGATGTCCTCTCGGAGGGCATCGGGGCCGACCCCAAGCGAATCAAGGAGGCCATCAAGCACGGCTTTCTGCTCATGCCCAACCTGGCCACGACCCTGGAAGGGCGCCCCGTCGAGGCTGAGCGGATGATCGCCGAGGCGAAGGCGTACCCATTCCGGGACAACGTGGCCTTCTGGAACGTCGGAGATCAACTCGGTCGCGGTCGGGATCTCGAGACCCGCAAGGCCGAGCTCGATCGAATCCGGGCGACGGTCAGCGGCCTGCGCGACCTGCCCGACGGTGTCTCTCCCCTGACTCTTGCGACGATCGACGGTGACCACCGTCTTTTCGCAAACCGGCCCAAGAACATCTCGCTGTTCGGCGTCCGACCCAATCCCTGGGGCTCGGCCCAGGCTCCGCTCGACAACTATTTCGACCTGAAGCAGCACCGAGAATTGACGGCCCTGGCCAACGCCTCGAGCCTTTTCTTCGCCTGGATCCCCGTGACCCCGCCCGCCGCCACGACCGCGGCGATTTGGGGACAGGAGACACCCCCACCCTGGGGTGTGCCGCAGGTCCAACCGGAGCAGGTCCGACTCAATACCTACATCGCCCTCGGCGCCGGCTATCGCGGGCTCATCTACCACGCCGACTCGAAGCTCACTGGGCTCTCGGGGCGGATGGTGTTGATCGAGATGGCGTTCCTGAATCACGAGATCAAGCTCTGCGAATCGATCCTCGCGAACGGCAGCGACCCCATCCCGCTCTACAACACCTACGTCGCCGACCCGTCGAACATCCCCACGCCGGGGAGCCGCGTGAACATGCGAATGCCGGTCCTCAAGGAGCTGGAGCCGAACCAGACGATCCGGGCGGCGGGAGTTAGCACCCGCGACCGCAAGGGCACGCTCCTGCTGGTGGCCGACTACGCCCAGAATGCGCAGTATCAGCCGTCGCAGATGGCGATGAACGACCTGAAGATCACGTTGATGGTCCCCGAGGCCTCCCAGGCGTTCGAGATCACGCCCGGCGATGTTCGCCCACTTGATCGCGAACGCGTGCCGGGGGGGATCCGCATCAGCGTCCCTGATTTCAGCGTCACGTCCCTGATTCTCGTCACCACCGACTACGGCCTGGTCGGCCGATTAATGGAACAGGTCACTCGGGTGCGCCCGAAGGCCGTCCAACTCGCGATCGAGCAGGCCAGGCTCCAGCTTCAGGGCGTTTCCGTCATCAATGAGATGCTCATGCAGCGAGGCCTGAGGCTCTACAACAAGGAAGATCCCAAGACGCCGCCGCTCCCCGACGGATCGCCGATCCCGAACGACGAACAGCAGCTCCTGTCCAAGTCGGAAGAGTCCCTGAAGGCGGCGATGGAGGCTCAGGAGCGCGAGGATTACCCGTTGGCCTGGTCGGAGGCGCGCCGGGCGAGTCGCCCGCTCCGCCACTTGATGATCAACCAATGGGCGAAGATCTTTCAGATCCTCCACAACAAGTTCATCCCGGCGGACCCGAAGCCCCAGCCGACGCGCACCGGTCGGCCCTCGAACAAGGATCTGACGGCGATCGAGATGGAGAGACGGCGACGCACGCCCTACCTGGTGCTTCCCATCGACTGCCCGCCGCTCGTCTCGTATTACACGCTGCCGGTCTTCGACTACTGGCTCGACTGGCTCGGCCAGCCCTTCGGCCGAAACCTCGTGCCCAGCGGGTCGTTCGACAACCTCTCGGAGATCGAAGCCGCGGGCTGGATCGACCAGTGCTATCAGTACGAAGGGCTCATCGCCAAGGTCTCGCATGTGCCGGACAAGGAGGATGGCCGCTTGGGGACCCTCACGCTCTCGGTCGCCGCCAAGGATAAGAAGCAGATCGACACCCTGATCCCCTTCATGAAGCTCCCGGCCGCGGCGATCCGCTCGCCCGCCATTCGGATGGAGCGAGGAGAACTCTACCGGATCTCGGTGCTCATCAAGAAAGACTATGCGTCGCCGCAGGGGATCGGTGGGATTACGATCACCGACTCGATCGGCGGGGAACCGATGCAGTTCCGCACCAGCTCCGCAATGACCAAACTTTCGCGCGTGATCCTCTACCGAAGGGCCCCGAGTAAGGGAATGTTGACGGTGACCCTGGGCCTGGCCGGATTCGGAGAGGCGATTTTCGAGGACTTCCGCGTCGAGCGCCTCGACACCGCGTCCCGCGTTTCCCCGGATGAGTATGCCAATCGGCAGTCTCCTCGCCGACTCACGCTCGACGATATCCTCCCGCCGGCAACGGCGACTCGCCCCCTGCCTTCGACTCGCTCGAGTCAGTAAGATCGAAAGGGTGTGGTTCCCGGGCCTCGGCACCTGTCGGCGACGACGGAGCCGGGGCCAGGGTGTCTGAAGCCGTTGTCGGAGCGATTCCGATTGCTCGCGGGAGGAATCATGGGGCTGCCGGGCCGCGAGCATCCCGCTTCCCTCGAGACCGATCGACTCGCGTCCCAGTGCGATGTCCGACGGACCCGGAGGTCGGGGCCGGGTGGGCAGAATCGGAACAAGGTCGAGACGGCCGTGGTCCTCGTCCATCGACCTACCGGAATCAGTGCGGAGGCCAGTGAGCGTCGGACCCAGGGTGAGAATCTCCGGGCCGCCTACTTTCGACTCCGCCTCAACCTCGCGTTGCAAGTCCGTCGCCCGATTGAACCGGGAGAGTCCCTGCCGAGTCTCCTCTGGCAGTCACGGTGTCGAGGCGGCCGAATCGTCGTGAGTCCCGACCATGACGATTTCCCGGCGCTCCTGGCCGAGGTTCTCGACGTGCTGGCGTCCTGTGCTTACGACGTGAAGCCGGCTTCCGAGACGCTCGGCTGTACCGCGACCCAACTCACCAGGTTCCTCCGAGACGAGCCCAGGGCTATCCTCCAGATCAACGACCTGCGTCGTTCACTCGGTCTCCATCCCTTGCGTTGAATCTCCGAAAAAGACTCCTATCTCTCGATTGGACTGGCTCCCCGCACGACTCGCGCCTACGATGGTGACGTCAACGGCCCTCGTTTTTCGAAGTGGATTGAGACGTCGAGCGAGCAGGGATCGCCCCAGTCTGTGACGACCCCCGATTCGTCCGGGAAGAATCTCCCCACCCGGTCTATGGACCGACCATCCTGGCGACCTCTCTCGATTCTGCGGGCCACGCCCCGCATCCGAATGCTGGCCTTCCGGCGAGCTCCCTTCGCCTGCCTCGAGCGGCCAGCCAAATTGCAGGAGCGGCTTGAATGGAATCCGAGAGTCTTGCGACGAAGCCACGGCCGGGGATTTCCCCGGAGCCGAACGTGTCACCGCGTCAGGTCCATTGGGATCGTTGGCTGCTGCTGATCGGGGCCGTGGTCTACCTCGCTTACTCGATCATCCACGCCACCAGGAAACCCCTCTGGTACGACGAGATCTTTACGTTCGACGTCGCATCCCTGCCCCGATTCGGCGACATCTGGAAGGCTCTGGCCGTGGGGACCGACTTGAATCCCCCGCTCTATCACGTCATCTCGCGGGTCTCGTTCATGATCTTCGGAACGACGCCGCTCGCCGTTCGCATGCCGGCGATGGTCGGTTATTTGATCATGACCCTCTGCCTCTATCGATTCGTCTCGAGGCGGCTCGGTCCCGCGTATGCCTGGGTCGCGGCGAGCTTCCCCTTGATTACTCAGGCTTATCCGTATTCGTTCGAGGCGCGTCCCTACGGACTTGTCCTGGGATTCAGCGGGTTGGCGCTGGTCGGTTGGCAGTCGGCGACCATGATCGAAGGGCCGAGGAGGGCCTGGGCGCTGGCCGTGATGACCCTCGCTTTGGCCGGGGCCCTGGCGACCCACTACTACTCGGTGCTCGTCTTCGTCCCGCTCGGGCTCGGCGAGCTCGTCCGCACCTGGACCCGCCGGAAGATCGATTGGGCCGTCTGGGCTGGATTGATCGCGGGGCTTTTCCCGCTCGCGATGCTCCGCGAACTGCTACATGCGGCCTCCGAGTTCAAGACGACGTTCTGGGCTCGGACGAGTTGGTCGCTCTGCCTCCAGGTCTATCTGTTCCTTTTGAAAGGGGCGACAATCCCCTTCGTCGGCCTGCTGCTCTGTCTGGCATTCATGACTCGATCCCGAGGCCGCTCGGCGGGCGACGTTGAACGAGCCTCGGGAACAGGTTCGCACGAATGCGTCCCTCTGCATGAATGGGCGGCGGCGGTTGGATTTCTGTTGCTCCCTTTCGTCGGAATTGTCCTCGCGAAAGTCGCCACCGGGGGAGCGTTCACGGAGCGTTATGCCTTGCCCACCGTCCTCGGGCTCGCTTTGGTCCTAGCGATGGTGGGCGACCATCTGTTCAACCGGCGATGGGTTCCGGGGGCCATCGTGGCCTTCTGCTTCTGCGGTTGGTTCGTGTTGTACGAACTCTATCTCATCAAACGCGAGCCCGATCCCCACCTCATCGTGGCGTCCGCGGACTACCGTGTTGTGTCCTCGAACGATCTCCCGCTCGTCTTTTCCTGGTCGATCATGTATCTCCAGGCTCAGCGCGAACTTACGAAAGAACTCTCTCGGCGCTCGTGCTTCCTTTCAGAGAATAAGACGACCGACGAACTTGCGTTGCGAAAGCTTAGCCAGTGGGTACCGTTGAACATCTTCGAACGAGAGCGATTCCTCCGAGAGCACGACCAGTTCTACCTTTGCGGCTTCCCCGGTGATCCTACCTTCGTGGCGCTGCTTTCCGAACAATCGAAACTCACACTGGTCCACTCTCGTCGGTTCCGAGAAGGAGAAGTGCTCCTCGTCCACGTCGACCAAAAGACGAAGGCCCCGAGGACTGCGGCGGGCGTTGTCCCAACGCTTGATTGAATTCTGATTGAATCTCGCCGAACGTACGCCGACGCCTAGAATGGGTTGTCGGCTTCGTGTCGCGCGGGGCCGGATCTCGTCGGGGGTCGAGAACGGACTGCCGCATGTTGGCTGCGAAACCGCTTCTGTCGCCGACCGAGGACGGCCTGTATTGCGAGGCGGGCGACTTCTACGTCGACCCGTGGCGACCCGTCGATCGCGCGGTGATTACGCATGCGCACGCGGACCATGCCTGCTGGGGGTGTCGTCGCTATCTGACGACGACCGATGGATGTCACGTCCTGAGGGCTCGAGTTGGGGCCGAGGCGCTGATCGAAACAGTCGCCTATGGGAACTCGGTCGAGATCAACGGCGTACGGGTCTCGCTCCATCCGGCCGGGCATATCCTCGGCTCGGCGCAAGTGCGCGTCGAGCATCGCGGGCTGGTCTGGGTCATCTCGGGCGACTACAAGGTTGAAGCCGACGCGACCTGCCTCGCATTCGAGTCGGTCCCTTGCCATGCATTCGTCTCTGAGTCGACCTTCGGACTCCCGATCTATCGATGGTCTCCCCAGTCCGAAATCTTCGACGAGGTGAACTCCTGGTGGCGAGCGAATCAGGAGGCCGGTCGGGCCAGCCTGCTTTTTGCGTATGCCCTGGGTAAGTCGCAACGACTCCTCGCGGGAGTCGACGCGAGCCTCGGGCCGATCTACACACATGGTGCGGTCGAGAAGATGAATCGGGCTTACCGCGAGAGCGGAATCCGCTTGCCGGAGACCACCTACGTCGGCGCCGCGACGGGGTCCGATTGGTCTCGGGCACTGATCGTGGCACCTCCATCCGCCAACGGGACGCCGTGGGCGCGAAGATTCGGGCCCGCATCCACCGGGTTCGCGTCGGGCTGGATGCGGATCCGGGGCCCGCGTCGGCGGCGATCGGTGGATCGAGGGTTCGTCCTCTCCGACCACGTCGACTGGCCCAGCTTACTCGCCGCCGTCGACGCGACCGGCGCCGAGCAAATCTGGTTAACCCACGGCTATTCTTCGGTCGTGGCGCGAAGATTGGCGGAGTTGGGGAAGGACGCGCGGATTATCCCCACGCGCTTCGAGGGCGAACGGGATGATTCCTCGGCCGATGACGACAACACGCCGGGGGATGCCGAGGACTCGTGATCGTCCACGATTCCAGCGTCAGTGCAACTCCTCGGAGCCGCGAGCCGAATCATGAAGGCGTTCGCCGACTTGTACACCGCGCTGGATTCGACGACGAAGACATCGGAGAAGGTCGCCGCTCTCGTCGCGTACTTCGGTTCCGCACCGGCCGAGGATGCGGCCTGGGCGGTGTATTTCCTGATCGGTCGAAAGCCGAAGCAGGTGGTCCCTTCGGGAAAACTGCGGAGCTGGGCGGCACAGGAGGCAGCGATACCCGATTGGCTCTTCCAGGAGTCGTACGACGCGGTCGGCGACATCGCCGAGACCATCGCGCTGCTCTTGCCGACACCCGAACATTCGAGCGACCTTCCCTTGCATCTCTGGGTCGAAGGACGTCTCCTCCCGCTTCGCAAGGAGGGCGAAGACACCCAACGCGACGCGATCCTTGCCGCCTGGAGTGAGATGGACGGCCCGCAACGCTTCGTCTGGAATAAACTAATCAGCGGAGGCTTTCGGGTCGGAGTCTCACAACAACTCGTGACGCGAGCGCTCGGGAAGGTCCGCGGAATCGACGAGAAGGTGATTGCTCATCGGCTTATGGGCGAATGGGAGCCGACCAAAGACTTCTACGAGCGACTCTTGCTCGTCGATGCGACGGATGCCGACCACAGCCGCCCCTATCCGTTCTTCTTGGCCTATGCCCTGGACGTCGCTCCCGAATCGCTCGGCGAGATCGCGGACTGGCAGTCCGAATGGAAGTGGGATGGGATCCGTTCCCAGTTGATTCGGCGCGGGGGAGACACCTTCCTCTGGTCGCGGGGCGAGGAACTCGTGACCGAACGCTATCCCGAAATCGCGGCGGTCGGCGACGACTTGCCCGAGGGGACTGTCGTCGACGGAGAGATCCTTCCCTGGATGGACGGAGAACCCTTGCCGTTCGCCCAACTCCAACGGCGAATCGGGCGGAAGACGGTCGGGAAGACGATCCTGGCCGAGGTCCCCGTGGTCCTGATGGCGTACGACCTCCTGGAGAACGGAGGCGAAGACGTCCGATCCCAGCCGTTGAAATGGCGCCGGGAACGCCTCGAACAACTTGTTGCGTCGTCCTCGCTCCCCGGCCGATTCCTCCTCTCGCCGCGTGTCGATGGGAACACGTGGGAAGAAATCGCCCAACAACGACTCACCAGTCGTAGACGCAAGGCCGAGGGGATCATGCTCAAGCGGGTCGATTCGAGCTATGGCGTTGGACGGCGCCGGGGCGATTGGTGGAAATGGAAGGTTGCTCCGCTGACCGTCGACGCCGTGCTCATCGCGGCTCAACGGGGCAACGGGAAACGCGCGAGCCTTTACACCGACTACACGTTCGGCGTCTGGGACGCCGGTCGCCTTGTCCCGATCGCCAAGGCCTACTCCGGGTTGACCGACGCCGAGATCCGTCAAGTCGACGGATTCATACGTCGAAACATGATCGAAAAATTTGGTCCTGTCCGAACCGTCAAGCCGGAGCTCGTATTCGAGCTCGCCTTCGAGGGCTTGAACCGATCCACCCGGCACAAGTCGGGCGTCGCGGTCCGATTCCCGAGGATCCTTCGCTGGCGCACCGACAAGCTTGCGGAGCAAGCCGACACGCTCGAAGCGGTCCGGAGCCTGATGGATTCGGCCGCATCGGAAGGGGAAGAGCCCGACGAAACCTGATGGGCTGGCAGAGATCGGCCAACTCATGCACCGGACCGGTCACACATCCACTGGTGCTGGACAATTTCTCAGGGCGCGGAAATCGTCGTGGCTTTAGGCGCCGGGGCGGACGTGATCAGCCCGAAGACTCGATGGACCGAGCGAGCGTCGGGCGCCATGGAACTCGCCGCGAACGCACTCTGAAAGAGGTCGAGCAATGCCAGCGCCCGATCGAGGTCTTGCGCGGCATCCCGGATGGAGGATTTTTGATTCTTGGCGATCAGTCGGGCTAGCGAATCGCGACGGGCTTTCGCGAGTTGATGGATGGCCCCGAGGTCGGCACAGAGGAACCTGTCGAACTCAGAGAAATAGGTCGATCGGAGCCGTTCAAAACGCACGTTCGGTGTCAGGTTCGGATCCAACGAACGGATCAACGCTTCCACTGATCGACTCACGATAAGTCGGTCTGGCCCGATTCCATAAGCGAATGGCGAGGTTGGTCGGAGCGTGCCGACTTTCACCCCGTGATGTTCGCTGGCCTCGAAACGCGAACGGGGTTCTCCGGCTTTCTTATCGAGCGCGGAGACGGCAAGGACGGTGCGGAAGGCATTGTCGAGTGCGGCCCCGACGATGGCCGGGCCGTCGAACCCGACCACGACGATCACCGAGAGCTCCGGCTTCTGATCGGTTCGAGCCTCGACGTGTGCAGTGACGTCGGGACCGAGGTGGGGGAGCATCGCCTTCAGATCGTGGCCCAGGAGGATTCCATCGAGAGCCAAGCGGAGATTCTCGACTTGAGGCCGATCCTCGTCGGGAATGACGTCCTCGAGGAAGCGATGCAGGGTCTCGAAGTTGATCTGGAGCGAAGCGAGGACGAGGGCATCGGCGGGAATGGTGCCGAGGGAAGAACGGCGTGGAGCCCGCGCCGGTCCGGGTCGGAAGTGCGGAGAAAACTTCTCCGGTTCGACGGATTCTTCGGTGTGGACGATCAAGCCGTCTCTCAACTCCACCGCGAGGCCTGCGTAGTCGAGTGCGCCAAGATAATCGCCGAGCCAGGCGAGAATCCGACGGTCTTCTTCCTTCGGCGAGTCGGGCTCAGAGCTCGCCATCATCGTCTCGAGGAAGCGAGGATTGACGAAGATGCTGAGAAAGGAACGACCGGGCAGTCGGTCACGAATCCGCCTGAACCTCGAATCGTCGCCGAGACCCGGCTGGCGGCCGGCCTTTCGGTCGATCACCCCACGGATCATCGATTCGGAGTTGGACCAGGCGAACGTCGTCGCCTCGAGAATCGTGTAGTATTCGTCGGGCCTCCCGCAAGCCGGCGCGAATTTGCGGAGCCAGAAGGTCGTGTCGCCCTGCCGCTTCTCGACGATGCGATCGAGTTCTCCTTTTTTCGACTGGGCGGTATTGATCCCGGAGATCAATCGGTCGAGGAGGGGCCGGTCGCGGACCTTGGCCAACAAGAGCCCCTTGGCCTCGTCTTGTCGGCCGTTCTCTGGGAGATGCAGGCTCAGGACGACCGCGTCTCCGAGGAGCTCGTCTCGAATCTTCGAGACGGACTCACCAACCGCGCTCTCGAATCGCGCCTTGACCTGCTTGAGCGATTGAAATCGTCCGGACGCCAACCAATCGCGCACGGCCGGTAGCCGACGGATTCCCGCCGCCAGAGGCGACTCCCGATATTCTTTGGAGTGAGCCCGAAGGTCCTCAACCGCGAACGCCACGCCCGCGTTGGGGGGGACGAGCCGAAACAGGGCGTCGGCCGGCCCCGCTCCTCTCGCGACGGCGACGATCGAGAGCCAGGTGAACAGGACGAGAACAGCTCGTGAAAGATCCATCGGCGCTAATCCCACGGAGTCAAAGGGGGTGTGGGACGAAACCGGGGCGGAACATGTCGTCACCCCCGAACATCAAGTCGGCGGAACCGTTTTCGCGCCGGCTGCCGGCGTGTCGAAGAGGAATCCGAACGCATGCCGCGCGGTGTCGGAAAGGGGGGTAACTCCCGCGTTGACACGGTTGCCCACGCTCTGGAGAACGTCCGACGAAGTCGTTGAGGGGAGGGATGCCGCGGGACTCGACATCTCGCGAATCGTCGCGGACTCCAGGACGCGGAGCCCGATCCGGGCCGCGGGTGCCGAGGTCTCGCGGGCCAGGGCGATTGTCTCCAGTTTCGCTATCGTGAGAGCCTCGCCGACCGAATCGGGGTCGATCGACCGGATCGTCAGGTCCCGGTTCGCGATCGCCTTACCCGGCTTCGACTCTCGAGCTTGCCGGATTAACAGGAACGCCAGAAGCAGCGAGGCCGCAGTCGCGAACGTGACGACGCCTGCCGGAATGCGATGGCGTGGAAACGCGATCGACGGCTCGGTCATCGGGGGCGTAAGGATACGGGAGGCGAGATCCTGAGAGACCTTCGGCGCAGGTCCCGTCGATCGAAGGGCCATCCGGAGGCGTTGATATCGAGCGGCGATGACGCGACAGGGCTCGCAGCTCGCGGCGTGGATCTCGAGCTCGTTCTCGATCGAGGCCGAAGCCTCCTCGCGGGCGTCGAGCTGTTCGTTCCAGATTCGTTCGAAGTCGCGACATCGCATGAGCTTTGGTCCCGAGGCTCCTTCGCCGCATTCGCGGTGTCGAGGCGGTCGTGGGGGGACGAGGCGAACCGATCGAAAAACTTGCGATCCTTACATCCTGCTCAGGCCATGGGAATCGGCATGAGACCGAGGACCGCAACCGCTGTGGAAAAATTTGTTGAAAACAACGTCATATCTAAAGAATGTGATGATTAACAATGGACGCCGCGGCGGGCCAGGTGTTCGGCGAGCTCGGCCCGAGCTCGGTGGAGCCAGGTCTTGACCGTCCCGACGGGCCGGCCGACGGCGGCCGCGATCTCGTCGTAGGCCAAGTTTTGTTCGTGGAACAGGGCGAAGACCATCCGATACTCGGGGCGGAGCAGGGCCAGGGCACGCTCGAGTTCCCCTGCGAGATCGTCGGGGTCGCCCAGCGGTGGCCGAGTATCGACCTGGTCGACGACCGCTTCCGACAGGCCGGGGCGACGTGTCCGGTTCACCAGGGCGGTCCGACATCGGTTGGCGGCGATCCCCAGCAACCAGGGACGGACGGGGCGTTGGATATCGAAGCCGCCGATGCCTCGCAAGGCGCGGACGAACGTCTCCTGGGCCACGTCCTCGGCGTCGTGGCGATGCCCCATCATCCGGAAGCAGAGTCCGAAGACCACGCCCTGAAACCTCTCGATCAGCCGTCGAGGCGCGTCGAGGTCGCCGTCGCGGAGTGCTTCGATCAACGCGCGGTCGTCCATCACCCTCATGCCTTCGCCCGGCCCCCGGGCCGCCGTCAATGGCGCTGTCGCCGGGAATACCCCGAGGTGGAACCGTCCGTTTCAGAATTCGTCGTCAACGCGTGAAGATTTCGGGGAGGTTCAGGAAATCGTCGGGGCGGCATAAACGTCGACGGCGGCCGAGACCCGAGGGTCGCGGCCGCCGTCGATGCGAGTGGGGTTACACGAAGGAAAACGAGTCTCGATTAAAACTCGGCCGGAGCCGAGAGATCGGTCAATTCCTCGGCAGAGAGCTCGTGGAAATCCCGTCCTTGGAGTTCGAGGCCCGCCTCGAGCCTCACGGCGATCTGGTGCAGCTCGGGGGAATCGATCCGCCACGCGATCTCGGCCAGTTCGGTCGGGGTCACGTCGGCGAGGTCTTGTCCCAGGCGGTCGAGCTCGGACTCAAGTCGAAGGATCGTCTCCAACATCTCGGCGTGGGTCTCGGCAGAGCCCCCGACCAGCAGGCAGGTATCCCCGGTGCTGAGTCGTTGTTGGCTGTCCCTGGAGTCGAGTCCGAACCCGATGATCGCGGCTCGCATCCGGCGCGGTCCGCCGTCGGGTTGAGTCTTCATGGTCATCTCGAGGAGGGCCTTTCGCGAGTGGGATGCCGTCAAGGCGTGGCGAGTGGCCAGGGTCCCAGTCCCCCGCGTCGGCCCGTCTCACCACGCGATTCTTATCGGCTTCTGACCCGCGGTCGAACAGCGTCGAGTGTCCGATTCGGCCGCACCCCCGGTCTGCCACCGGCAACGTTCTTACGACCCGCTCAGGCATTCCCTGGCCGTGTTTCTCGCCACACGATAGGCTGCACGAACCGTGATCGCGCGCGCTTCGATCTGCTCCTCGCTGAACAACCGTCCCTCGCTCGGAGGTAAACCCGCGAGCGAAATGGTCAATGGCAGGAGGTCGAGGAATTGTCGGTATTTTTGCTGAAGATCGCCCGCCGCTGTCGCTTGATCTGACACGAGGATGGCTCCTACTCGACGCGTTCTGGTCCCAGCCCATACCCAGGCACCGGTCTCTCGCGAGCAGACTATCCGCTCGGTCGAGGAAATGCCCACGACGCCTGTCCGACTCGCTGCGCCCGGTCCTCCTTAGACACTAGCGCGCACGTCCCGACTTGGGCAAGCGAATTCGGTCCGGAGACCTATTCTCGTGGTCGTTTGAACACTGCGAAGACGATGTGCAGGATGGGGGGCCGGGGTAACCGACCCCGCGTTCGATGGGCGAGACAGCCTCGAAGAGACGACATCTGAAAAAGATCGTGCTGCGATCCGCGACGTCGGGCCTCTATACTAGGGAGACTTTCGTAAGCGATCCAGAACGCGGAGTGGCCGGAGCCCCAGGCGACGGCAGGGGGGCTGTCGACGATGCGGTGGGCCGAGCCGGGCTGGTTCCTCCTGATGATCCTCGTGCCCCTGCCTTGGTTCTTCGAACGGGCGCGTCCCAGGATGAACTGGCCGACCTTCGGCGGCTTCAAGTCCTCTCGTACGTTCCGGACGTTGCTCAAGCGGCAGCTCCCCATCCTCGCGAGGGGGGCGGCCATCGCCTGCATCGCCGTCGCGCTTGCGAGGCCTCAGACGGTCGGCGGGACGACTCGGATCGCCGGGCAGGGGGTCGCCATCGTCGTGGCCCTCGATCAGAGCTCGAGCATGAAGGCCGTCGACTTCGCTTCCAGGGCCGACGCCTCGGCGGTCTCTCGGCTCGACGCCGCGAAGGAGACCTTCTCTCGATTCGTCTCAGGCCGGCCCGACGACTTGATCGGGCTCGTCGTCTTCGCCAATTACCCCGACCCCGCTTGCCCGACGACCCTCGACCACGCTCGACTCCTCGAGACCGTCAGGACCCTCCGGTACGCCAGGCCGGGTGACGACGGGACGAACCTTGGTGACGCCATCATCTTGGGTCTCGGTTTGCTCCGCGAGACTTCGCCCAAGAAGAAGGTCCTGATCCTGCTCACGGACGGCCACAACAGCCCGGCCGTCCCTCGTCCGAACGACCCGGAGCTGGCCGCTCGGCTGGCTCGAGAACTCGGGATCACCCTGCACACGATCGCGATCGGGCAAGGGGAGGGTGTCCTCCGAGGGGTCGAGCCCGTGACTGGGCTCGATCTCGTGGCTCAGGTCGATGCGCCCGACTTCGAGCTCCTGAAGCGGTTGGCGAAGCTCGGTGGCGGACAGGCCTTCGCCGCCGCCGACGTCGGTTCCCTCGACCAGGTCTTCAAGAAAATCGACAACCTCGAAAAGAGCCCCGTCCAGAGCATGATCCTGACCCGCTACCGCGAACACTTCGCCCCCTGGGCGGCCGCCGCGCTGATCCTCCTGGTCGTCGACCGGTCCCTCGTCAAAGGATGGCTCCGAAGCCTCCCCTGAAACATGAAAATGCAAAAATTCGAGAATATGTTCAGGTGTGAATGAAATATGGAGATGGCATGAGACGTGCGCGAAATTGGTGGGACACACCTCAGACTCCCGTAAGGCGTCTCGGTTTGCGAGAGTTCTCTGCCTCCCCTCCGGCCCGCCGGTCACCTTTCCCATGAGCGTCTTCGCGCATCCAAGTCGCCTCTGGTTGCTGGCCTTCGCGCCGATGGTCCTCGTCTGGATCCTGAAGGGGCTGCGACGGCGTCGCACCGACTGGCGGACCCTCGGCCAGGGGGGAAGGCTCCTCGGGGACGGCGCCCTCGGATGGCTCGGCGCGATGGCCTGCCTCGTGGTGGCGTTAGCTCAACCGCGTTGGGGACTCTCGCTGGCCTCGGCGCTTCCCCCCGGCCATGACGTCGTCCTGCTCATGGACGTCAGCCGCAGCATGGGGGCCGAGGATGCCGTCCCGAATCGGATGGGAGTCGCCGTCGAGTCGGCCGAGAGCCTCCTCGTCGCCCTCGGCCGCGGCCGTGGGAATCGGGTGGCGGTGGTCGCTTTTGAAGGGAGAGGGGTGATCCGATGCCCCCTCACCGAGAACCTCGGGGCTGCCGCCGACACCCTGCGATCGCTCCGTCCGGGGAGTGTCCGCCCCGGTGGTACCAATCTCGGCGCAGCACTCGAGGCGGGAATCGACGCCTTCGACTCTCAGGATCACGCCGAGGGCCGGACGATTGTTCTCTTCTCGGATGGCGAGGATCACGCGAACACCTGGCCGACGACCTTCGACCGGCTCCGGGCCATGGGGGTCGTCGTCCACTCGGTCGCGATCGGCGACGTCGAGCAGGGCCATCCGGTGCCCTCCTCGGCCAAGGAACCGGGGGCGCTGACCTATCGCGGCACCCCAGTGCTCTCCAAGCGAGACGACCGGCCGTTCGAGGCCCTGGCGAAGACGACCGGCGGTGCCATGGTCCCGCTCGGCCTCGCCCCGGCCGACCTCGGGAACCTCTACGTCTCGAAGATCGCACCGGTCGCCCGCCAGAGGCGTGAGGCGATCCGGCCCTCGGAGCGGACCGAGCGATTCGGCCTCTTCCTGGGGGCCGCCCTCGGTCTGGGACTCGTGGGATCCTGGCCGGGGAGGGGGCGTTGGCCGAGGAGCTACCGCTGGTTCTTGAGCCTCGGGGCCCTGGTCCTGGTCGCCGCGGACCCTGTCGGCGATCGCCTCGCGAGGGAGCATGCCGACGGGCGCTCGGCCTATGCGGCCGGACGATTCGTCGAGGCCCTCGCCGCTTTCGACCGATCGATTGGCCTGGCACCGAAGGACCCCGTTCCTCGGTTCAACGCCGCGGCCGCATTGTTCCAACTCGGCCGTTATCCCGAGGCCCAGGCCCGGTACCGAGAGGCTCGCGACCGCGCGAGTGCGGCGTTGCAGACCAAGATCGATTATGCCCTGGGGAACACGACGCTCGTCCTCGGCGACATTCCCGCGGCCGTGGCCTACTACGACGCCTGCCTTTCGTCAAGCGCCAAAGGGCCGGGTCTCGACGCCGTTCGAGACGACGCCGCGATCAACCGGCAGTTCGCCGAACGGCAAGCGAAGACCCCGCCGGTTCCCCCCGACCCCCAAGGCGATTCGCAGTCGCCCTCCGGGCGGTCGCGGGCTCCCAAGCCCTCCGGCGAAGACGACGGAGGACCGGGCGATCCCACAGCCTCCGACGACCCGACGGGAGGTGGCGACGACCCTAGGCGCGGCCCGCGGTCCGGACGTCGCGGGCCCGGGGGCGCCGGCGGGACCGGCTCGCCGTCGGCCAAAGGAGATTCGCCCGATCAACGACTCGCCTCGGCCCTCGAGAACGTCCGAGAATCGCGAAACCGTCGGATCGACGAAGAGGCCTCGGCTCCCGACAAGGATCGCATGGACTGGTGACCGGCCCCCCCGCACCGGGATGTCACGCGCTCAGATCACCGGGTTTTGAATCGACAACATGAACTTATCGGTGCGCCTCTCGCTCTCAGTCGTATTCATCCTCTCGAACTCCGGCTCATTGCCCGCACAGGCCCAGGATTCGGGTGCGTTACGGGTCCGGAGCCAGGTCTCGAAGGGGCCCTACTACGTGGGGCAAGAGATCCTCGTCGAGGTCGAGACCGTAGCGGAGAGCGAGCGTCCCCGGATCGTGCCCCCGAAAGTCACGGGGGCCGACTTGCATCTGGCGGATACGAGCCTGAAGCCGATCACCACGAGCGCGATCGGCGACTTCGTGATGGAGAAGATCAGCTATCGGTCGAAGTTTCGGGTTGTCCCGAAAAGTGCGGGGTTGTTGATCATCCCTCCCTTCTCCGCCAAGTGGGGCGAGCGGTCGGGGAGTTCCCGTCTCCTCCGCTTGAGCATCCTCGACGTCCCGTCGATCGGGCGGCCTCCTTCGTATCTCGGTGGAGTCGGACCGATCACTCTCGAGGCCGAGACCTTACCGGCTTCCGTGCGCTTGGGGCAGTCGTTCGAATTCCGGATTGCCGTGAAGGGGCCCGGATCTCGAGGGATGAGCCGTTCTCCCGTCCTGGAACGGTTCGACCGCGTCCCGCTCGGGTTGCGCGTCGAGCGTAAACCCGTCGAGGCCGTTGCCGAGCCGGCCTCACGTGTCTTTCGCTATCGAATCCGCCCGACCCGGACGGGAACGGCCACCTTGCCGCCCGTCGCTATCTCGACCTTTGACCCGCAGACCGCTCGGTTCCTGACCCGGGTCACCTCCGGGCTATCCGTACGCGTCGCGGACGTCCCTCGATTCGATCCGTCGACGCTCAACTACGAGCCGATCGTCTCACGGTCCTCTACGAGAGCCGCCGGGTTTGCCGCGGGGATTGCCGCCGCGTCGACGATCGTCTTGCTCGTCGTCGGCTGGATCGTTTACAGGCAATTCTCGTCGAGGCGGAGGGACTGGGCCACGCGACGAGTCCTGACGCATCTGACCCGACGTCTCGACGAGTCGGCCTCGGCCGAAGACGTTGGCCGTCGGATCACGGAGGGATTGGCGGAGTACCTCCATCTGAGGATCCGGAGACCCCGGGGAGCGCTCACTCCCGAAGAAGCCTGTGCCGGGTTTTCGAAGGCCGAAGGTGACGAGGCGATCGGTGGGAGCGCGGAACGGCTGGTCGCGCATTGCGATCGGGCGCAGTATTCCGGATACGGTCGCGATGCGCGATCGCTGATCGCCGAAGCCAAAGCCTGGCTGGAAGAGCTTTCGCGACTTCAGGGACGGGGGCGGGGCTCGGGTGGGGGGTGAAGACCGAGAGAGGCAGTCGAGACCGCGCCGGAAAGAGCGTCGGCGGTCGGAACTGCCTCTCCTTGCGAACCTGTCGAGAAACTTACCAGCGTGCAAATCACGGAAGCAAGGGGACGGGAGCTACGGGCGGGGTCATCTCAGGAGCCGTAGAGAATGGCGTCGGCTCAATGATCCCCGTAAGCGGAGCGCGTCCTGGCGGTGCTGTAGATCTGTCGGAAAGCCGAATCTTTCTTCGGTTGACGCCGGTAGGCTTCGAAACCGTCCAGGGGAAGGGTCGGGATGGTCTTGTTGATCAGGTTCTCGATCGCGGTCAAGGGTTCGCCCTGATCGGGGCAAACGAACATATAAGCGAGGCCGTCCTTGCCCATCCGGCCGGTCCGGCCGATGCGGTGGACATAGTTCTCGGCATCATCCGGGACGTCGTAGTTGATGACGTGGCTGATGTCGTTGACGTCGATGCCGCGGCCGACGACGTCGGTGGCGACGAGGACGGGGATGGTCCCGTTGCGGAATCCCAGCATAACGCGGTTGCGGACGGTCTGGGCGAGATCGCCGTGGATAGTGGCGACGCCCGCGACTTTGCCGCGGAGCTTTTCGGCGAGTCGTTCCGCCCCGCGCTTCGTCCGTGTGAAGACGATGCACTGGCGCGGCTGGTCGCGGCGGAGCAGGTGGACCAGCAAGTCGAACTTGCGGTCGTTCTCGATGGTGATGTAATACTGCTTGATCGTCTCGACCGAGGGCTCATCCTTCGACAGGTTCAGCTCGACCGGCTCGAACATATAACGCTGAGCCAGCTTGCGGATGTCGGCGCTGATCGTGGCCGAGAGGAGCAGGGTCTGGTGGGGATTCGGCACCTTGCGGAGGATCCGCTCGATGTCCGGACGGAACCCGATGTCGAGCATCCGGTCGGCTTCGTCCAGGACAACGTGGAAGATCTCGCCCAGGTAGAGCGTCCGCCGCTCGATGTGGTCGAGGACTCGTCCCGGCGTCCCAACGATGATGTCGACCCCGCGCTGGAGGGCTCGGAGTTGACGCTCGATCGGCTCTCCGCCATAGATCCCGCAAATCGCGACGTCCTGACCGGTGGCGAGCTTCTGGAGCTCGACGACGATCTGCTGGACGAGCTCGCGAGTCGGGGCGAGGATGATCGCCTGCGGCCCTTTGCCTCGGGCCTCGAGCATCTCGATCAGCGGAATCCCGAACGACGCGGTCTTGCCGGTGCCAGTCTTGGCCTGGCCAATCACGTCGCGACCGTCAAGAGCTTCGGGGATAAGCTCCGCCTGAATCGGCGAGGGAGTGACGTAACCGATGTGCTTCAGAGCCCGGAGCATGGGGGAGCTCAACCCCATCGAGTGAAAGCCAGGAGGAGAATCCTCCTCTGCGCGTTGAATCAAACAAACCTCCTAAACGGGTTGGAGAATGGACTTGGTCGCCGCCGTCTCACTGACCACAACGGTCAAGTCCTCTTGAGGATTTCTTCCATAATATCAGTTTAACACGTTTCCGTCAAAGGCAGTACGATCCTTCAGCCCAAAAGTTCAGGCGATCCGGTACCTGGGTTGGAACTCTTGCGATCAGGGGGGCCGCGGTCACTACCTCACGACGGATCTTCTTGAGCGGACAGTCTCTTCCGCAATTCCTCCGGCGTCATCTCGAGGAATTCCCCGAAGCCCAAGTCCGGGAGTCTCGAGCCGAGCAAGCCGTGCGGCGTCTCACCCATGCGACGGCCCGTCCGAAACCGTCGCAACTTCCAAATGCAGATGCTTCAGATCCAGTAACCCCTGCGTCATCTTCCGATGGCGTGCCTGCTGCATCCGCGCCACGCTGTTGACGCATTCCACGAGGCGGCTCGCTCGCGACACACCCCGGAGCACGCCCGGACCCGTCGCCACTCCTCACGCCAATCCGCGCTGGCCTTCGTCAGTTCGACCGTGCGGGCCTAGGCCCAAGCTCCCGTGGCGGCCGATCGCCGCCTCGGCTGCCGCCTCAGTCCCTCCAAATCCAACAAGGCCGCGACGACGTCGGGGGCCAATCCCAACTCGACCAACCGTCATGAGACTTGATCCAGGAAGGTGAAGCTCTCCCGGCGGAGCAGCAACCGACGAGTCTTGGCCCACGCCGCGCCGTCCAAGGCGGGCAACGATGCCGCCACCACCGCCTCGGCTCGGACCCGATCGTTGAGCCGACCTTCGGGGGTGAAGATCTCGAACGCCCCCTTGGCTCGTCCCCAGGCCTCCTCGGCGGCCACGGCTTGATCCCAGGCCCGCTCGGCGTGGCGCCGCAGCCGTGTGGTCGCCGTGCCATGCCCCTGGCGGGATCGTCCCTGGAGGCCTCGCGGGAGAGCGATTGCCGCGAGTACTCACGATCGCGGGCCATCCTCGGTAACGTCACCGTATCGTCCGCAGAGGACAGCGAAGGCGCTAGCGATGGGTTGTGGGATCGTGGACATGGGACGTCGCTCCGTCGAGGCCGATCGAGAGATCATGACTCGATTGCACACGTCCCGACGGGAATTGTGCACGGACGCCCCCTTGAACAAGGCCAGATCGGGATAGTCCCCATTATTCGTTCGCCGAAGGGCGAATCCTCCGCCGACGACGATGGAAATCTGGCCGAGGCCAAGACCTGATTTAAGCTCGTTCAGATCCAGATTTGATGTGACTTTGAGCGAGGAAAGGAGGGGAGTGGGAGTCGGCTGTTCGATCTCTTGCAGGTGTTAAATCTTACCCAAAAGGTGAAATTCCGACGATCCGGAGGCCTTCCGAAATCCGCGTGGTAGATTGAATTATCACCTTTGACTGAGGAACTCCGATGAACCACGCGGCGACCAGGATGTTACCCCGAACGGACGACACGGTGCCGTCCGAGCTGATGGATCTCCTCGACCGGATCAAGACCCAGCCATACGAGGTGCGCGCCGAGCTCGAGCCAATCCTCGACGAAGTCCTCGAGCATGCGAGGTTTCGGGGGAGGATCCTCTCGGTCGCAAGGGAAGCCCTCGAGCGGCTCCGGCTCGAACGCGACATGGCTCTGTTCGACCTCGATGCAACACGTCGCGAACGCGAGAGCCTGCGGCAACTCCTGGACGACGACCGCTGAGATTGTCGATCCAAGCACGTTCCGACGGAAACGGCTTGCCCGAGTCGGCTCGACCGACTCTTTCGGGGTTTGCTCGTGTTTGCCCTCAGGGCATCGGCTCTCGGAAGCCTCCGCTTGAGGCAAGGGTCATCGTCTCTTCGGTGGGTTCTGAGCGAGCCAGGCGGTGACGACCCGGCCGACTTGAACGAGGCTCGTGGCCGAGCAATTCTCGGGGATGTCTCGCGAGGTGTGCCAGTACGGGTAATCGAAGTCGATGAGGTCGATGGCCGGGATGCCGCCGTTGTTGAGCGCGAGGTGGTCGTCGAGGACGGCTCGGCCAACGCGGTTTCGGAAGGCGTTGGCTTTCAGGCGACGGGCGATGCTCCAGACCTCCTGGACGATCCTTGGGGCGAAGTCGAGGCTGTACGGCTCCTGGGAGATCCTCGCGTCTCGCCCGCCGATCAGGTCCAGGACGATCCCGGCATCATAATGGATTGGGTTCTTGCGCCCTTCGGCGTCTTCGACATAGACGCGTGCGAATTCCTTCGAGCCGAGAAAGTATTCGCCGTCCTGGCCGTAGACGAGCTCCTCGGCGTCGAAAAGGACGAGGTCGATCCCCCAACCCGTGGGGAGGTCTTTGAGGTGATGGGCGATTTCCATCAGGAGCGCGATGCCCGAGGCTGGGTCATTCGCGCCGATGAACGGGATCGCGCGCCGGGCGGGGTCCTTATCCTGGTCGGGGAAGGGGCGGGTGTCGTAGTGGGCCCCCACCATGACCCGCCGAGTTCGCTCGGGATGCCAGGAGCCGATCAGGTTTGCGAGCTCGATCGGTACGCCGGTGGTTGGGTGTCGTGACGAGAACCGCTGCTCGTGGACCTCGCCTCCCATGGCCCTGAAGTGCTTGGCCACCATCTCTCGGAGCTTGGCGTTGGCGGGAGTTCCCGCGGGCCTCGGGCCCATCGCGAAGATCGTCTTCAAGTAGTTGAACGCCCGCGTCCCGTCGATCGGGGCCGGTGTTGGCGCGACGTTCTCGCTCGCCTCGGAGGCGTTGTCCCAGTCCGCGAACGGGTGGAAGAGCGTCATGGACGAGCCGATCGCAAGGAGGACGGAGAGGCCGGCGACCGAAAGTTGCAGTTTGCGCCCGAATGGCATGAGGCTGCGCCGCGACATGGGATCGGCTCCAGAGATTGGGAAGCACGCCGCGCCATCATACGTCCCGCGGATTATCGTGTCAGGGCGGAATAGTCGCGAAGCAGGGCCGCGAGTCGTTCCATCGGCAGGCCGACCACATTGGTGAAGCTGCCCCCGACGACCGAGACGAAGGGGTCATGGTCCTGGACTCCGTAAGCCCCGGCCTTCCCCTCCCAACGTCCCGAGTCCAGGAACGATTGGCGCTCGTCATGTTCGAGCACCCGAAATCGGACGGTGCTCACCTCGACAGCCCCGACCCACTCGTCGCGATCGGCCCGATAGAGGCAAAGCCCCGTCAAGACCTCGGTATCCCGGCCTTCCTGGAGTCGAATCATCCGCTCGGCATCATCCCGGTGGATCGGCTTGTTGAGAATCTCCCCGGCGACGGCACACGCCGTATCGGCGGCGAGGATCAGGCCGGCTTGACGTCGGCGGGCGATGGTGGCGGCCTTCGTCCAGGCCAGTTGGCTCACGTATACGAGCGGCGAAGTCCCTGGCGGCGGCTCCGGCTCGTCGATGTCCGAAGGCTCGACCTCGAAGGTGTACCCGGCCTCAGTCAGAAGTTGCCGACGCCTCGGCGAGGCGCTGGCCAGGATCATCGTGGGAGCCATGGGCGAACGGAGCCTCTCGACGGCGGAAGGCGGCCAGCGGGCGATCCTATCGCCACTCGCCCCTTGCCAACAAGCCGGAAAGCGATGACTTTGTAGTCTCAAGGCGTGTCGAAGGGCTCAGGAATCGACCTCCATGAAACCTCGAGGACGACTCGTCGTCCTGGTGCTCCTGCTCGCGATGTCCCCCCTCCGTTCCAACGGTCAAGGTGCGTCTTCAGCCCGCGTAGTTGAGCAAGAGAACCGCGAGCGATTGGCCGGGCTCCTGCGCCCTCAAGAGCCCCTGGCCGTTCAGGAGGCTGCAGTCAGGAGGCTGGCCAAGTCGGATACCCCGAGCTTGCCCGATATCCTCCTCGACGGATGGCGGGGACATACTCCTCGAGTTCGACGGGTCATCCTCGACACGCTGCTCACTCGAGAATCCTGGACGTCGGCACTCCTCGACTCCCTCGAAGACACCTGTACGCCTCCAGAGGAACTCGAAACACGCGACCGCCGCCGCCTGCTAGACCATCCGAACCGCCGGATTCGAGCCCGGGCCGTCGCGATCTACTCGAATCGACCGAAACCCGAAGATTCGCCGATCGAAACGTGCCGCCTGGCCCTCCGAATCAAGGGAAATGCAGCGGCCGGTGAGATCGTCTTCCGAGAACGTTGCGCGGGGTGTCATCGGATCGCCGAAGTTGGGAGCGTCGTGGGGCCCGATCTCGCCTCGTTGAAGAATCAAACGCCCGTCGCCCTCATGATTGCCATCACCGACCCGAATCGATCGTTTGACGCCGGGGCCGTCGGATATCGCCTTCGAACTCGAAATGGATCGGAGCGGACGGGGTTGATCGTCGACGAGACCTCAAAAACCCTGACATTCCGAACCCAAGGCGGAAACGACGAGGTACTCTCCCGTTCGGCCATCGACCTGTTGGCCTCGACAGGGCAATCGCTGATGCCGGAAACGGAGGAGTCGGATTGGCGGCCGGAGACTCTTGCCGATCTGGTCGCATTCCTCGCGACACGAAGAACTGTCAATTCGGGCGAATAGTTTGTTGAGTCGTCACGAGTATAAATGATTTCATAAATTGATCTTGCCTCGGGCTCAGTTCAGGGGAAGGTGAAGACGAACCCCGAGCACTTCCGGTTGAATCAGATTTTCCCGGAATTTTAACTGTGATAATTTAAGCTATCTGTTGATGGAAGATCCGTGACTTGCTTCGGCCTCGCAACTCGTCCGAGGTCTCAGGGATTCGGGGAAACGACCCCTTGGCGAAGAGAGGATTGTGAACATGAATAAGATTTTAATTACAATGATCGGCTCTGCCCTATGGATGGCCATCTCGGAGGTCCAGGTCGTCGCGTCGGGGCCTTCCGTTGTCAAGACCGGTGGGCTCGAGGACTTCGAGGTGAAGTCGGCAGCCCTTGCGAACAGCAAGGTCGGGACGAACACGACGAGGCGGGCGATGGCCTATCTCCCTCCAGGTTACGGGACTTCGGCGCGACGGTATCCCGTGATCTATTATCTCCCGACCTCGTTCGAGGGATTCCGATCGGCCTTCAATCGCAATGACGGCTGCGGGTTCTTCGATCGCGAGATCTCCTCAGGTGTGATCGAAGAGTTCCTTTTCGTTTGCGTCGATATCGGCACCCCCCTCGCGAATTCCTGGGGAGCGAACTCGTCGGTCACGGGAAACTGGGAGGACTTCATCGTCAAGGAGGTGGTCACTCAAGTCGACTCCACCTTCAAATCCCGACCCGAGAGGAATTCGCGCGGGATTGTCGGCGAGTTCATGGGAGCCCACGCGGCGATTCGAGTGGCCATGGCGCATCCGGACGTCTTCGGGTCGGTTTACGGATTGCATCCCGTCGGGACCGGGTCGGGTGTCCAGATCATGCACGGTCGGCCGGATTGGGACCTCCTCGGCCGGGCCAAGTCCGTCGAGGAGATCAAGGGAAACGGCTTTTGCGTCATCTTCACCGGCATCTTCCAGGCGTTTCTCCCCAACCCCGACAAGTCACCTTTGTACGTGGATCTTGCGGCCCGTCGCGATGGAAAACGACTCGTGGTCGACAGCGAGCTCACTGAACGGCTTCGCCGCAATTTCTTCCTCGAGTCGTTGATTCCCCAACATGCCGAAAAACTCAAGACGCTTCGCGGCTTCAAGTTCGACTGGGCGCGTACCGACCAGAACTGGGACCACGTCTATTCCAACCAGGCCTTCACCAACAAGCTCAACGAGTTCGGCGTGCCCCATCAGGCGGAGGAGTACAACGGCATGTGGGTCGACGGCGACTGGACCCGCGACAGTCGCTTTGCCACCGACGTCCTCCCCTTCTTCGAGAGACATCTCGCATTCGACCGCCCAACGGACTAAAACTCGTCGGCGATGGACCACAGTCAGGAAGGGCAGATTTATCCGCGGATGACGCAGATTGACACAGATGAGATTTGGAGAGATTCGAATTTCATCGGTGTCAATCTGCGTCACCCGTGGATTGTCTTCTGTCTCCTGATATTAGCCTGAACTTGGGCCGTTAATTTTAAGAATGTTTATTTTTGTGATGCGTTGTGGGGATTCCTTCGCATGGCACGAGTCTCGTCGCCACGGGGGGGCTGGCTCATTGACCCTGGCAATAGGCGACCGCCGTCAGGGCATAAACCCGGGCGACGCGGACCAGGTCCTCGATTGAGACCCACTCGTCGATCGTGTGCTGGCCGCCTGCCCGGGGGCCGTGGGTGATCGCGGCGACGCCTGCGTTGGCCCAGAAGCTGTTGCCGTCGTCGACGAAGGGTTTGGGACCACTCGGTAGGGGTTGGCCGGCGACCGACGAATAGGCGTCCTGGAAATCTTGCACGACCGGGTCGTTTTCCTCGAGATGAAACGCGTCGCGGATGACGATCCACTCGCAATCGATGTTGGTCCGCGTCGAGGTCGCGACGTCCTCGAGAATCGACCGGAATTCCCGCTCGACGTCGAGATGTGAGGTGCCCGGCAGCCAGCGTCTCGTGCCCTGGAGCCAGCATTCCTGGGGATACTGGTTATAGATCTCGCCGCTGTGGATCTGGCCGATGAAAACGCTCGCGGGCCCGCAGATGGGGTCGGGATCGGCCGAGAGGCGTTGGTCGAGCTGGCCGAACGCACGCACCAACTCCGCGCCCGCCGCGATCACGCTGGGCTCTTCCCTGGGGCGCATGACCTCGTGGACGGGAGGGCCGTCTCGGCGAATGGTCAGCTTCCAGGTGGCGGCCCCTCGACCGCGAACGGCAAGCGTCTTGTGGGACGGCTCGGGGATGAGCACGGCGTTGCCCACGCACCCCTCTCGGATCATCCGGTCGAGTTGCCGACCGTCTCCCCAGGGGGCCTCGTGGAGGTCGTGGGCCGTCAAGAGGATCGACCCGCCGGACAGGGCCTCGGCGTCCCGAAGCGCCCGGAGCGCCTCCACGGCCGCGGCGACGCCCGCCTTCATATCGGCTGCACCGCTGCCGCGGATGAACTCGCCGTCGACGGTCGGCCGGACGAACGGAAGGTGCACCGTGTCGAGGTGACCGTCGAACTGCAACGTCCGACCGGGACGTCCCGTCGGGAATCGGACAACGACTGCGGGCGCCTCCGGGTATCCACCGTCCGGTCGTTCGACGAGAAAGCCGTCCGCCTCGAGGATCTCGGCCAGCCGATCGGCGGCTGCACCGGCCTCGCCGGTCCGACTGGGGACTTCGATGAGGCGGACCGCGGTGTCGATCAACCGCCGCCGGTCCACACTCGAGATCAAACGCTCGCGAAGGCTCGGTTCGATGTTCATGATCGAACGATGATAGTCGAGCGGTCGAGCCGTCTCCATCGTTTGCAGGACAGCGTGTCGGGCGAATGTCCGAGCGATGCCCTTCTTATGGGGACCATCGAAATCGGGAGGGGAGCCGTGAAACGACCGAGGCTCGGCCAATCGCTTCCGAGCCTCGGCATCGGAGCCGTCAACGCGGTGTCAATCTTCTGGATCAGGGCTTTACTTTCTTCTCAGAGGGCGTGGTGAGCGGAGGCTCCAGCTCGATCGTGGAATCGTCGTCGGGCTTGGATTCGATGACCGCCGACGGGGGACGCGACTCGATGACCGTCGACGGGGGGCGGGTTTCGATGACCGTCGAGGAGGGGCTGGATTCGATGACCGTCGCGCCTGGGCGAGTCTCGATCACCTTGACAGTCTTCACGATGCCAAGTTCGTCGACGACGCGCGAGACTCCGATCGTGTTCTGGACAAGGTCGACGAGACGGGTCCTGACCAGCTCATCGCGGACGGATCCTCGGAGGACCACCGAGCCTCCTGGTTGAGAGTCCAGCTGAATGGTGGATCCCACGAATTGCTTGTCCCACTCGATCCGCCGCGTGACCCGGTAGAGCACGTCGCGTTCCTGGGCGGTAACCTGTCCTCGAACGACTTCGGTCTCGACACGTGTGCGGATGTTCCTGCCGGCGTTGTCGAGGGCACGGCCGGCCCTTCGGAGCGGCCCATCCTGTCCGAACGTCGCCGACGAAACGATCGCAATCGTGAGCAAGGAGTGGCAAAGAGCCCGCAGCATGGACGTTCTCCGGCAAAATGATGTCTGAAGACTCGATGTCTTGGGAATGATGCGAGGATGTGCGTCATGGTGTGAGCGGTCATCCGTCGACTCAGGCCCTTCTCTGGAATCCGCCGAAACGGGAGGTAGGGCCGCCAGATCGATTTCCGCTGCGAACTATTTATCGCAATCAGCGTGCCAGTCAACGGGAATTGGCGAACTCTCCAATCGTCCGACACCTTCTAATTGGCCATCCCAGGCCTTTACGCGCGCCTCGAGGTCTTGCATCGTAGCCTTCGTCCTGGAGCGGAGGCCGGATCCACAGCGGACGTTCTTGCGTAACTTTTGTGCTGACATATTTCGATTCTTGTATTGAAGTCGGACTGCACGGATTGGAATCAAGTGTAAGTGCTCCAGCGACTTGGACCAGGTGAGTCGGGGTAGGTTATCGACCCGGACGGCCCCGGCGACTAGACTTGGAATTCGACTAGGTCCGCCTACCCTCGCGAGCCGTCCCACCGCAGCGATTCCCCGCATTGGCGTGACCATGACCTTTGGCCTGGCCCGGAGCATCCTCGTGAAACGATTTTTCCCGTTGTTGGTCGGGCTTTCGAGCCTGATCGGCGCGTCGACGGCCCTTGCCGCCGATCCTCCCAAGATGGCGCTGAAGGACGGCGACCGGATCGTTCTGATCGGCGACACGTTCATCGAGCGAGACCAGAAATACGGCTACCTCGAGACCCTGTTGACCCTGCAGAATCCGGACAAAGCTCTCGAATTCCGGAACCTGGGTTGGAGCGGCGACACCGTCTACGGCCACGCCCGGGCCGGGTTCGGGACCCCGGTGGATGGGTTCCGGCTGCTCAAAGAGCACGTTCTTGCCCTCAAGCCTTCGGTGCTCATCGTCGGGTACGGGATGGGTGAATCCTTCGACGGCGAGGCCGGCCTCTCTCGGTTCGACGAAGGCCTCAATACTTTGCTCGACACCCTCGCCCCGACGGGAGCCAAGGTCATCCTGCTGTCGCCGATCACCCATGAAGACATGGGACGGCCACTCCCCGACCCGGCATCTCACAACAAGTCGCTCCTGCTCTATAGCAAGGCCATCGAATCCATCGCGCAGAAGCGAGGTGCTCGCTTCATTTCGCTCCAAATGGACCCCGAGACGCGAAGTGCGAAGGGGATCCGCAGGCCGCTCACGGACAATGGCATCCACCCGACCGACTTCGGCTACGCCCTGCTGGCCAAGATCATCGCCGGGCAGTTCCAGTCCGCCACGACCTCTTCGTCTTGGTCCGTCGATCTGGTCGTGGGCGGCGCGTTGGCCAAGGGGGATGTTTCGAGCAATCCCAAGGTCTCGGGCCAGGTCTCGTCACGCGACGGAGTCCGGTTCGAAACGACCGATGCCGAGTTGCCCGAGCCGAGGACGGTCGCGGCCCTGGCCGCTTCGGAGAACACGGGTGCGTCGGCTTCCGGTCGAAGTTTGAAGGTCAAAGGGCTGGGCACCGGGCGCTTCGCCCTGAAGGTCGACGGCCGAGTGGTCGCGGTGGCCGAGGCCGACGACTGGGCCAAGGGAAAAACCCTCCCGGCGACGACCCCCGAGTTCGCCCAGGTCGAGGCACTCCGCGCCACGATCAACGACAAGAATCTCCTGTATTTCCACCGCTGGCGTCCCCAGAACGAGACCTACCTCCTCGGGTTCCGCAAGCACGAACAGGGGAACAACGCGAGGGAGATCCCGCTCTTCGACCCGCTCGTCTCGGAGAAGGAGCAGGCGATCGCCAAACTGCGCGTCCCCAAGTCCCATGTCTATGAATTGGTGCGTGAAAGCGAGGTGGGCAAGTGAGCTGGCGACGTTTCTCAATCGTGACCGCATGGGCGGTCCTCGGGCTCACCCCGGCCCTCTACGCCCAGCGTGGGCTCAGTAACATCCCCGACCCGGATCCGGAGCTCGAGCGGCAGTCCTTCCAGGTCGCCGAGGGGTTCGAGGTCAACCTCTTCGCGGCCGACCCGATCCTCGCGAAGCCCATCCAGATGAACTTCGACTCGGACGGCCGACTCTGGCTCGTCAGCTCCGAAGTCTATCCCCAGATCAAGCCCGGGCAAACGGCCAACGACAAGGTCGTCGTCCTCGAGGACGCCGACGGCGACGGCCGAGCCGAGAAGACGACGGTGTTCGCCGACGGCCTGCTGATCCCGACCGGCATCGAGCCGGGGGATGGCGGCGCGTATGTGGCCAACAGCACCGAGCTTCTCCACTTCAAGGACACCGACAAGGACGGCAAGGCCGACTCGCGTCGGGTGGTCCTCTCGGGGTTCGGCACCGAGGACACCCACCATATCCTCCACACCCTTCGCTGGGGATATGATGGGATGCTTTATTTTAACCAATCGATCTACATTCACAGCCACATCGAGACCCCCCACGGGGTGAAGCGATTGGGCGGCGGCGGGATCTGGCAGTTCCGTCCCGAGACGATGGAACTCGACGTCTTCATCCGGGGGCTCGTCAACCCCTGGGGCCACCACTACGACCGTTTCGGCCAGTCGTTCGCGACCGACGGCGCCGGCGGCGAAGGGATCAACTACTGCCTGCCGGGAGCCTATTACTTCACGGCCCCCGACGCGGTGCGAATTCTCCAGGGGCTCAACCCCGGCAGCCCCAAATACAGCGGGGCCGAGGTCCTCAGCGGACGGCACCTGCCCGTCGAATGGGCCGGTAGCATCGTCACCAATGACTTCCGAGGCAATCGGGTCTGTCGGTTCGTCCTCAGCGACGACGGTGCGGGGTTCGCCTCGCGCGAGCAGACGGAGTTGATCAAGACGAGGCACGTCGCGTTCCGCCCCATCGACGTCAAGGTCGGGCCTGACGGCGCGATCTACATCGCCGACTGGTACAACCCGATCATCCAGCATGGCGAGGTCGACTTCCGCGACCCACGCCGCGACCACACCCGGGGCCGCATCTGGCGCGTCTCGGCCAAGGGGCGTCCGCTCGTCCCCCGTCCGAAGCTCGTCGGGGCGTCGACTTCGAGCCTGCTCGAGTCGCTCAAGGCTCCCGAGGACTGGACGCGACTCCACGCCAAACGCGTCCTCAAGGATCGCGGAGCGAGCGTCCTGCCCGAGCTCGCGACTTGGGTCAAAGGGCTCGATCCCAAAGACGCCGACACCGAGCATCGACGACTCGAGGCCCTCTGGACCTACCAGTCGCTTGATGTGGTCGAGCCCGACCTCCTCGCCGCACTCTTGCGTTCGAACGATTCGCGCGTCCGCGCGGCGGCGACGCGGGTGCTCGCCCATTGGATCCCGCGAGTTTCCGATCCACTCGGACTGCTGGCGACCCAGGTGGCCGACGAGAATCCCCGCGTCCGCCTCGAAGCCGTGCGTGCCCTCGCCCGTATTCCGCAGGTCCGGTCGGCTGAGCTTGCCATGAGGGCCCTCGACCAGACGGTCGACCGGTTCCTGGACTATGCCCTTTGGCTGACCGCCCGCGACCTCCAGAACGTCTGGCTCCCCGAAGTCCAGGCCGGCCGCTTCGATTTCGGCGGGAACAGTCGTCACCTCCTCTTCGCCCTCCAGTCGGTCAACACGCCGGGGATCGTCAGACCTCTCGTCGAAGCCCTCCGTGCGGGACGAATCCCGAAGGCGGAGGAGGACAGGGCGCTTTCGATGATCGCCTCGCTCGGCGAACCTCGCGACCTGGCCATGATCCTCGACCTCGCCGTGAACCCCGGCGACACTCCGGCCCCGCGCCGGGCGGCCTTGTTGGATTCGTTGATCAAGGCGACCCGTCAGCGTAAAGTCCGCCCCGAGGGCGACCTCGTTCGGGTTTCGCCCTGGCTCGAGAGTAATGACGAGACACTCCGCCGGGCCGCCGCCGGCGCCGTTGGCCTCTGGCAAGTGGAATCGTTGCGACCGAAGCTCGTCGAGATCGCCAGGAACGAGACGACCTCGGACGCCCTCCGTCTCGATGCGATCGAGGCCTTGACCCACCTCGGCGGTCCCGAAGGCCGTCGGACGGTCGAAGAGCTCGCCGGCCCCGACTCGCCGGGTCGAGTCCAGGCGTTGGCGATCGGTGCCCTCGCCGCGATCGACGCCAATGCCGGAGCGGCCCGCGCGGTGGATCGACTCTCCAAGGCGAAGGACGGGGCCGGCGTCGACCATCTGCTCCAACGGCTCGTCCAGCTCCGTGAGGGGCCCGACGCCCTGATCGCCGCACTCGAAGGCAAGACGCTCCAGGCGGACGTCGCCAAGGTCGCCATCCGAGCTATCCGCAACTCGGGACGAGACGCCACCAAGCTCGTCGACGCCCTGTCGAAGGCGGGCGGCCTCGGGTCGAGCGCGCAGCCCCTCACCCCCGAGCAGATGTCGCAAACTGTGGCCGAGGTGATGAAGTCAGGGAACGCCGCGCGGGGCGAGGCGATCTTCCGCCGGAAGGACGCGGCCTGCCTGAAATGTCACGCCATCGTCGGTGCAGGGGGGCAGGTCGGCCCGAGCCTCGAGAGCGTCGGTGCCAGCGCGCAGGTCGACTACCTCGTCGACTCCCTCCTCCAACCGGGCAAGGCCGTGAAGGAGAACTATCACGCGGTCGTCGTCGCCACCGCCGAGGGCCAGGTCATCACCGGGATCAAGGTCCGCCAGACGGACTCGGAACTCGTCCTCCGAGACTCGGAAGACCGCGAGGTCGTCGTCCCCGTTTCTTCGATCGATGAGCAAAAGCCCGGCGGCTCGCTGATGCCGGCGGGTCTGACGGACACGCTGACGCGTGGTGAATTCCTCGACCTCGTCCGGTTCCTCTCCGAGCTCGGCAAGATCGGGCCTTACTCCGTCAGCAAGGCTCGAGTCGCCCGGCGCTGGCAGGTCCTCGACGTCACTTCCGAATCCGGGACCGCCGCCCACCACGGCAACCTCGATTCGCTCCTCGCGGGCAATTACGCCCTGTCCTGGAGCCCGGCCTACAGCCAGGTCTCTGGCGTCCTCCCGCTCGAGGTCCTTCCCGTGCTCCGGACCCCGGGAAACCGCGTCGGCCTCGCTCGGGCCCAGCTCGACGTCTCGACCGCCGGCAAGATCAAGCTCGCGTTGAACTCGGTCGAAGGCCTGAAGCTCTGGGTCGACGGCACCGCCGTCGAGCCCAAGTCCGAAGCCCTCCTCGACTTCAAGGCCGGTGCCCACATCCTGACCATCGCCGTCGATCTCGACCGACGCAAAGACGGGCTCCTCTACACCCTCGAGGAAGTCCCCGGGTCGCCGGCCAGGGCCCAGTGGCTCGTCGGCAAGTAATCACGATCCTCGAAATCGACGAACGCCTCGTCCGGCCACTCTCCGCGGCCGGGCGAGGCGTTCTCGTTCGTCCTCTGGGACTCATCAGGGATGAGGGGAAGGAGAGGGGCCAATTGATCAACAGATGACGCAGATGGACACAGATTTCTTAAATCAGATTTTTTAGAATCTGCGTCCATCTGCGCCATCTATTGATCAATCGTTACTCCCCGGATTCCATCCGTGGTCAAAACCCCCGGCGACGAGATCAACCTGATCGCCCTCAGATCCAGGGCGAGCATCGACCTTATTCGATGTCAGGGGATATTGAAGAGATACCCCTTGTTGTCGGACGCCGCGATGGCGACTTGCTTGCCGTCGGGGCTCCAGGAGACACCGTAGGCCATGGTGTTGGGGGCGATCTTCTGGTGGAAAATCGGCTTGGCGCCGTCGACGTCCCAGACGTAGAGGTTGCCCCCATAGCCGATCGAGGCCAGGCGCTTGCCGTCGGGGCTGAAGGCGATCGAGTAGACGTCGTCGGGGTGGCCGTCGAGCTTGGCGAGCTCCTTGGCGTCGGCGACGTTCCAGATACGGATCGTCTTGTCGACGGATCCGGAGGCGAGCTTCGCGCCGTCGGGCTGGAACGCGAGGCAGTAGACCGCCGCGCCATGGCCGGTCCCCTTGCGGAGTTCCTTGCCGTCGGCAGGGTTCCAGAACTTGACGAGCTTGTCGTCGCCCCCGGTGGCGAGAAGGTCGCCCTTCGGGCTGAAGGCGACGGAGTAGACGACGTTCTCGTGGGCCTTCTCGATCGCCCGGACCTGGGCACCCTTCTCGACGTCCCAGATCCTCGCGGTCTTGTCGGCGGCGCCCGTCGCGGCGAGCTTCCCATCAGGAGACCAGGCCACGCTGTAAACCTGCCCTTGGTGACCCGCAAGATCTTTGAGCGCCCCGACGGGGACGATGCCCCAGAGCTTGATCGTCTTGTCTTCCGAGGCGGTGACCAGAGTCGCGTTGTCGGGCAGGATCGCGACGGCGGTCACGGGTCCGGCGTGCCCGGAGATCACTTGGCGCTCGGCCTTGGCTGGGTCGGCCTGGGTCAGATCGAAGAGCTTGGCGGTGTTGTCGGCCAGGCCGACGAGAAGGAGTTTGTTGTCTGCCGAGGTCGCCAGCGAGAGGGCCTGGTTCGGTTGGGCCGGATACGTTGAGAGGAGCTTGCCGTCGGCCACATTCCAGGTCTTCAATGTCTTGTCGGCCGAGGCCGAGAGGAGCTTGGCGCCGTCTTTGGTGATGGCGAGCGCCTTGACGCCGTCGGTGTGACCCTCGAGGGCCCTCACCTGGTTCCCCGTGTTGGGGTCGAAGACCCTGACGGTCTTGTCGGCGGAGGCGGTATAGACCTGGGATCCGTTCGGATGGATCGCGAGTCCGAAGACGGGCCCTTGGTGTCCGGCGAAGACGCGGACGGCAGCTGGTTTCCAGACCCGTAGCTTATTATCCCCGCCCGCCGAGACGACGGAGGCGTTGTCGGGCAAGATCCCGACGCCAGCAACCGCTGACGCATGGGCCCCGAGCTGCTCGAGCTCGCGTGCCCCGGCGACGTCCCAGAAGCGGACGGTGTTGTCGGCGGAGCCGCTCGCGAGCCGATTGCCGTCGTTCGAGAGCGCCACGGTTTGGACGGGGGCGTAGTGGCCGGCGAGCGTCGCGACGTTCTTGGCGTCGGCGACCGTCCAGACCTTGATGGACTTGTCGGCCGAGCCCGTCACGAGCTTCGCGCCGTCCCGGCTCACATTCAAGGCAAGCACCGCGTCCCCATGCCCGGCGAAATCGCGGAGCGACTTGCCCTGCGCGACGTCCCAGACCTTGGCCGACTTGTCCGCCGACGCCGAGATCAGGAGGTTTCCGTCGTTGGGCGCGAACTCCAGGGCGTTGACCTTCGCGGTGTGCCCCGCGAGGGCCTTCACGATCTTCCCGTCCGCGGCGTTGATGACCTGGATTTGGTTGTCGGCGCCCGCCGCGGCCACCTGGCTCCCGTCGGGGCGGAAGGCGAGGGATGTGATGGGGGAGGGGAGGGGATCGGTCTTCTTGACCTCGGCCCCGTCGGCCGCGTTGACGATCTGCACGACGTTATTCCCGAAGGCGAGGGCGAGGAGACCCCCATCGGCCTTGAACGCCAACGCCACGACCGGTTGTTCCGAGGCCGGGAGTTCCTTGACGAGGGCCCCGTCGGCCGCATTCCAGACACGGACGACCTTATCGGCCCCGACAGTCGCGACCCGGGACCCGTTCGTGCTCGAGGCGAAGGCTCCGATCGGTGCCTTGGCGTCGACGACCTTGGGTTCCGTCACGGGCAACTGCCAGAGTCTGGCCAGGCCGTCGGAGCCCGCGGAGACGAGCTGGGTGTTGTTGGGCAGATAGGCCAGGCCGAGGACCGTGTCGGACGGGGTCTCGATGAGCCCTTGGGGCGCGAAGTCGGCGGCGTTCCAGAAGCGAATGGTCCGCGCCTTGTCCCCCGAGGCGACCTGGGCGCCGTCGGCGCGCCAGGCGACGCTCTCGACGTCGCTGGCGTGTCCCGCGAGGTCCTTGAGCGGAGTGCCGGCGGCGAGGTCCCAGACCTTGACCACATTGCCGGCCGCCGCGGCCGCTTGCTTGCCGTCGGGCTTCACCGCCAGGGCATGCACGGCCGCGCTATGTCCCGTGAGCTCCTTGGACGCACCGGCGCCGGGGACTTGCCAGACCTTGGCGGTCTTATCAAGGCTTCCCGAGAGGATCCGCTTGCCGTCGGGCGACGGGGCCACGGTCAGGACGAGGTTCGTATGCCCCTCGAACTTCTTCAATTCCTTGCGCGTGGCGGCATCCCAGAGCCGGACCGTATTGTCGAACCCGCCGGTCACGAGGGTCTTACCGTCGGGACTCCAGGCAATCGTGTAGACCGGGTCGCTATGCCCGTCGAGGGTCCCTACCAGCGTCGCCGCTTGCTGTGCAAGCGCGATTCCCGTCGTGGCCAGGGTCGTCAGGGCGACGGCGACCCACCTCGCGCGGTGCTTTACGATACCAAACATGGTACGACTCTCTTCGTTCAGGTACGTGGAGCCCGGGAGGGGACGAGCGGGAACTCCCCGCCCGGAATCCGGGTCTCGCGCAGCCCGTTCGCCCCGCCTCAAGGGTCCACGGCCGTGGGGTATTCATCCCTTGTTGAACATAGACGGCCGACGCGGCGGTTGCAAGGTTCTCCCGCGTCCACACGGATGGCGGCCAATCTTGAAATTGGCTGGTTCATGTCTACATTTTATGAAATTGGGGAGTCGTTATCTCGGGAAGGGACGCGAGGAATTGGGGCGGGGTGCGTGGGAAATCCCGAGCCGATTCTGATAAGATCGGATCCATGGAGTTCACAGGGCAGGAGGGGGGCGCTCGAAGCGAAGCCGACGCCACTCCCCCGATGATCCAGCGGCTGGTGGGCGAATTCACGGGCGAGCCGCTTCGGCTGGCCCGTGAGAGCGCCTTGCTGCTGATCCTCAGCACTCTCGACCTCTTGATGACGTATGCCCTCTTGCGTCGAGGGCTGCGGTTTTACGAGTCCAACCCGGTCGCCGACTGGTGGTTCGCGCGCTGGAATATGGCGGGGATGACGGCGTTCAAATTTCTCGTCGTGTCCGTGGCGATCGTCGCCTGCGAGGTCGTGGAGCGGCGAAGGCGGGGGCTCGGGCGCAAGGTCGTCCGGTTCGGGGCCCTGGCCGCGGGGCTCGTGGTCGCGTACAGCCTCGCCCTATTCTTCCGGGAGGCGATCCTGGACTTCGATTCGACGCCGATCCGGAACACGTTTGATGCCCCTTCACGCTGAAGATTCGTCCTCGCCAGAACCGGCCTCCCCCCATCCGCCGGCACGACATGACCCCTACGCCGCCCTTCGACTTCGCGACTATCGCCGATACCTGCTCGGCTCGGTCGTCTCGATGGTCGGCGGCCAGATCCGCGGGGTCGCGGTCAACTGGGAGCTCTACGAACGGACCGACTCGGCGGTCGCCCTCGCGCTCGTCGGCCTGATCCAGTTCCTCCCCGTACTCCTCCTCACGCTCCCGGCCGGCCACGCCGCCGATCGTTATCGGCGTAAATACGTGATGGTCGCCGCCCAGGCCGTCTCGGGCGTGGCGGCGCTCGGGCTCGCCCTCACGTCCTGGACGTCCGGGCCGATCATCCTCTCGTATGTCTGTCTATTGATCGCAGGCGTTGGCAGAGCCTTCGGGGCCCCGGCGCGCTGGTCGCTCCTCCCCGAGGTAATCCCGACGTCCTTGCTCAGCAATGCCGTGACGTGGAACAGCAGCGGGATGCAGGTGGCCTCGGTGGCAGGCCCCGCGCTCGGCGGGTTGGTGATCGCGATCACCGGAGGCGCCCCATTGGCCTACCTCCTCGACGCGTGCTGCTCACTCGTGGTTGTCGCGTCGATCTTGTCGGTCAAGACCTCGGACTCTCCCCGGCTCAACGAACCGGTCTCCCTCGAATCGCTCCTGGCGGGCTTCCGATTCGTCAGTCGTAACGAATTGATCCTCGCGACGATCACGCTCGACCTCTTCGCCGTCCTTTTGGGTGGGGCCACCGCCCTCCTGCCGATCTTCGCACGGGACATCCTGCACATTGGGCCCGTCGGGCTCGGCTGGCTCCGAGCCGCCCCATCGATCGGGGCCGTCGCGATTGCCCTGGTCATTGCACACCGACCACCGCTCCGGAGCGCGGGGATGGCCCTCCTCTGGTGCGTCGTCGGGTTCGGCCTGGCAACCGTCGTGTTCGGCCTCTCGCGCAATGTGATTCTCTCGTTCCTGATGCTCGCGTTGACGGGGGCCTTCGATAATATCAGCGTCCTCGTCCGCTCGACGCTCGTCCAGGTCCTCACGCCGAACAGCATGCGAGGCCGAGTTTCGGCGGTGAATGCGATCTTCATCGGGACGTCGAACGAACTCGGCGGATTCGAGTCGGGCATGACCGCGAGATTGTTCGGCCCGGTGGCCTCGGTCGTCGGCGGTGGGATTGGTACGATCCTCGTCGTCTTCGCGGTCGCCCTCATCTGGCCGCGGATCCGCCACCTCGACTCCCTCCACGACGCCAAGCCGATGGACGAGCCCGCACCCGCGACATGATGAGGGTCGGCGGGCTCGTGCCGAAGGCCTCGACGTTCCGACGCTATCTTGGCTCGAGGCGAGGAGCCTTGTTCGAAAGCTCGTCCTTGATGACCTTCCCACCTTTCATGACGAATCCGACGGACTCCAGGACTCGCACATCCGCGAGGGGATCCTCCTGCACGGCGATCAAGTCGGCGTAGTGTCCCGGGGTAACCTGGCCGACCTCGTGCGAACGGCCGATGAGCTCCGCGGCATCGCTGGTCGCGGAGCGAATCGCTTTCGCGGGAGTGAGGCCGTAACGGATCATGATGGCGAACTGGCGGGCGTTGTCGCCGTGAGGGTAAATGCCCGCGTCCGTCCCATAGGCGATCCTGACGCCCGCCTTCGCGCACTTCGCGAAGTTCTCGCGCTGGAGCCGGCCGATGGCCTTCTCCTTGGCGATCGACTCCTCTGGGAGGTGGATCTCGACCGCCTTGGCTAATAGGTAATCATCATTGTAGATATCGGCGACGAGCCAGGTTTTCCGCTCGACCATCATGCGGATCCCTTCGTCGTCGATCAGGCTCCCGTGCTCGATCGAGTCGACTCCCGCGATCAGGGCGTTCCTGATGCCCTGGGCGCCGTGGGCGTGAGCCGCGACCTTCCGGCCGGCGGCGTGGGCCTCGTCGACGGCGACCTTGAGTTCCTCGACCGAGAACTGGGCCGCCCCGGGATTGGTCCCGCGCGACATCACGCCGCCTGAGGCCATGATCTTGATCACGTCGACCCCATGCTTCAATTGGGCCCGGACGACGTGGCGCACTTGATCCGGGCCGTCGGCAATCCGGAAGTCGCGTTCGTCGGGGAAAAGCGAGACCCGGACCTGGGGCGCGTACATGTTCAGGTCGCCATGACCTCCGGTCATGCAGATCCCCGGGCCGCTGGCCACGACCCTTGGTCCGACGAGAAATCCCTCATCGATCGAATCGCGCAGGTCCACCGCCAGGAACGGTCGAGAGCCGAGGTCTCGTACGGTGGTGAACCCCGCTTCCAGCGTTTTCTTCGCGTGGAGCACCGCCGCGAACGCATTTTGATTCGGCGTTTCCTTGAACCGGCGGATCTCGTCGAAACGATCGGCCCGAGTGCCGAGGTGGGTGTGGCAGTCGATCAGCCCCGGCAGTACGGTTGCCCCGGTGAGGTCGAGGATTTTCGTGTCCTCGCCACCGACGACGTCACGATTTCCAACGGCCTTGATTCGTCCGTCTTCGATCAGGATCCACCGGTCTTCGGAGGCGGATTCCCCCGTCCCGTCGAAAAGCCGGCCCGCGTGGACGACGATCGTGTCGGCCGTCCCGACACCACCAGGGGCAACACTCAACCACAACGCAAGTCCGACACATCGGGATTTCCAATTCAAAGCATCCGCTCCTATCATCGATAGAGCCTGCGAGTCGGCCCGGAAGGTTCATGGAGAGTGTAACGACGTTCCTCGGTGGAGTGAATCGGCCTCGACGGTTGTAAAAAATCCTTAATCGTTGGATCGTGGCCGAGGCGTGGGATACACTCGGGATGTTTGATGCTCTCCCGCGTGTGGTTCCGATTGATGGGGTGCTTTGATGGAGTTCTGAGATGGAACACTTCGTCCGATTGGAAAAACTCCCCCCTGGATTTGAATTCCCCCCCGCCGTCCGCGACCGGATTCGCTTCGAGCCCGACCGATCCCGCCTCGTGTATCAAGGTTTCATGAGCAAGGGCGAATTCGACAAGCTCAGTTGTCTGAGCGATGACTGGAGCTACCGACGCCCCCTCGAAGAGCTGTTCCGCCGTTGCACGGCGGACGATGTCACACCTCGCTCGACGTTCCTCGGGGCCCTGACCTCCCTGGCGGGCCTGCTGAGACATTGAGTGACGAGAGGCTCCTCGTTCGCAATTCCTCCCGACGTGCTTAGGACTCTTGGCACCAGAAGTGCCCAAGTGTCTTCTTGCGCGTGCGTGGTCAGGGCTGGCGTGTGACGGCCCGGTCACCCGGCGTTGCGAACGAGGAGCGGATCAACGTGTCAACTCCCCCCGACGACTTCACGATCGGCGTCGAAGAAGAATATCAGATCATCAACCCGGAGACTCGGGGGCTGAAACAGGCGGCGACGGCGATTCTCCCCAAAGCGAAGAAAACGATCGGCGAGGACGTGACGACGGAACTCTTCCTCTCTCAAATCGAGATCGGCACACCCGTTTGCAGGACGCTCGGAGAAGTTCGCTCCGAGCTCCTGAGACTGAGGCGAGGGGTCATCGACGCCGCTCGGCGTGAAGGCAGTCGGATCGTGGCCGCCGGGACGCACCCGTTCTCGCATTGGGAAGACCAGACCCTCACACCGAAGGCGCGTTACTACGGGATCGCGGCCGACTTCCAGCAGCTTGCCCGCGAGCAGATCATCTTCGGATGCCACGTCCACGTCGGGATCCGCGACCGCGAGGCCGCGATCCAGGTCATGAATCGCGCCCGACCCTGGCTGCCGACGCTCCTCGCCCTCTCGACCAATTCGCCATTCTGGCTCGGCATGGACACCGGCTACGCCAGCTATCGGACCGAGCTCTTTCAGCGGTTCCCGATGACCGGCCTACCCATCGTCCTCGCTTCACGCGCCGAATACGACGACCTCGTCTCGGCCCTCGTCGCGACCGGCAGCATCGACGATGCTTCGAAGATCTATTGGGATATCCGCCCCTCCTCCCACTTCGAGACTTTGGAGTTCCGAATCGCCGACGTATGCTCGACCGTTGACGAAACGGTCATGATCGCAGGACTCTGCCGAGCCCTGGCCCAGACTTGCTACGATGACCATCGCGGCGATCTGCCGGTCAGCCACGTCCGACCCGAACTCCTCCGGGCCGCGAAATGGCGAGCGTCCCGGTTCGGGCTCGAAGGCGAGTTGATCGACACCTTCGCCATGCGTGCGGTCCCCGCCGAAGCGATGGTCGAACGCCTCCTCGAATATCTCCGCCCGACCCTCAAAGCCAGAGGCGAGTGGGACGAAGTCGCCACGCTCGTCCGAACGACCCTGAACCAGGGCACCGGCGCTCGTCGTCAACGCCAGGCCTTCGACCGTCGGCAACAGTTCGAGGATATCGTCGATCGCTTGATGGAGGAGACCGAGATCGACCTCTGACCGACTCAAGACAGTGGCGGTCGGCTCGACCTCCCGACCCACCCCATGACTTCGCCGCGGGCGCAGGTTGCCCGCGGCCTCTTCGTTTCATGACATATCGATCCCGGAAAGTCGACGTCACGGCGACACGTCCGCTTCAAGGAAAAAAATGCCGGACGGATCCTCTCGCTTGACACCTCAGACGACTTGTCTTAGACTCTCCCTCAGACAGCTTGTCTTGGGGAGCTTGCCGCATGAGTGATCGGAATTCGGATGTGACCGACGCGGAGTTGGCGATCTTGCAGTCGCTCTGGGATGGCGGCCCCGCGACCATTCGTCAATTGGTCGAGCGGGTGTATGGCCAGGGCGGGGCGTCGGTGTATGCGACCGTGCAGAAGCTGCTCGACCGGCTCGAGGCGAAAGGGTGTGTCGGGCGCGATCGGGGCGGTTCGGTGCATGTGTTCCGGGCTGCGATCCATCGTGATGAGTTGATCGATCGCCGGCTCAGGGCGGTCGCCGACGCGCTTTGTGGAGGCTCGTTGTCTCCGCTCCTGAGCCATCTGGTCGAGGGGAAGGGCTTCTCCGAGAAGGAGCGTCGCGAGCTTCGCGACCTCGTCGACCGGCTCGATCGGAAACGTTGATGCGGCCTTTCCAAGACTTGCTCCTTGTCGATTGAGAGGGATCGGCTGTGGATACACTCATTCGTGCCGCGCTGAGCAACGCCGTCTCCGCGACTTTGCTCGCCCTCCTTGTCGTCGGCCTTGGCCGCGCCCTCGGTCGGCGCCCGGCCTTGATGCACTGCCTCTGGCTTCTCGTGCTCCTGAAGCTCGTCACTCCTCCGCTATACCAACTCCCCGTGCCTCGCCTCGGGTTGCCGAACTCGGGTGATTTCCTCGACGCCAACGGGCAGATCCTTCGATTCGTCGTCGAAGGATCGAACGAAGGGACTGCGTCTTCGACGACGGCTCGGAACGTGAGGTTCGATGCCGTTCTCGATGCAAATGAGCCCCCGACGAGCCCTCAGCGAAAGATGCTGAATGCCGTTGTTGCCGAGATCCGAGTTTATGGGCCTCCCGTGGCGCTGGTCATTTGGATCACGGGGACGGTCACGACCCTGTTCGTCACGGGACGACGAGTCCGACGCTTTCAAAGCCTTCTCAACGAAGCCAAGCCCGTACCTGACCCTATCCAGGATTGGGTCGAGGAACTGGCGGGGCGCCTCGGCTTGACCAATCCACCGCAGGCCTACTGGGTCTCGGGCCGGCTCTCGCCGATGCTCTGGGCGCTCGGCCGAAGGCCTCGGCTCATCATACCGACCGAGCTCTGGAAGAAGCTGGACGAGCACCAGCGGCTGACGTTGATCGTCCACGAGCTCGCCCACCTGTGCAGGGGCGATCACCACGTCCGACTCTTCGAGTTCGTCGTCACGGCGCTGTACTGGTGGCATCCCGTGCTCTGGTGGAGCCGCAAGGCACTCCACAACGTCGAAGAACAGTGCTGCGACGCCTGGGTCGTCTGGACCCTCCCCGACTCCGCGCGGTGCTACGCGGAGACGCTCCTGGAAGCGATCGATTTTCTCCACCAAACCGACCGACCCGAGCCTCTGTTGGCCAGCGGCTTCGGGAAGGCCCATCATCTCAGAAGGAGGTTGACGATGATCATGACCGGAACGACTCCTCGTCTCCGAGGTGCCTGGGGTACACTCGGCTCCATCGGGCTTGCCGCCGTCCTGCTGCCGATCAACCCGACGTGGGCCCAGAAGGCCGATGCCGATCCCGAGGCGATCCAGGTGTTGGTCGACGAGATCGACACGCACGCGAAAGCGGGCGAGCCGGTGAAAGAAAGCGACGCCAAAGATCGCACCATTCCCGACGAGGACAAGAAACGCGAGATCGAACGGACCGTGGCCTCGATCGAGGAATTGGAAAAGGTACGTGCGGACCTGAATGCCAAGATCGAAGCCTTGCAGAAGAAGTTGAAACAGACCGGCAGCGATCCGGCCATTCATGCCCTCGAGCTTCGGTCCAACAAACTCCTGAACAAGCTCATCCTTCTCAGGAGTTCCGTGGCGAGTGCCAAGCCGAGCACGGCTACGACCACGACCACGACGGATGTCACCTTCGTGGCGACTCCCAAGTCGACCAAGACCACGACCACGGCGGATGTCACCTTCGTGGTGAATCCCAAGGCGGAGAAGGCCACGACCACGGCGGATGTCACCTTCGTGGTGAATCCCAAGGCGGAGAAGCCCGTCGTGGGCACCCTGACACCTCGGACGGTCACGTTCGAGGGAGTTCGGGCACACGTCGCTCCAATTGAGAAGCAATTGGCCGTGACGTTTGTCAATCCTCTCCACATCACGACCCGGGGCCCGGCCGTGGCTGTCGAGGACGCTCGAGTGGGCCAGCCCGCTAAAGCCCCGATCGTGGTCGTCGAGGGGATGCCGGCGGCCCAGGCCGTCAAACCCCAGAAGGTGGTCGTCGAGGAGGTTCGCATTGCCGAGGCCCCCAAGTCGCCGCTGGTCATCGGGGTCGAAACCGCGAAAGCTCACGCGATCACGATCCAGGGGAGTGCGATCCAACTTTCCGATAAGGACAGGATCGCCCAGCTCGAAAAACGACTCGAAGCTCTGCTCAACGAAGTGGCCACGCTCAAGAAAGAACAGAAGGGCGAGTCTCGCCCCAATGGCGGCCTGGGCCAATAGTTTATCCCCCAGCCCGTTGAAAGATTCCCCACGCAGCTCGATCCGCCGATCGGGCTGCGTCGAGTCTTTGGTCTTGGTCGCGCACGACGACCAAATTCTCCACCGTCGCTCGAGAAGACCGACTGGCGATCCCCGACGGTCCTTACCCAATGAGGCAGAACGCCTCGAGAACTCGTTGTTCGCTTCAAAATTCAATCACAAATCTATCGGAAACGTCTCCATGAACCGATCGATGGGGAACGGCTCTGCTCGACTCGCTGTGGCTCTCACTCTTGTCGCGTCAAGCGTTGTGGTCGCGGAGACGACTCCTTCTCCGCTACCACGGTATGATCTCAAGCCGGGAAGGGAATTCCGCTATCGCTCGAGCAGCGAATTCGACTACGGCCGAGGGGGCTACACGACCAAGATCGAGTGGCAAGGATGGGTAACTCGCCAAAACGCCGATGGTTCCTCTCGGGTCATTCTGAGGCATCAAAATCAATTCATTTCGCGTTCATCTGCGACCGCCGGCAAATCGGCACCGGAACCGCCCCCTCGCGTCACGATTGCCTACGTCGACATTTTCCCGGATGGCCGGATCCTGGAAAATGAAACGCTCGGCACCGAGATCGCCCCGGCTCATATCTTTCCCGCCCTGCCGTCGAACGCCGCCCAGGCCAAGGATCGCTGGGGCGTCGCGGGGCGAGAGGTCGACTCCCGGGTCGAGCTCAAGCCGGTGGTCGGTGATGCGAAATCGCCCGAAGTGTGGTCGTTCCAGGCGGAATGGTTCGGCCCGGCCAATCGGATCTATGAGACCAAGTTCCAGGTGAAATTCGCCTTCGACCCCAAGCTTGGCCTGATCCGCAGCGCCGAGACCCAGAACACCCAGAGCTACGGCATCGACGGGAAGGGGAAAGGGACCACGGAGCTCGTAACGACCGAGCAACACAATCCAGGCTGGACAAAAACGTTCGCCGACGAGGCGGACCGATACTTCGCCGCCAATCAAGCGGGCGAGACCCTTCTCGTGGGTATCACCAAGGATGCCGATCGCGTTCCCGCCATCATGGCAGAATTCGAGAAAGCACTTACGAACGCCAAGGAGTCGCTGACACTACCAATTTTCCGCGATCAGCTCGACCAACAGATCCACCGCCAGAAGAAACTGGCCTCCTACTACACCGAGGAAGCCAAGAGCAACGCCAAGGCGATTGGCCGGATGGCCGCCGAGTGGACGACGACCGACCTGGAGGGGAGGTCGCACTCGCTCACCGATTATCGAGGCAAAGTCGTGATCCTCGATTTCTGGTCGCGAGGTTGCGGGTGGTGTGTTCAGGCCATGCCTCAGGTCAAGCAACTCGCGGAGGAGTTCAAGGACCAACCCGTCGCCGTTCTCGGGATGCACACCGACTCGGATGAGGCGGATGCCAGGTTCGTCGCCGAGATCATGAAACTGAATTATCCGTCGATGAAGGCGGAGAGTCTGCCGGAGAAATATCACGTCCGAGGTTTTCCGACGTTGTTCATCGTCGATCAAAACGGAAAGATCGCCGACATCCACGTCGGTTACTCGCCGACACTCCGCGCAGCGGTCTCGAACCGAGTGAAGCAACTCCTCGCGGGCAAGTAACTCGAGTCTCTACGAAACGAGCCACCTGCGGTGCGCCGCACGACCCAATCGAATCGATCTTCGACCGTGTCCGACGCGCGTCTCGTTCTTGATAACCCAGGTGACGGGGCTCGTGAAACGAGCTCGAACACAGGGCCGAACGATACGGAAGGACAACGGATATGCGGACATTCGAGCGAAGTGCCGTGGAAGACGGGCGCAATGCACGCGGGATCAAGCGAGTGCTCCTGGTTGCGTTGTTGGGCCTTGCCGGACTTTCGATGACCATTCCCGCCATGGCCAACGGCGGACGAGGTGGACATGGCGGTGGCGGATACGGCGGGGGCAGCTACGGCGGCGGTGGCTATGGGCGAGGCGGATACGGCTCGCCTTGGGGTGGCGGGAACTCAGGCTACCCCGGGCGCCCACCCTATGGTGGAGGCTACTGCCCGTATCCTGGAGGAGGATGCTTCCCCCAACCCGGCGGATATGGTGGTTACGGTGGTTATGGCGGTTACGGTGGTGGGTACGGTGGGTATGGCGGGGGCTACGGCGGCTACGGCGGTGGCTATGGCGGATTTGGTGGACGTGGTGCTCGTCGATAATCCGAACCGACCCTAACTTCAATGCGTCCACCAAACAACACTTGATTCCATTTCGACCCCGTTCCCTCGACCCCGAGCGAGGGAGCGGGGTCGTTGCTTGCACCACATTTCTTAACACAAGATGTGCGTCACGAACGGATTTCGTCGACACGCCCTGCTACTCCGATTCGGGGTTGACGGGATTGTCTCGTTCGCCAAAATGCCCGTGGAACAACTCACCTCGATCGGCCGGTGGTCATCTCGGTTTCCCAACTCGCCCCAACACCCGGTACGCAACTCAACCGACTTCCGAAGGTACGCCTCGGTCGTCCCGATCAAGTCCCCCAGGGTCAGGAGTCCTCTCATGGATGAGAGCAAGGCCAGAGCGTACCGACGAAATCGCAAGCACGTGGCCCCCTGCCTGGAGTCGCTGGAGGGTCGTCGACTGATGACGGCCGGAGTCTCTCAACCCCAGGTCACGGAAGGGACCGTGAACGGCGTCCCGATCCTCCTCGTCACGGGGACGAACAAGGCCGACATCATCAACATCAACGACAACGGCACCGACGCCGTCGGGAATATCACGCTGACGTTCGGCGACGGCCGAACCTACACGACGCAGACCGCGGTCTCCCTCGTCCAGGTCCAGGCCAAGGGGGGGAACGACCAGGTCAATTACACGCTCACCGGCGACCTCGTCATTCCGAGGACCGTCCAGGTCTCGCTCGGTGCCGGCAACGACCAGTTCACGGCCGATCTCGCGGCCAACATCAACAACCCCGTCGGCCTGAACCTCGAGGCCTACGGGAACGCGGGCAACGACACGATGGCCGTGAAGCAAAGCGGCTCGACCCTCGCCGGGACGTTGAACCCCTATCTCGAAGGCGACGCCGGCAACGACAAGCTCAGCTTCGCGAGCGTCGGCACCGTCGCTGCGGGGGCGTCCTTGAGTCCCGCGTTCTCGGGAGGCGGTGGGAACGATACCCTTACGTCCAATTATATGGGTCAAATCAACGGAAATTATATCTATAATCTTGCCATGGACGGTGGTGCCGGCAACGACACCCTCACAAATATCATCCAGGTCGGCGCGAATTCGACCGGAACCATCGGAACGAGTTCCGCGCTCCCCGCGATCGTCGAGGGAGGGAGCGGGAACGACACGATCAACTATGGAATCTTCGTCGACCCGACCGCGACCCAGGCCCAGGTCTTCGCGAGTGCCTTCGGTGGCGCAGGTCGCGACACGGTCGAGCGGACGTCGAACGTTCAGAACGACGCGACCAACGAGAACGACTCGGTCGTCTCCTGACCGGATCGTCCGACCATCGGGGCTCGTCCCCAACCGTACGTGCCTGCGGGACACACGCCCGATCCGGGCCGTTCCATCGGGCGATTCGTCATGATGAGCGGGCGTGGTCACGAAGCTTGATCAGGTAGGCAACCCGCTCTGGCGAATGGATCATTCTCGTACTTCGCAGGCTCGTAACATCGTCGCCAATGACTCCGGGTCGGCGAGTCGGTGGTCGTGGCCGACGACGATCAGGCTCGAGACGGGGAGCTTGCTGAGGCGGATCAACTCCCGACTCTCCGCGAAGGGGATGACTTCGTCGGCTTCCGCGTGGAGGATGACGGTGCCTGCCTTGACCGAGTGGGCCGTCCCCCAACGTTTCCATGCCGGGCAGAGCAAGACGAGTGGAGTGTCGCCGACGTCGAGGTTCATGGCCACGGCCCCACCTCGAGACGACCCCACCACGACGTCGGGGTGCCGCCCATCAAACTCGCCTTGAGCGGTGAGTCGGGCCCTTTCGAAGTCGTCGTCGTCGAGCGCGGGATTGCACACCTCATGCCCGTGCTCGGCGAGATAACTCGGCTTCACGCCTCCGGGGACGGAATGCCACCCGTGCAAGAACAGAACTCTCATGACTACGTCTCGTGATCCCGACGCTTCTGACAGAGGATCGCTGCCAGACTTGGCCATGGTCAAAAATTTTGCGTAAGTCGACTTGAATCAGTTTTGCAGACTTTCATGATCCGTGTCGAGCAAGGTGGATCAGGCTGTGGGCGAGGACTTTAGCTCCGACGACGAGGGCCCGTTCGTCGATATCGAAGTGGGGCGAATGAAGATGGTGGCTGGTCTCGTCCCCGCCGGCGACGCCGAGCCGCATCATGCAACCTGGGGTGTGGTCGAGGTAGCCTGAGAAATCTTCAGCCCCCATACTGGGGAGTGGTATTTCCTCGACGCGTTCGGCTCCGACAACCTCGCGGGCCGCCAGGGCGCAGGTCTCGGTCACGCTCGGGTCGTTGTGGACGGCCTCGGTTTCCCCGGTGAAGGTGAGTTCGATTTCCGCGAGGGTCGCCTCCGCGACTCCTCGAGCGATTCGTGCGAGTCGCTCGCGGACCCGTTCGGCCGAAGCGCTCCCCATCGTGCGGAGAGTCCCCCGCAAGATAACGCGATCGGGGATTACGTTGCAGTTGATCCCCCCGGAGATCGCGCCGAAGGAGACGACGACGGGGTCTCTGGCATCGAGCGATCGCGGCATGAGCTGGTAAACCGAGGTGAGGAATTGGGCCGCGGCGGCGATCGGGTCGACCGTCAAGTGGGGGCGGGCGGCATGGCCTCCGACGCCTCGAATCGTGACGTCGATCTCCTGACAATAGGCGGTCAGAACACCGAAACGAATGCCGAGATGACCGAAGGGCAGGTCGGGGGCGACGTGGAGTGCGACGATCGAGTCGACACCGTCGACGGCACCGGCATCGACCATCTCGGCGGCCCCTTCGCCGACTTCTTCGGCGGGCTGGAAGATCGCTTGCCAGGAGACGGGCCAGGGGATCGCCTCAACGCAACGGTGCAACGCGATGGCCGCACCTAGCGCCATGGTCGAGTGGGCGTCGTGGCCGCAGGCGTGCATCACGCCGTCTCGCGAGGACCGATAGGCCACCTCCTTGAGGTCCTGGAGACGTAGCGCGTCCATATCCGCCCGGCAGGCGACGCGTCGCAGTCCCTTGACCGGCTCCGGGCCCGCGATGATCCCTCGCCCCGAGGGGACGACGCGGAAGGGGATTCCCGCCTCCTCGAGCTTCCGGCCCAGGAAGAGCGTGGTCTGATACTCTTCTCGGCTCGGCTCGGGGTGAATATGCAAATGCCGGCGGATCGCGCGCAGGTCGTCGGCGAGGCCGTCTAACTCCCGGTCGATTATCATCCGCCAGTCGGTCATCCGGCGCAAGTCCCTTCAATCCGCGGAAGGACGAGGCCCCATCCGCAGATGTTGGCAAGCCCCGCCTTGTCTGGGCCATTCAACGCGTCGACCGGAGTGCTGCCGGTCGACGCTGTCCTGGATTAGTTCATCTCGGGTTCGAGAGGGCCGGCGAGACCCTTGTGGAAGAAGAGGCGGCCGGGGAGGGTGGGCATGAACGAGCTGGGGACCCAGGGGTCCGGCCCGTAGCGGAGCGTCATCCAGAGGCTGGTCCCTTGCCACTGCATCCCGCGGTCGAAGACCCCGTCGGCCCCACCGATGATCCGATCGGCCTGGAGGAAGAGGCCGGGTCCGATCGTGTTGGCGAAGGCGGGGACGAGCGTCGTTCGGCTCTTGAAACTGGTCAGGGCGTTTTGCTCGATCGTGAGCGGATGCAGCCGCGCACCGATCCGGTGCGTCTGCGACTTCCACTCGTCGACCGAGCCGTATTCCTCGGCGAAGTGGGGCTCCCAGAAGGCGATGTGGCAGACGCGGCCGATCCCGAAGATGACCGAGAGCTCGGCTCCTTTCGCCTTCAGCGCGGCGATCTTGTCCGCATACTGGGGGAGGCTCTCCGGGACGGCGAAGTTGCGTTGCGAGGCGGGGACGGTCAGCTTGCCGAGGGGGCCGTAGAAGGCGTTTTCCATGGCGTTCTGGAAGGCGCCGGGGTCATTCGAGGCGAGGGTCTTCCCTTCGCGGTCGCTCCACTCGTCCATGTTGAAGCCGTGGACATGGTCGCAGGAGACGCCCCATTCTTTGAGGAAGAAGACCGCCCAGCGATACATGCCCATCGGCCCGACGGGTAAGATGAGCGAGCAGGGCCGCCCTTGTTCTCGCGTTCGCCGGATCGTCTGCGCGATCTCGTGGCCGAGCATGACGTCGAAGTCGGCGAGATCGTTGCACGGGATCGGCTCGAACTCGTTGTGCCACCAGGGCTGGCGTGCGGTGACCGACTCCGGTGGCTGCGAGCAGCAGGCGTCGATCTTGGCGAGGTCCCACCCTCGCGGGAGGAAACCCTCCATCATCGAGCCGGCGAACGTGGTCAAGAGATTCATGGGGATGGTTCTTCCTCGATCGTAACACCAAGGCCAGGAAGCCCCGTCGGTCCTGGCCGCCACCCTAATTTACTGTGGTCCACGGTCGGGGGTAAGAGATGATCCGCTGGGTCTTCCTGGATGTCGGGAATGTCCTGCTCGACGAGGACCCCCTCGGTTATGTCAACGCTCGAGTCCACTGGGAAGAAGTCTGCCGGGTCCGGCCGGATCTGGGGTTCCGAGACCTGCTCGCGACGCGAGAACAGCTCGTCGCATCGGGGTCACGTTGGCCCCTCTTCGATGCGGTCCATCCGATCCTCGGAGATGAGGGATGCTCGGCGGTGTGGGCACGCGCTGAGGGGTTGATCCGACCTCGTTACGCGGAGTTCTCTCCCGCGATCCTGGGGGCTTCGGAAGCCGTCTCCCGCCTCTCTCGGCGCTTTCGTCTCGGGCTGATTGCCAACCAGGGCGGGGAGTGTCGTGAGGTCCTGAACAGGTTGGGCATGCTCGAAGCCTTCGAGGTCGTGGCCTTGAGTGAGGAGGTCGGCCTGGCCAAGCCGGATCCCGATCTCTTTCGGTTCGCAATCGAACTGGCCCGCGCCGAACCGAAGGAGTGTTTGATGGTCGGAGATCGACTCGACAACGACATCATCCCCGCGTCCGTGCTCGGGATGCAAACCGTCTGGATCCGTTGGCCCACCAGATCGGCCAAAGGGTGGCGACCCGACGACCCCGACGCCCTCGCGTGGCGAGACTCGCTCGAACGTTCTTCGGCTATGGCAACGACCCTATGGTCGTGCCCTCTGACGACGGTTATGATTGACAGCATTCAAGATCTTGATCGTGTGTTATAGATTTTGCAGGGCGATGTCGCTCCGCCCCTCTCGTCGTCGATCAGATGAAGTCCGGTCCAGGTCACACTTCTCGACCGGAATCGAACGCCTCGTAGATCAAGCCTGTCGCGGCGTTCTGCGCAAGTGGATTCGCGGGCACGCGCAAGGTATTGCTCGATTCGGATTCGATCGAGATGAGGCGATCGTATTCGAGGGAGATCGGACCGCCTCCCAGCGGGTTGTCAAGAAAGCCGTCTGTGTTAAGCAGGATGTCGGCGAATATTGCCTCTACAGGTACGAGAGTTGCCTGGATCTCGCTATAGTTGGCAAGACTTTCTTCGCATCCCGGGGAGTGACATCCTTGCTCACCGTTGAAACTCGAGAACGGAGTGCCTGGGGAACCGTTGGCAGGACTACCGAGATGACTGCCCGCCGCTTATTGATCGTCGAGGACGATTCGATCTCGCGACGCGCGATGGAGGCCCTCTTCCGTCGGCAAGGCTGGGAGGTCTCCTCAGCGAAGTCGGTCTCGGAAGGATTGGCCCTTCTCGAGCCCCCGCCTGACTGCGTGGTGCTCGACTTGATGCTGCCCGACGGTAACGGCGAGACGATCCTGAAACGCGTGCGTGACGCCCAGCTCTCATCTCGGGTCATCGTCGTCACGGGTTGTCAGGATCGCGCCCGCCTCGATGCGCTGGCGATGCTCAAGCCCGAGGCCATGCTTCGCAAGCCGCTGGATTTCGTCCAGCTCTGCACCTTGTGCAAATAACCTCGGCCGGGGAACGGAGGGGCTATCCAACCTTGGCCGAAACCAAGCCAATCAATCGCGATCGATTAAGCCGGTTAGTGGCCGGACATAACTTCGGTGGCGACCTCCGTCTCGGAATCGGAAACGGAATCGTCATCCTCGGTTTGCGGTGCCGCCGCAGGCTTGCGACTTTTCAGGCCGATCGAACAGACGATGATCAACGCGGCAACCGCCGACATCTGGAAGAAAACGTCGCGGAGCGAGAGCCCCAAAGCTTCCTGCACGACCCGGAGCTGCTGCGGAGAGAGCGAGGCATGCGTCTCGGGGCGAAGCGCCGCCGAGACGTCGATCCCGGCACCTCGCTCGGTGTCAAGGCGTTGGGCCAGCTCGAAGCCTAGGGTCGCGCCGAGGATCCCGACCCCGAGTGCTCCTCCGAGAGTCCTGACGAAGGAGATAGCGCCGGTCGCGACGCCACGGCGGTCCCAGGCGACCGCGTGCTGGACCCCGAGGATGTAGCTCAACGACGTCGGCCCCATCCCCAGGCCGATCACGAAGGCGGAGACCATGAAGATTGGGCCTGACCAGGCGGGCTGGGCGGCTCCGAAGGCCAGGGCCAGCGAGCCCGACGCGATGAGCAGGGATCCCGCGACCGCGGTGCGTTGGAACCCGAGGCGAATTAAGACTTTCGCCGCGATCGCCACGCTGATCGCCCACGCGAAGAAGAGCGGGGTGATCACCCGGCCCGCTTCGGTCGCGGTCCCTCCCTTCACGCCCTGCACGTAGAGCGGCAAGTAGGTATCGATCCCGAAAAGCAGAACCCCGATCAAGGTGCTCCCGACGATCGCCGACGCGATCGGGGGGGACAGGATCAAGTCGAGCGGCAGGATCGGGTCGGCCGCCCGTCGTTCCTGGCGAATGAAAAGCACGAGCAAGATGAGGGCGAACGACATCAGCCCAAGACTCGCGCCATAGGCCAGTTCCCGGGCATTCAGGACGACCACGAGGAGCACGGTCGAGCTGACCGTGAACAGGGCAGCGCCCCACCAATCGATCGGCCGGGTTTCTTTCCGGACAACCCGCTCGTCGAAGAAGAAATAAAGGATCCCGATCGCAGCGATCCCGAACGGGACGGTCACGAAGAAAACCCAGCGCCAGGAGAGTTGGTCTGTCAGAAGGCCCCCGATGGCCGGCCCCACGAGGCTCGAGCCTCCCCAGACCGCGCTGAAGAGCCCCTGGACCTTCGCCCGCTCCTGGAGCGTGAACAGGTCGCCGAGCATCGTCAGGACGATCGGGCCGACCGAGCCCGCCCCGAGGCCTTGCAACACACGCATGGCGATGAGTTGCGACATGCTCTGGGCCATCCCCGAGAGGGCCGAGCCGACGGCGAAGAGCGCGAGCCCGAAGATCAAGACCCGCTTGCGGCCCAGGATGTCGGCGAGCTTGCCGTAGATCGGGGTCGAGACCGTCGCGGCCAAGAGATAGGCCGAGAACACCCACGGGTAGATCTTCAACCCCTTGAGGTTGGCGATGATGCTCGGCATCGCCGTCGAGACGACGGTCTGCTCGAGGGCCGCGACCGCCATCGCCATCAAGAGCGCGGACGTGATCATGGCCCGATTCGGATGCGTCGTACTGCCAGCCTCGCCCGACATCGCTCGAACCCCCCCGGCCTTCGGAACGCGAGATCTACCCCGCGGAAGACACTCGGTCATTCTAGCGGGTTCGCCAAGGGTACCCCAGTCGAGCTTGCGGAATCGTCGGAACATTTGTTCTGCGTTCGATCACTCCGAGCGGAGCGCCTCGACGGGGTCCATCATCGCGGCCCGGCGGGCCGGATAGACTCCGAAGATCACCCCGATCACGAGGGCGATCAGGAACGCGACGATGGGCGACTCCGGCCGGATCACGGCAGGAACCCCCGAGAGCGACGAGACGATCGGGGGCACGGCCATGCCCAGAGCCACGCCGATCGCCCCTCCCGAGGCCGAGATCACGACGGTCTCGGTCAAGAACTGGAAGATGATGTCGCGGCGTTTCGCCCCCAGGGCGCGGCGGATCCCGATCTCTCGAGTCCGCTCCGAGACGGTCGCCAGCATGATGTTCATGATCCCGATCCCGCCGACGATGAGCGAGATCCCCGCGATCGACCCGAGCACGAGGTTGAAGATGCGCTTCGTCGCCTCGGCCTTCTCGAGCAACTCCAAGGGGACGGTGACGCTGTAATCCTTCTTGGAGTGGAACTGGAGGAGCAGGCTCTCGAGCGAGGCGGCGGTGCGCTTGACCTCGTCCATCGTCCGGACGGTCACCGTGATCTGACTCAGCTCGAGGCGTTCGGCCGTGAACTGGCCCTGCTTCTCTCCCATGAGGAGCTCGCCGAATCGGGCGCGGTCGGTCGTCAAGGGGATGTATACATCCTTGTTCAAATCCTGGGCCGAGAGACTGCTCCCCGTCCCCCCGGAGGGGGCCTTGAATGCCGTCACGCCGACGATCAGATAATAGTGGTTGTCGCCGACCCGGACTGACTGGCCGATCGGGTCCCCGAATGGGAAGAGCTTCTCGACGATCTCGGACCCGATCACCGCCACATTCGAAGCCCGCGCCATGTCGAGGTCGGTCAGGAACCGCCCCTGCGCGAGCTTCTGCCCGGTGATCGCCAGGCAGTCGGGGTTGGCCCCGACGACCCGGCCTTCAAGTTCGCGGTCGAGGTGGCGGACGTTCTTGCGGAACTCGCGAAGCGGGGTGGCGCCGACGACCGTGGGGATCGTCTGCATGATCCGGTCGAAGTCCTTGTTCGTCAGCCCGTAGTTGAAGACGAAGCTGTCGTTCGCATTCTTCGACGGCTTCACGTCGTCGACCGGCTTATTGCTCCGCAGGATGATGTTCGTCGCCCCGAGTTCGGCGAGTTGTCGCTGGGCCTCGGCGCTCGCCCCTTCGGCGATCGCGAGCATGGCGATCACCGAGGCGACCCCGAAGATCAGTCCCAGGGCTGTCAGGAGCACGCGCAGCTTGTGTAACGTCAGGTTGCGGAGCGCGAGCTTGACGGTGTTCCAGACCTTATTCATCAGCAATCACCGATGTGAGTTCGACTCGCGCTGCAATCAGGGGATATCCAGTTTGGAGAGGATGTCGGTCGCATCGCATTCGACTTTCTGAGAAGGCTCCGCGAGCGATAAGGATTGCCTCGCACTCTCGTTCCCGGGGTCCCCGCTATCCCTTACCCATACATCACAGGGGCTAATTCCCTCGTTCTCACGATCCCCGTGGGACGAGAATTGAGCATTCAACGACGGCTGGTGCCTGAGAGCAAAGGCCCGCAACCACGGAAGCTTGACTCGACTCAGCATGTGAGTAACGGATAGCGGGGACCTTGGGAAAGAGATTCTTCGTATGCGATGCGAGTGAGAACCGCTCTACGCCCCAGGTGATCCAGGCCCGCTCCCCTTAGCTGGCGGCGTTGTCTTCGTGTCCTGGTTCTTATCTTCATCCTTGAACTCTTCTGCGACGCGCGAACGGGCGTCTAATGCGACCGTCTCTCCTTCTTTCAAGCCCTCAAGGATCTGGACCTGGAACTCGTTCGTATCACCGACTTTCACGGCCCGACGTTTCACGCCTTCCGGCGCGAGCACGAAGGCATAAAAAGTCCCCTTGTGCTGGGCGACGGCCTGGACCGGGACCATCAGGACGTTCGGGAGCTCGCCGACCAGGATCTTAACCTCGGAGGTCATCCCGGGCCGGAGCTCTTCCTTGGGCATCGACTCGATTCCGACGACGGTGGAGTACTCCTTGACGCCGCCGTTGAGCCATCCACGGTTGGAGTCGGCCAGTTGCGAGACGGTCTTGACCTTGCCGACGATCACGATGTTCGGGAAGGCATCGACCCGGATCTCGGCCATCTGCCCCGGCTTGATCTTCTTGATCAACGACTCGTGGATGCTGACCTTGACTTGCATCGAGGACAGGTCCGGGAGGCTGAAGATTTTCTGCCGGGAGTAAGCGGTGGCCCCTTCGCGGATCTGCCGGCTCGAGTCGTACCAGGCCTCGTTGGCGTAGGCGACGATCCCTTCTTGTTCGGCCTTGATCGTCGTCTTGTCTTTCTGGCTCTGGAACTCCTTGAGTTGCTGATCCTCGATGACGAACGTCGACTTGGCCGAGTCGAACTCGCTCTCGGCCTTGGCGATGGAGGCCTTCGCGGTCGCCTGGGCCTGGGCCACCTTCTTGCGGGCCTGGTCGACCTTGGCGGAGAACTCGGTCGACTTGCGCCGGAACTCGTATTTCTCCTTGACCATGAGCTTGGCCCTGGCCCCCTTCAACGTCAGGTCATCGCCGTGGAGCTCGCTCTGGGCCGTCCGGAGCTCGCCGGGGGTCTTGAAACCCTTCTTCACGAGCCCTTGAAATTGCTCGAGTTTGTTCTTGGACTCCTCCAGCTTCTTGGTCTTGAGCCCGATGTCTCCCTTGATCTCGTCGGTCTCGAAGACATAGGTGCCGTTCTGATACATCTCGAGGTCGAGCTCCCCGAGCTGGAGCTCGACGTTCGCGGCGATAATTTCGCTCTCGCCCTTATTCTTCGCGATCTCGACCTCCTGTCGGCTGGTCTCGATCTTGGAGGACGCCTGCTTCGACTTGATCTCCTGCTGCGCGATGTTTTTGTCGATCGCGGCCGAGTCGAATCGGCAGACGATCTCCCCTTTGACGACGTGATTGCCCTCGGGGGTGAGCTGGATGATCTTGTTTTCGTAGCCGGAGAGCTCGCAGACCCCGTCGACTGTCTTCACGCTCTCGAGGTTCCCCCGCTCGGTGACGACGATACGCAACGTGCCCTTGGTGACGAGCACGTTGAGCGGTTTATCCTTGTCCGACCCGCCTTTCCAGCTCGGGATCAAGCCGAAATACCCGACCGCCGTGATCCCGCCGGCGATCGTGAGGAGGACGAGGAGCCGGATCGGGAGCCCTCGTTTACGGCGTCGCGAAGGGGCTGCGGGTTGCGGGAGCGGGAGGAGGGAGGAGGTTTTCTCTCGGGGCTCCGACGGGGTCTGGGGTGGCGGGAACGGATCCCCCGTTGAAGGTTGGAATGCTGTCGTCATTGGTCCAGACCCCTTGCACATCGATGTTCATGACGTCGAAGTCTTTGAAGAGAGTCAAGCGTGACTCTTCGTATTGGATCCAGTTGCCGATCAGTTGGTTCTTGGCCTGGAGCAGCGACTGCTGGGCGTTGATCACGTTAAGGCCGCTCGTCTGGCCGGCCCCCGAGTCCGCCCCCGTGCTACTCCTCGCGTTGTTCTCGGCCTGGTCCACCTGGCGTGCGGCGATCAACAAGGCCACACGATTGATCTCGAATTGCCGACGGTTCAGGTTCAGGCTTCGCATGTCGAGGCGGATCGTTTGCACGATCTCGTCGTGGTTCAGCATGTAGGCACGGCGGGCCTGTTGATAGAGGATCTGGTCGGCCCGGTAGGTATTTCGCTGCGTCCTCCGCACGATCGGCGCCGCGAACTCGAAGCCCGTGAATTGTTGCGTGTCGTGGGCGTCGAAGCGGAGCAGCCCGAGGTGGTTCGGGTCGGAATTGATCTGGGCGTTATAGAAGACGTTCAAGCCCGCGAGGAGCTGATTGCCGGCCGCCTCGACGTTCCGCCACGTGTCGGTGACCGCGCCGAGGCTGTTCATCAGGTCGAGCCGATTCGCCAGCGCCGTTTCGATCGCCTTCTCCACGGTCAGGTCGACCGGTTTCACCTCGATGAGATAGACGCGAATCTGCGTTTGGATCACCAGTAGCTCGGTGAGCCTCGACCGAAACTCGCGGCTGATGAAGACGTCATGGAGCGTCCGCCAGGCTTCGTTCAAGTCCGTCTTGTCGAGCGTCTCCAAGTATTCTTTGATGTCTCGGACGTCTTCTTCAAGGTCGAAGCGGGTCGCGGCGTAGGCGTCGACCAGGCTCTTCGACAGTTCAATCTGTCGGTCGAGGCTCTCGCGCTCATCCTGCTCGGTCGGCCCGGGGCCTGTCCCGACCTTCCCCTTTTCCGCCTTGATCTGGGCGAGCCACTGATCCAGCTCCTTGCCGACGCCCTGGCCTACCCCCTTGAGCTCCTCGATGTCCTTGAGAAGCCTTTGAGCGGTGTCGCCCATGAACGACTTCGAGGGAGGCTCGTCATACTGGAGGAGCGAGAGATAGAGCTTCTCGCTCTCGGCCCGCATCACGTCGAGACCGGGATCGTTCAACTCGAAGCCTTTCAACATCTCCTCGTCGAGAGTCATGGGAAAATCGGCGGGAAGCCCGAGCTGAGTGACCCTGTAGGCGTCGAGGGCCGTCTGGTAACTCGCTTCCTGCCCGAGCAAACTCGACAAGGACTGCTGATACGACAGGGCGATGAAATCGCGCTGGAGCGGAGTGACCAGGCCGGCGCGGACGAAGGCGTCGTTGATGTCGAGGTTGCGCTTGAAGCCGTCGACCTGGTTCTGCTGGTTCCGGATCTGCTGGAGCGATAAGAGGAGATCGAGGTAACCCGTGATGGTGTCGACGTAAAACTGCCGGCGGTAGTGCGCGAAGGTTCGCACCGTGTAGAGGGTCTCGCGTTCCGCCAGCGACAAGGGCTGTGTGAAGTTGCGCGCCCAGGCTCCTTGAAGCAAAGGTTGCGTCAGGCTGACGGTCAGGCCGGAGTTGACCGTCTGGAAGCCCTTGCCGGTGTATTCGAAGACCAGTGTGTTCGCGAAGTTGACGAGGAGCTGCGCCCCGGAATAGAAGGTCCAGTTCAGGCTATCCTGGGTGAGCAACTGGAGTTGGTTGCTCTCGTTCTTGTTGGCCCCGAAGCGTCGGTATTGGGTTGTCTGATTGCCGAAGAGCTGGGGGAAGAACGTGAAGCGAGTCAGCGTCAGCGAGAGGGCCTGGAGATAGACCTGCTCGACGTTCGTCTGATACTGGCGGTTGTTCATCAAGGCGATCTGCATGGCCGAAGGACCGCTCAACTCGACGGTGCCGTCTTTGCCGCGAGGGATGCACTTGAGCCAGTTCATGTCCTCGACCGCGGCCACCCCGCGCTTCTTCCACCCGTGGAACTCGAACGGTCGTCCCGCGGTCACCTGGAAGGGTCGGGCCCCGGGGTCGTCGGGCGGGATCGGTTCGTGGTTCGGGTCGTGGACATCGCCGATGCGTGAGCGAGGGTCGGCTTCCACCGGCCGGTCGGGGACCTGCCAGCGCCAGTCGTCCATCCGCTCCTTCTCGATTCGGTAGACGTCGCGATCCGCGAAGTCGCGGTAATATCGCCGCGTGCAGCCCACCAGCGCAGGGAGCAGGATACCGGCCGCCAACAGCCAGCACAGTCGTCGAACGATCCAGCCTCGCCCGTGCTCATCCTGAGCCGGCATGGACATGAATTCCTTTCCGATCGCCCCCCACGGCCTTCCATGGTCGCGGGACAACTGTCAGGGACTTTGATTTGCAGTATAACAAAAGTCGGAGGAGGGGCAACCGAGAGTTTTCAGAATTCCCAACCGTGTTGCGAGGCGGCACAAGATGGGCAGTATTATGACAAAGGCACGAAGGTCACAAAGGGAATCGAAAAGGACTGATTGGGTTCCTTCCTTTCCCTTTGTGTCCTTCGTGCCTTTGTGGTGAATCGTTACCCGTTTTTCGTGAGAGATCGGACCGTATTCGTGTTATCGCTTCCGGAATCGTTCGGCATCGGCGCCGGTCAGGGTCAAGCTCGCGTAGGAGTCGAAAACGCGAGCGTTGAAATTGATCACGACCGAATCGACCTTGGTTTCGATAAACGCGATGTGATCGACACTAATCCAGTACATCCCATGCCGCTCGAATCGCCCGCCCGTCCGGCCCTTGTCATTGAAGAGCGACCTGGCTTGCGCAACGTCCTTGGAGCCGGTCAACCTCAGGGGGTCGGGGGCTCGTGCCGCCGAGCAAGCGAAATAGATATCGAACAGCTCGCCGCCGTCGCTGACATAGGCAATATTGTTGATGTTGACAATCTTGTTACTGTCCAGGGAGACGAAGTTGGCGTCGAGCGTCGACTTCGAGGCACCGCCCCCGGACTGGGCGAAGCCGGCTTCCAGGCCGGCGAAAGTCGCCGCGACGAGGAATAGGCCCAAAACGATCCAGGATGCCCGTCGCGTCCGCAACGCCATGGGATTCGCCTCTCGAATAACCTTGGAGAATTGACGTCAAAACGATGACGTCATTGTGGAGGCATCGAGCCCCCAAGGGAAGTGTACCCCGAGACTGAACTGACGTCAGTTCGTTCGTACGTCAATCGGCCTTGCTGGCCTCGGCCGCGACGGGAGGGAGGTCCCTCTGGATCGCGTCGAGTCGGTACCCGAAGCCGGGCCCGCCGATCGTCGAGAGGTCGAGAGTCCCGCCTTTGCGACGGTACAGGCCGGGGTGGACCACGGCTTCGGGGCGGGAGGCCTCGGGATAGAACTGCATCCCGTTCGACTCGACGCCCATGATCGTCCCCGCGTTCGCGGCCAGCAGGACGTGGGGGATCTGGGCGAGCATGGGGTTGGTGAGATCCTGGACCATCAACGTCATGCCGTGGGCCTTCGCCCAGCAAAGGCTGAGCAGGGCGCCGGTCTGGGTCTTGCAGGTCTTGAGGGCGACCCCCGTCCAACCGAGAGAACGGCCGAGCTTGACCAGGTGCCAGTCATGGGCACTCTCGTCCATGAACAGGGGCTTCCTCGCCGAGACGCTGTGGACGTCGATCCGGTACGTCTCGAGGTCGTAGGGGAAGGGTTGTTCGACGTAGAGGATCATCCCATAGATCCTCGGATGCTCCTGAACCAGGCGGTCGAGGATCGTGTTGACGTAGGCGGGCTGCTGGACGGTGCAATTGAAGTCCGTCGTAAGCCAGTCGACCGACTCCTCCTCGGCGATCTTCCCGACCTTGACCAGCCGGTCGTAGTCCCAGGCCGCGTCGTCGCCTCGGAGCTTGACCTTGAGGCAGTTGAGCCCGTCGCGGCGGATCCAGTCGCGGAGCAAGACGGGGTAGTCGTCGTCGGGTTCGGTCCCGGTCAACTCCGACTCGTCGATCGGATCCTTTCCCCCGATCAGGTGCCAGGCGGGGAGCGATCCGGGGCGCGGGCTTTCGAAGAAATCCTCGGGGTAGAGACCGTCGAACGACACGTCGGCACCGTCCGCGGGCGTCAGGTAGTGGGCGAGGTCGGCATTCATGTACCGAGCGTTATAAGTCGAGTAGGTCGGGACGCCGTGCAGCACGCCGTAGGCGTCGTGGAGCGCGAGGTCGAACGCAGAGTTGCACACGAGGGCCGCGAGCCAGGGGATCGGGTCGGCGTCGCGGCCGGGAGCTGCATTGGCCTGGGCCAGGCGCTTCGGCAGGATTTCGGTCTGGAAGGCGTGGCCGACCTCCATCGGGTGGCCCACGGTCTCGAAGCGGGCCCAATCCGCCACGAGGTCCTGACAGAACCGCTTGAGGACGTCATGACGAGCCTCATACGACAACGGGCTCGGCCAGACCCACTGGACGCTCAAGGGGGACTCACCCCAACCTTCCGCGGTGCGCCCCTGCCGGTCGGCGACGGTGAGACGGACCCTCGCGCAAGTCACTTCCGTCGTGATCTCCGGCCCGAACTTGAGCGGCATCCGCGTCTTGATCGGCAGGAAGGTCAGCGTTGCGGCGATCGGGACGAGATCGAGTGGATTCGACGAGGGCATGGGAGGTTTCCCGTCCACTGAAAGGTGGGGAGGCGAACCGAGGGGTCGGGAGGATTCTGTGCGCAGAGGACCGAGTCGGTTGGCAACGACCCGGCCCTCCACCTCGCAGCAACAGACCTGGGTCAGGCCCGACCTCGGAAGCGTTGGTTGAAGGCGACGGCGAGGACGACGACGGTGCCGAGCACCAGGCCCTCGACCTGGGTGCTGTCGAGGTCTAGGACGACGAATCCGGTCCCCTTGATGACGATCTGGATCAGCAAGAGGCCGAGGACCGTGCCGCGGATCGATCCGACCCCGCCGGAGAGACTACAGCCACCGACGACAGCGGCGGTGATCGCGTAGAGCTCGTAGGTGACGCCGAGCCGGGGGTCGGCCTGGCCAGCTCGGCCGGTGAAGAGGATGCCGCCCAGGGCGGCGAGCATGCCCGATAGGCCGTAGGCGATCGCCTTCAGCCGTCGCGTGGACAGGCCGCTGAGCCGGGCGGCCTGCTCATTCCCGCCCAGAGCGTAGAGGTGTCGGCCGAGGACGGTGGCGCCCATCATCACGCTGGTCGCGACGGCGACGACCGCGAACACGCCCAACGCCCACCACGCCTCTCGGCCCGGCAACCGGTAAGCGTCGAAGCGGACCGTGATCGGCTGGTTCTTGCAGAGGATGGTGGCGAGGCTTCGAAGTCCCGCCATGGTCGCCAGCGTCGCGATGAAGGGTGGGAGCCGGAACCGATTGATCATGAACGCATGGCCGAGGCCGACGAAGAGCCCCAACAGAAGAGTCAGGAAGAACGCCAGCGCGATCACGCCATTGGAGGGCGGAGTCGAGGTGTTCGGGCCCCCCCGGAGCCAATCGGTCACGAGCTTGGCGCTGAAGATCGAGGCCAGCGCGACGACCGAGCCCATCGAGAGATCGATGCCGCCGGCGATGATGACCACCGCCGCGCCGACGGAAAGCACCCCGAAGAGGGCCACCTGGTGCAGGAGCGTCTTCCGGTTTTGCCACTCGAAGAAGGCACTCGTCGGCGCGAGGAAATAGATCAGGAGCAAGACCGCGCCGATGCCGACGACCAGGCCCCACTCGGGGGCCCGGAAGATCGCGAGCCAAGACGACCGGTCCGAAGATTGTTGCGATGCGGAGGCGTTCGTCATGACGATTTCAGGCCCTTGCTGCCCAGCCACATCTTCATTTCCTTGATGTCAATCACGTTGTCTCCCTTCACGGGAGAATCCTTCGACGGCACGATAACTCGGACGCCGGTGTCGATGACGGTTGCGTTATTGGGCAGCATCTCGTTAATCGTCTTCTGATCTTTCTCGATATAGGCCTTCAGGAGCCGGACGCCTTGGTATCCCATCTCATAAGGATTCTGACAGACCGAGACGTCGATCTGTCCCTTCTCGATGTGCTCGATGGCCAGCTCGTCGAGGTCGAACGTGATGACAGAGACTTTCTTCCGGAGCTCGGGAGACTGTCCGACTTCTTCGGCGATCCTCGGGGCGTTGTAGGACCAGAGGCCCAGGAGCACGCCGAGGTTGGGGTACTTGCTGATGGCCGTCACGACGTTCGACTGGGCCCGGTTCTTGTCGCCCTCGTCATTGAAGACTTCCTTCTCGATGAACGCCTTGCCCGCACCCGCGAAGAATCCCTCGCGTCGTTCGATGGCGTTGGCCGCCGAAGGCTTGCCGACGAAGATCGCGGTCTCGCCCCCCTGCGGTCGGATCGCCGCGGCCGCCTTGCCGGCGAATTCCCCGGCCTTGCGGTTATTCGTGCCGATGTAGGCGCGCCGGGTTTCGGAGGGCCCGTCCGAGTCGATCGTGATCACGACCTTGCCGGCCGACTGGAGCTCGAGCAACTTGTCGGCGATCCCCGGCGAGTCGGCTTCGAGGACCGAGACGGCCACGCCCTGGATGTCAGGGAGGCTCAAGGCTTCTTCGAGCCGCTGGATTTGGCCTTCGGTCGTCCCCTCGTTCCGCTTCATCGTCACCTGGGCGCCGAACTTCTCGCCGCCGTCGGTCATCCCTTTTTCGACGGCGTTCCACCAGTCGGCGTTGCTATTGGTGATGAAGAGGAGCTTGGGCCCCTTGGTCGAGCCCTTGGACGTGGTCGAGGGACCTTCGCCCGACGCAGGGGGCGGGGTTCCCGAGTCGCCGCAGCCGGCGAGGACCATCGAAATCGACAAGGCAAGGAGGCCCCACGGCCCGCGTCGGCACGACGTCGCTCTCACTTGTTCATCCCCCTGGGCGGATCGCCTTGAGAATCGTTGAGCCGGCCATCTTAACCGAGCCGGACGGCGAGGGAAACGTACTGGCGGTGGGCTTTACGTAACGCCCGATTCAGGCGTTTTTGGAAAGGGCAGCGTCGCCGTCGACAGGGTCCCTCGCGATCGCGGGCCTTGGTTTGGACGGAGCCCGGACGCTAGGATGGGCCTCGCGTCAGCGGCTGATCGAGGCACTCCAAGGGTCCAAGGGCGATGGCCTTCGACGATTCGCGACGGATCCGGCTTCGAGGGGTCCGTGTCCATAACCTCAAGGGGATCGACCTCGACCTACCGCTCAACCGGCTCATCGTCTTCTCGGGAGTCAGCGGTTCGGGGAAGAGCTCGTTGGCGTTCGACACGCTCTACGCCGAGGGCCAGCGGCGCTATATCGAGACGTTCTCGGCCTACACCCGGCAATTCCTCGAGAAGCTCGACAAGCCGGACGCGGACCGGATCGATGGGATCCCGCCGGCGATTGCCGTCTCGCAGCACGGCACCAGGCGCTCGAGCCGGAGCACGGTCGCCACCGTGACCGAGATCCACGACGATCTCGGGTTGCTGTTCGCGCGGGTAGGGCAGGTCGTCTGCCGGGTCTGCGGCCATCAGGTCGAGCCGGCGAGCCCGGCCACCGTGGATCGGGCGATCGCCAGCTTGCCCGAGAAGACGCGCTATCAGATCGCCTTCCCGATGGAGGTCCGGCCCGAATCGGACCGTTCGGCACTCGCGTCGATCCTCCGCGAGGACGGGTTTACTCGCGTCCAGGTCGATGGGCAGGTCCTGACGCTCGAGTCGGGCGCGTTCCCTGAACCCTCGAGTGGGCAAGTGGACGTCATCGTCGACCGGATGGTGCGCGGGAGCGACTCCCCCGCGCGTCGGCTCGACTCGATCGAGACGGCGTTCTCGAAAGGGCTGGGTCGTTGTCGAATCCTCACCGACGCCGAGACTCTCAACTTTTTTCAAGGGTGGCGTTGCGGCCATTGCGGCGCCGATTACCCCGAGCCGAGCCCTCGGCTATTCTCCTACAACAGCCCGCTCGGGGCCTGCCCGACGTGCGAGGGCTTCGGACGGGTCATCGACCTGGACCTGGAACGTATCGTCCCGGACACCTCGAAGAGTCTGCGTGATGGGGCGATCGTCCCCTGGACGACCCCAGGCTACCGCGATCGGCTCGAGGACCTGCTCGACGTCGCCCCGGCCCTGGGGATCCCAATCGACGTGCCTTATCGCCACATGTCTCCGGAACACGTCCGGCTCATCGTCGAAGGGGACGTCGCTCACGGTTATCCGGGGCTTCGGGGATTCTTCCGGGCCCTCGAGAAGAAGTCTTACAAGATGCACGTGAGGGTCTTCCTTGCACGATGGCGAGGGTATGCGCCTTGCCCTGACTGTGGGGGGACACGATTCCGGCCCGAAGTCCTCGCGGTCAAGGTGGGGGGGCTCGACATCGCGGCCGTCTCGGCCCTGAAAATCCGCGAGGCCAGGTCTTTCCTGAATCGCATCCTCGAAGAGGACGGTAATCCGATCGCGCGGCGGATCCTCAGACAGACGACCAGCCGGCTCGAGTACCTCGAACGGATCGGACTGGATTACCTGACGCTCGACCGCCAGGCGAGAACCCTTTCCGGGGGCGAGGCGCAGCGGGTGGCTCTGACGACCGCTTTGGGGTCGGGCCTGGTCAACACGCTCTACGTCCTCGACGAACCCTCGGTGGGGCTCCATCCTCAGGACGTGGGCCGGTTGCTCGGGATCATCCGGTCGTTGCGGGATGCCGGGAATTCGGTCGTCGTCGTGGAGCACGACCAGGACATCCTCCGATCGGCCGACCTCCTCGTCGATATCGGGCCCGGGGCAGGGGAGTCCGGCGGTCACGTGCTCTACGCTGGCCCCCCCGCGGAGATCGCGGGGACGGAGCACTCGGCGACCGCCGACTTCCTCACGGGCAAGCGCAGGCTCCTCGTGCCGAACCGGAGGCGTCCGCGAGATAAGGGGGCGCTCCGGCTGTCGGGGGCTCGCGGGCACAATCTCAAGAATCTCGACGTCTCATTCCCCCTGGGTGTCCTCTGCGTCGTCACCGGCGTGAGCGGGGCGGGCAAGAGTACGCTGGTCGAGGAGACGCTCTATCCGTCGCTCCGCCGGAGGTTGGGTAACGAGGCCCTCCCCGCGGCGCAACACACCGAGCTGACCGGGACGTCGGCAATCGAAGATTGTATTCTCGTCGATCAGTCGCCGATCGGCCGCTCGGGCCGCTCCAATCCCGTGACTTACCTCAAAGCGTTCGACGAGATCCGCAAGACGTTCGCCGCCTCGCACGAGGCCAAGCTCCGCAACTACGGCGCGGGCCGGTTTAGCTTCAACGTCGAAGGGGGCCGGTGCAACGCGTGCGAAGGGAACGGCTTCCAGACGATCGACATGCAATTCCTCCCCGACGTGATGATCCGATGTCCGGAATGTCAGGGGACGCGCTATCGTCCCGAGACGCTCGAGATCCTCTATCGAGACCGCAATATCGCCGAGGTGCTCGAACTGACCGCACGGGAGGCCTTCGTCTTCTTCCGCCACCGACCCAAAGTCTTGGCAAGGCTCCGGCCCCTCATGGATGTCGGCCTCGACTACCTGCGCCTCGGACAACCGGCTTCGACCCTGTCCGGCGGCGAGGCCCAACGCCTGAAGCTGGCGAGCTACCTCGCGACCTCGCCCTCGGCGATCACGCGCTCGGCCAACCGGAACCGCACCCTCTTCATCCTCGACGAGCCGACGACCGGGTTGCACCCGTCCGACACGTTGAAGCTGCTCGATGCCCTGACCTCGCTGCTCGACATCGGCCACTCGCTCCTGATCGTCGAACACAGTCCCGAGGTGATGGTCTGCGCCGACTGGATCATCGACCTCGGGCCGGGGGCCGGTGACGAAGGAGGTTCCATCGTTGCGGAAGGCACTCCTGAGGAGGTTGCCGAGATGGACACGCCGACCGGGCGTGTGCTGGCCTTGGCCTTGCGTGGATAAGTCGCGGAGACGAAATTGTCCTGGCCTTGGGAACCTTTTTCGAGAACAACGCTCTGATCTCCTTGGATCCTCGTCGATTCGGCGCCGGGTGTAAGGTGGTCACGAGGAATGGTCGGCGTCGGGTCGAAGTCAGCGACGGAGGAAGTGCGATGGGCAAAGGCGGCGGGTACACCGGACCGTTGGAGCAGGTGGGGCCTTGCCAGTGGCGGATCCCCAAGAGCTACCGATCCGACATGCGCGTCGACGGCCTGATCTTCGCCGACGAGTCGCTCATCGATCAGATCAAGAAAGATCAGGGGCCCGAGCAGGTCGTCAACGTGGCGACGCTGCCGGGGATTCAAAAAGCGAGCCTGGCAATGCCCGACATCCACTGGGGATACGGGTTCGCCATCGGCGGCGTGGCGGCCACCGACCCCGAAGAGGGGGGCGTGATTTCCCCCGGAGGCGTCGGGTACGACATCAACTGCGGCGTCCGGCTCTTGCGCACCGACCTCACCTGGTCGGAGGCCAAACCGAGGATCCGCGAGCTCGTCGACCAGCTCTTTCGCGACATCCCCACGGGGGTCGGCCAGAGCGGGAAATATCTGTTCGACAAGCCGAAGCTGAGCCAGCTCATGGAGCAAGGCTCTGCTTATGTGATCGCGCAGGGTTGGGGGGCCGCCCGAGACCTGGAGTTTACCGAGGCGCGCGGCCGGCTCGACAATGCCGACCCCGACCGGGTGAGCGATCGTGCCTATACGCGTGGGTATGATCAATGCGGCACTCTCGGCTCGGGAAACCATTTCCTGGAAGTCCAGGTCGTCGACCGAGTCCTCGACGAGACCGCGGCCGGAGTCATGGGGTTGCAGGAGGGACAGATCACGGTCCTGATCCACTCCGGCTCGCGCGGGCTGGGATACCAGGTTTGCGACGACTACCTCGGCGTCTTCAAGGGAGCCCCCAAGAAGTACGGGTTCGACCTACCCGACTGGCAGCTCGCTTGCGCTCCGGTGCGGAGCCCCGAGGGGCAGTCGTACATCGGGGCCATGCGCGCGGCGGCGAATTACGCCTGGTGTAACCGACAATTGCTGACCCACCAGGCTCGAGAGGTCTTTGCCAGGGTCTTCGGAGTGCCTTGGGAGTCCCTGGGGATGGACCTGGTCTACGACGTCGCGCACAACATCGCGAAGTTCGAAGACCACGACGTCGGTGGGGGTGCCACGAAGCAGGTCTGCGTCCACCGCAAGGGGGCGACCCGGGCCTTCCCGCCCGGGCATCCGGAGATCCCCGAAGCCTATTTCGGCATCGGTCAGCCCGTCATCATCCCCGGAAGCATGGGGACGGCGAGCTGGGTCCTCGCCGGTTTGCCGGGGAGTATGGTCCACTCATTCGGGACCACGTGCCATGGCGCGGGTCGGATGATGAGCCGCACGGCAGCCGTCAAGCTGGCCGCCGGTCGTCGGATCGATAAGGAGCTCGACGCGCTCGGGATCGTCGCCAGGGCCCGGGGCCATAAGGGGCTCGCGGAAGAGCAACCGGCGGCGTACAAGGACGTCGACCAGGTCGTCGAGGTCGTCGACAAGGCGGGCATCTCCAAGAAGGTTGCCCGCCTCAGGCCCGTCGGGGTCATCAAGGGCTGAGTGGTGCCAGGAGGGGCTGTTTCTCGAAGGGAAACGGACCCTCCCGATCGACTCCTCGTCTCGAATCGGCGAACTCGCGACGGGACGTTCCTTCACCTATAATTGGGAACACCGGGTGTCCCAAGGGAAGGATCGCTTGCACATGAGTGTCGCCGAACGCAGTCATGACCTCGAACGGACGCTCCACGAGCGCTTCGGGCTGGCGCAGTTCCGTCCCGGCCAGCGCGAGGTCATCGAGAACGTCTTGCAAGGTCGAGACGTCCTCTGCGTGATGCCGACCGGCGGCGGAAAGAGCCTCTGTTATCAACTCCCCGCGCTGCTCCTCCCCGGCCTGACCCTGGTCGTGAGCCCGCTGATCGCCCTGATGAAGGACCAGGTGGACGCCCTGACCCAGCGCGGGGTGCGGGCGACCTTGATCAACAGCTCGCTCGACGCAGCCGAGCAACGGGTCCGGATCCTCGAGATCGAGGCGGGACGCTACGACCTCGTCTATGTCGCCCCGGAGCGGTTCCGCAGCCTCCGGTTCCTCGAGGCGATGGCGAAGGCCCGACCGGCGCTCCTGGCGATCGACGAGGCCCACTGCATCAGCGAGTGGGGGCACGACTTCCGCCCCGACTACGCCAAGATCGGCCACGCCAGGCGCCGGCTCGGCTCGCCGGCCTGCATCGCACTGACCGCCACGGCCACCGACCTGGTGCGTCGAGACATTGCCGACCAGCTCGATCTCCGAGACCCCGCGCAGTTCGTCACCGGCTTCGACCGGCCCAACCTCGGCTATTCGGTAACCGAAGCTCGCCGAGACGCCGACAAGCTTGTCGCCCTGGCCGCCGTTCTCGAGCAAAATCCCGGGCCTTCCGTGATCTATGCCTCGAGTCGTGCCCGTTGCGAGTCGATCGGTCAGTTCCTCGAGCGCGAGCTCCGACGCTCGGTGGTCGTCTACCACGCCGGGTTGCCTCGCGAGGACAGGACCGCGGCCCAGGAACGGTTCATGAGCGGCGAGGCCGAGATCGTCGTCGCGACGAACGCCTTCGGCATGGGAGTCGACAAGGCCGACATCCGGTCCGTCGTCCACTTCAACATGCCGGGGACGCTCGAGGCCTATTATCAGGAAGCGGGGCGTGCCGGGCGTGATGGGCGGAACGCCCAGTGCGTGCTCCTGTTCGCTTACGGCGACCGATTTCTCCAGGAGATGTTCATTGAAAATGAATATCCTCCTGCCGAAGCGGTTTATCGGGTCTACGAGTATCTCCGTGCCCAGGATGCCGACCCGATCGAGCTGACCCATGCCGAGATCAAGGAGGCGGCTCATATCGAGCTGAACGAGTCGGCGGTCGGCACCGCCGTGAAGATCCTTGAGGGGGCCGGTGCGGTCGAGAAGTTCCTCCCGAGAGAGAACATGGCGATCGTCCGGATCAACGCCGAGGCCGACGAACCGAGCTTCCTTCCCAAGCTCGGGGCCCAGGCGCATGTCCAGCGGATCGTCCTCATGGGGTTGGAAGCCCACGTCAACCGAAGGTTCGGAGAGCCCATCTATTTCCACCCCGACGAGTTCGCGACGACCCTCGGGATCGATCGCCAGGCGTTGAATCGGGCGATCCGGGCCCTCGTGGCCGAACTTCCCATCGACTACGTCCCCCCCTTCCGAGGCAACGCGATCCGCGTCATCGATCGCACAAAACGCGCGCGGGACCTCGAGATCGACTTCTCGGTCCTCGAGAAGCGCAAGCAGCGCGAATACGACAAGCTCGAGCGGATGCTCAAGTACGCGCAGACGAAGCTTTGCCGGCGATCCTACATCCTCGGCTACTTCGGTGACTCGAACGCCGATCGGATCCACTGCGGCCACTGCGACAACTGCGGCCTGGGCGAGGGCAGAGGCAGCGGCCACTCCGACACCGAGATCGACACGCAAGGGGGTCGCGAGGTCATCCTCAAGGCCCTCTCGGGCGTCGCCCGGGCCAAAGGCCGGTTCGGTAAGACCGTGATCTCTCAGATGCTCACCGGCTCCGGTTCCGAGAAGATGGACCGGTGGGGGCTGAAACGGCTGAGCACTTACGGCGTCCTCTCGACGTTCCGCCAGACCGAGGTCGCCGAGCTCCTGGATTCGCTCGCCTCGGCAGGGTTCGTCGAATATCCCGAAGTCGAGCGGTTCCGCCCGGTTGCCGATCTCACGGCGCGAGGGTGGGAGCTTCTCAAGGGCCAGGTGGACCACCCAATCCGCCTCGCGTTGCCGGACGACCTTGCCGTCAAGATCCGCAACGGCGGCCTCGAACGGCTGGCCAAATCGCCCGAACGCACGACAAACTCTTCCCCGGCGCTCCCTTCGGCGACGATGTCGACACGGAGCGAAAGAGATGAGCCAGACGCGGAGGCGACGACGTCGGAATTTGAAGGGGACCCACTATGGGAACGTCTGAGGACGTTGAGGAGCGAATGGGCCAGGGAAGCGAAGCAGCCCCCGTACTGCATCTTCAAGAACGAGACCATGGAGGCGTTGGTCCGGGAACGGCCGCGTACCCCTCAGGCACTTGCGGGGATCAAGGGGCTCGGACCCGCCCGGATCGAACGCCATGGCGCGGCACTCCTCGCGGCGGTGGCCGAGTTCTCGGGGGTGGAAGTCGCTCCTTCGGATCGTCGAGCCGCACGCGACGACTCGACGCCGGATCGACCCGGTGATGGACACCGGGCCGAATCCACGCCTCGTCGAGACCTGTTTCCCCCTTCACGTTCCACCCTTGACGAGGAGGCCCCGACGTCGCGCGAGCCTTCGAAGCCGGTTCGTGGAAGAGAAAGAGACGACGGTGGCGGGTCGTCGAGCCCTCGCCAAGCGATCTCGACTTCCGCACCTCGGCGCGCCGAGGAATCGCATACGCCGACGGCCTCAGCTCATCCGAAGCCGGAATCTGAGAAGGACGCCGCGACCGCGCGGCCTTCTCGATCAAGTTCGAGTTACGTGCCGACCGAGGAGTGGACCTGTCGGCTGCTCGAGAAGGGGTTCACGACGGACGAGGTCGCCGCGATCCGAGGTCTGGATGAAGGAGCCATCCTTCGCCACGTCAACCTGGCGCTCCGTCAGGGACGGACGTTGGCCCCCGAGACGTTCCTCGGCCCCGACCTGGCCAAAAGCTGGGCCGCCTGGCGAGCCGAGCATGGCGACGCCCCTCCTCCCGCGGAGTCGGGGCGGTCGACCGAGTTGTGGAGCCTCTACCTGGCATGCAAGCCGAGGGGATGACGGAGCAGCTCGGGCTGGTCACTCGCCCAGGCGGGGGTTCCGCCAGACGATCTGGGCGCGGTTGCCCGCGGGGTCATTGAAGAACGCGGTGCGGATCTTGTCGTTGTCGGCGACGGTGTCGGTCTCGAAGACGATCCCCCGGGCTTCGAGGTCGGTGCGGGCCTTCGCGAAGTCGTCGACCCAGAACGCGACGTGGCAGACCCAGCGTTGGTTGACCGCCGACTCCGGGTCCGGGCGGCCGATGATCTCGATGGCCATGCCCGCGTCATCGGCCAGGAAATAGCCGGGCGGGTTACCCCCCCCCTCGACGAGGACGCGCATTCCAAATGCGTCGACGTAAAAATCCTTCAGGGCTGAGGTGTCGTCGGCATAGATCGCGAAATGCTCGAGTCTGGCCATGGTGAATGGGCTCCGGGGTTTCGCTTCAAGATTGGGGGGCGTTGTCGGCCAGCGCCATAATCGTGTCCCACTCGCCGGCGCTGACCGGTTGAATCGAGAGGCGACTTCCCTTTCGGAGCAACTCCATCCCATCGAGGGCCGGGACGTTCCGCAAAGAGGGAAGGCTGAGGGGTGGGTCGATCGCCCGCACGCCTCGGATCGACACCTGGAACCAGGTCGGCTTGTCCGGCTGACTCTTCGGGTCGTAATGCTCGTCCGAGGCGTCGAACGCGGTCGGGTCGGCGTGTCCCTCGAGCACGACCTCCGCCACTCCCGCGATCCCGGGCGGCTCCGCGTTCGAGTGGTAGAACAGCACGAGATCTCCCAGCCGGACCTGGTCCCGGAGCATGTTCCGCGCCTGGAAGTTCCGCACGCCGCCCCAACCGGTCGTCCGGGCTGGCTCCGCCATCAGGTCGGAGAAGGAATAGCAGCTCGGTTCGGATTTAAACAACCAATAGGCCATAACTGGGTCCGCCTCTCTCCAGTCCTTAGATGGGCGTGTCCGCGTTCTCAGGGGTTGTCTGTCTAATAACCTGCAACGCTGCCGTTCCTAAACTTCGCGCCACCGCGTTCCGAAACCTTTTAATCCTTAAAGAGCGGGTTGGCTCATGAGGCGAGATTGGTGCCGACGTCATCCCACAGGTTGGGCATCGCCCACCTGTCTTTCCCAGTGGCGATCGAAGGTAGGAACGTCATCGACGCACTCCGCCCCATCTTCTATGGTTGGTGACGTCGACCAGGCCTCCCGGAATTCTGGTGGGCAATGCCCACCCTACAAGGAGCGCAGCACCGATCTCGCTACATGAGTCGACGCCCGTTCTACAACGCCGCATGCGATCCATCTCGAACGGTCCACCGTTTTGCCAGACTTCCGACTCGCTCGCAAGCTCTCCTTCGACACAGCGGTTGAGCTTCGACACTCGGCCGGTCCACTGGAAATGAGGATGCTTCGATCCATTCTCAGCGTCAGCGACGCCTCGTCAGGTCGAACGACCAGTGCTATCCTCTGTTGATCGTGTCAGAGGAGCGGGTTTCTCACGGATCCTGACTGCAGCGATGGGAGAAACCCCGGCCGGGCTTCGCCCGTGACGATCCGAATCCAGGTCGAGGAGTGAGTGGTGCGCGTTCCGTCCCTCATGAAGCGATGAGTCTCTCGGTCGTCGGCCTGGTGCTGTTCTCGGCGGTCCTCCATGCCTCGTGGAACGCCCTGTTGAAGGGGGGATCGGATCGACTTCGATCCGCGACGATCATGGCCATGACCGGGACCGTGATCTCGGTGGTCCTGGTCTCAACCCTCCCGGCGCCTCGACAGGCGAGTTGGCTTTACATTGGTCTCTCGGGGGCGCTCCACGTCGCGTACAACGTCCTGCTCGTCGCGACCTACCGCGAAGGTGATCTCGGGCTGATGTACCCCATCGCCCGAGGGTCGTCGCCGATGCTGGTGACCCTGGGAGCCGCGGCGGTCGCCGGCGAACGACTCGACTCATCCTCGTTGCTCGGCGTGGTGCTGATATCGGGTGGGATACTCGGTCTTGCTCGCGATCGACGAGGCCTCTCCACGTCCTTTTCCATCGCCCCGGCCTTGATGACTGGCGCGACGATTGCCGCGTATACCGTCGTCGACGGGGTCGGGGCCAGGCTTTCGGGCGATTCTCGAGCGTACGCCGCCTGGCTGTTCTTGCTCGATGGTCTACCTATGCCGCTGATCCTGATGGCTCGAAGAAAGGAGGGTTCCGGTCTCCGACTCGACGTCGAATTCCTCCGATCCGCCCTCGGAGGCATCGTCTCCATGGTGGCCTACGCGGTCGTGATCTGGGCGGCGAGCATCAGCCCCATGGGCGAAGTCTCGGCCCTCCGCGAGACTAGCGTCGTCTTCGCCGCACTGATCGGCCGCGTCTTCCTCGGCGAATCCCTTGGCGTTCGACGACTTTCCGCATGTGCTGTGGTTACGTTGGGTGCAGCTTGTCTGGGATATCATCACCGATGAACGCTCGGTGGGCGATGCCCACCCTACGGGGATGGAGAACACTTCCCGCAGGGTGGGCATCGCCCACCGGATTCGTTGAGAGACATGATTCTATGTAGATATTTGGTCTGTTTCGTCGGGAGTTGTCAATAGTTCGGGTTCAGGCGACCGAGATGACCACCTTGCCGGTCAGTGTCCCGGCCCCACCGACGGTGTTGGCCTCCAGGAACTCCTCGGCCTGGGCGGCCTGATCGAGCGTGAAGGCCTGCCCGACTAGCCCCTTGAGACGCCCGGATTCGCACCAGCGGTACATGTCGTCGGCGCATCGGCGTTGTTCGTCGGGGGAGGCGTTGAACATGGCGAAGCCGAGTAGCGAGCAGTCCCTTGTGTATAAGGGGCCGAGGGGCAGGATCGGCTTGGCCGTGCGCCCGGCGATGAGGATGATCCGGCCCTTCTTTCGGAGCAGGGGGACGGAGACCTCGAGGTTGGGATCGCGCTGGGTTTCGAACCAGAGGTCGAGGCCGTCGGGGGCGAATTCTCGGAGTCGTGCGGGTAGGTCGTCGGTCTTGTAGTTGAGCGCGAGGTCGGCCCCGAGCTTCCGGGAAAGCTCGACCTTCTCGGGGGTACCGCAGGAGGTGGCGACCTTGGCCCCGACGGCCTTGGCCATCTGGATGACCATCGCGCCGACGCCTCCCGTACCGCCGGGAACGTAGAGCTTCTCGCCTGCGGAGAGGCGGCCATGCTGGAAGAGTCCGAGGTGGGCGGTGATCCCGACGAGGGCCATCGCCGCGGCCTCGGCGTCGGAGACAACGTCGGACGTGGGGTAGAGCCAATCTTCGTCGACCGCGATGAACTCGGCGGCCGTGCCTTGCCGTCCGAACATCCCTTGATTCGAGCCCCAGACCCGGTCACCTTTGCGGAAGCGCTTCGAGCCCGGATCGACCTCCTCGACGGTCCCGGCGAAGTCCGAGCCGATGACGTAGGGCAAGGGGGACAGGATCGGGAGGAAGCCGGAGCGGAAGTAGAGGTCGATCGGGTTCAGGGCCGAGGCGCCGACCTTGACGAGCACCTGTCCGGGGCCGAGTTTAGGGCGAGGCAGTTCGCCCACCTGGATGACCTCGGGGGATCCTGTCTTCTCGAGATAGGCGGCTCGCATCGGTCTGGCTCCGGTTCTGGCACGAGGTCTCGTCGCGGGTAGGACCGGGGCTCGGCTCAGTCGATCCGGACCTGGATCTCGTCCCCGACGACACGGGTGGGGTAGCTCCCCACGCAGGTCCGGAACCCCCCGATGTGGCGGCCGTCGACCAGGCTGAACCGCCACCCGTGCCAGAGGCACGTGACCGACTTGTCGTAAACGATCCCGTCGTGGAGCGGAAGGCCCTTGTGCGGGCAGATGTCGTCGATCGCGTAATACTCGCCCGACTCCAGGAAGACGGCGATCGGACGACCGTCGACCTCGGCCGGATGTCCGCGTCCCTCGACGATCTCGCCGACCCGGGCGACCGTCTGATAATTTTCGGCTTCCAAGGCTTGCGCATCCTGGTGGGGGCGGGGGACCGGACGCGCCGCGACCGTCCTCTTGCGGGGCGTCGTCGTGAACCCCATGATAGCGGCCGGTGTCGAAGGGGGGGAACCCCAAGAGGATTCTCGCAAGGTAACCGGAAACATTCCGACGATGAGCGACCCCAAGCCCTCGACGTCGCCCCCCAACTCGCCCTTTCCCGAGGCGTCCCCGCTCGGGAACAAGGTCCTCGACCACACCGACGGTTTGAAACTCGACGACCTCGGCGAGGAGGCCGCTGACCAAAAGCTCGCGGAGATTGAAATGATCGGCGAGGAGGCGGCCGCAGGCTGGAGGCCCTCGCCCCATCAACCGCTCGCACCCGAGGTGCGCTACCTGCACATTTCTCGGACCATCAATCAACTCATCACCGACCGCAATCGGTCCGTTGGGATCTTCCTCGGGATGGCCTCGCTCCTCTTCGCGGCCTCGACCGCGCTCCTGAATGCCAGGCCTGAAGTCGTTCCCATCATCCCCTTGAACCGGATCCAGTACTGGTGCCTCCCCGTCACGTTCGGCACCTTGGCTGTGATCGGGGTGTTCATGTGCCTGATCCTGGTCCGCACGCGAGTCGGCCTGATCTATGAAGTTGCGAAGATGAATTCCCTCCTCGGCCTCCCTTCGGAGCGAGTGAAGCGGGTGAATCCATTCTCGATCTTCTTCCTGATGTACCTGATGGTAACGCTCCTCGCCTCGGCGTGCGCCGGGCTGACCGTGGGGTGCCTGGTTCCCGGGGCGTCGGCGGCGCCTCCGCCGAGTGCGAAAGAAAAGCTCCGCGAGATCGCGGTCGAGGCGGCCTCCGGAGAGTCCGGAGTGATCGTGGGACTGATCGTCGCGGTCGTCTACACGCTCTTTTTCCTCGGATCGTATTACGGCCTGGTCCTGAATGCGACCACCGAATCCAAGCTCGTCAAGGCCCGTTCTTGAATCCTCATGCCTGAACGTCAGCATGTCTGCGTTTTTTGTGGATCTTCCCCTGGCACGCGTGAAGTCTACCTCGAGACGGCCGTGCGACTGGGGCAATCCCTGGCGCTTCGCGGACTCGGCCTCGTCTACGGCGGCGGTCGAGTCGGCCTGATGGGGGCCGTCGCCGACGCGTCGCTCAAGGCCGGCGGTCGCGTCGTCGGCGTGATCCCCGACCCGCTCGCGACGAAAGAAATCGCGCACGACGGTCTCTCGGAACTTTTCATCGTCCGGGGGATGCACGAGCGCAAGGCGTTGATGGCATCCCTCTCGGCCGGATTCCTGACGCTCCCCGGCGGGATCGGGACCTACGAGGAGCTCTTCGAAATCCTCACCTGGAGCGCCCTGGGACTTCATCGCAAGCCGATAGGAATCCTCAACGTCGCGGGCTACTTCGACCCGCTCCTGTCGCTCCTCGACCACGCGGTCTCGGAAGGCTTCCTGAAGCGGGACGAAGTCCTCGACATCGTCGTCTCCGACGATCCCGACACGATCGCAGGCCAACTCCTCGAGCACCGCCCACGATCCAAGCATCGGACCTGGATCAAGATCGACGAGACCTAATCCCGGGGCCCGCGACTCGGAACGACCCCAGCCCGTCGACCTGCTGTCGCGAGGGTTTTGGTTGTGTCGAGGCGCGATCCCTGCGAATTCCGCTTGATTTTGGGCCGCCTACCTAGCAATAATCTTCCCTTCGGCGCGAGCCTAGGCTCGCCCACGGTACGTACGGAGTTGGCTGAGTCCATGAAAACGAAAACCAAGCATCGCAAGAGTTACAAGTGGCGCAAGAAGGCCGATAGCTCGCCGATCGCCAAGGGCCGCCGCCCCAAGCGTCACGGGGTCCGCAATCCCAAGAAGCGTAAGCATATTGGCGGTGCCGGCCTTTGATCGGCCCGAATCTCGAAAGAGAACGCCCCGATCCACCAAACGAACCTCCCGGCTCAGGCCCTTGACGACCCCTTTTTGGGGGAGGGCGTGAGCCGGGAGGTTCGGCGTTTGGGTTCGGTGGGTTCGCGGGAAGAAGTTCAGACCAACTCGGGCATCGGCGTAAAGGTATCGACGAGGTAATTCGGCCGCCCGAACCGATTCGGGATCGTGGTCGAGGCGTCGATGCCGAGGTTGTGGTAGAGGGTGGCGAAGACCTCCTGGAAGGTCACGGGGCGATCCTTGGGGACCTCGCCGAGGCGATTGGTCGAGCCGATGACCTGACCCGTCTTCATCCCCCCCCCGGCGAGCAAGGCACACGCGACGCTGGGCCAGTGGTCGCGGCCGGCCTGGGCGTTGATCTTCGGGGTCCGTCCGAACTCGCCCCAGACGACGACGGTAACGTCCTTGTCGAGGCCACGTGCGTGGAGATCTTCGATCAGCGCCGAGAGGCCCATGTCGAGCTTGGGAAGCCGTTCGCGGCACTGGCCGAAGTTGTCGCTGTGGTAATCCCAGCGGCCGAACCCGATGGTCACGCATCGGACGCCCGCCTCGACGAGCCTGCGGGCCATCAGGAAGTGGTCCATGCAGCAAGGGCCACCGTCGTCGACGTTGACCATGTCGCCGTGGCCGTACTTCGCGCGAAGCCTGGGGTCTTCCTTCGTCACGTCGAGGGCATCGACCAGCTTGGTCGAGGTAAGGACCTCGAAGGCCCGGCGCGTGAAGGCGTCCATCCCCTCGATCGAGCCGTTCGCGTCGACGTCCTGGCGGAGGGCGTCGAAGCTGCGGAGCAGGCCTTTGCGGTCGTCGAAACGGCCGAGGCTGATGTTCTTGAGAGTCAGATTCTCGAGACCTGCCCCGTTCGGAGTGAAGGGGGCGTACTTGACGCCGAGATAGCCGGGGTCGCCGTTGTTCGCCCAGGGCATGTGGCCCATCTTGGGCGAGAGGCCGACGAACGGGGGGACCGCCGAGTCGACGGGCCCCTGGAGCTTCGACACGACGGCACCGAGGCTGGGACGTCCCCCTTGTTGCTTGCTGTCGGCGGCCGAGTAGCCCGTGAGGCACTGGACGGCGGCGTGCTCCCCGCGCGCACCGACGAGCGAACGGATGACGGCGATCTTGTCCATGATCTTGGCGAGGCGCGGCATGTGCTCGCAGATGTCAAGGCCCGGGACGTTGGTCGGGATCGACCGGAACTCGCCGCGGATTTCGGCCGGGGCGTCGGGTTTGAGGTCGAACATGTCCTGGTGCGGCGGGCCGCCCGCCAGGAAGACCATGATCACGGCCTTGTGCGAGAGCCCCATGCCCGACGAATCCTGGGCCGCGAGGACCTGAGGAAGCGACATTCCCCCCAGCGCCAGGCCACCGATCTTCAAGAAATCTCGGCGCGAGATCCCATCGCAGAAGCCGCCATGGCTCCTGCCTTGAATGGTCAGCATTCGTCGGTCCCCCGGTAGGGCTTGTTCGCCTTCGCCTCGCGGTTCGGCAAGTATTAAACATTGTAGTCCGCACCCGTTCCTGGTGCAAACCATGCCCTTAAGAATTCTCCATCAAATCCAAATTTCGGGGATGGAGAAACCTTGCGGGAGTTTTCGCAATTCTTTTTGTCGAAAATGCCTCAAGTCCGATAGACCCCGGGCGTCCGTCCCCTTACAATTCCTGAGGTGTGACCGATGAGCACGACGGCCGGATCGTTCCGTCGTCGGGGTGCAGGTCGGGTGTCTGCGAGGAGAGACGGATATGACCGAGTCTTCGGATCGTTCGCTCCTCGATTTGATCCGACGTCACGGTCCGCTCTCGGTGGCGGAGATGGTGGAACGCCTCGGCGTGACGCCGACCGCGGTCCGCAACCGCTTGACCCGGCTGGTGGGCTCCGGCATGGTGGAACGCCGGGCTGAGCACGGGGGCCGAGGGCGCCCGAAGCACGCCTACCATGCCAGTGCCGAGGCGCATAAACGACTCGGCCAGAATTACGCGGACCTCGCCGTGGTCCTCTGGGACGAGATGATGCACGCGGTCGAGGACCGCAAGCTCCGCCGGCTCCTCTTCGGCCGGATCACGGAACGACTGGCCGAGCTCTATCGCTCCCAGGTGACCGGGGACGAGTGGGAAGGCCGGCTTGTGCAGCTCGGGACGATCCTCCACGACCGCGGCGTCGAGACCGAGGTCACGCGAGGTGAGGGGGGTATGATGTCGGTGCTCAAGCAGCACTCCTGCCCCTATTACGAGCTCGCCGAAGTCGACCGGGCCGTCTGCGCGATGGAACGGAAAATGTTCGAGAAAGTCCTCGGTCGTGGGCTCCGCCTGAGCCAGTGCCGGCTCGACGGGCATCGCTCGTGCGACTTCGAGGCCAAGCCAATCGTGACGTCTGGGCCGGCCAAGGCCGTCTGAGTGGGGTCCCGCGGGTGCGCGGGCCCGCCGACCTGACCGCATAGGAACCTCTTCGACCGGATCCCAACAGGGCAGGAGACTGATGAGCAAGGTCCTTCAGATTACCGACCTCCACGTCGCCATCGACGGCAAGGAGATCCTCAAGGGGGTGAACCTCACCATTCGCCAAGGTGAGGTGCATGCCTTGATGGGTCCCAACGGTTCGGGCAAGAGCACCCTCAGCTACGCGCTCATGGGGCATCCGAATTACGAGGTCACGCAGGGCTCGGTGACACTCGACGGGACCGATTTGCTCGAGCTCGAGGCCGACGAGCGGGCCAAGGCCGGGGTCTTCCTCGCCTTCCAGTACCCGACGTCGATCCCGGGCGTGACCGTGGCCAACTTCATCCGCCACGCCGTCACCAACGTCCGCCGCCCGGACCGCAAGGAAGGCCAAGACCTGATCCCGATGCGCGAGTTCCGCAAGGAGCTCCGCGAGCAGATGGATGAGCTCGGGATGGACCCCGACTTCGCCCGCCGCTACCTCAACGAAGGCTTCTCCGGCGGCGAGAAGAAGCGGGCCGAGGTGCTCCAACTGGCCATGCTCCGGCCGGCGTTCGCGATCCTCGACGAGACCGACAGCGGGCTCGACATCGACGCGGTTCGGGTCGTCTCCGAGGGGGTCAACCGGGTCGCGGCCAAGAACGGCACCGGCGTCATGGTGATCACGCATTATCAACGCATCTTGAACTATATCAAGCCGGGATTCGTCCACATCTTCTACGGTGGCCGGATCGTCGAGAGCGGCGGCCCCGAGCTCGTCACGCTCCTGGAGGCGGAGGGCTACGACTGGGTCCGCTCCAAGTACCCCGAGGCGGCCAAGGACGAGGAAGAGCTCGAGCAGCAGGCGGCGTCCTCCGGCCGTTCGGCGTTCTGAAACATCCACCACCGAGGAAGGGATAGACCGCAATGGCGACCGACCTGGGCAGCCAAGTTCAAGGGATCAAAGACGAGTACAAGTACGGGTTCCACGACTCGGAGGCGAACTACTCGTTCAAGAGCGGCAAGGGACTGACCCGCGAGATCGTCGAGCAGATCTCGGAGATGAAGAACGAGCCCGACTGGATGCGGCAACTCCGCCTCAAGGCGCTCGACGTCTTCTGGCAGAAGCCGACCCCGACCTGGGGCGGCGAGCTCGCCGAGCTGAACTACAACGATATCCACTACTACATGAAGGCGGCCGACCGCCAGGGGAAGACCTGGGACGACGTCCCCGCCGACATCAAGAACACGTTCGAAAAACTCGGCATCCCCGAGGCCGAGCGGAAGTTCCTCGCCGGCGTCGGCGCCCAGTACGAGTCCGAGGTCGTCTACCACAGCCTCCGCGACGACCTCCAGAAGAAGGGGGTCATCTTCGTCGACACCGACACCGCCCTCCGCGAGCACCCCGACCTCCTCAAGGAATACTTCGCGACGATCATCCCGATCCACGACAACAAGTTCGCCGCGCTCAACTCGGCGGTCTGGTCGGGCGGCTCGTTCGTTTATATCCCCGCCGGCGTGAAGGTCGACATCCCGCTCCAGGCCTACTTCCGGATCAACGCCGAGAACATGGGCCAGTTCGAGCGGACGCTGATCATCGTCGAGGAAGGGGCCCAGGTCCACTACGTCGAAGGGTGCACCGCCCCGATCTACACGACCGAGAGCCTCCACTCGGCCGTGGTCGAGATCGTCGTCAAGAAGGGGGGCCGCTGTCGCTACACCACGATCCAGAACTGGGCGAATAACATCTACAACCTCGTGACCAAGCGCGCCGTCGCCCACGAGGACGCCCTGATGGAGTGGGTCGACGGCAACCTCGGCAGCCGCCTGACGATGAAATATCCGGCCGTGTACATGGTCGGCAAGGGAGCCCGGGGCGAGATCCTCTCGATCGCCTTCGCCGGCAAGGGGCAGCACCAGGACGCCGGAGCCAAGGTCGTCCACGCCGCCCCCTACACCAGCTCCCGGATCATCTCCAAGAGCATCAGCAAGAACGGTGGTCGGGCCAGCTACCGAGGCCTCTTGAAAGTCGCCAGCGGCGCGAAGGGGGCGAAGTCCAACGTCGTCTGCGACGCCTTGATCCTCGACCCGATGAGCCGTTCCGACACCTACCCTTACATCGAGATCGACGAGGACGACGTCAAGATCGGCCACGAGGCCAGCGTCTCCAAGATCGGCGAGGAGCAGCTCTTCTACCTCAAGAGCCGCGGCCTTTCCGAGGCCGAGGCCTCCACGATGATCGTCAGCGGATTCATCGAGCCGCTCGTCAAGGAGCTCCCGATGGAATACGCTGTCGAGATGAACAAGCTCATCCAGCTCCAGATGGAAGGGTCGGTCGGCTGACGACTCGGACCCTCGAGGGCGTCGGCGTCCGAGTCGATCGGTCCGTCGACGTCCCCAACGGCTCTGCGCTTCCCCCCAGGCGCGGTCGACGGGTAGGCCCCGTCGAATCGCCCTCTGGACGAGAAGAGGAGCCGCCGGGTTAGATCGGAGCGACTCGCCCGAATGCTCGGCGAGGGTGATCGACGACGGAGGCCATTTAACCTCAGGGTCGTTCGCCGTCGGGCGTCCCCCGACATGCCTCGCGCCCTTCTCGGGCCGCGACGTCGATCCTGGACGTGACTCTTACAACGATCGGGATGGGATCGTCCCACCTGAGCCCTTGCCGCAAGACGCACAGAAAGACCGATGAGCGCCACAGCTACTCTTCAAAGCGGCTTCAATCAGGCAACGTTCGACCGTTTCTTGAAGGGCCGCGACGAGCCGAAGTGGCTCCAGGACCGTCGCCGGCAGGCGTTCTCGATCTTCCAGGCCATGGCCTGGCCGACCAGCCGCGACGAGGAGTGGCGCCGGACCGACATCCGGGCCCTCAAGCTCGATAACTTCAGCCCCCCCGAGACGGCTTCCCCGGATGCCGAAACCCGCAAGGCGCTGGAACCGGCCTGGGACGCGCTCGTCACGAATTACGCCACCGGCATTGAACATGTCAACGCTCAACCCACACGCTCGGCCGACCCCTCCAGGCTTGGCGGGGCGGTCTTCATGGACCTCGGGCGGGCGGTCAAAGAATTCCCCGAGCTGCTTGAGCGGTACCTCCTCACGGAAGTCGTGAGCCCCGGCACCGATGCCCTGTCGGCGCTCCATGCCGCGTTTTGGACGGGAGGGACGCTGCTCTACGTCCCTAAAGGGATCAAGGTCGAAGCACCCCTGTTCAGCCTCGTCGGCCTCGCCCGGGAGGGGAAGGTCGACCTCGACCACACGCTGATCGTGGTCGAGGATGAGGCCGAGGCGACCCTGGTTCGCGAGACCGCGGGCCGCGACCGGTCGAACGCCCCGGGCTTGCATGTCGGGGCCGTGGAGATCGTCGTCGGGCGGGCGTCTCGGTTCCGGTTCGTCAACATCCAGAACTGGGACGCCGGGACCTGGCACTTCAGCCGCGAACGTGCCCTCGTCGGCGCGGATGCGACCTTGCAGTGGACGGTCGGCGGCCTCGGATCGCGCCTCTCGAAGGTCAACCAGGAGGTTGCCTTGACGGGGCAGGGGGCTCGGGCCCAGGTCAACGGTGTCATGTTCACGACCGAGCGTCAGCACCTGGCCTACTTCACCCGACAAGATCACCAGGCCCCGAACACCACGAGCGACCTCCTCTACAAGGGAGGCCTCAAGGGCAAGTCGCGTGTGGTCTGGAAGGGAATGATCCGGGTCGAGAAGGACGCGCAGAAGACCGACGCCTATCAGAAGAATGACAATCTCGTCCTCTCCGAATCGGCCCGAGCCGACTCGATCCCCGGGCTCGAGATCGAGGCGAACGACGTCCGCTGCACCCACGGCGCGACCGCTGGCCGGGTCGACGAGGACATGATCTTCTACGCCCTCTCGCGCGGCGTCGATCGGGAGACTGCGATCCGCCTCATCGTCGAAGGGTTCTTCGCTAACGTCTACGACCGGATTACTCTCGAGCCGGTCCGCGAGACGCTCCGACAAGCCGTCGCCGACAAGCTGCGCGGTCTCGAGGATTCGCCGACAGCCTGATCCCTCGGCGAGATGCTCCGTCGAACGCACCTTCGTTTCGACGTCGACCGAACATCGAAACCCAACGCGAACGCCACGCCACTCCAACGGAGAATGCCCGCCATGGGAGAATCGTACGTCCATCCCGAGGTGCTCGTCTCGGCGGACTGGGTCGAAGAGCACAAGAACGACCCCAAGGTCCGGATCGTCGAGAGCGATGAAGATGTCTTGCTCTACGACATGGGGCATGTGCCTGGCGCGGTGAAGATCGACTGGCAGGGGGATCTCCAGGATCAGATCGTCCGCGACTACATCGACGCGGAGAAGTTCGCCGCCATCTGCTCTCGGGCCGGCATCGCCAACGACACGACGGTCGTCTTCTACGGCGACAAGTCGAACTGGTGGGCGTGCTACGCCTTCTGGGCGTTCAAGTTGTTCGGCCACAAGGATTGCCGGATCATGAACGGCGGCCGGAAGCTCTGGGTCGACCAGAATCGGCCCCAATCGAAGGACGTGCCGCAGTATCCCGCCACCGACTACAAGGCCCAGCCCGGCCAGGAAGAGAAAATCCGGATCTTCCGGGACGCCGTCCTCGAGCACTCGACGTCCGGCAAGCCCCTGCTCGACGTCCGCAGCCCGAAGGAGTTCACGGGCGAGAAGCTGCACATGGAAGACTATCCGCAGGAAGGGTCCCTGCGAGGCGGCCACATCCCGGGCGCGGTGAGCGTCCCCTGGGCGAGGGCCGTTAATGAGGACGGGACGTTCAAGTCGGCCGACGAGCTGAAGGCAATCTACCAGGGCGAAGTCGGCCTCAAGCCCACCGACGACGTGGTCGCCTACTGCCGGATCGGCGAGCGGTCGAGCCTCACCTGGTACGTGCTGACCTATCTGCTGGGGTACGGCAAGGTCCGCAACTACGACGGCTCGTGGTGCGAGTGGGGCAACCTCGTCCGCGCCCCGATCGCCAAAGGGGTCTGATACGTTTCTCGGTCGATCACACCGTCCTGCCAATGGTGGCATGAGACGGATCAGCCGGACCGGCGTGACGGCGGTTTCCCTGTCGTCACGGCGGGCCTGATGAGTTGGAGCGACGCTCCGTTTTCCAACAAACCGGGCGGGAGCGACTCGCCCCACTCACTCGGGAGGGCCCATGGCCGCCTCGCTCGACTCGATCGTCACGGAACTCGGCGAGGCCGACCGGCAGGAGCGCATCGAGCTCTTGATCGACTTCGCCAAGAACCTCCCAGCCTTGCCGGATCGTCTCGCCGAACACAAGGACGCCGCCCACCGGGTCGAGGAGTGCCAGTCGCCCGTCTTCTTGTTCGTCGAACTCGAAGCGGACAAGGTCGCGATCCATGCCGACGCCCCGATCGAGGCGCCCACGGTCCGAGGGTTCGTCGCGATCCTGGTCGAGGGCCTGAACGGGGCTTCGGTCGAAGAGGTCCTGGCCGTGCGAGACGACCTGATCGATCGGATCGGACTGCCGGAGATCCTCGGGATGCTCCGCGTCCGCGGGCTGAGCGGGGTCCTCCGGCGTTTGAAGGCCGAGGTCGCCCGTGCCGCGATCGCACGCGCCTCGAACTCGAACTCGAACTCGAACGGTTCCCCGGCCGAAACCAACCAATCCTGAGGATGGTCCCGACATGGTGGATTTCGTGAAAGTGGTGGACCGCTCGGAATTGCCCCCGGGCGGCAAGTATTTGGCCGAGGTCGACGGTCGACCGATCGCGGTCTTCAACGTCGACGGGTCGTATTATGCGATCGACGACGTCTGCACGCACGACGGTGGACCGCTCGCCGAGGGAGACCTCGAAGGCTGCGAGATCCAATGTCCGCGCCACGGGGCCAGGTTCGACGTCCGGACCGGGCAGGCCCTTTGCTTCCCGGCCGTCGAGCCGGTCACGAGCCACACCGTCCAGGTCCGGGGCGACGACATTTTCGTCGCGCTCAACGATTGAGGCATCACGCCAGGAGACTCTCGCGATGGCCGACCAAGAGGCGATTCTGAACGCCCTCCGCACCGTCATGGACCCCGAGCTGAACGTGAACATCGTCGACCTCGGGCTGATCTACACGATCCAGACCCGCGAGGAAAACGTCGACGTCGAGATGACACTGACGACCCCCGCATGCCCCGCCGGCCCGGAAATCCTCCGCAACGCCGTGACGGCGATCGAAGGCATCGAAGGTGTCACCAAGGCGAACGTCAAGCTCGTCATGTCCCCCCCCTGGTCCCCCGACAAAATGTCGGACGAAGCCCGCGACGAACTCGGGATCTTTTAAAAGAATGTTCTTTAATTGGCCAGCCGCCGCGACTCCTCCCCCGGTGCAAGTAAACATGGCTTTCTTCTGACGCGATGCTTCGCCGCCACATCCTTGAGATTTTTCAGGGAATTGTGTCAAAGCTGGTGACCCCGCCGAATTCCTCTGATACACTATGTCTTCGAAAGCGTGGGCACGAAGGGCTTGCATCGAGTTAAAGAAGGTCTCATAGGCACCCGATCCTGGAATGATCGGGCGGCATTTTTTCTTTCTAGGCAAGATACAAGCTTTGCGATGCCTTGGCAATGGGTGGGGTAGCCCCTGGGGGGGTCCCGTACGCGGGATTGAGCGTCGTGGCTCGAAAGAAGACACCGAAAGTTCGTGTGAACGTGAAGGCGTCGCTCTCGCGTCGCCTGAGGGAAGTGCGTCAGGAACTCTTTGGCGAGCACGGCGGCCCCGAACTCGCCCGACGGCTCGGGCTCCCGGCCCGGACCTGGTACAACTACGAGACCGGTGTGACCGTCCCGGCGGAAGTCCTGCTCGCGTTCATCGAGCAGACAGGCGCCAACCCCGCCTGGCTCCTTTCCGGGGACGGGCCCAAGTATCTCCGCTCGGGCGTCGGGGCCCTTACTGATTTGACCCCGATCGAGCTGATCCGCCGGGGCCTCGAGAAGCTCGAGCAGACCCCGCCTCCGTCGTCCTTCTCGAATGACTCGCTTTCCGGTTCCGGCTCGTCGGAGTTCGTCCCGATCCGGCTCGTCGGGCTTCGCGACCTCGCTCGCAAGCCGTTGGACCGTGCTCGAGCGAACGGCCAGGTGATGGCATTCCGCCACTGGGTCCCGAACCCGGAGGAAACGGTGGGTGTCCGCCTCGATGACGACACCATGAATCCGATCCTCCCGCCAGGCTCGGTCGTGGCCGTCGATCGGTCGGTCAACGATCCCCAGCGCCTCCAGGGGCAGATCGTCGCGGCCTGTCCCGAAGGACAGCCCGTGATCCGTTGGCTCGACGTCTCGGAACGCCATCTGATCTTTCGACCGAACCAGCCCACACGCGATCATCCGTTGATCCCAATCGAACTCGACCGCTCGGTCCGCGACCTGATCATCGGGCAGGTGGTCTGCTCGTGGAGCAAGTTCAACGAGTCGTGAAAGGCCCGATCGATCTCCCCCCCTGATACCCCCCCATGGCTCGACCGGGCGTCGGCAAACGCCGGCCCTCGACCCTGAATCACCGCCCGAACCGTTCGCGGTGACGTCGGGCGACGGCCAATGCACCCGACGCCGAGGCCCTCTCGATCAGGTCGTCGTGGAGTTCCTCGACGATCCCACCGTAACCCTCACCGAGCAACCCCGCGTATAAACTCCGCTGCGGTTGGCGACCGCCGACCAGAACCCGACCTTGTCCTGAAAGGATCGGGTGCCGGATCAAATGGCCGACATCGTCGGCGATGACCGCACCGATCCAGAACGAGGCGCGGTGGTGGAGGTCGAGCGCGGACATGACGGCGGCGATCCGCACCAGGAATGCCGCGCGTCCCAGGCCCTCGCGTGCCACGATCCGGGCTCCCGCGGCGACGGACTCGGGATCGGGGTCGTCGGGCAAGGCTTCGGGAAGGCTTGCCGCGATCAAGGTATGTCGAGCAATCGCCGATGTGATCTCACCCGCCAGGGTCGTATGACTGCGGACGATCCGTCCCGACGGGTCGACGACGACGACCTTGGTGTGCGAGCCGGGCCAGACGTAGACGGTCTCCCCGGAGGGCTCCGAGCCTCCGTCTCCTTGAGCACGCAACGACCACGCCCCGAGCGTTTCGCACTCCTCACCGCGCATCATGTCCGCGACCGCCCAACCGTCGAGTCCGGCCGAGGGCATCGTTCGAACACCAGGGACGAAAAGAATCGGTTGGTCGGAGACCTCGGGCAGATCCCGGAGGACCGCGGCTTGTGCCAACTCCTCGACGCCGGCCGGGGCGACGACGTGCGGCACGGAGGCGAGGCCGACATCGGCCGAGAGCATCCCGGCGGCCACGATCGCGTCGAGCGTGATGCTTCCGTCCGAACCCAGGACTTCTTCGATGGCTTCGCGGACCGCCTGGGCGAGTGTCGCGGGCCCGGCGCCTCGCACCGAGTCGCGGACCCCGACGGCTCTCCGGGCGGTGCTTACCACCTGCCCTTCATGGATCAGGCGGGCTCGCGTATTGGTCGTCCCACCGTCGAGCGCGACAGCCCAGCGGATCGGTTCTCGGCTCATTGATTTCTCTTGCCTTCGACTCGGGCCAAGATGATCCTAGGACGATCGTTCATCCCGTCTCTCTCCAAGAGTAATCGATCGGACACATGGCGTCTTCTCGCATTTCGGGCGCCAGGCTGGATGGCCTCTGGCAACACGTTCGCGAGCCCGCGTTTTGGCTCAGTGCCGATTGTCGTGTGATCTGGGTCAATCGCGCCTGGGAAGATCTCACCGGCTACTCCGCCGAAGAGGCCGCCGGCGTGCTTTGTCACGCGCACGGCCCCTCACGCACCGGCGACCTGGCGGGTTTAGGCGGGAGTTTCTACCCTCCCCCAGAAACACTTGCCGGCAAACCCTCGGCGGCACAGACCCTGGTGGTTCACCCGAGCGGGGAGCGACGTTGGAGGTGGGTCGAGTACCGTCCTTTCCACGACGACAAGGGGGTACTCCAAGGGATCTTCGGTCTGGTCGGACCGGCGGACACGCTCCCCGTCGCCGCCGAGGCCCCTTCGCAGCGATTACGAGCCGAATTGCTCGAGGTTCGCGACCAACTGCTGAGCCGCCACGGATCCGACAGCCTGATCGGCACTGGCCCCGCGCACAGGAGACTCCTCGACCAGGTTGCCGCGGCGGCCTCGACGTCGGCCGCAGTCTTGATCGTGGGCGAACCCGGGACCGGTAAGCGATTGATCGCCCGCACGATCCACCTGCAAAGCACCCGACGCCAATCGCCGATCCTCCCTTTCGATTGCGCCGCGCTCCCTGCCGAGGTCCTCGAACGTGAGCTATTCGGCGCCGACGAGGCACCAAGGTTGCCGATACCCGAAGGGGCGTCACTCCTGATCGGCGACATCCTCGAGCTCCCTCGCGACCTTCAGGGGAGGCTGGCGATGATCCAGGATTCGGGTGTCCGCATCATCGCGACGATGAATGGGGATCCCGATGCGGCCCTCCGTGACGAGCGACTACGCCCCGACCTTTACTACGCCCTCACGACGATGGTGATCCGCCTCGCTCCTCTCCGCGAACGACTCGACGACCTCCCGTTGTTGGCCCAGCAACTCCTCGAACGAGCGAACGCTCGCGGAGCCTGTCAGAAGGGAGGGTTCACCGAGGCGGCCCTCTCGACCCTCTCCGGCTACGACTGGCCGGGGAACGTCCGAGAACTGGCCAGGGTCGTCGACGAGGCCCACCAAAATGCCGAGGGAGACCTGATCACACCGGACGATCTCCCCCAGGCCATTCGAGGCCACCTGGGATCGGCCTACCTGCCTCCGCCCCTCCCGCCGCCGTTGACGCCCCTCGACGAGCTCCTGACCCAGGTCGAGCGGCGGTTGATCGAGAGTGCGCTCGTGCGAGCCCGCCAGAATAAGTCACGCGCGGCCGAATGGCTCGGCATCTCCCGTCCGAGACTCTATCGGAGGATCAAGGAACTGGGGCTGCCCGACGTCCCCGAGCCCGCGGAAGATGTCCCGCCGACGAATGCGCAGCGAACATGAGATGAGCATGGCGATGGTCAGATCCGCCATCGCGATCCATCAACCTGATGGACGATGTCGATGAAAGGCCTATCTTGGCCAGCCGTGAATGCGAAGTTAAGGGACAAGACGGCGCTCGCGAGGGCCGGATCGACTTCGGCGACGACTCGGCCGACGAGTGAGAGTTCCTCGTCGTTGAGCCTATAGAGCTCGAGGGTCCAGGGATCGCGGTCGATGAGGAGGAGCTCCCGGACGCCGATGCCAGCGTAGAAGGGGAGCTTCTCCCGGGCTCGGTCGTGGGGGCTGAGGATCTCGACGACGAAGTCGGGCCCGCCTCGGTAGTGAGTGACAAGGTCTTGGGCCTTGCCGCCCGGGAGCATCACGGCGACGTCCGGCTGTCGGTAATTCTTGGCCCAGCCCTTCCCGCGATCGCTGACATTGACCTGGGTGCAGACTAGACCTCCGCTAGGCAAAACGACCGTGCGGAGCACGATCGCGAGTTCGAAGGCAAGCCATTGATGAAGGTTATTGGGAGAAGGTGACATGACATAGGTCCCGTCCCAGACCTCATCCCAGCGGTCCGCTCCTGTTCTTCTGCGACGAGTGATCAGGCGGCGCTGTAACCAGGGATCCGTCACCAGGATGTCCATCGATGCGTCCTCACCCGGAGACTGCGGAACGATCCCTCTCCACCATCAATCTCAGTTCTCACACGTTTGCGGGTGAAAGGTCCAGAGGAGCGGCCCCATTTTAAATTATGCAATTAATTTAAATTGAAACATTAAAAACTCAATGGTTTATGCCGCGAAGCTCAGATGTGACTCATCACCTGCCGGCCGGGGTTCCATCGACAGTTTGATGGATCCTCAAACTTTGCATTCCCGATCCCGAGGACCAAGCCCGTTTTATGAACTGCGACCCACTCGACTACGAGTTTGGCGATGGTCAGATCCGCCATCGCGATCCGTCAACCTGATGGACGATGTCGATGAAAGGCCTATCTTGGCCAGCCGTGAATGCGAAGTTAAGGGACAAGACGGCGCTCGCGAGGGCCGGATCGACTTCGGCGACGACTCGGCCGACGAGTGAGAGTTCCTCGTCGTTGAGCCTATAGAGCTCGAGGGTCCAGGGATCGCGGTCGATGAGGAGGAGCTCCCGGACGCCGATGCCAGCGTAGAAGGGGAGCTTCTCCCGGGCTCGGTCGTGGGGGCTGAGGATCTCGACGACGAAGTCGGGCCCGCCTCGGTAGTGAGTGACAAGGTCTTGGGCCTTGCCGCCCGGGAGCATCACGGCGACGTCCGGCTGTCGGTAATTCTTGGCCCAGCCCTTCCCGCGATCGCTGACATTGACCTGGGCTAGGACCGTTCCTTCCACTGGCTCGACGGCCATGCTTAATACGAAGAGGAGCTTACTGACCAGCCATTGATGCAGGTTATTTGGGAGAGGCGACATATTATAAATCCCGTCCCAGACCTCATCCCAGCGGTCCGCGCCTGTTTTTTTGCGGTGGGCGATCAGTCGCCGTTGCATGAAGGGGTCTTTCACCAGAATGTCCATCGACGGCTCCTTGATCGGAAGACATCAGGACGGACAGCCTCCGCCTCTCGAATCAATTCTCTCGCGAGGTCGCCCTAGCGTCCAGCCGAACGATTCCGCTTCTCGGCACGGTTGGAATCGGATAGGATCCCGGGCGCTCGGGAAGGGCCCGGGCTTTGATTCACAGCATGGACGCGAGCCGGGACGATGCGAATCTTCATCTCGACGGGCGAGCCGAGCGGCGACTTGCACGCGGCCAACCTGATCCACTCCCTCCGCAAGCTCAGGCCGGACGCCGAATTCGTCGGCTTCGGCGGCGAGCTCATGAAGAACGCCGGGGCGACGCTCGTCTATCCGCTGGTCGAGCTCGCGGTCATGTGGTTCGGGAGGGTTCTCCTGAACCTCCCGAAGTTCTTCTGGCTGCTCTACAAGGCCGACCAGGTCTTCGAGAACGAACGACCCGATGTGGTCGTGCTGATCGACTACCCTGGATTCCACTGGTGGGTCGCCTGGCGCGCCAAGGCCCGGCAGATCCCGGTGGTTTACTTCGTCCCGCCCCAGATCTGGGCGTGGGCCGGTTGGCGCGTCAAGAAGGTCCGCAAGTACGTCGACCACGTCTTGTGTACCCTCCCGTTCGAGCCCGCCTGGTATCACGCGAGGGGCGTGCCGGGGGCGGTTTACATCGGCCATCCCTACTTCGACGAACTCGCGGAACGTACCCTCGATGAGGCATTTCTCGCCGAGGAACGGCTGCGAGGAGGTCCCCTCGTCGCGATCCTGCCCGGATCCCGGACGCAGGAGGTGACCAAGAACCTCCCGACCATGCTCCGTGCCGCGGCGAAGCTGTCCCAGACTCGCCCCGACGTTCGCTTCTCGGTCGCGTGCCTCCATCAACGTCATCGGGCCATGGCCGTCGAGATCATCGAGGCGGAAGGGGTCAACCTGCCCCTGGTCGTTCACGCGGCGCGGACTCCCGAGTTGATCCGACTGGCCGACGTGGCCTGGGCCGTCTCCGGTTCCGTGGGCCTCGAGCTGATGGTCGAGGCCTTGCCCTCCGTCGTCCTTTACAAGATCCGGCACTTCGACCTGTTCGTGGCCAGGCAGTTCATCAAGACGAAGTACATCAGCCTCGTCAACCTCCTGGCCGACGCCGAGGTCATGCCCGAATACCTCACCCCCGAGGACGTCTCGGGCGACCTGGCGAAGTGGGCCCGCACTTGGCTCGAAGATCCCTCGGCTCGTGAGAAGACCGTTTCCGCCCTGAAGGCCCTACGCGACCGCGTGGCCGAGCCTGGTGCGTCGGATCGGGCCGCTCAACGTATCGTCGAGGTGGTCGCGGCCGAGGACGCGAAGTCGGGATCCTATCGTGGCGTCCACACGACTCGTACGAGCTCGCGACGAGAGGGGATCGAGCCCTCGACCCATTGAGGGCGACCTCGAAATTCCAGACGTCTCCTGCCGGCAGTTTTCTTGAGACGGTCGGAGGTGGCGTCTCTTGGAGCTGGAAGGCGTCGACTGCGGCAGAAACCCGGCTTTGAAGAAGAAAACGGGTTTCGGCTCCCTCGTAAACGTATTAGCTGATCTTGCCGCCCGCATGTGTCCTGGGGAGGGTCGCTCGAGTCGGCAATACGTGCGGAGGTCCCGTGACAGGCGCTTGGCTGGCGTGCCATAATCCTGGCGACAGGGCCCGATGCGGGACGGATCGTCCCTCCACTAAGATCGGCAATGAGTCAGCCACATGAACGCCCCCAACGTCGAACGTCCCACGAACCGTCTCGCCGGGGAGACCAGTCCGTATCTGCTCCAGCACCGATATAACCCGGTCGACTGGTACCCTTGGGGATCGGAGGCGCTCGACCGGGCGAGGGCGGAGGGGAAGCCGATTTTTCTCTCGGTCGGCTACTCGGCCTGTCACTGGTGCCATGTGATGGAGCACGAGACGTTCGAGAATCCCGAGATCGCCGCGTTGATGAATGAGCATTTCATCAATATTAAGGTCGATCGCGAGGAACGACCGGACCTCGACCAGATCTACATGGCGGCCGTTCAGGCGATGACCGACCACGGCGGATGGCCGATGTCGGTGTTCCTCACGCCCGACCTCCAGCCGTTCTATGGGGGAACGTATTACCCTCCAACGGACTCGCGCGGGATGCCGGGATTTCCGCGGGTCCTGCTGGGCGTCCACAACGCCTGGGACGAGAGGCGAGATGAGATTGTCAAGTCGGCAAACGACTTGACCGAGCGGATCCGCCTGATGGGGACGCCACCGCCCGCGACCGGAGGGTTGGAAGTCAGCCTCCTGGACCAAGCCGCTCGCGGGCTTGCCCGGTCGTACGACAGGATTCATGGCGGTTTCGGGTCCGCGCCCAAATTCCCGCACCCGATGGACCTGAGGGTCCTGCTCCGTCAGTATGCCCGGACTGGGGATGATCACGCCCTCCAGATGGCTAAGAACAGCCTCGACAAGATGGCCAGGGGCGGGCTCTATGACCATCTCGGGGGCGGTTTCGCGCGTTACTCGACGGATGAGCGCTGGCTCGTGCCGCATTTTGAGAAGATGCTCTACGACAATGCGCTCCTCTCGACCGTCTATCTCGAGGCCTATCAGGTCACGCGCGACCCCGAGTTTGCCCGCGTTGCCCGAGAGACGATGGACTATGTCCTCCTCCGGATGACGGGCCCTGACGGCGAGATCTTCTCGACCGAGGACGCCGACAGCGAAGGCGAGGAGGGGAAGTTCTACGTCTGGACCCTCGACGAGATTCGCGAAGTTCTCGGCGGCGAACGATCCAAGGCGTTCGCTTATGTCTATGACGTGACCGAACGGGGCAACTGGGAAGGCAAGACCATCCTCAACCTCCCCAAGACGCTCGGCCAGGCCGCGAAGCTCCTGGGACGCGACGAGGATGGGTTGCGGGCCCAACTGGCCGAGGATCGGGCCATTCTCCTCGAGGCTCGCGAGCGACGAGTCCCTCCCGGGAAGGACACCAAGGTCCTCACCTCGTGGAACGGGCTCATGATCGCCCCGTTGGCGGAAGGATCGCGGATCCTGAAGGAGCGGCGCTATCTCGACGCCGCGCGTCGGGCCGCCACGTTCCTGCTCGATCGGATGCGAACCGAGGACGGGCGGTTGCTCCATTCTCACAAAGACCGACAGTCCCGGTTCAACGCCTATCTCGACGACTATGCCAATCTGATCGACGGCCTGACTCGCCTGTATGAGGTGTCGGGCGAGGCACGTTGGCTGGACGAAGCGTTGTCACTCGCGGGGGTCATGATCGAAGAATTTCGAGATCACGACGGAGGCTGCTTCTTCTATACGGGGAAGAGCCATGAGGCGTTGATCGCCCGGCAGAAGGACTTTCAAGACAACGCGACTCCGTCGGGGAACGCGATGGCGGCAACGGCGCTCTTGCGCCTCGGCGCCCTGACGGGCCGCGACGATCTAACCAGGGCAGGGGGGCAGGTCCTCGAAGCCGTGCAGGTTTATCTGATGAAAGCGCCCATGGCGATGGGCCAGAGCCTGGTGGCCCTCGACTTCGACCTCGCCGCACCTCGCGAATTCGCCGTGGTCGCCGGAGCGGATCCGGAGGAGTTTCAGTCCGTCCTCGACGCGGTCTATTCGCCTTTCCTCCCGCACAAGGTCGTGGCCCCGTCTATTCCATCGAACAGGCTCGAGTCGCGAGCGCCGATTCCCCTCCTGGCCGATCGACCGTCCCTTGATGGTCAAACAACCACGTATGTTTGCGAGCGATTCGCCTGCAAGGCCCCCGTGACGGGCGTCTCCGGCGTCGTCTCCGCCCTCTCCGACCTGGCGAGAAAGGCGTGATCGGCAAAGGCCGGTCCGTCTCGGACGAAGACAAGACGTCATAGAGGAGTTCCGCGGTTTTCTGGCAAGCGTTCCACGCTTGTCACGCCGCACGACTATTGACTAAAGTAAGGACAAGACATCCGGCGCGGACGCCTCTTCCCCCCTACCGGAAACGTCGGTCCGTCCCGTTCGCGATTCACGAGTCCACGGCCGTAGGAGGGCCTCATCTCATGCCGCGTTGGAATCTCTACGCGATTGCCATGGTCGGTGCGGTCTCGCTGTTCTGTTGGCAGGCGACTGAGGCGGCGAAGCCGAAGGATGAGATGATGGAGCTCTACGGCATCTTCGTGGATGCCGTCGAGCAGGTGGAATCCAACTACGTCCGGCCCGTCAATCGTCGGGAGCTCCTCGAGAGTGCCCTGAAGGGCATGCTCTCGAACCTCGACCCCCACTCGTCGTTCATCAACACGTCCGAGTGGAAGCAGTTCAAGCGGCAGATCGAGGGGAGATTCGGCGGTATCGGCATCCAGGTCGGAATGGACTCGGACGCCAATCGTCTCAAGGTGATCGCCCCAATGGTCGGGACCCCGGCCTACGAAGCGGGTGTGCTGGCCGGCGACCTGATCATGGATATCGACGGTCAGTCGACCGAGGGTATGACGGCCGATAAAGCCGTGGAAGTGCTCACGGGGCGTCCCGGCACAAGCGTCAAGCTCCTGGTCCTCCACGAAGGGGATGAGAAGGCCGAGACTCTCACGATCTCGAGGGCCATCATCGACGTCCCCAGCGTCCTGGGCGACTCGAGGAAGCCCGACGATCAGTGGGACTTCATGCTCGATAAGGAAAAGAAGATCGGCTACATCCGGATCTCGAGCTTCATCCAGAACACGACCGAAGAGCTGAAGCGTGCCCTGACGCAACTCAAGTCGGAAGGGATGAAGGCCCTCGTCCTCGACCTTCGCGACAACCCGGGCGGCCTGCTCGGCGCCGCCGTCGAGATTTCGGACCTGTTTGTCGATGAGGGCTTGATCGTCAGCACCAAGGGACGGAACACGGTCGGCAAAACCTACGAGGCCCAGAAGGAAGGGACCTACGAGGATTTCCCGATGGTCATCCTCGTCAATCAAAACTCGGCCTCGGCGGCCGAGATCGTCTCCGCCTGCCTCCAGGACCACAAGCGTGCGGTCGTCATCGGCGAGCGATCCTACGGCAAAGGCTCGGTCCAGAACATCATCGACCTCGAGGACGGCAACAGCGTCCTCAAGCTCACCGTCGCGACCTACCAGCGGCCGTCGGGCAAGAATATCCACCGCTTCAAGAACGCCAAGCCGAGCGACGAGTGGGGTGTTTCGCCGAACGAAGGGCTCGAGATCAAGCTCTCGCCCCAGCAGTATGCCAACTGGTTCCTCTCCCGGCGTGACCGCGACCTCGTGACCGTGGGGAAGAAGAAGGCGAAGCCGCAGGAGGTCAAGGACGCCAAGCCGGAAGAGAAGAAGGCCGAAGACGCCAAGCCGGAAGAGAAAAAGGCCGAAGACGCCAAGCCAGAACCGAAGGCCGACGCGTCGTCGAAGGCCGAGAAGACCGACGCCCTGGCCGAGGATGCGAAGAAGGAGAATGGCGACGGGCCGAAGGTTCGTGAGGATGACCCGGAGAAAGAACGGGCGAATCGGCCGTTCGTCGACCGGCAGCTCAACAAGGCCCTCGACGTGATCAAGGAAAAGCTCGCGGCTCCCGTCGCGAAGAAATGAGGCGGGGCCGTCCCTCCTCTCTATGACTCACTTCTCGGACCGGTCCCCTCGGGGGCCGGTCCTTGTTTTTCTCCTGAGGATGTCGATGGCTGAAGGCCGCCTGGTCTTCCTCGCGATCGAGACGACGTGCGACGAAACCGCGGCGGCCGTGCTCGAAGGCCCACGCCCCCCCGAGGTCGGCGTGCCGAAGGTCCTTTCGAGCGTCGTCTCGTCGCAGATCGATTTGCACGTCCGCTACGGCGGCGTGGTCCCCGAGATCGCCTCGCGGGCGCACGTGCGACAGCTCCTCCCCGTCATCGACGAGGCGCTCCGAAGGGCCGCGGTCTCACTCGAGGATGTCGGGGCCATCGCCGTGGCGACTCGACCGGGTCTGGTCGGTGCCCTCGTCGTCGGCCTCACGGCGGCCAAGGCTCTTGCGTTTGCGCTCGACGTCCCTTTGGTGGCCGTCGACCACCTCGAAGGTCACCTCTACGCCTGCCAGCTCGCCTATCCGGAACGGACGATCTACCCGTGCCTGGGCCTAGTCGTCTCGGGCGGCCATACGAGCCTCTTTCAGTGCCGAGGGCCGATCGACGCCGAGTTCCTGGGCGGGACGATCGACGACGCCGCGGGCGAAGCGTTCGACAAGGTCGCCAGCCTGCTCGGGCTCGGGTATCCGGGCGGTCCCCAGATCGAACGCAAGGCGTGGACGGGTAACCGGAAAGCCTTCGCCTTGCCCCGTCCATTCCTGCGTGACGAACGATTGGCCTTCAGCTTCTCCGGGCTGAAGACGGCGGTCCTTTATGCGTTGCGTGGCCAGGATGGTCGCGCGGACGGGGAACCTCCTTCGTCGCAACTCGTCTCGGATCTCGCCGCCAGCTTCCAGGAAGCGGCCGTCGACGTCCTGGTCGGCAAGACTCGTCAGGCCCTCGAGCGGACCGGGATGCGTCGCCTGAGCGTCGGCGGCGGGGTGGCCGCCAACGCTCGATTCCGCGATCGGATCAGCGAAATGGCAGAGTTAATGGGTGTGGAGCTGTCGATTCCACCACTGTCGCTTTGCACCGACAACGCGGCGATGGCCGGAATCGCCCTGGCGAAGCTCGCGGCCGGCCAGACGGCCGACCTCGAGATCGATGTCACGGCCGGGTTGGTCCGTCCGCCGCAGTAATTCGTCGGCTTCGACCCCGGAGAGTGAGGGTCGTGGCCATTCGTTCGAATTCGCAGGTGATGGGGGATGCCGGTTCGGGGTCGACGATTATGACGGAGGGAATCGCTTCGGCGTCTTGGGAACCTGGTGGGGCCCCTGGAACGTCCTCTGTTGTGTGTCCAGATTCTGGCGACGGTCGAGGGCTCGGATCTGGGAGACGGGGACCGTTCGGCCGGGGTTGGTCCGGTCGGTTTGAGGGGGATGGAGCCTGGTATCGATCATGGAAGATTATCCGTCGTGCGAGGTGGCGCGTCATGCGGGGCGATGAGGAGTTCCTTCTTCCTCTGCGAGATCGACCGCTCTCATGCCCTAGGTTCGTGACCGAGGCCCTTCGGCTCCCGGTCTCGCCATCGCCCGATCGGGGAGACACGAGGAGATCGTCCTCGATACCCAGACCAGACGGAGAGTCCTGGAGCGATGGAAATGCGAACGGCATGGGACGGTATCCGAGGTATCGTCCTCGACGCGGTCGGGACCTTAATCGAGCCTTCGCCATCGGTGGCCGAGGTGTATGGCGAGGCCGCGCGTCGCCAGGGTGTGACGCTCGATCGCGAGACGATTCGAGGCCGATTTCTCCGTCATCTCGGCGAGGATGAAGTCGACGAGGCTCGAGGCCCGCTGGCGACCGACGAAGTAATCGAGCGGCGCCGCTGGCGCCGGGTCGTCGGAAATGTGTTGGTCGAAGTCCCCGACCTCGAACGGGCGTTCGAGGAGCTCTGGGAGCACTTCGGGCGTCACGAATCCTGGCGCTGCTATCCCGACGTCGAGCCGCTTCTGGAGTTCTTGCGGTCGCTGGGGTTGCCGTATCGGATCGGTTCGAATTTCGACTCTCGACTCCGGAAGATCATCGAGGGCCTACCCGAGCTCGCGCACGAGGCGGCCCCTCCATTGATCTCGTCGGAGCTTGGATATCGAAAACCCCACCCGGAGTTTTACCGAGCGGTTTGCAAGAGCCTCGCGCTTCCACCGGGAGCGATCCTCTCCGTAGGAGACGACCTCGAGAATGATGTGCTCGGCGCGTCCAGAGCGGGGCTTCGCTCGGTTTGGTTGGATCGTCGGGGGACGGAAATCCCGAAGGACGAAGCGATTCCGAGGATTCCGGATTTGAGGGTCTTGGTGGCGGGATGGCGAGGTTGAGCCCAAGTTTGCAGGCAACGGATTGGGGAAGGGCGCCCCGTCGGACCGATAACACGGCCAGGGGATGACTCGGCTTGCCGAGCCTCGGGCTTTGGATTACGATCCGCTCCGACCGCCAAGCCGAACGCAAGTCGATTCGGTTGGTTTGCCGGACCGGGGCCTACCCCGCCAGTTTCCGGTTCCCGTCCATTCCTTTCAAGGAAGAAAGGAAGTCGCACGTGGTCGCAACGGTGGAACAGCTCGCGGCCCTGGTCCGGGGCCGACTCGTGGGCGACGGTAGCATCTCCATCCATTCCGCACGCCCTGTGGGCGAGGCGGGACCGGGGGATATCACGTTCATCGAGAACGAGCGATATGCCAAGATGCTGCGGACCTCGCCGGCATCGGCCGCGATCGTCGGCCCCCACTTCAAGAAGGCGGCCGCCAGTTCGGCACTGCCCGTGATCGAGGTCGATGACCCGATCTCCGCGTTCCTCGCCGTCCGCTCGCACCTGAGCGGAGCCGAGAAGCCGAGATGGACCGGCATCCATCCCCAGGCCTGGGTCGCTCCCACGGCGAAGATCGGCGCGAATGTCGCCATCTACCCGTTCGTCTACGTGGGGGATGAAGCCGAGATCGGCGACGGCGTCACGCTGCACCCCAGCGTCGTCGTCGGCGATCGGTGCAAGGTCGGCAACGACTCGGTGCTGCATCCCCATGTCGTCCTCTATAGAGAGGTGACATTGGGCGAGCGCGTCGAGGTCCATGCCGGGACCGTCCTCGGCGGCGATGGCTTCGGCTACCGACTGATCGACGGGAAGCACGTCAAGGTGCCCCAGACGGGTCGGGTCGAAGTCGGGGATGACGTCGAGATCGGTTCCAATTGCACGGTCGACCGTGCAACCTTTGAAGCGACCCGCATCGGCGAGGGCTCGAAGATCGACAACCTCGTCATGATCGGCCACAACAATCAGATCGGTCGCCACAACCTCCTCTGCGGCCAGGTCGGCATTGCCGGGAGCTGCAAGACCGGCGACTACGTCGTGATGGCCGGCCAGGCGGGGATCAAGGACAACACCGAGATCGGTGAGCGCGTGGTCGTCGGTGCCCAGGCCGGTGTCCATCGCAACATCGTTGCTGGGCAGCAGGTCCTCGGCTCGCCCGCGATCCCGGTTCGCGAGCAGCGCCGGGTGTTCCAGATGATCGCCCGGTTGCCGGACATGCACCGGCAACTCCGCGAGCTCGCAGCCCAGGTTGCCTTGCTCTCGTCAGCTTTGCCTCCTGGCGAGGCGCCGGACGAGGATCCGACCGGATTCTGAACGTCGACGACAAGCGGGGCCTTGGTGATTACGGCGCGACCTCACATGGGTCGTGCGCCGAGGCCGGAAATCGGGATCAAGGGTTGAGTCCGTCTTTTTTCGGGGTTCTCGTCCGATGTCCGCTCTCTCTTTCAAACGCGCCGGCCTCGGGCTGGGTCGTCCCAAGGGTTCGAGCCGGACGACGATCGGGCTCCTCGCCGGGAGCGGCCGATTCCCGATCCTTTTTGCGGAAGCCGCGAGGCGTCAGGGATTCGACGTCGCGTGCGTGGGCATCCGCTACGAAGCTTCTGATGAGCTTCGCAGCCTTTGCACCACGTTCGAGACGATCGGCGTGTCGAAGCTCGGCGGCATGATTCGCTCGTTCCGCCGGCAGGGGGCCAGTCAGATCGTCATGGCGGGGAAAGTCACGAAGAACGTGATGTACACGCCTTGGCGGTTCGTTCAACTCTGGCCCGACTTCCGGATGATCCGGATGTGGTATTACACCTGTCGCGCCGATAAACGGGATGATTCGATCCTTCTCTCGGTGATCGCCGAGTTCGAGCGCGACGGGATGACATTCGCATCGGCCCTGGATTATTGCCCGGAGCTCCTCGTGAACGAAGGGATTCTCACTCGCCGTTCCCCGACGGCCTCGGAGCAGAAGGATATCGAGTTCGGCTGGCGACTGGCCAAGGAGATGGGACGGCTTGATGTCGGCCAATCTGTCGCGGTCAAGGAACGGGCCGCCCTGGCCATCGAGGCCATCGAGGGAACCGACCGCTGCATCGAGCGCGCGGGGAATCTCTGCAAGTCCGGTGGTTGGACGCTCGTCAAAGTCGCCAAGCCGCAGCAAGACATGCGATTCGACGTCCCCACGATCGGTACGTCGACGATCGAAGGCCTTCACAAGGCCAAGGCCCGTGTCCTCGCGATCGAGGCGAACAAGACCATCGTCATCGATCAGCCCGAAGTCGTGGCGCTCGCCGATCGCTACGGGCTGACGATCGTCGCGCTGCCCGACTCCGACGCCAGGTCCTGATAGTCCAAGTCCGGGCGCCCCGTAGGCCCTATCGACGCCCCGCCGCATCGCGTGTGATCACGCGGCACCGGTGGGGCGATCGCGTTCGATGGGCTTCTCCACGGCAGGCTGGCCGGCCTTGATGGCCCGGAAAATGACCTCGGCGGCGATCTCGAGCCCCAGGCTGTGCGAGTCGAGGACCACGTCGTAGTTGTGCGGGTCGGCCGAGTCGGCCCGGTGCATCGTGCGATCGAACTGGAGCCGGCGGCGATCGAGGTCACGTGCCGCGCGCCTGGCCGTACGAATTGACACGCCCATCCGTTCCGAAAGCCTGGCGGCACGGGCCTTCAGGGGAGCGACGATTCGAACGGAGAGGGTTTCTTCCCTCGGGAGCAGGAAGTTCGCGCCTCGCCCGACGATGATGGAATCGCCCGCCCGCCCGATCGCATCGACGAGCTTCGCGAGGTGGTCCAGATAGGCTTCTTGCGGAGCGTAGTGCTCTTCACGGAGGGGCAGGATCCAGTCCTGCACCACGCTCGGCGCCAGTTCGTCAAAGGCACGCACCTCGTCGGTCGTCACCTCCATGCGGGTGGCGATGGCCTCGAGGATCTCGTGGTCGTAGACCTTCCAGTCGAGCCTCCTCCCGACCAACCTGCCAATCGTGCCCCCCCCGGCTCCGGATTCCCGGCTGATGCAGACCGTTCGAAACCTCGCGATCTGCATCGACGTGTTCGCCAACTCGTGGCGCTCGGCCCTTCGGCCGAAGAACCAGCGTGCGAGCGCACCCGGCCACGCCCGAAATCCTCCGGGGTCATCCGCTTCGGTCGTCGACCATGGTTCGGACGACATCGTTGAGATTCTCCTCCGATCGGACGGCTCAATCACCAGTCTAGAGCCTCGATTGTCGAAAGGAAAGACGCGGTCTCGAGGGGGCCGCCGGCTCTGTAACCCTTACAACGGAATCAACCCGAGAGGGGAGACCGGAAATCCGTCGGTTTTTCCTCAAGTTTCATCCCTGGAACCACTTCAGGACCACCAAAAGCGAACGTGGAGAGGGCTGGCACGCACTTTGCCTTAACAATTCTAACGTCAACGCCCGAGGCCGTCGGGAATGAATCCCGCGGACGTCCCACACGGGTTGTTCGAGACTCAAGGAACGAAGGAACCTTCCCCCGATGAAAAATCGGCGAAATACCCTCCTGTGGATGAAGGACCTGCTCGAGCACATGAACCGCTGTCACGAACAACTCCAGTGGGCCGGCGAAGGTCCGACCGAGACGTTCCTGACTGAATCCTTGATGGTCGACCTCGTCGAGTGCCAGCGCCTCTGTGCCGAGCTCCGAGACGGTCCAGCCCAACCACGGCGACTCGTCACGTCGGGTTGATCGAGGAATTCGGTGTGAGGCAGGTCGAACGTGGCCCGTCCTTAGGATTCCGGTTACCTTGGATCGACCACGACCGTCCGACCTCCGCCTTCTTCGAGAACCGCGTCCATGAGCGTCCTTGATCCCCACCCCCCCGTTGCCGAGTTTTCTGTCGATCAACTCCGCGTGCTCGTCCACGAGGACCGAGCCAGTATGGGCCGGGCCGCAGCAACCCTGGTCGCGAACGCGATCGCCGAACGCCAGGCGGCTCGAGGCCGGGCCAACCTCATCTTCGCCGCGGCACCCAGCCAGAACGAGTTCCTCGCCAGCCTGGTCGCCTGCCCGAGTATCGACTGGTCGAAGACCCTCGGTTACCACATGGACGAATACCTCGGTCTGGGGCCGGATCATCGCGCCTCGTTCCGTCGGTATCTGCAAGAACGGCTCTTCCGCCTTATCGGACTCGACGGCGAGCGACTCAAGCTGATCCCCGGCGAGTCCACCGAACGTCCCTTGCAAGCGTGCCTCGACTACGAGAGTCTGCTCCTCGCCGAACCGCCCGACATCCTTTGCGCCGGCATCGGTGAGAACGGCCACCTCGCATTCAACGACCCCCCCGTGGCCGACTTCCTCGACCCGGTCCTGGTCAAGGTCATCCGACTCGACGCGGCCTGCCGCGAGCAGCAACTCCACGACGGTTGCTTCGACCGGATCGAAGACGTCCCGACCCACGCCTTTACCCTGACCGTCCCCGCGCTCCTCTCGGCGTCATTCGCCTCGGTCGTCGTTCCCGGCCCGCGCAAGGCCGAGGCCGTCCTCGGGACCCTTCGCGGCCCGATCTCCGAGTCGTGCCCCGCCTCTGCACTCCGGCGGCACCCGAACGCCGTCCTCCACCTCGATCGCGAGTCGGCGAAGCTCGTCCTCTGAGCGAAGGGTGGCGTTTCGCAGGAGCGGAGCGCTAAAGTTATGCCGGCTCGAGAATCCACTTTGAGAACCGGCAAGCGGACCGAGCACGGAGGCTCGTCCCTTGCTCACAACTTGAATCGAGGATAAGCTCCAGCTACCCCCCGCTGGCCCACCGTCGCTACTCAGGAGGTCCGAGCGATGATCGGCATCCCTTCCCTGCGCATCTCCCTTGTCGCCTTGGTATTCGGCCTTGGACTGACAAGTCGCGCCCTCTCGGCTCCCCCATCGCAGCGGCCGTCACGCCCGAATCCGGCGGACACTGCACGCGAGAGCGATTCACCCCTCCCGGTTCCGCTCCCTGACGATCCGCCGCCCCACGAGGGGGCAATGGTCCCGTTGCCTAGTATCAGTATCATCGAAGCGCCAGATTTGATCACCGTCGACGTCGTTGAAGCCTTGCCTGGTCGCCCGATCACGGGCGATCGGCTGGTTCAACCCAATGGAAAAATCAACCTCGGCTACTACGGTGAAGTCTCCGTCCAGGGGCTGACGGTCACGGAGGCCAAAGTACGGATCATCGACCACCTCAAGGCTCACCTATCCGACGAAGCACTGGGTCTGACGGTCTATCGCAATCCAACGACGGCCCCAGCTCCTCACTCCCCTGACACACCTGATGCCATCGAGGAGCCCAAGAAGCCGACAAAACCCACGGCCTTCTCGAATTCGCCTCGCCGGGGTATGCGGGCGCGCGTCTCGGCGAAGAAGCCGATGCGGTTCGCGAGTCAGGAGGCGGATCCTGAACCGGAAATTATCAACACACCTTCAGGTAAGGTCGTCAACATTCCACCGCCAGGTCCGGGAGCCACCGTGGCCCCTCGATTCGTCCCCGAGTTGGTCCGGGAACAAGTCCAGGCGAAAGCCGAACCGATAGAAGTGCCTGCCGGCGAGTCGGTCAAGGTGACGATCGACGTGAATGTGAATGACAAAGAGAAAGGCAATGAGAACGAGCCCGGAGTCGTCATCTCCCGACCCGGCATGCTCCTGCAACCCGGCCAGGTGTACGTCGAGGAGGAAGAAGTCCAGGCCGAACCCGTGGCCCCCGCCGACTCGGCGAACGTCTCCGTCCAGATCGTTGCCTACAACAGCAAGGGATATTACGTCCAGGGTGACGTGGCACAGCCTGGTCGAATGCCGTGCACCGGCAGGGAAACGGTCCTTGATGCCCTGAACTATGCCGGTGGGTTGTTCTCAACCGCCGACCCGAAGTCGATCCGACTCGTACGACCGGCCCGGCCCGGGAGGCCCGCCAAGGTCTTACCCGTCGACTACAAAGCGATCCTGGAAGAAGGGCAGACCGCGACCAATTATCAAATCTTTCCCGGTGACCGGCTCTTTGTCGGGCGGAATGAGGTCGTGCAGAAGACCATCGAGATCGATCGACTGGCCGCGGCCTCCCAGACCGTCGTCAATAGCATGCTCCAGTATGCCTTCATGGTAAGCTCGCTCAAGGGGCTCTCCGACCTGACCCCCGGCGCCCCACCTCTCACGAATCAGCAACGTGAAAAGCTCATCAAGGACTGGACCGAGCTCTGGTGGAAAGCCGCTTCCACGCCCGATGGCGTCAAGATGGACGAGGCCTCTTTCCGCGAACTCCTGATCCGTCAGTTGAACCCGCCCGCAACCGTTGAGAAGAAGTGAATGTCACGAGGGTCACTCGGCGTTCATCCTCTCGCGTTACCAGCTCTTGGTGAGAGCGACGACTCGGAGGCTCTTCCCGAGGCCATGAGTTGACGACAACCTGGTCCAGGGCGAGGAACTATCGAGGAATCTCGACGTGATGCGCTGAGCGTGGTGCCTCGATTCGCCCCTCCGAGCAGGCTCGGAGGGGCGAATCTCGTCGACGGTGGGCTCATTCCGGAAGGGGTTTGCCCCGAGTTTCAGGGGCGAAGGGGACCGCCAGCAAGCCGATGAGGAAGACCGAGCACATCGTCAGGCCGGCATATCGCATAGGCTCGTCATAGCCCGAGAAGACCCGGCTGGTGAGTAACCCGAGGACCAGGGGGCCGGGGGCGGCGACGAAGCGGCCGACGTTGTAGCAGAACGAGGTCCCGGTGCTCCGCAGTCGAGTCGGGAAGAGCTCGGGCAGGTAGATCGAGTAGCCGCCGAAGAGGGAGAGCTGGCAGAAGCCCATGATCGGGAACATCCACCACGGATCCCAGAAGCCCGTGATGCGCCCGACGAACAGGAACGTGAACGCGGTCGACGCCATCGCGAGGACGAAGGAGATCGCGAACGTCGGCTTCCTCCCAAGGTGGTGGGTGATCCGGCTGAACGCGTAGATGCCCCAAAAGGCGCCGAAGTTCTGGAGGAGGAAGACCCAGCCCGTGAGCCAGGTAAGCTTGCCCGCGATCTCGGCCTCGGAGAGCCCCTGGGCTTCGTAGGTCTTGCGGAAGACCGAGCGTGTCAGGTCGGGGCTGAAGAATCCGATCCCCCAGAGCCCGACCACGCCGGAAAAGGCCAGGAGCATCCCTACCGATGTGTTCCAACGCCAACGGGGGTCGCCGAAGAGCTCGCCGATCGAACCGGGCCTGGGCCCGGCGCCGGCGATCGAATCTTCGGCGTCCTCCGACCGCTTGGCCATGGCGGCTTTCCAGCGATCGGGCTCCTTGAGCTTCCGGAAGATCGGGATGGCGAGGATGGCGGGGACCACGCCGATCACGAACATCGTGCGCCAGGATTCGCCGATCATCTGCATCCGTTCGAGTTCCCCCAACGCGATGCTGATGCAGGCCGCGAGCATGTTGCCGACGGCCGAGAGGGCCTGGAGCAACCCGAGCGCGAAGGGGCGGGCGCGGTCGGGCATGACCTCTGCGACCAGTGCGACCCCGACCGCGAATTCGCCGCCAACTCCGAGTCCCGTCAAGAACCGGTAGAATGCGAAGTCCCAGACGCCCACCGACAGGGCACTCAACCCGGTGAAGGCCGAGTAGAGTAGGATGGTCATCATCATGGTCTTGGCCCGGCCGATGCGATCGCCGAGGACGCCGAAGAAGAGTCCCCCGACCGCCCAACCCAGCATGAAGATCATCGTCGTCAGGCCGGCATATTCGTTGATCTTACCCGCCATGGACTTGTCGCTGGCCGAGACGTGCAGCAGGGCCGTGATCGCGGGCTTGCGTGCGAGGTTGAAGAGCTGCTGGTCCATCGTGTCGAAGAGCCAGCCCAGGGAGGCGACGATCAGGACGAACCAGTGATAACCGGTGAGATCTTGATACCAGGGGCCTTTGTCGACGTCGGAAGGTCCGGGAGGGGTCTGCAAACTCTCGACGTGCATCAGGCTGGTCTCCGCGGCGGGCAATAGGGCGGGCGAATCGGCCGGTCCGGCGACCGTCCTCGCACGGCTTATGGGATGTTCTGGGCTACCGAGGACGGCTCCGCTCGAAGATAACATGTTGTTTGGGGCATTGCCGCAATCGTCCTCGAGAGAATTCGCCGGCCGGGGATCGACTCGATGCGCTTCGTTTTCGCGTCCGTCATGGTGGTCCAGTCCGTCCTGGTCGCCGCACTCGCCTTCGCCCTCTGCAAGGGGGTCTTCCCTCTGGGCGTCCGAGGCGAGTGGGAGTGGCTCCGACTCCCTCGGGGGATCGCCCCCACTTATCTTGACCTACTGATTGGAATGGTCGCCGTCGCGACCTACGCCGGGCTTGCCGGGTTCGGGCTCCGGCTGCTCGGAAAGGAGCCGACGCGAGTTCGCGAGTGTGCGGTCCTCATCGGCCTCTGGCTCGCTTCGATTCTCGCCCAGGCGACCGTCCCGTCGGGAGCCCCGGAGGGCTACGGCCTCAGCAAGTGGGCCCTGGCGCTCAGCTCGCCCGGTTCGAGCGGCTATTATACGGTCGCCCGCCAGCAAATCCGCGACCCCTGGCGCTTCTTGGCGGAATTCCCCGAATGGATCAAGCGCCAGGATGCGCTCCACATCGGCACCCACCCTCCCGGGCTCTTCCTCCTCGAATATGGCCTGTTGGCCGAGATGGATGATCATCCGGACGTCGCGAGATTCATCCTGGACGGCCTGCCCCCCTCGATCGACGCGAGCTTCCGGATCCTCGGACCTCCCCAACGCCCCGACCGTGCCGCGCTCGCGTTGACGGGGTTACTGACGCTCTTGGCGTGTGCGACGACCGTCGTGCCGATCTACCTCCTCGCCCGGGCAAGTCTATCTCCGACGGCAGCCTGGTCGGCGGCCGCCCTCTGGCCCGTCGTCCCCTCGACGATCCTCTTCCACCCCGCGTCCGACACCGCCTTCCCATTCCTCGCCGCGACGGCGATGACGATGGCGGCTTACGCGGGTCGCACGTCACGTAACCGAGCGATCGGGTTGGCTTTTGGAGCAGGTCTCGTCCTGGCGATCGGCATGGGCTTCACCCTGGCGTTCTTGCCGGTGGGATTGATCGTCGGAATCATCCTCCTCGCGACGTCGGGACTCGACCTCGGGTGGAGGGCCGGGCTCGTCGCCGCGACCGGCTTGGGCTTTCTCCTCCCGACCGTCATGGCGTGGGCCGTTACGGGGGCCAACCCGTTCGTGGTCTGGTGGTGGAACCAGAAGAATCATGGCCGCTTTTATCTCGAGTATCCGCGATCGTACCTCGCCTGGGCCGTCGCCAACCCGATCGAGCTCATGATCGGGCTCGGCCTTCCAACCTCGGTATGGGCGTTTGTGGCACTGGCTGCCCACTCACGAAAGATCCCCGTCGCGACCTGGGCGACGCTGGGAACCCTCGCGTTCCTCACCCTGAGTGGGAAGAACCTCAGCGAAGTCGGCCGCTTGTGGATCCCGATGATGCCCGCGTTACTCCTCGCTGCAGGAGTCGGGCTCGAACGCCTGGGGGCCGGGCCGAAAACACTCGGGACGACGGTGGGATTGATGGGGATCCAAACGCTTGCCCTGCAGGCGACGATCCAGGTCGTCTACCCGATTTAGGAAAGTATTTAATTTGATATTGACAACATGTAAATTAATTTGATATGAAGATCCGGCGATTGGTGGAGGGCGGTCGGATACAAGCCCGAAGCGCAAGGGAGTGAATTGTTTGCATCCCAAATAAAGCAATTCACTCGCTTGCGCTTCGGGCTTGTAAGATCTCGGCTTCGCCGATATATCGCTGCGTTCCGGACGTCATTTGCTCCGGGCCACACCGCATTCGTGAGCGTCTCAAAGAAACACGTTCGTGACGCGGACGCCGAGCTCTGTGTCGATTTGGACGAGCTCGCCGCGGGCGACGAGGCGGCCGCCGGAGGTCAACTCGATCGGTTCGCGGGAATGTCGACCGAGCTCCACGACGTCGCCGGGCTTCAGGTCGGCGAGGCGTCGGAGCGAGAGGTTGAGGCGGCCGAGTTCGACGACCAAGGTGACCGGGACGTCGGGCGATGCGGTCCCCGAACCGGGAGTGGTGGCGGAGTCGGTGGGAGGGTTCACGTCGAGGGCCTCTCGAGGGGTGGGGATGTGTTGAGCGACGTCGGTCAGGGTGAGGCGGCGGCCTCCTGTATTCGGCACCGGTTCGGCCGCGATACGGAATGTGCCCTCTCTTCCGGTCTCGAGGACGAGGAGGACCTGGCCCTTCGGATCCTTGGGGGTGCCCAGCAAGCTCGATCCCGACAAGGGGAGGACGTTGCCCTCGCGAAGTCTCACGAGTCCACGAGGCATCGTGATCGTGCCGGCACGCGCCCTCCAGACGCCGGTCAGGTCGCCGTAAGCCTGGGCCCTGAGGTCGAGGGTGGAGGGCAGGGGAGGGGGCTCGGCCGAGAGCCAACGCAGTGCCACCGACTCGGGAATCCAGACCCGAACCGAGCCGGCCAGCGTCCCGATCCGGACCGTTTGGCGGAGCGTGATGATCTGGCCCAGGCCGGTCACGTCGAACGGGTCGGGACCGGCCCGGTCGATCGTCAGGTCCCAACTCCCGAAAGGGCTGGGAGCCTGCTCGAGCTGAGTCAGTCCTCGGGCGACGAGATAAGTCAGGATCCCCCACTCGACCGGTGAGAGCTGCAGTCGTCCCTCCGCGTCTCGCCTTTCGAACCCCAAGAGTCGGTCCACCAACGCGTGGGCGATCGGGGTATCCAGCCCAAGCCCGATCCTGGTCCCGAGCTTCGGCCACGCGAGTTGGGCAATGAAGCCGGGTCGACCTAGCCCGGAAGGACGCCAGAGGACTTCAAATGGCCCGACCGGCTCGATCGCTGAGTTCAGGTCTTCCGGGAGTCGGATCGGGAGGGCGTCAAGTCGAGTCAGACGCTCAAGGAACCGAACCTGGCGGGCGTCGAGTCGCGGCAGGGAACCGAGCGGATCGGCGTCCGTTGAAGGTAGGCCGATGTCGTCCAGGTCGTCCGAGATATCCGCTCCCTTCACTTCTCGATTCACGAGACGGCTCCAAAATCCGGTTCGATTCGCCCTTCCGCTTTGAGACGTTCCCAGGAGGCCTGCAAGATCTCGGCCTCGCAGGAAAGCCAGGAGGCCTCCTGCAGGGGGGCCGTCTTGACGAGGCTGCGGACGGATTTGGCGACGTCATAGGGGAGGTGCTGGAGAGCCCAGCGGGATCGATAGGGTTCGCAGGGTCTCAGGAGTCGTGCGATCGTCAGCAGGCCAAGTCGGCTTTCCGGATGCCGCTCCGTGGGGCGTCCTCGTTTGACGTCGTTCGCGGCGAGCTGGCCGAGTGTCGGGCCCGAACTTCTGAGAAACGCCTGGAAATAGCTATATCGCTCGCGGTCCCTCGCACGAAGCTTCGGCGGCTTCACTCCGGCAGCGGACAACTTGGCCAGTCCGGCGTTGCGAGCCAATCGGAGGATGTCGCGCAATCCAAGCCGGGTCAACGCCTGGATGATTAACGGGTCGTCGGGGCGATCGGCGATGTCGCCGACGAGACGCTCCGTCCATAGCACCAAGGCGCATCGGATTGCCTCCGGCAACGGTGCGCGATCCGTGGCGAGGTCCGAGGGACTCATCGAAAGGCCGGGGCCGAGCAGACCGGCGGGGACATGGGCGGCGACGGCTCGACGAACCGCGGGGGACTCGTCCTTGAGTGCCCGAACCCACCAACTAGGGTGCACTCGGCGAGGATCAGGCCGGGTGGCCGCTGTGTGCTCGAGTCGCAACCGTTCGCGTGCCGAATCCGGGGATCGACGAACGTCGGAATTCCGCCGTTTGCGGAGCAGGTCGGCCCTGGCTCGGCCCATGACCGCCCAGAAGCGGGGGTCATCCGCACCTCCCCAGGCATCGAGCGCCGAGAGGAGGGCCTGGTCGGCGATAGTCAAGGGCTCGGCGGGCCTCATCGGTGAGGGTGCTCCGTCTCCGGAAGGGCCCGAGGCCGCTCGAGCCCCATCATTCGGGTGTCGCGCTCTCGGCGACCGGGAAACGCTTGAGGAAGGCGACTCGGCCATCGGAGGCTTGCTCGACGATCTCGTCGAAGGGCGTTTCGGAGTGCCAGCGCGACCGACGTCCTTCCCGGAGTAGGAGGCTGTCCTTAAGCCAGTCCGCCGACTCGCGGAGGGTGAGGATGATCCGGTCGGTCTCGAGCCGATAATCGATCGTGGCCACGAGCTGGATGTCGTTGTCACGTCCCCAGGAGCCGGCTTCGCTGCTGATCTCGGCGAGGACCGAGCCGATTCGGCCGACCGTTTCGAGGTCGAGCGGTGTCTTGGCGAAGAGGAGGCTCCGCAACTGGGCGATCTGACGTAACGACTCGCCGTCGTCGTGCGACTTCAGGAGGATCTCGCCGTCGGCGGAAGGGCCTTCGACGTCGCGTCTCCAGGCGTCGGCGTCGTCCATCGCCTGGTAGATCTGGTCGGGCGTATAGGGCTTCGGGATGTAGTCGTCGGCCCCGACGCGGAAGCTCTGGATCCGGTTCTCGGCGGCGATGCGAGCGGTCACCATCACGACCGGGATCAGGCTTGTGTCACGCTTGGTCTTGAGCGAGCGGCAGACTTCGTACCCGTTGATGTCCGGGAGCATGAGGTCGAGGAAGACGATGTCCGGGGCCTGATGGCGGACTTTCTCCAGAGCTTCGCCCCCGGTGAACGCCGAGACGGTCCGATAGCCGCGAAGTTGGACGAGCATCGCCAGGAGGAGGTTGGCCTCCGGTTCGTCCTCGACGATCAGTGCAGTTGGCATCGGCTCGGCCCTCAATTTCGATTCGGTCTCGGCCCGCGGGCCATGTTCGGCGATCGGATCCAACCGTCGTGTCCTGGGTCCCCTCCTCTCAAGCACCGGACGGCTCGCTCCCGTCGCGGTGATCTCCCCCGCCGTCGACCGGTCGGCGGACCTGCCGTCGAGGCAGGCGGATGGTTACCTTCGTCCCAACATCGACTGTACTCTCTGCCGACACCCTCCCGCCATGCAACTCGACAAATTGTTTCACGATGCTGAGTCCAAGCCCCAAGCCTCGTTTGTTAAAGCCGAAATCCCCCGAAGAATGCCGACTTGAGTCGAATTGGGTGAAGAAAGGTTGGAATAGATAAGCCAGGGCCCGGGGTTCCATGCCGATACCCTCGTCGCGAATCTCGATCTCGGCCTCATCCGCCGAGATCAGCTTGCCGGTCAAGGCGATGACCCCGCCATCGGGCGTGAACTTGATGGCATTGGTCAACAGGTTCACGACCGCGGCGCCGATCTTATCGGGATCGACTTCAAAGACCCCGAGATCGTCCGCAACCTCGACGCGAAGCTCGAGTTTACGGGCGCGGATGAACGGCTGGACCTGGTCGACAACCCCGCGGAGGAGCGGGGCGAGCTCGACCGGGACGCATTGGAGGGTCCGGCGGAAGTCATCGGCCCTCATCAACGTGAGCGTGTTCGTGACGAGCCGAGCGAGCTGCCGCGCGCTGGCGGAGATCCGCTCGACGAGCGCCCGCTCTTGTTCGCTGCGGTCGGGGTTCGTGAGCCGGAGGAGTTCGCTCAGGCCGAGGACGAGGGTGATCGGCGTGTTGAACTCGTGGCTAGCCACCTCGATGAACGAACTCTTGAGCTGCCCCGCCTCGGCGAGCTCCTGGTTGGCCCGGGTCAGCTGGGCGTTGGCGGTCCGGAGTTCGGCGATCAGTCGGCGACGTTCGGCGAGGAGCTCGAATTGATCGGTCGCCTGCTTCAGGATGCCTTCGAGCTCGGCCGCATCCCAGGGCTTGAGGATGTAACGAAAGATGTTCCCTTCGTTGACGGCGTTGATCACCGCCTGGATGTCGGCGTAGCCGGTGAACAGCATCCGGATCGCGTCGGGCTGGATGCGACGCGCGTGCCCGAGGAGGACGTCGCCCGACATCCCCGGCATCCGCTGGTCGGACAGGATCATGTGCACGTCTTCTCGACCGAGGACTTCGAGGGCCTTGGGGCCCCCGTTCGCCGTCAGGACATGGTACGTGCGGTGAAACAGATGGCGCAGGCTCTCGAGCACATCGACTTCGTCATCCACGACCAGCAGGGTATGTCGCCTCTGATCCATCCACGAGACTCCGACTCGGACAGGTCATCGATAATCGAGACCCAGATGTCCTTATTGCGCTGGGGGCACCGAATTCCCTAAAAGGCGACGGACTTCCGACTCCAGCGCCGTGACGCGTGTCTGCAGGCTGAGCACCTCGGTCACCAACTCCTCGCGTTCGTGGGCGGTCTCGATCAGGCGGTCGTATTCCATGGCGGCCTGGCGGACGGCGGATTCGAGCTCCTCGGGCTGCCAGGGCTTCTTGAGGAAGCCGAAAATATGCCCTTGGTTAATGGCCGCGATGATCGATTCCAGGTCGGCGAAACCGGTGAAGAGCATCCGCACGGCCTGGGGATAGCGCGACTTGACCTTCGCCAGGAGCTCGACGCCGGTCATCTGCGGCATCCTCTGGTCGGACATGATAATGTGCACTTCCTCTTCCTGCATGATGCGATAGCCGTCTCGGGCGCTATTCGCCTTCAAGACCCGGAATTCGCGCCGGAGCAGGTCATGGACCGAGTCGCACACGTTCGGCTCGTCGTCGATGATCAGGAGGCAATGCTTCGCGGTCGGGCTCATCGGTCTCCACTCCTCGACTCGAGGACGAACGGGCCGGGTCGATCGGACGATCAGGCCGACTTCAGCGGGAGGTAGATCCGGAACGACGTCCCCAGCCCCGGCCGGCTCTCCACTTCGATCCGACCGCCGTGGCCGGTGATGATCCCGTGGCTGATCGATAACCCGAGGCCGGTCCCTTCTCCCACCGGTTTGGTGGTGTAGAAGGGGTCGAACAGGTGCGGCAGTTCTTCGGCGGGGATACCGCAGCCGTTATCCGTCACCGAGAGGATGGCCATCTCCCCTTCTCGAGTCGAGTGGAACCGAATCGACCCGCCGTCGTCCTTCCCCTGGGCCTCGATCGCCTGGCAGGCGTTGATCAGGAGGTTGAGGAGGACCTGACTGATCTGCGAGGCGACGCAGACGAGCCGAGGGGTTTCCCCGTGGTCGATCTCGAGCTCGATATTATGGCGGCGGAGTCGTCCTCGCATCATCTCGACCGCGGACTCGACGAGGTCATGGATCGCAACCGGCTCCATCTTGGGGGGCGACGTCCGGGCGAGTCCTCGCAGGTTCTGGACGATGTTCGCGACACGCTGGACGCCTTCTCGGGTCCTCCCGAGAATCTTCGGGATATTCTCCCGGACGTATTCCCAGTCAAGTTCCTCGGCCAGGACCTCGACCCGTTGCAGCACGTCGGGAGCGGAGGTTGCGAGGGCATCTTTCCCGGCTTCGTACGCGGCGACGATGTTGGTGATGCCGGTCATCTCGCGTTCGAGCACGACCAGGTTGTTCGCGACGTACGCGAGCGGGTTGTTGATCTCATGCGCGACGCCCGCGCTAAGGAGCCCGATCGACGCCAACTTTTCGGATTGCGCAAGCATGGCTCGCATCCGTTGTCGTTCGGTTTGGTCCCGGATCGACCCGATGAACTGCAATTCCCCGGCCAATTCGGTCGCGCTCAGCGACAATTCCAGGGGAAAGTCCTCTCCCGACTTGCGACGGCCCAGGAGCTCGACGGTCCTCCCCACGATCGCCGACTGCCTGCGGCCGAACACATCATCGAGGACATTCTCGCCGAATTCCTTGGGCATGAGAACCGAGATCGGCCGGCCGACGATTTCTTCGCTCGTATATCCGAACGTCGTCTCGGCGGCCGGATTGAAGAGCGTGATCCTCCCCTGGCGGTCGGCGACGATCACGGCGTCGAGGCAGCCTTCGGTGAGCAGTCGGTAGCGCGCCTCGGACGCAGTCAATGCTCGGTTCTTCGATGCCACTTCCTGGGCGCTACGCTCCTGTTCTTCGGCGAGGCGACGCTTCGTCTCCTCGAGGGCTTTCCTTTCCGTGATGTCTCGGATCACCGAGAGGATCGCCTTCTCGTCGTCGAAGACGATCGTTGCGCTGTTGATGTCGACCGGGACGATCCTCCCGAGCTTCGTCCGATGGGCTCCCTCGAAGGCCAGGTGTCCGAAGCGTAGTTGGACCTCGAGTCGGTCGCGGTAGCCCGAGGCGAACTCGGGAGCGTCGATGTCGCCCGTCGACATCCCGAGCAATTCCTCACGCGAATACCCAAGCAACCGGCAGGCTGCGGGATTGATGTCGAGGATCCGTCCCTCGGGCGAATGGACGATCAAGGGATCGTGCATTCCCTCGAAGAGCGCCCGTGCCCGACGCTCCGAGGCGACGAGGGCCGCTTCGGTCCGCTTCTGCTCCGTCACGTCCTGGAGCGAGCCGAGGACCGCGCAGAGCTCACCCTGCTCGTCTCGACAGAGCCGTTCCTTGCATGAGACAACGGCATACCGGCCGTCCCCGGCCGTGATCGCACGTTCGAAGGTTCCTACCGATTCCAGCCCGTGGTACGTCTCGAGGAATCTGCGGCTTCCGCCGGCTCTCGAAGGCTCTCCGAGCAATTCGAGGAGGGACTTCCCCACGAGTTCTTCGCGCGAACGTCCGAGTAGCTCGCAGGCAGGGCGGTTGATGTTGAGGATTCGACCTTCGGCGTCGAGCTTGTAGTATCCGACCGGGGCATCGTCGAAGATGCGGCGGAACCGGTCCTCCGACTCCCTCAGGGCGCACTCCACCCGCTTGCGCTCCGAGACGTCGGTGATGAACGCGTAGAACCCGACCGAATTCCCTTGGTCGTCGACGTCGGGGTCGACGGCGACTTCGACCGGGACAACCCGGCCGTCCTTGCGCAGGTATTCCTTTTCGTAGCGGGCCGATCGGCCACTTGCTTCGATCGCCGACAGGTTCTCGGCGGAAGTCGACAGCCATCTCGGGGGTGTGATGTCGCGGATTGTGAGCTCGAGCAACTCCGCCTGCGAATAGCCGAGAAGCTCCTCGAACGCCCTGTTGGCGTAAGTGATGCGGCCATCAAGATCCACGGCCGAGATGGGTTGCGCCGTGCGTTCAAGCAGCCGCCCGAGGCGTGGGGCTCGCGCTCCCGCAGCGCCCACTCCTTCGTCAGGGACGGGCCGAGTCTTTTCCTCAGGGCGTCGAGATCCCGCCCCTGGAGCGTCCGGGACCTCGGTCCTGGCATCGGGTTTCGCAGGGGAATCCACGGGCGTTGGCCCCTTCGGTCACGACCCCACTCATTCGGGATTCCCCGAGTATAGCCGGTGCAAGGGCGGGGCCTCACATTATTCATCGCGAATTTTCCGATTCGTCCCGTTCCCCGGGCCCCTTGGAGGAGTGGCCGGAAGGATCCGGTCTTGACCGCGTAGGTGCCGGTCCCGACGATGAAACGGAACGAGGGCCGGGCCCGCGAGGCCGGTCGAACGCCCCAGGAGACGGTATCGATCATGCCGGCATTTACCCACCACATCCTCGTCTGCGGCAACGCGCGGGAACCCGGGCATCCCCGCGGTTCCTGCGACCCCGAAGGGAGTCAGTCGCTCCGCGATGCCTTCAAGAAGGAGCTGAAAAAGGCGGGTTTCGGCCCCTTGGCCCGCGCGAATCAGGCCGGCTGCCTCGACCAGTGCGAGCACGGCCCCGCCGTGGTCATCTACCCCCAGGGAGTTTGGTACGGCCGAGTGAAGGTCGAAGACGTCCCGCGGATCGTTCAGAAGACCCTCCTAGGCGGCGAGATCCTCGGCGACTTGCTGATCGAGGATTCCTGCCTGAACAACCCCAAGTGTCCCCATCGTCGGCCCGAAGGCCAAGGATAGGTCGAGCGTGAGAGTCGCGGAATCGATCGCCGACGTGCGCGAACAGGTCGCCGCGGCCCGGGCCTCGGGACTGACGATCGGGCTGGTCCCGACGATGGGGGCCCTGCACGAGGGGCACGCCCGACTCATCGAGACATGTCGGGCCGAGGTCGGGTTTGTCGTGGTCTCGATCTTCGTCAACCCGACCCAGTTCGGGCCGACCGAGGACTTCGCCCGATATCCCAGGACGCCCGAAAGGGACCGCGCGATGTCGGCCGATGCGGGCGCCGACCTCGTCTTCGAGCCGACTCCCGCGGTCGTGTATCCGCGAGGGGCGACTTCGACGTTCGTCGAGGTGCCGGGCCTCTCCCACATCCTGGAGGGGGCGATCCGGCCCCAACACTTCCGAGGCGTCGCGACGGTCGTGCTGAAGCTCTTCGAGATCGTCAAGCCCGACGTCGCCCACTTTGGGGCGAAGGACTTCCAGCAGCAGGTTGTGATCCGCAGGATGGTCGAGGACCTGAACCTGCCCGTGGAGATCCGGACCGTGGCCACGGTCCGGGAGGCCGATGGGCTCGCGATGAGTAGCCGGAACCGATATCTCGACTCCGAACAGAGGCGAGGATCCGCCGTGATCGCCAGGGCCTTGGGGCTCGCACGCGAGGCGGTCTCCGGGGGCGAGCAGGACGCCGACCGGGTTCGACAGATCTTGCGAGAAACGATAGAATTGGAATCGTTGGCACGACTCGACTATGCCGAGGTGGCCGATGCGGATTCGCTCGAGCCCCTCACGAAACTCTCACCGGGCCATGCGGCGGTCGCGCTCGTGGCGGCCCGTTTCGGGTCGACCCGGTTGATTGACAATACCCTACTCGCGGAATGATTTGGGATGCGGCTCAAGGTCCTCAAGAGCAAGCTTCACCTCGCCACGGTGACGCGTAACGACCTGCACTATCACGGGAGCCTGACGATCGACGTCGCGCTCATGGAGGCGGTCGGGATCTATCCGTACGAGGCGATCCTCGTGAGCAACGTGGCCACGGGGCAGCGGGCCGAGACATACGCCCTGCCCGGGGTCCGCGGGGGCGGCCAGATGGAGTTGAACGGCGCCATGGCGCGACTCGGTGCCGCCGGCGACCGGATCATCGTCATGGCCTTCGCCGACCTCGCTCCCGACGAAGTCGAAGGACACAGCCCTGTTGTCGTCGCCCTCGACGAAGCGAATCGGATCGTCGAACGGATCGACTACCCGCCGATCCCGGGCCCGGTCGGCGCCTGACCTTATCCACTCCCTGGGGGCGACGCATGAGGCAGGTCCTGTTCACGATCCCCATCCTCGGCGGGATCAAGATCTTCGGCTATGGGATGATGCTCTTCTTCGCGTTCCTCGGCTCGACCAGGCTCGCCGCCTGGAGGGCGAGGCGCGAAAAGCTCGATCCCGAGCTCCTCTACGACCTGGCCATTTGGGTCTTCATCGGAGGCCTCCTCGGGGCCCGGCTCTTTTACGTGTATCAATACTGGGGCGACCGGATCCGCACCGTCGGCGACATCTTCCGGATCTGGGAAGGGGGCATCGTCCTCTACGGCAGCATCATGGGGGGCACCGCGGCCTTCTTCCTCTATCGCGCGATCCGCCCGTTCCCCCTCCGGCCGCTGCTCGACGTCGTCGCCCCGTCGCTGGCCCTGGGCATCGCCATCGGCAGGCTCGGCTGTTTCCTGAACGGCTGCTGCTACGGAGACCTCTGCGACCTGCCCGTGGCGGTCTCGTTCCCCAAGGATTCCCCGCCCTGGAAGGCCCAGGCCGTTTACGGGTTGATCTCTCCCGACGCGGCGTGGTCGCTCCCCGTCCATCCGACGCAGATCTATTCCGCGATCGACGGCTTCCTCCTCACGATCCTGCTCTCCGCCTACTTCCCGATCCGCAAGCGCGATGGCGAGGTGATGGCCCTGCTGATGGTCACTTATCCGATTACCCGGTTCCTCATCGAATACCTTCGCAATGATGAGGGCTCGTTCTTCCTCGGGCTAACCATCTCCCAGACGATCAGTGTCCCATTGCTGGCGTGTGGCCTGCTGTTCTGGTACAGGCTCTGGAAGATGCCCCGCGAACGCTACGCGGACCACGCGCCGGAGCCCGTCGGGCAACTGTCGACAGCCTCGGTCCGATAACGAGTCCTACGGTGTGCGAAGTCTTGCGTCATCGTGTGCAGTGACCGACTTATCTCGATCTCCTGGCACAATCCAGTTGGCAACCTCCAAGCCCGGCCCTCTCGACGAGGCCGGGTTTGTCATTGCGCGTTTCGACTGGGCTGGGCGGGTTCTCCAGAAAGCGATGCACATCTCGAGCGAACCACGATCGGAGCGCATCCACCCGATGGCTCCCACGGAATGAATTTGACAAGCCCGAAGCGCCCGCGAGTGGATCTCTTCGGTTTCTCGCGAAGAGATCCACTCGCGGGCGCTTCGGGCGTGTATCAAGGAGGTGCCACCGTGATCAGCTCTACGGCACGGGGATGTGGTCGAGGATCCGGCCAAGGAGGTCGTCGGGGGTGAGACCTTCTGCGTCCGCCTCGTAGCTCGCGATGATCCGGTGGCGGAGAACTTCTCGGGCGAGGCTCTTGATGTCGTGGGGCGTGACGTAGTCTCGTCCCGAGAGCAGGGCATGTCCCCGGGCGGCCCGGATCAGGGCGATGGTGGCCCTCGGGCTGGCCCCGAGCTCGAGGAGCGGGGCTAGCTCCAAACCATAGTGCTGAGGCTCTCGAGTCGCTCGGACCAGATCGACGACATATTCCTTGATCGCCGGGGCGACGCGTACGGCGCTCGCCTTGGCGCGGAACGCTAGGACGTCGCCGGGACCAAACAGCGGTGGTGGGTCGGCGGATCGCGCGTCGGAATGTGGCCCCTCGGCAATGCTCGGCAGGTCGAGCATCGCGAGCTCGGACGAGCGGTCGGGATAATCGACGATCAACTTCATGAGAAAGCGGTCGAGCTGGGCCTCGGGGAGCGGGTAGGTCCCCTCGTGCTCGATCGGGTTCTGGGTCGCGAGGACCCAGAACGTCTCGGGGAGGACGACGGTCTCGTCGCCGATCGTGATCTGGCCTTCCTGCATCGCCTCGAGCAGGGCGCTCTGCACCTTGGCCGGGGCCCGGTTGATCTCGTCGGCGAGGAGGACGCTGGTGACGATCGGCCCGGGCCGGACGTCGAACGTGCCGGTCGACGGCCGGTAGATCTGAGTCCCGGTGAGGTCGGCGGGGAGCAGATCCGGCGTGAATTGGATCCGACGGAAGGGGAGACCGAGCGCCATGGCCAGGGCCCGGACCGATCGGGTCTTGGCGAGGCCGGGTACCCCTTCGATCAGGACGTGTCCGCCCGTCAACAACGCGATCACCAACCGCTCGAGCAGGCGGCGTTGGCCGACGACGCTGGTCTCCAGGCGTTCGATCAGGTCCGACAGTCCGCGCTCTTCGGCGAGCGTCGGCAGAGTTTCGTCATCGGACATGAGGCGGCGATTCCCTAACCAAGAAAAACCGGCCGGGACCGGTCGGGCCGGAACGCCCAGTCGCCCATGGCCCTCCATGGACGACTTCCGCGTCTGAGCATCGTCCGACGGGTTACCGGGAGCTCCGACGCCGTTCCATCATCTTCCGGAGGATTTCGGAGGCGGCGTCGCTCGAATCCTTCATGGCTTCCTTGACCGGGGCCTCGGGAGCCTTCTTCTTGACGTAAAAGGGATTCGACTCATCGACATACTCGTCTTCGGCCACAGCGGCCTCGTCGGAGGCGTCATCGTCCTCCTCGTCTCCGCCTTGGTCCCGCGTCTCCTCGGTATCATCGCCGAGGCCTTCGGGCAGCCGCTCGAATTCCTGGTCGTAATCCAAGGCGGGTGCCGCCGCCGGGGCCCGAGTCGGAGCAGGAGCTCGGGCAGGAGCGGGCGGGGCTGGCGTCGGAACCGGCGCCGAGGCTGCCGGGGCCGGAACTGGAGCCGGAGCCGCCGGCACAGGAGCCGGAGGTGCGGGGGCTGGAGCCGCTGCCGCGGGAGTGGCCGGCTTCGCCTTGGGCTTGGGCGCTTCCTTCTCCTTGAAGGAGTCGATGGTGATCGTGTCGCCGTTATACACGCCCGAGGGGCGTTCCGGAACGGAATGAGTACTGTCTGCAACCAACCATGAGTCGATGTCGTCGTTGCTGACGTCATCCGGCGACGCAACTTTGACCGCGGCCTTGGGAGACGACGAGGCCGACGACTTGACGCCCGACGCCGGCGAAACCTGGATGGAGACGGCGAAGGTGAGGCTGCCCACCTGAACCAGGTCGCGATCCTTGAGGACGCACGGCTGGGAGAGGGTCTTGCCGTTCACGAGAGTACCGTTCCGGCTGCCGAGGTCGCGGACCTTCACTTCGGTCGCAGAGACGGTGAATTCGGCGTGCTCTCGGCTAACCAACTCACTGCTGGGTCTGAGGTGACATGTCTCGCCGCGGCCGATCTTGAAGACCGGCAGGACGAGGGGGATGACCTTCCCCTCGGGTTTGCCCTGGACGACGATAAGCTGCACTTTCATTGGAGGGACCGTCCCGACCTATTGGTCAACAGCAACCGTTTGATTGGAGAGTGGCGTCTGAGAGAGAACGACTGTCTCCCACCTCATCAACGGACGAAACGAATCTCGTATGCGACCCCAGGCATCGCTGTGAGCTCGGCGGAAACAGGACAGCACAAACACCCCGCATCATAGCCGGAGTGCGCATGGCCGACAATCTTCGAGCGGGATGTTTTGGGATTTGGCAGAACCAGGAGACAAGAGTCCAAACTTCGGTGCTGCCGTCCATTCTGGAGGACGAAGGGTTTCGGCAACGCCGACATCGAGACTCTTTGATTCTACCGGAACCGAGGCAACTTCCAAGACGCCACGAATCGTCTCCCCACCCGTTTTTCGAAATCGGCGAGCACCTCACGTCGGAATGAGGTTTTCTCCTGCGTCTTCCACCGGAGTCATCGCCGTCGGTTCCAATTCGGGTTTCTGTAGATCGTTTGCGCCAACTCCTCGGCACGCAGACTTACACTCCCCGGGAGGGCGGCCGATCTTGGGGCGAGTCCAAGCTCTTGCGGGATCTGCTCTCGCAAGACCGCAGCCCAGGCGTCGACATCGCTCGATACTGCGGCAAGGTTACTGGCCCCTGGGAGCTCCGGAGTTTTTGGGGATCGTGCCAGCAGGATCGACCCATGCTGGAGAACGGCCCCGGCGCGACGTCTCTGGGCGCTCCCGACGACCTTCGACCGCGCGGACACGAGGTCCTCGGCGTCGCGATCACTGAAACAGAGGAAGGGGCGGTTGGCGAGAGCCTCTATCCCCTGTGCCTCGTCCCCTCGACGATGAACGTCGAGGCCGTGCTCGCGGAGGACCTTGGCGATGGCGGAGTGTACGGCGTGGTACAGGCTCGCGCCTCGAGCGGCCAGGGGAAGCCGGGCGGGTAGGATCAAGGCGTATGTCACCTCGTGGTGGTGCCAGAGCGCCCCTCCACCGGTCAGGCGTCGGACGATGGGGACATCACGCCACCTCGGCTCGGCCTCCGCTTCCGAGATCGACTGGAAATACCCGAGGGTCAGCGTCGGCTCGGACCATTGATACGTCCGGAATACGCCGTGATCGGGGGCATCGGCGACCGAATCGAGGAGCGCCTCGTCGAGCGCCATGTTCTCGACGCCGTCGGCGGATTCGTGGGGTAGCAGATCGCAGGATATGGTCATGGGCTTTAAGCCGGGATGTCGCGAGCAATATCGAACTGGGTGAACGCTAAGGTCACGAGGTAAAGCAACGCCCAACTCGCCCCGGAGAAGACCAACGTGGCAACGGCAAAGCCCGCGATTCGACTCTCGCCGAGTCCATAATACGCGACAGTTCCTAACCCCGCGGCCACGGCGGATACGAATCCGATACAAGCGACCTTGGCCATCATCGTGAACATCTGGCGGCCCACCGTTTGAAAATCGACTGCCAAACTCGCCGCGTTTCGCGAAGGGAACCAGAGGAAAACAAGATTCTCGACTTCGACGAGGCAGAGATTCCAGGGCGCGGCCAGCGCTGAAAGTCCGACGAGCGTCGACGGTCCGATCGGGACGAGGCTTGCGATGGCGGCAAGCGTGAACCAATGGGCCGCCGTCAAGACGACCGTCGTCGTGGCGAGTTGCCCGAGAACGAGTCGGCGAGCGGCAATGGGCAGGGTTTTCAATGTCTCGATTTGAAAAACATCGGCGCGGAAGTCGAACGCGATCACCGAAGGGGCAAATAGCGATACTCCCACAAGCGTCGGCAGGATGTTCGCCAGCAACTCGGGAGCGCTCGAGAATGCTCGGCTCGGCTCCTTGACCGTCAGCAACGTCGAAACGATGGGGATGAGGAAAAGCACGACGAGCCCCGTCAATCGCAACGGAGGTCGCACGAGGGTGAGGGCTTGTCTCCAGAGATTCGCGTAAAGGCCACCGAGCCAGAGACAAGTGAACCGCGAACCCCTGGCGTGATAATCGGCCCCCCCGTTCAGGGAAGTATCCCGTGGATTGCGACCGGATCCGCTCACGCCCACTTCGGTCGCCTTGATTCGAGCCTCGAGTGCGACGACGACAACCAGCATCGTGAGGTCGATGGCGGCGGCGACCGTACTCCAGGCCACGAGGTCGGGCCATAGGCGTTCGGCCGCGAATGTCAGGACGAACGGGCGAAACGGGGAGAGGAGACCTCGAACGACCGACGAAGTCTCCAGTCGCCCGAGGATCTCATAGGGCACCACCTCGAAGGGCTTGGGCGTCAATGCGATCAAACCGACTCCGAGCGCGAGGATGATCGCCCCGACGACGATCGAAGTGCGGCGATTGCGCATGGGTTCGAGTCTCGCCGAAGCCAGTCCCGACGCAAAGGTGATGAGGTAAAAGAATTCGAAAATGAGGAAGATCCCGATGAAGGCGGCCAACAGGTTTTCCGCGTGTTGTCCGACGATCGGAGTCAGGATGAGGGCCGAAACGAACGTGGCTCCGAGACTCGCCGTGAGCTTGTAAAAGAGCAACTGTCGACGACGATAAGGGCCTGCGCCGAGGAAGTTGAGCTCGACGGATGAATAGGATACGGCCGTGTTTCCGGTCATCAGCAGGGCGTTGAGCAAGCACGTCCCGAGGAGTGCCAAAGGTCCGAATCGCAGGATCGCCGCGTGCTGTTCCGCCGGTTGCACTCGAGGAGCGAACATCGAGAGGGTGACCATCGGCAGGACGACCATGGTCCCGACGAGGAGGAGCAAGCCCCCTTTGAGGGTGCGCAGACCTCGGGAAAAGCGTCTGGCCCACCCGATCGTCTGCAACTTCAAGAGCAGCCGGAGAGAGCGGTCCACGTCAGTTCTCCGACCCTCGGGCGTGGGCGGCAACTCTCGACTCTTGGCCTTCGGTGAGCCGGAAAAAGTGGTCCTGCAAGGTGTCGGAACGCCCGTCCTCGGCGAGCTTGCGGCGGAGATCCTCGAGGCTTGTGTGCAAGAGCACTCGGCCACGATGCAGGACCAGGATCGAGGTGCAGAGGTCTTCCACGAGAGCGAGCAAATGCGAGCTCACGATCACCGAGGCGCCCGAGGCGGCCCTGTCACGGATCGACTCTTGCAGGTTCCGGATCCCCCTCGGGTCGAGACCCGTCAGCGGCTCGTCGAGGATGATCGCCCTCGGGTCGTGGAGGTAGCCGCAGCAGATCGCGACCTTTTGCCTCATCCCTCGAGAGAGCTCGGAGGCGAGTGCATCGCGTTTCTCGAGCAACGCGAATTGCTCCAGAAGGCTCGACGCCTTCTTCACCCAATCTCGCACTCGGTAGGCACTCGCGACGAACTGGAGGTGTTCCCAGACCGTCAGGCTCTCGAACAGGGCGGGGTCGTCCGGGATGTAGGCCAGGACCGCTTTGGCGGCAAGCGGGGTGCGCTCGACGTCGTGGCCGTCGATGAAGAGACGTCCACGGGTCGGGTTGAGGATCCCGGCCAGGGCGCGGATCGTCGAGGTCTTCCCCGCACCATTCGGCCCGACGAGGCCGAGGATCTCGCCGGGCTCGACCCGGAATGAGATCCCGGCGACGGCGACGGTCCGGTCATAGCTCTTGTGGAAGTCCTCGACGACGATCGACATCCTGTGTACCTCTCGAGCGGTTCCGGGGCCGAGAGCACGTCGACGCCTGAGGGCAACCGTCGCCCTTGTCCGAAGGCGCCGAAGCCTTGAAGTCACCGGCCACGATTCCGCCGGATTCGAATCGGACGCTCAACCTGCGGAGGGAACGGCATCGGGGGTCCATTTCAGGATCGGACTCTTCGCCGCCTTGACCTCGTCGGGCCGATTGATCGGGGTCGAGACCGGGGCGTCGTGGAGCGTCTGGGGATCTTCCTCGGCGATGGTCCGCAGAATCTTGGCGAAGGCCTCCAGGGTCTCCCGGCTCTCCGTCTCGGTCGGCTCGATCATCAACGCTTCGGGGACGATCAGGGGGAAGTAGACTGTTGGCGCGTGGATGTTGTAGTCGATGAGCCGCTTGCCGATGTCCATCGCGCGGACGCCACGATCGCGTGCCATGCCCCGAGCCGAGGCGACGAACTCGTGCATGCAACGGTCGCCGAACGGGACGGGGTAGAGGTCTCGGACCAGCGCCTTCACGTAGTTGGCGTTCAGGACCGCGTGCTCGGCGACCCGCTTCAGCCCCTCAGGCCCTTGAGTCCGAATGTAGCAGTATGCGCGGAAGAGGACCCCGGTATTGCCGAAGAACGAGCGGACCCGGCCGATCGATCGGGGTCGGTCGTCGTCGAGCCGGTACGTCCCCTCGTCGTCGCGAGCGACGAGGGGGGCGGGCAGGTACGGGGCGAGCGGGGCCCGGACGGCGATCGGTCCGGCACCTGGGCCGCCGCCGCCGTGGGGCCCTGAGAAGGTCTTGTGCGGGTTGTAGTGCATGAGGTCGGCCCCCATGTCGCCGGGCCGGACCGCGCCGAGGATCGCGTTCATGTTGGCGCCGTCGAGATAGAGCAGCCCCCCCCGGTCGTGCAACAGGCGGGCGATCTCGCCCACCTGGGGGTCAAAGAGGCCGACCGTGTTCGGGTTGGTGATCATGAACACGGCGACGGAGTCGTCGAGCTTGGACTTGAAGTCGGTCAGGTCGACGAGCCCTCGGGAGTCGCTCTTGATCGTGACGGCGTCGAAGCCGGCGAGGTGGGCCGAGGCTGGGTTGGTGCCGTGGGCGCTGTCGGGGATCAGGACCTTGGTCCGAGTCTGCCCCAGGTCGCGGAAGTAGGCCGCGGCCACGAACAGGGCCGTCAACTCGCCGTGGGCGCCCGCCGCTGGCTGGAGGCAGACGGCGTCGAGGCCGGCGATCTCGGCGAGGATCTCCTGGAGGTCGTAAAGGATCGCAAGCAGACCTTGGAGCGTGCTCTCGTCCTGGTACGGATGCTGGGCCCCCAGGCCCGGCAAGCCGGCGAGCCGCTCGTTCCGCTTCGGGTTGTACTTCATCGTACAGGACCCGAGCGGATAAAAGTTCGAGTCGATCGACATATTCGAGGCCGACAGGTTCGTATAGTGACGGACCACGTCGAGCTCGCTCAGCTCGGGCAGGGGGGGCAGGGTGCCCGATCGATGCGCGTCGGGGATCAGCTCGCCGATCGGGCGATCCGGCACGTCGGCGGCGGGGAAGTACGACGTCCGGCGCCCGGGTCGGCTGGACTCGAAGAGGAGTGAGGGCGGGTCGAGCTTGTACATCGGAAAATTCCAATATCTCTAGATCGTCGGCGGTCTCCGACGTCGGGTCCGGTGTTTCAGGCGTGCTTCAGGGCGTGTTCATAAGCCGAGGCCAGGCCGTCGATCTCGGCCTTGGTCCGCTTCTCGGTGACGGCCACGAGGATGAGGTCGGCCCATTCCGGCGACCAACGACTCAGGGCGATCCCACCATGGAAGCCCAGGCGGCCGACTTCGGCCAGCACGCGCGCCGGATCCTTGGTCGATCGGAGGACGAATTCCTTGAAGAACGGCCCGTCGAACGCGAGCGAGAGGCCGTCGATCGCCCCGAGCCGTTCCGCCGCGTAATGAGCCTTGCGGGTCGAGAGCTCGGCCACCTGCCGGAGCCCGTTCGGCCCGAGCGCGGCGAGATAGATGCTGGAGCGGAGGGCGAGCAGCCCCTGGTTCGTGCAGATGTTCGACGTGGCCTTCTCTCTCCGGATGTGCTGTTCCCGGGTCTGGAGCGTCAGGACCCAGCAACGCTTGCCGTGGCGGTCGGTCGTCTGCCCGACGATCCGCCCCGGCATCTTGCGGACGTAGTCCTCGCGACAGGCCATGATGCCGAGGTAGGGGCCGCCATAAGCCATCGGGTTCCCCAACCCCTGGCCCTCGGCGACCACGATGTCTGCGCCGTAGGTACCGGGGCTTTGCAGCAGTCCCAGGCTGATCGGGTCGACGCTCACGACCGCCAAGGCTCCCTTTCTGTGGGCCGCTTCGACGATCGCTTCGACGTCCTCGAGCTGCCCGAAGACGTTCGGGTACTGGAGCACCACGGCGGCCGTCTCGTCGGTCACGGCCGCGAGAACGTCCTCGGGGCGGACCCGACCCGCCTCGGGCGGGACGGTGACGAGTTCGGGCTCGAGGTTCGCGGTCGTGGTCGCGAGCACCTGGCGGTACTCGGGGTGGACCGTGCCGGCGACCACGACCCGCCCGAGTCTCCGCGTCACGGTGAGGGCCATGAGGACCGCCTCGGCGACGGCCGAGCCGCCGTCGTAAAGGCTGGCGTTGGAGACGTCCATGCCCGTCAGTTGGGCGATCAAGGTCTGGTACTCGAAGGTCGCTTGCAGGGTCCCCTGGCTGGCTTCGGGCTGGTAGGGGGTGTAGGCGGTGTAGAATTCGCCCCGCGAGGCGAGTTGGTCGACGACGGCGGGGATGAAGTGGTCGTAGCTGCCCCCACCGAGGAAACAGGGGCGGATATCGGCCCCGGCATTCCTCGCGAGCAAGCTGCCGATCTCTTCGGTCAACTCGAGCTCGCTGAGCGCCCTGGGGATGTTCAGGGGGCGTCGGAGCCGGAATTCCGGCGGGATCATGTCGAACAGTTGGTCGATCGAGGTGAGGCCGATGGCCTCGAGCATGATCGTCACGTCGTCGGGGGTATTCGCGATATACGCCATTTCAAACTCAATCCATGCGAGATGCCGGCCAGGGCCTCGAATGGGGCCGGACCAGATCATCGGGAGTCGAGGTGTCGCGCCGGTCTCGCTTGCAGAAGACACGACGGCCGTCTCTTGACGGATCCGGAAGTGGGTCGAAGCCCGGGACTGACACGGGTGCGGAAAAGCACGGTCGTGCTCGTTCGAGTACGCTCCGGCCCCTCGCACGGCCGACATCACCCTGTGACGTTTCGCCCAACGAACTCACGGGCGGCATTCCCGTCGAGTTCGATTCGAATCGAACTCGAGCCAGGTGAGAATCGGTCGGATCAACCGGGGTTGGTGGCCGGCCCGAGCGGGAGACTCGACGAGCCGGCCGAGATTCTGGCGGTCAGGGTCGTTTGTCAGTGTCCTTCGTCCGCGACCTTCTTCTCGTACGCGTCGAAGTCGAAGAGTTCCGACGTCTCGGGGTTGCGCTCGACGCGAACTTTGACGAGCCACCCTTTGCCGAAGGGATCTTCGGCGAGAAGCTGGACGTTGCTCGCCAGCGCCGAGTTGACTTCAACGACTTCGCCGCTGATCGGGGCATAGAGGTCGCTGACGGCCTTGACGCTCTCGACCTCGCCGAAGCTCTTCCCGGCGGTGAGCTTGGCCCCGACCGTGGGGAGGTCGATGACGATGAGGTCGGTCAGTTGGTCGACGGCGAACTTCGAGATCCCGACGGTGGCGAGGTCTCCTTCGATAGACACCCACTCATGGGAGGCGGCGTAACGGAGCGTCTTCGGATCCATGGATTGAATAGTCCTTGAGGACGTTGGAAGATGGGGGTTCAGCGGGAGGTCGGGCCAGATTCCGGCCGTCGATAGAAGGGGATCGCGACGACCTCGGCCGCTTCGTCACGGCCCCGGACGTCGACCTGGACTCGGGACCCGACGGCAATGTCGGGGGCGACCAGGGCCATGGCAAGACTTTGTCCCAGCGTCGGCGAGAACGTGCCGGAGGTGACGAGGCCAATCTCTTGCCCGTCGAGACGGACGACGCTCCCCTGTCGGGCAATTCGTTTGCCATCGAGACGAAGACCGACGCGGGCCAGCCCGGGCGAGGACTTGAATCCGACGAGCGCCTCGCGCCCCACGAACTCCCCCTTGCCGAGCTTGACGGCCCAGCCGATGCCCGCCGCATAGGGGTTGGTCGTCTCCGAGAGTTCATGCCCATAGAGCGGCATCGCCGCCTCGAATCGGAGGGTGTCGCGTGCCCCGAGCCCGCAAGCGGCGATCCCCCGGGCTTTGCCGGATTCGAGCAAGGCCTCCCAAACCTGGACCGCACGCTCCGCGGGGACGATCAACTCGATGCCGTCCTCGCCCGTGTAACCGGTTCGGCTCAGGACGGTATCGACCTCGCCGAGCACTCGCCCCATCGTCACGTGATAATACTTGAGGGTTTCCAACGGGGCGTTGAAGAGGGGCCGGACCGTTTCCAAGGCGAAAGGCCCCTGGACGGCGATCATCGCGGTATCGCCGGTCCGGTCGACCATGCTTGCGTGACTCGTGCCGAGCAGGCGCTCGAATTCGCCGACGACCGCGCCGCGGTTGGACGCGTTGCAGACGACGCAATAGCCGTGCTCGAGGCGATAGACGAGGATGTCGTCGATCAGTCCTCCGCCGCCGTTGGCCATCAGGCTGTACTGGATCTGCCCCGGGACGAGTTTTGCAACGTGGTTCGTCGTACTACGTTCGAGCCAGGCCAAGGCGTCGGGACCGTCGAACGTCAGTCGCCCCATGTGGCTGATGTCGAACAGGCCGACACGCTGTCGGACGGCCTGATGTTCCTCGACGATCGACGTGTACTGGACCGGCATGGACCAACCGGCGAAGTCGACCAGCCGACCACCGTGGGATTGATGCCAGTCGTGCAGCGGCGTCTGCAAGAGGGTCTCGAACGACATACAGGGTTCCTTTAGACGCCGAGAAAGCCGAGAGTCGAGTCATCACCGCCGGGGGACCTTAGGCAAGAGATTGTAGCTTCCCGAGCGGAGATTCGACAACCTGTGTCGCCGCTCAGTCCACGCCGTTCGCAACCGGCGAGTCACCCCGCGGCCCCAATGGCGGGCCCGTTGAAAGGAATACCTTCGACCTCTTTCCCGGTGCAGAGGCTGTTCACGTCCGATTCGAGAAAATTTTCGATAGAATCGCTTGGACTCTATTTAATATCAGAAGTGAATTCTTGCTTGATTTTTTATTGAACTCGGGGTTTGTGGCTTGCCCGATTGTTGAGTAGGAAAGTTCCTTGCACGCCTCCTGGCAGTTGACAGCTTCGTCGGCACCGGTTGAGGCCGGGCATCGCTATCGACTCGGCCAGCAAAAAAAGGAGGAGTACAACGCCCCTTCGATCGCGGACTATCCTCGTATTGGTAATTCGTTCACTATTGAATCTGGACACGATGCCACCGCGACACATCACCCTGTGAAAGTGGTGTGATCGATCCCCCTCCTGGCTCGACTTGGCATAAGGAAGGCTTCGGAGGGCTACTGGGGCGCCTCGTCGATCGCCCGTTGCCACTTCGCGAGGATTGTCGCGTAGGTATGGGGATCGACCGCGCCGGCGGGGAGGAACACTTTCAAATCACTGAGGAGTTCGCGGCGGGCCTCGGCGTCCGTCATCTCGGAGGCACGGTAGATGGTGAGCAAGAGGCAAATTGCGGCCAGGAGTGCCGGATCGTGGTCGACGGGGCTCAAGGGGCTTCTCCCGGGGCCAACCCTTTCTCTGTCGTCATCGAAGCAATCCAAGCGCCCGCCGAGAGCCCCCAGCAGGCAACCCAGGCCGCCGAGACGATCGGACGCCATGCATCCAGCCCTCTCGAGAGCTCGACCGTCTCGCGGAGGAGGAAGGCTTCCAGTGTTGCAACGTAAGCAAGCCACGCGATTGAGGCCCAACGTTTCCGGTCAGCACTCCAACGCCAGATCATGGGCACGGATCCTGCAATGATTGAGATCGCTGGCCATGGTTCGAGAAGACCCCCCCATGCCGCCAGGACGGCGACCAGCGCTAAGAGCCAAGGAAGTGGTGCTGGGTTTGTTGGCACCCTGGGAACCTCGTCGTCAAAGCCATCGGACTCGCACTGCGATTCGATCCGGCTGAGGACAGCAAGACCGATGCCGACTGTATGCCTAAGTCATTAGGCCAGCAGAGGAATGTGTCTCAGGTTGCGGCTGTCCCGGCCCTTCATTTTGGAAGTGGCATGCGCGTTATTTCATTCCCACTCACTTCGGACGAATTCCGAGCCCGGACGAAGACCGTCAGCAGACGTCTCGGTTGGTCGACGCTCCGCCCTGGAGACATCCTCAAGGTTGTCGCGCGCCCCGAAGGCTCGAAGAAAGGCGAACGAGGGGAGGACCTGGGCCTGATCAGGGTCGTCTCCGTCCGGAGAGAACCCCTGAACGCCATCGACGAGGCGGACTGCCGACGCGAGGGCTTTCCCAAACTTTCTCCGTCGGAATTCGTCTCGAAGTTCTGCGAGCTCGGGAGGTCCTCGGGGGTTCATCCGGAAATGATCGTGACCCGGATCGAATTCGAATACGCCGAAGGGAGCGAGCCCTAGCGCCTTCGTTACTCGCACGGGTGCTCATCAAAGCGGCCCCAACCTCGAACCTCAACTCGAGCCGAAGCCCCAAACCAGTGCCTCGGGGCGGCCCCGTCGCGTTCACGGCATTTTATCTAACGTAGGTGCAAGGTCGTTCGCAACCACATCATCAAAAATGTGGCAGAGGAAAAACTGAGTTCATGATATGAATAAAAATTGTTGCGTTAAGAAATCGTGAAAACCGCATCGTCAACAGCCTTTGGGGATTGTCCGGTACCCCGAAGACGTTTCGTCAAGCCTCCCTCAGAACAAACCTCGATTCCGCATGTGGTTCGTACCGGACATGGAGGCTTCGATCGTCGACGCGCGACATTGGACTATGCTCATACACGACACCTTGTGCCGCCTTGGTCCGGTCCTCGGGATCGTCCTCCTGGTGATGCAGCCTAACCATCCGGCCACTGTCCGACGCCTTGAGAGGCGAAGGCGCGTGGGTTACCTTACGAGGGATGACCGGCCGAGGAGCCGGGTCGGCGGAGGAGGGCCTCGTGACCGGGCATTCCCGAGCAACCGAATCGAACCCCCCGGTCCCCCAGGAATTGAGACGTGAGCCCTTCCCAACCCGAGTCGCGGGTCGCCAATCGCGCCGAGCGTCGCGACGAGTACTCGAAGCGACTGGATGATCGCCGTAAGACCCTCGCCAAACAAACGTTCCGAGAGCGGGTCATCACCGAGCTCCGGCTCGTCGTGTTCCTCATCGCGGGGTTCGTCGCCTGGTCGGCGTGGGGTTCTGGCCGGATTGCAGGAAGCTGGCTTCTCCTTCCCATCGTCGGCTTCATCCTGCTCCTGATCCTCCACGCGAAGGCGAACCGAGCGAGTCGGAGGGCGCAGCGAGCGGTCCAGTTTTACGAGCGCGGGTTGGACCGTCTGGACGATCGTTGGTCCGGCAAGGGAGAGTCCGGCGCACGATTCCTCGACGTCGAGCACCCTTACGCGGCGGACCTCGACCTCTTCGGCACCGGCTCTCTCTTCGAGCGACTCTGCACCGCGAGGACGAGGGCCGGCGAGGATACCCTCGCGACGTGGCTCCTCGGACCGGCGTCACCCGAAGAAGTCGGCATGCGTCAGGCGGCCGTCGAGGAGCTCCGGAATCGCCTGGACCTCCGCGAAGACCTGGAACTGCTCGGCTCCGACGTCAGGGCCGGCATCGACCCCGAAGAACTCTCGGCCTGGGGCGCCTCGCCCCGCGTCTTCCGAGGGCCGACGATCTGGATCATCGCGGGCCTGTTCTCCGCGATCTGCCTGGCGGTCCTGGTCGGTTGGTCGGTCTTCGAGTGGGAGCCCGGGCTGTTCGTCCTGAGCCTCATCCCCCTGGCTGCCCTAATGTATGCCACGGCGGGACGCATCAAAAAAGTCCTCTCCGCACTGGATCGAAGGACCCACGAACTCGTGCTCCTCTCGAGCCTCCTGGAACGGCTCGAGCGCGAGCCGTTTACGTGCCCGAAGTTGCGTCAGATCCACGACGCGTTCGTCCGGGATGGTGAAGTCGCGTCGCACAGGATCGCACGCCTTGCGAGTCTCCTGAACCTCCTCGATGCCCAGAAGAATCAGCTCTTCATGCCGCTGGCGATCGTCTTACTCTGGGCTCTCCAATGTGCAATCGCGATCGATGCCTGGCGTGGCCGATCCGGGCGCGACATCGCCCGCTGGCTGGCCGCCGTCGGCGAATTCGAGGCGCTCTGTGCCCTCGCGTCGTATGCCTGGGAGAACCCCGCGGACCCGTTCCCGACCATCGAGCCGCACGGTCGGGTCGTCGAGGCGGCCGAACTTGGCCACCCTTTGATCTCCGAATCCGCCTGCGTCCGCAACGATGTGTCGATCGGCGAATCACCGCGAGTGTTCGTGATCAGCGGGTCGAATATGTCGGGCAAGAGCACGTTCCTTCGCACCGTCGGCGTGAACGTCGTCCTGGCGCTCGCGGGTGCGCCTGTTCGGGCCGTGCATTGTCGTGTCTCTCCGCTCTCGATCGGCGCGACCCTCCGGATTCAGGACTCTCTCCAGGCGGGTAAGTCGCGGTTCTATGCCGAGATCACGCGGCTTCGGCAGGTCGTCGATCTGACCCAGGGGCCTCGGCCCGTCCTGTTCCTGCTCGATGAAGTGCTCCACGGCACCAATTCGCACGATCGCCGGGTCGGCGCGGAGTCCGTCGTCCGGGGCCTGCTCGACCGTGGTGCCATCGGTCTGGTGACGACCCACGACCTGGCCCTCGCCGCGATCGTCGAACAGATCGGCACCCACGCGGTCAACGTCCATTTCGAGGACCAGTTCGAAGACGGCGCCCTCCACTTCGATTACAAGATGCGCCCCGGAGTGGTCCGCAAGAGCAATGCTTTGGCCCTCATGCGTGCGGTCGGGCTTGAGGTTTGAGTTCGGCAACGAAAACGGAGCCTCGTCATGACATCGCGGTGGAACCTCCTGACCGTCGCCCTGCTCCTCGGATCGGCCTATCCTTCGAAGGCGGATGGCCTCGACGACAATAAGCCGGCCTCAGTCCGACGGGTGCCGGCCCTGGGTATTGCCGTCGCCCCCGAGGATCGAAAGGCCCTCGAGTCGAAGCTGGCGGACCTTGGCGACCAAATACGCAAGCTGGACGCGATCCGAGATCCGAATATCGCCGCCTTGATCCCCGACGTTCGAATCTTCCACAAGGCAGTCCACGACGCCTTGACGTATCAAGAATTCTTCAAAACCAATGAGATCGGCAAGGCCAGGGAGCTCCTCGACGTCGGGATGCTCCGCGCCGAGCAATTGCTGGCCGGCTCGGCCCCCTGGGCTTCGCAGACAGGATTGGTGGTCCGTGGGTATGTCTCTCGGATCGACGGGTCGGTCCAGCCATACGGGCTCGTGATCCCGGGGCCGGAACGGGTCGGGGAGCGCTCGACGCTCGAGTCGGAGATCCATCGCGGGGAAGACCGATACCGGCTGGACGTCTGGTTCCACGGCCGGGGCGAGACCTTGAGCGAGGTCAACTTCCTTGATGAACATCGCCGCCAGCGCGGCCTGTTCACGCCCCCCGGGACGATCGTCCTCCACCCGTATGGGCGATACTGCAACGCCTTCAAGTTCGCGGGCGAGGTCGACGTCCTCGAGGCGATCGAGGCCGTGAGGTGGCAGTACCGGATCGACGACGATCGGATTTCCGTCCGAGGTTTCTCGATGGGGGGCGCGGCGGCCTGGCAGTTCGCGGTCCACTATCCCGACCGTTGGTTCGCTGCCAACCCGGGGGCCGGGTTCTCGGAGACCCCAAAGTTCCTCAAGGTCTTCCAGCGCGAGTCCCTGGAGCCGACCTGGTATGAGCAGACGCTCTGGAAGCTCTACGATTGCCCCGAGTACGCCGCGAACCTACGGCTATGCCCGACGATTGCCTATAGCGGTGAGCGGGACTCGCAGAAGCAAGCGGCGGATGTCATGGCCGAGGCCCTCCAGGCCGAGGGGATCGACCTGCTCCACATCATCGGACCGGGCAAAGGCCACGAGTATCACCCCGACTCGAAGCTCGAGGTCGAGCGACGGATGGCCAGCCTGGCTTCGGCGGGTCGTCGCAGATTCCCGCTCGACCTAACGTTCGTCACCCCGACACTCAAATACAACCAAATGCATTGGGTGACCGTCGATGCGCTCTTCGAGCATTGGAAGAACGCCCGAGTTCGCACGAAGCCTGGACCGGGGGGGGTCGTCCTCGAGACCGAAAACGTGTCGGCGCTGACGCTTGAATTCCCCTCCGGATGGGCCCCGTTTCCGGTCGACCAACCCGTCGGAGTCAATATCGACGGTACGATGATCCGAGGGCCTCGTCCGTTCTCCGACCGTTCCTGGAAGTTTCAACTGCATCGAAAAGGGAGTGAGTGGGCTCCGGGACCCGATCCGGCCGAGGGCTTGCACAAACGCCACGACCTCCAGGGGCCGATCGACGACGCGTTCATGGATTCGTTCGTGTTCGTCAGGCCGACCGGCCAGGGGCCCAACCCTCGGATCAACGCGTGGGTCGATCAAGAAAGCCGGCACGCAACCGAGCACTGGCGGAGGCAGTTTCGAGGCGAGGCCCGAGTCAAGAACGACACCGAGGTGAATAACGAGGAGATCGCGTCCGCGAACCTTGTCCTCTGGGGTGATCCCGAGAGTAACGCCGTCCTCAAGAAGATCGTCGGCCGCCTGCCGATCTCGTGGGACAAGGAGCGGATCGTGGTCGGCGATCGAGCGTTCCCTTCCGATCGTCACGTCCCGGTAATGATCTTCCCGAATCCGCTCAACCCGTCCCGATACGTCGTGCTCAACAGCGGCTTCACCTATCGTGAGTACGACTATTTGAACAACGCCCGGCAGGTCCCCAAGTTGCCCGACTGGGCGATCGTCGACGTCGAGAACCCTCCCGATTCGAGGGCGCCTGGGGCGGTCGTGGCCGCCGACTTCTTCGGGGAGCGCTGGGAACTTCGACCGACGACTCCGGGGCGTTGAGCCCGAGGCCCAAGATGCCGGGTGGGGGCCGGTCTGTTACGGCTGGCGGGGTTGGTGTAGTCTACCGAGGTCGTGCCCGCCACGCCTTGGGTCAAAGCCGGAGAGTCATGCCGATGTCGACGCCGTTGCTGTCCGACGAACAGCTCGAAGCGCTGAAACGCTACAATACGCCCACAATCTCGAATGCGATCGAGGTCTTCGACATCCGGCAGCGCCACCTGGGATTCTTACCGCACCAGGTCCGCTGCCTGTTCCCCGACATGGGGCCGATCGTGGGCTATGCCGTGACGTCGCAGACGAGCGCCTCGTACACGACGGAGACGCCCCCCGATCTCCTGGGCGATTACCTACGATACGTCGCGGCCCAGCCGGGGCCGAAGATCGCCGTCGGCCAGGATCTAGACAACCCGCCCGGACTCGGTGCCCAGTTCGGAGAAGTCACGGCGACGATCCACAAGAAGCTCGGCTGCGTCGGCCACATCACCGACGGCTGCCCGCGCGACCTCGACGAGGTCCACGCCCTCGGCTTCCAGATGTTCGGGCTGAACCCATGCGTCAGCCACGCCTACGTCCGGCTGATCGACTTCGGCAAGCCGGTCAAGCTCGCGGGGGTCGAGATCCGGCCCGGGGACCTGATCCACGCCGACAAGCACGGGGTCTGCGTCATCCCGCTCGAGGTCGCCGCGAAGCTCGCCGAAGCCTGCGCGGAGGTTGAGCGGATGGAACGACCGCTCCTGGATATCTGCCGGTCGGACGACTTCACCCTGGACGAATACCTCGTCCGGCGGAAGGCGATGACTGCCAAGATTCGCGAATGAGCGGAGGGTAGGGGGACGGCCGAGTTGGCCGTCCCTTCGGCTCTCGGATCGTAAGAGGGTTGGATCAATACGCCCGACGGTGATGGACCATGACGGGCTCGAAACGCTGGTTGCGACGAACGGCCTCATCCGGGTCGATTTCGTCGAGTCGCTTCCCCTCGGCAACCCAACGCCCCTTGCGGAACTCGAAGAGCGCGGTGGAATGGCGGAGCGGCGAATCCGGCAGGTCGTCGAACGGGTTGGAATCGAAGTGGACGGCGATCAGGGCGAGGAGCCGGCGGGTCTGGCGATCGCGTGCCCAGAGGATTTCGTCGTGCCAGTGGGCATCCTCCCAGCGGAGCCGCTCGATCTGGTCGATCTTGCCGAGCGCGCCGAGGAACCGTGCTTCCAGCCACTCTCGTTGTTGGCGGAAGAGGTCCCGAGCGTGATCGAGGTGCATTTCCTCGGCGAATTTTCGAGCAGGCCGTCTGAGGATCAGCCAGAGGGCGATGAGACAGGCCGGCAGAATCCCACCCCAAATGATCACGCCCATCGCGCTAACCCCGTCGATCGTAAGGGAATTTCGAGTGGATGACTCATTCTAGGTCGAAGCTCGAACGATAAGCAAGATTTGGCTGACGATTCGTGGAGTTTCCGGGAAGAATGCCGACCAAATCGCGAAAAGGGCGTGGACAGATGCCAAGGAAGCTCGGGGCGCACATGTCGATCGCCGGCGGTCATGAACGCGCGGTACGGGCCGCCCGGGCCATCGGGTTCGAGACGGTCCAGATCTTCACGAAGAATAACAATCAGTGGAACGCCCCTCCCTTGACCGACTCCCATATCTCAGCCTTCCGGTCGGCCCTCGTCGAGACGGGGGTCGGCACCCCGGTCGCACACAACTCTTACCTCATCAACCTCGCGAGCCCCGATGATTCGCTCTGGAATAAGTCGATCGACGCGATGACCGTCGAGCTTGAGCGTTGTGAAGCGCTCGGGATCGAAGACCTCGTGATCCACCCCGGCGCCCACACCGGTTCGGGGGACGAAGCCGGGATCACTCGCATCGTCTCGGCCATCGATGAGATCCATCGGAGGTTGTGCGGCCTTACCGTGAAGATCGACCTGGAGACGACCGCCGGCCAGGGTTCTTGTTTGGGACATCGGTTCGAGCACCTCGGCGCGATCGTCGATCGGGTCGAGTTCCCTGACAGGCTCGGGGTTTGCGTGGATACCTGCCATATTTTCGCGGCGGGCTATTCCCTCGGGACCGCCGAAGAGTACGATGGCACCATCGAGGAACTTGACCGGGCCGTCGGCGTGGGCCGGGTCCGCGTCTGGCATCTCAACGACAGCCGCCGAGAGCGAGGTAGCCGGGTCGATCGCCACGCGGGCATCGGCCAGGGTCACCTGGGCCTAGAGCCGTTTCGTCACCTCATCAACGACGCTCGTTTCTTCGCGATCCCGATGATCCTGGAGACGCCGAAAGGGACAGACGAGCATGGCGAGGCGTTCGACGCCCGGAACCTTCGTGTGCTTCGAGAATTGATAACGCCAATCTCCACCCCGGCCTGACTCGGCGCCTCCGAGGGATGGAGCGGTCACGGGAACGCGGTTCGACATGTCCCAACATCAACTGAACGGTGCCACACCTATCGCGGTGACGCTCCCTCCCCCCGACCCGACCCTCTATATCAATCGCGAGCTAAGCTGGCTCGAGTTCAACGAGCGCGTCCTCGAGGAGGCCCGGGATCCGTCGAACCCGCTCCTCGAGCGGCTCCGGTTCCTGGCGATCAGCGGCTCGAACCTCGACGAGTTCTTCGAGGTCCGCGTCGCGGGGTTACAAGCGCAGTTGTACGACAACCTCGAGCCGCAGGACACCCCCCCCGACGGCATGGGGCCGCTCACTCAACTCACCGAGATCTCGCGGCGCGCCCACGAATTCGTCGCCAAGCAATATGAGACCTGGCATTTCCAGATACGCCCCGCGCTTGCCGAGCACGGCATCCAGATTTGCGACCACGAGGAACTCACGGAAGCGCAGAGCGCGTTCCTCGACAAATACTTCGATAGCCAGGTCTACCCCGTCCTGACCCCGTTGGCGATCGATCCGGCCCACCCATTCCCGCACCTCCATAATAAGAGCCTCAACCTAATCCTCCGGATCGAGACGATCGGGCAGGATCCTCCTCGGCAGCTCTATGCCGTCCTTCAGGTCCCCTCGGTCCTCAGCCGGCTCGTCCCGCTTCCCGACGAAGGGGGGAGCAAACGCCGGCTCGTCTTGCTCGAGGACGTGATCGGCCCCAGGCTCGACGCTCTCTTTGGAGGCTTCAAGGTCGCGGCCCGAGTGGCCTTTCGCGTCACGCGGAACAGCGACCTCACGATCCAGGAGACCGAGGTCAAAAGCAGCCTCCTCTCGACGATCCAGGAGACGCTCCGCCAGCGGAAATGGGGCGCGGCGGTCCGACTCGAGATCTCCGACCGGGCCGATGAAGGATTTCTCGCCCAACTCCAGACCGCGCCCGCCCTCGACCTCGATGACCGCGACGTCTACAAGGTGCCCGGCCCGATCGACCCGACCGCCCTCGTGTCGCTCTGCAAGCTCGAAGGCTTCCGCGAGCTAAAGGAAGCCCCTTTCGAGCCCCAGATCGTCGCCCCGCTCGCGAACCGGAGCAACATCTTCGCGGCAATCCGCGATCAGGATCTCCTGGTACACCACCCTTACGAGTCGTTCAGCTCGGTCGTCCAGCTCATCGAGCAGGCCTCGGAGGATCCTCAGGTCCTCGCGATCAAGCAGACCTTGTATCGAACCGCGGACGACAACCCGATCATCAACGCCCTGGCGCGGGCGGCCGAGAATGGCAAGCAGGTCACGGCCCTCGTCGAGCTCCAGGCGCGCCTCGACGAGGAGAACAACATCGTCAAGGCCCGAGCCCTCCAGAAGGCGGGCGTCCATGTCGTCTACGGCATGGTGGGCCTCAAGACGCACTGCAAGGCCGCCCTGGTCGTTCGTCGCGACCACGACGGGATCCGCCGGTATGTTCACCTCGGCACCGGGAACTACAATCCGACGACGGCGAGGATCTACACCGACCTGAGCTTCTTCACGTGCCGGCCTGATTTCGGCGAGGATGCGAGCGCTCTCTTCAACCTGCTGACAGGGTATTCGCACGGTCATGCCTGGCGCAAGCTTATCGTCGCCCCGATGCATCTCGCCGACCGCCTGATTTCGCTCATCGACCGCGAGCGGCGGCACGCGGAGTCTGGCGTCCCGGCGCGGATCATCGCCAAGATGAACTCGCTGGTCGACCCGAACGCGATCGAGGCCCTCTACGCCGCCTCTCGAGCCGGAGTGAAGATCGACCTGATCGTGCGCGGGACCTGCTGCCTGAGGCCGGGGGTCCCCGGCGTCTCGGAGAACATCCGGGTGATCAGCCTCGTCGACAAGTTCCTCGAGCACTCTCGGATCGCCTACTTCCAGAACGGCGACAACCCCCAGGTCTTCCTCTCCTCGGCCGACTGGATGCCGCGAAACTTCCGGCGTCGCGTCGAGATCATGTTCCCGATCGAAGATCCGAGGCTCCAAAATCGGATCGTCGAGGGGATCCTCAGCGTCGTCCTCATGGACAACGTCAAGGCTCGCGCCCTCCAGCCTGATGCAACCTATTTGAGGGTCCCTCCCCCTAAGCCCGGAGAGCCTGTTATCCGCTCTCAGGTTGAATTCCAGAACATGGCCCGGGAGCTTTCGACGACCGACCCGATTCGTCCGGTCAGTCTCGTCAGCGGGCCCGGCGCCGCGTTGCGGACTTACGAGGCCTAACCCAGTCATTGCCTTCGAGGGAAGGGCAACGGCCTCCTTCGAAGGCAACGACCGGTGGGCTCACGACGTCGACCTCAGGACTTACCGAGTCGCCGAATCAGGCGAGGCTGGACCAGCCAATCGAGACGCATCCCCGCCCCCGGTTGGGACGCGAGGGCGGCAATTCCCCCTTTGCCGAGTTCGCAAATCACCGAGTTCGACTGGCCCGTGACGAGCAGGCCCACCAACTCGGACAGGCTCGGGTTGTGCCCGACGATCATCAAACGGTCCTCGGGACGGCCGAGCACCCAGTCTCGGATCGCCTCGGCGCTTCGGCCGGCCCTGAGCTCATCCGCCGTTTCGAGCTGACCCTGGAGACCGAGGGCGTCAGCCACGAGCTCGGCCGTCCGGAAGGCGCGAGGGAGTGGGCTGGTCACGATCCGGTCCACGTCCAGGTTGAGCCGCCTCAAGGTCCGCCCGATCCTCTTGATTCGCCGCTCGCCTTTGGGGGTGAGCGGCCGATCGTCATCGGGGATGTCGGGGGTGCCGAAGGGAAGGGCGATGCCGTGGCGGAGCAGGTAGAGCTGGTTCATGAGTCTGGCGATCCTCCGCCGGGGGCATCGGCCGCTATGGTTCCCATTAGGGACCGACGGCGACGACCTCTGCCGCACTCTTCCAGGCTGCGGCTTCCTCACCGTCGAGCCGGAGTGTGAGGCATTTGGCGCTTCCCCCGGCCTTGATGAATTCGGTCAGACGTAGCGGCCTGACGGCGAAACCCCATTCTTGCAACGCCCGCGCCAGTTTAGGACAGCCGTCGTTCAGGATCACGGTCCGATCGATCACGACCGCATTGCAACTGAACGAGGTTGCCTCGTCGGCGGAGACTGCGATCAAGTGGGGGATTCGACCCTCGAGGACCGAGCGTCCGTAATCGTCGAAGGCGCCAGGGTAGTAGATCGCCGAGTCTTCCGATAGAGGGCAGAAGCACGTGTCGAGGTGATAAAAACGGGGATCGACCAACTCGATGGGCAGGACCTCGACGTCGAGAAATGCCCCGATCCAATGGTGACTCTTCGCGTCGCTGCGGAACCGGTATCCGGCGTAAAGCGTCTGGCCGCAGAACAGGGCGTCGCCGGCGCCCTCGAAGTTGTGGCGGTCGGGGAGGTGGATCACCTCGAAGTCGTGACGCGTGGCCCAGTCATCGAAGTAGGGAGACTCGCCCTGCCGGACGCCATGGCGAAACCGGGAGCTGATGAAGCGTCGGCCGTAGACCAGCCCCGCGTTCGCGGTAAAGACGAGGTCGGGCAGACCTCGAATCGGCCTGAGCAACTCGACGACAGCACCGAGGTCGATGATCGACTCTCGGAGAGCCGACCACTGTCGTGAGGACTCGGCGGGATCGCTGCCGACCCGACGATCCATCCAGGGGTTGATTTCGTATTCGATCCCGTAGTGATCCGGGGGACACATCAAGATCCGAGGGGAGTGAGACATGGCCTGGCCTCCCTTTGGGTACGGACGGAGACTGTGCGCCGGGACGGCGTCGGGGTTGGCGACGTCCGGCGTGGAAGGACTCTCGAGACGTGACGGAAATCATGTCCTCAATTCGGCGGCGAGGCTCCGCAAGAAGGGCTCGACGTCGGTGACGAGGCCGATCGTCTGGAACGTGCCCCGGTCGCTGAGCTTGGTGACCGTGGCCGGATTGATGTCGACGCAGACGACTTTGACCCAGGCCGGCAAGAGGTTTCCAGTGGCGATCGAGTGGAGGGCCGTCGCGATCAGGAGCGCGAATCCCACCCCCTGAATGGCCTTTCGCATCCTGGCCTGGGCCAGGAGCGTGTCGGTGACGACTTCGGGGAGCGGGCCGTCGTCTCGGATCGAGCCCGCGAGCACGACGTCCACATTCGCCCGGACGCACTCGTACATGATCCCCGAAGTTAATACGCCATCCGCGACCGCTTTGTTGATGCCACCCAGTCGCCGAATCGTGTTGATGGCGCGAAGGTGGTGCTCGTGGCCGTGTTCCAGCGCCTCGCCGTGAGTCAAAGACACGCCGAGGCTCGTCCCGTAGAGAGCCTGTTCGATGTCATGGGTCGCGAGGGCGTTCCCGGCGAAGAGCGTCTGGACCCACCCGTCCCGGACCAACTCGGCAACATGACTCGCCGAGCCCGTGTGGACGATCGCCGGGCCGCCGACGAGTAGGACTTTCTTTCCCTCCGCACGAGTCGCTCGGATCGAGTCGGCGACTCCCTGGAGGCTGATCGCCTTGGGCTTCTCGCTCGACACGTTCGAGTTCATGAAGCCGAACAGATTCGAGTCGCGAGGTCGCTCCGTCGGCACGACGCGCACGCCTTCGTGCCCGACGACCATCGGCAGCCCTTCCGTCACGTCGGTCATCGCCACGCAACGCGCCGATTTTTCGCCGACGTCGACGGCGATGCCGCAGTCCATCTCCTGGTCGTCGACGTTGATCCACTCACCGCCGAGCCGGACCTGGGTCCGTTGATTGGTCGTGCTGTAGAAGTCCTGGGGGAAGGCCCCGACGATGTCGGCGGGGACGACGCGAGCGTCCTCGGGATCGACGGCCGAGGCGCCGTGTTCGACCAGATCGCCGAGGATCTCGTCGAGCTTCTCCCGGGTCGTTGCCCGGATCGCGATTCGCGCGTAACTCGGGTCGATCCGCCGGGCACCGATCCGGCATTCCCGGATCTCGAACGTCCCCTCCATCTGGAGGATCCGATCCAGGATCTTCGGGAGGAGCAACGAGTCGATGATGTGTCCGCGGACCTCGACCTCCTCGACGACGTCGAGGGGGGCCTTCTCGGCCGACGCTGTTCGGCGTTGGGCTTCCGTCATCGCGGGTGAATCCTTTCTCGGTTGACCCTTCCGTCTCCTCCTGTACGGCCCTACCTTCCGGAATTCTACAAGCGCCCGGCCAAATAACAAAGGTTGGCAAAGGTCCAGAAACGTAATTCCCTTGATCGGTATCCTCGGCCATCCGAGCGGCGATACGACAGTCCATTTCGAGAGACTTCGCGGAAATCCGTAACCACTTTTCAGGGGATCCTAGTCAGAGCCCGGGGTCGCATGGACGTGTTCGTTCGCATGGGGACGGTCCCCTGGTGGGTGGGGAACTCTTGCGTCGAGGCGTTCGGCTTGGTTTGCGCACTCAGAGCGGGGCAAGAGTGCCCCGCATACCGGGGGGGAGGATTGGTTTCTGACAAAGGCTTGACGGGGTGCTAAGCCGCCTATGAATCACCCGCTTCCCAACACGATGCGGTCGAACTCTCCAGGGTAGGGACGTCGAGAGCCCGTCGTCTCTCGCGAAACGACGGGCTCTGGGGATAACTCACCGGAATTCCGCGGACGACCGATCGCTCGGACGAGGGTCAGGGAAACGTCTTGATCTCGACGTCCTTGAATCGGACTTCCATCGGCGGGCCCTGGTGGACCTGGAAGGCGATGATCCCGGTCGGGTCGAATTTCTCGTCGGTCCGGTCGATGATCCGGGTCCCGTTGAGCTCGATGACCACGTGCTTCCCCTTGGCGACGATCACGAACTGATTCCAATCATTCTTCTTGACGAGCTCGTTGGCTTTCTTTTCGTCGTAGCGTTCGAGGATCCCTCGGCGGCGTTCTTCGTAAAGCAGGCCCCAGTACCCGTCGGCCGCGTCGGCCTGGGGGCCGGCGACGATGCCGTTGTCCTCGCGCTTGCTGCGGAACTGGATCCCGGAGTTGCCGTTGATCAGCTTGACTTTCGCCTTCAGGACGAAGTTGGTGTACGGCACCTTGGTCGCGAGGAATTCGTTCTTCTTGAGGTCGCCCTTGGTCTTGCCGACGATCTCACCGTTTACGACGGTGAACAAAGACGGGTCCTCGGGCGTGGCCCAGCCGGAGAGGTCCTTGCCGTTGAAGAGCGTTTCGAACTTTTCCTCATCGGCGTGGGACAAACTGGCGGCGAGCGTCAGGCAGACGGCCAGGCGGAGCCCGTTGCGGATCATCGCGATTCTCCAGGAAGGTAGGTCACGGGGTCATTTCGAGAGGCCGGATCCCGCGGAGGTTCCGCCTCGATGGACCGACGATTTTGACGGCAATGTGGGGGCTGGTCAACCATCGCGGGAGAATCGAGATCGCCGTCGCCGTAATCGTTACAGATTGCCGCTCCTGGATTTCCGCAAGCCGCAAGGGACATCGCCCCGTCCAATCCGGCTGGCAAGCTGAGGCGTGTCGGGCTAAAATCACCGGGCATTCGTGGGCGTGCTTACGACCGACCCTTGATCCGCCAGGTCCTTCGGCAATGTCGTTCACGGACGAGCTCCGCCGTTACGGTCCCGATGCTTCGTACGCGACGACCCTCCTCGAGGCTCAAGAGTATTGCGCCCGGCTCACTGCCTCGCATTACGAGAACTTCAGCGTCGTCACCTGGCTCACCCCTCGCCCGCTCCGCCCGGCATTTCAGAGCATTTATGCCTTCTGCCGATGGTCCGATGACCTCGGGGACGAGGTCGGTGATCCGGAACGTTCCCGCGCGCTGCTCGCCTGGTGGCGTGGAGAGCTCCGCTCGATGTACGAGGGGGAGGCGCGGCATCCGGTGATGCTCACGCTCCGCGAGACGGTCGAGGAGTTCGCGATCCCGATTGCGCCGTTCGAAGCCCTGATCTCCGCCTTCGAGCAGGACCAGTCGGTGACCGATTATGCCTCGTATGAGCAATTGCTCGACTACTGCACTCGATCGGCCAACCCCGTCGGGCACCTCGTGCTCTACCTCGCCCGGTCCTTCAACCCCGAGAATGCCGCCCTCTCGGACGCGACCTGCACGGGGCTCCAACTCGCGAACTTCTGGCAAGACGTGGCGCGGGACCTCGCGATCGGGCGGATCTACCTGCCTCGCGAGGATCGCGAACGGTTCGGGTATCCGGACGCCGACCTCCACGCCTTGCGATTCACCCCGGCCTTCGCCTCGTTGCTCGAGTTTGAGGTTGGTCGTGCCCGAACCCTCCTCGAAGCAGGGCAGGCGCTCCTCCCCCGGATGCCCCGGGCGCTCGCCGTGGATGTGGACCTGTTCTCGCGAGGAGGCCTGGCGATCCTCGGCCGGATCGAGGCGTGCCGGTACAACGTGCTTCGCGAGCGACCTCGGCTGGGCAAGGTCGCGAAGTTCGGGCTCCTCGCCCGCGCGTTGGTTGGGCTGGCGATGGCCCGACGACCGGGTGTCTCTAAGATCATCCCTTCGACCGTCGTCGCCAATGACGTCGCCGAGGGCCAAACTCGGCGTCGACAGGCCTAGCGGGAGGCGGCGATCGTGGACGACGCATTGCGAGAGAGCTATCGATTCTGCGGCGGGGTCGCACGCCGCGAGGCGAGGAATTTCTATTACAGCTTCCTCCTCTTACCCCCCGCGCTTCGCCGATCGATGTGCGCGTTGTATGCGTTTCTCAGGCACACGGATGACCTGGCCGATGAGCCCGGGGAATCCGGCGCGAAGCGCAAATCTCTCGACGACTGGCGTGCGAGCCTCGACGCGGCCCTGTCGAGGTCCGGCACGCCGACGTGGCCCGGCCTGATCGCCTTGGCGGACACGGTGGATCGTCATCGGATCCCTCGACAATATCTGGAAGATGTGATCGACGGCGTGGCGATGGACGTCGAGCCCCATACCTTCGCCACGTTCGACGACCTTTACAGGTATTGCTACCGCGTGGCCTCGGCGGTCGGGCTGAGCTGCCTCCACATCTGGGGATTTCGGTCCGATGGCGGGAGGGCCGAGGAACTGGCCGAGTGGTGCGGGATCGCGCTCCAACTCACCAACATCCTCCGCGACGTCCGGGAAGACGCGGTCGGAGGCCGGGTTTATCTCCCCGTCGAGGACCTCGACCGCTTCGGGGTCGCCGTCGCCGACCTCAAGCTCCAGACGCCGAACGACCGGCTCCGTGCCCTCTTCGAGTTCCAGGCCAGGCGTGCCTCGGAGTATTACGAGAAGGCCCGGCCGCTCGCCAGGCTGGTCGACCCCGTGGGCCGGCCGGTCCTCGGGACGATCGCCGGGATTTACCACGCCTTGCTCGACGAGATTATCCGACGGGACTACGACGTCCTCGCCGGGAGGGTGTCGCTCCCCCCCTGGCGTAAGGCGATGATCGCCGTCGGGGCGTTGCCCTCGCGATTCTCTCGACTCGAGTCGGAACCGAGCCGGACGGAGTCCCCCCGTTGCTGACAGACTCGAGGAGACCGCCTCCCCCTCCCCCGCACGTGGTCATCGTCGGGGGAGGTCTCGCCGGACTCGCCGCGGCGTCGACGCTCGTCGGGCGCGGGCTCAAGATCAGCCTGATCGAGAGCCGTCCCCGGCTCGGTGGCCGCGCCAGCTCGTTCACCGATCCGGTCACGAACGAGCCGGTCGATAATTGCCAACACGTCAGCATGTCTTGCTGTACGAACCTGGCGGATTTCTGCTTCCGGGTTGGCGCAGGCCACCTGTTCCGTCGCGAGCCGACCATCGTCTTCCTGGGCACGGGCGGCGACGTCTCCAGGCTTCGAGCGGGCTTCTTGCCGGCCCCGCTGCATCTGTCCTTCAGCTTCCTCCGTGCCCGCTATCTCAACTGGGCGGACAAGTTCCGGGTGGCCTACGGCCTGGCCCGGCTCCGCTCGTCCCGAGGGGACAGGCCCGGAGAGTCGTTCGCCGATTGGCTCCGGCGCCACGGCCAAACGGAGCGGACGATGAGCCTCTACTGGTCGACCGTGCTGGTCTCGGCCCTGAACGAGCGACTCGACCAGATGGATGTGGGGCATGCCCGGAAGGTCTTCCTCGACGGTTTCCTCCGCAACCGCGACGGCTATCGGATGGAAATCCCGCTAGTCCCGCTCGGCGAGCTCTACGGGACTCGTCTCGAGCAATGGCTGCGGGACAACGACGTCGACGTACGCTTGACCACGGGGGTCCGTGCGGTCGAGGTCGATGGAGAGGGAAACCTCTCCGGCGTGAAGCTCCGCAACGGAGAGACGATCCCCGCGGACTTCGTGGTCCTGGCCGTCCCGTTCGACCGAGTGTCGGCCATGTTGCCGACAACCATGCTCGAACGAATCCCCGGACTCGCTCGAGTCGACGAGTTTCGTGCCTCGCCGATCACCGGGATCCACTTCTGGTTCGACCGCCCGGTCTGCCCGTTCGATCATGTGGCCCTCGTCGACCGGACAATCCAGTGGGTGTTCAACCACACGGCGATCCAGGGGAGGACCGCGACCCAGGACGGTGGCGAGTACCTTCAACTCGTGATCAGCGCCGCGTACGACCTGCTGCCGCTCGACAAGCTCGCGATCCGTGACCTGGCTCTGAAGGAGTTGGCCGAGATCTGGCCTGCAGTACACGAGGCGACATTGGTTCGCTGGCGAGTCGTTACCGAGCATGGGGCGACCTTCGCCGTCCGCCCGGGCGTCGAGGCGATTCGCCCTCCCCAGCGCACACCCGTCGAGGGTCTCTTCCTCGCCGGCGACTGGACCGATACCGGCTGGCCCGCGACGATGGAAGGCGCCGTCCGGAGCGGTTATCGAACCTCGGAAGGCATCCTCGAAGATCTCGGGCGGCCGTTGCCGCTCGTCCAACCCGACCTGCCCGCTTCCGCCCTGGCGAGCTGGCTGATCCCGGACGTCGTCGAGAAGCCGAAGCCATCGGGACAAGGCACCTCGCGACCTCGGGGAGGTGTGGCGGGGATCCCCGGCGGATGAATCCTGCGCCGGGACGGGCGATTATTAACCCTCGAGCGTCGACGCTCGGAGGGAGGAGGTGACTCGTCGACAAATCGTTCGGAAAACCCGGACCCTTCATCCCCTTATCCCTAAGATTGTAGGGGAAGACTCCGTGTCGTCCCTGGCGCGGCATCGAGCCGAGGGTCTTGTTCGCCTCGAGGTTTCAACGGATCGACTGGCGTGGCGTGGGGGGGAGGTTGCGGGTAAGCTATGAGCCCTTCCCAAGCGGATCTCGGGACTTCCCCGGATTTGGAGGCGCGAGCGACCAAGTTGGGAAAGGAGACAGGATGGCAACGAGCATCGTCCTGGCCGACGACGACCCCGACCTCCGGGCCGTCTACAGTACGTCCCTTCGCTCCGCGGGCTATGAGGTTTGGGAGGCGGCGGACGGGATCGAGGCGGTCGCCCTGGTCGGATCGAAGCGGCCGACAATCCTCATCCTCGACGTCTGGATGCCCAACTTGAACGGATTCGAGGTCCTCGAACGCCTCCGCCACGACCCTCGCTCCACGAATCTGAAGGTTGTCATGCTCTCGGCCCTCAACGATTCCGACACCCGGCTGGAGAGCTTCTCGATCGGGGTCGCCGACTACTGGCTCAAGGGGCTCTCCCTGACCGAGCTCCAGGCTCGGGTCGGCCGGTTGGTGGCGTCGAGCGAGGCGGAATTCGCCCCCGACCTGGCCTCATAAGGAAGTGGCGTGACCCGCCGGCCCGACATGCCCGACGCTTATCACGAACGCCTCGACTACCTCTACGGCCGGCTCAATTACGAGTGGCTCGGGATGCCCAAGCTCCCTTCGGAGCTCAGGCTGGGCCGCATGCGGAAACTCCTGCGGCTCCTCGGCGACCCCCACGAGTCGCTCCGCGTCATCCACGTGGCCGGCACGAAAGGGAAGGGGTCGACGTCCGCGATGCTCGCGGCGGCCCTCTCCGCATCCGGCCATCGGACGGGATTGTTCTGCTCGCCCCACCTCCACCGGCTCGAGGAACGCTTCAGCATCGACGGTCGTTGTGCCTCGCCCGAAGAGCTCATCTCGCTGACCGACGCCGTACGTCCGGCGGTGGAAGAGCTCGACGCGAGCTTCGCGGACGAACGCTATCGAGGGCCGACCTTCTTCGAAATCACGACGGCGATGGGGCTGCTCCACTTCGCCCGACAAAACACCGGGGCGGTCGTCCTCGAGGTAGGCCTGGGAGGTCGGCTCGACTCGACGAACGTCGTCCACCCGGTCGTTTCGGTGCTCACCTCGATCTCGTTTGACCATACCAAGCAGCTTGGCAACACGCTCGGTGCGATCGCCTTCGAGAAGGCGGGGATCATCAAACGCGGGCGACCGTCCGTGAGCGGGGTCGTCGATCCGGAGGCCCGGGAGGTCATCCGGAACGTCGCTCGGGAGCGTCGGTCCTGCCTCAGGGAGATCGACTCGGACTTTCAGACCCGTTATGAGCCTCCGGAGCAACCACTCGCCGCCCCTTCGGGCGGGCGAGTCGCGGTCACGACCTGGCGGGGCGATTGGGGGACGATCGAGGTCCCGCTACTCGGGCCGCACCAAGCGAGGAATACCGCGATCGCACTCGCGACGCTCGACGTCCTCGGCGAGGAAGGCTGGACCTTGAGCAGGGAGGGCGTCCTCGGAGGGTTCCGCGACTTGTCGTGGCCTGCCCGCGTCGAGGTCCTGGGGCGGTCCCCCTGGCTCGTCATCGACGGAGCCCACAACGTGGCTTCGGCCGAGGCCCTCGCCTCCACCTTGCAGACGTGCCTCCCCCGGACCTCGCGGACCCTTGTCTTCGGCACGACCAAGGACAAGGATTTGAGGGGCCAACTCCGGGCACTGTTGCCCGTGTTCGACCGGATCGTGGTGACCCGCTACCTCGAGAACCCCCGGGCGGTCCCCCCGGAGGAGATCGTGGACGCGATTCAGGAGATCGACGGTCGCTCGCCTGCAGTCGCCTCCGGCCCCGCCGAGGCGCTCGCCGTCGCCCGCCGTATCACCCCGAGCGTCGGCCTGATCTGCGTGACCGGCTCGATGTTCCTGGCCGCGGAAACCCGGGCGTACGTCCTCGCTCAGGAGAACGCACCGGCGGTCTGCAAGGCCGGCCTCTGACGTCGAAACGTCGGACAGCAAGGCGACGAATTCCCTCCTCCGGACCATGTCGAGAGCCTTCGGAAGTCTCGGTATGGGCGAACGGACCAGGGGCAACGCCTACAAGGTCGGCCACAGTAATTCTAGTGTTGATATTTCGATCATTGGGGCGTTACTCGCCCCGGGATCGGGTCGGGAAGGACGGGACACGACGCGATGAACGGGCATCTTTGGGTCAAGATCGGTGCGATTTCCGGGTTCCTCGCGGTGGCGCTCGGGGCCTTCGGGGCGCACGGCTTGCGCGAACGGTTCAAGGTCGCCGAGGCCGACTCGTTCGCCGTCCGGATGGATAAGCAGCGCACGCTCGAGAACTTCGACACGGCCGCGCGATACCAGATGTATCATGCCCTGGCCATCGTCGCGGTCGGCATCCTCGCGGCCTCGAACCGCACCGGCGCGTCCGACGTCGCGGGTTGGTCCTTCCTGGTGGGTACGGCCCTGTTCTCGGGGAGCCTTTACGTCCTGGTCCTCACCGGTCAAAAATGGCTGGGAGCGATCACGCCGTTCGGCGGTGTCGGCTTCTTGATCGGTTGGCTGGCGCTGGCATTCGCCGCCAGGAATGTCTCCAAATTCTGAGGGCGTCCGGATAGCTTGGAAGGCCGGGAGCTTTGCCCGCAGCCCGGCCGAACGACGGCAGGCCAGATCGGAGTGGCCCGGAGGACCGCGAACGTGCGACGCCCCGAGAACTCCCCGAGATTGGGAAGGATATGCCTCAATATATTGTGACGGTGACGGCCGCGGACCGCGTCGGGATCGTCTTCTCGGTCGCCGGCACGCTGCGCGACGAGGGGGGGAACATTCTCGAGCTCAGCCAGACGGTCATGCGTGGCTTCTTCACGATCATCCTGGCGGTCGAGTTCCCCGATCCCCGCGACCCCCGACAGCTCGCCTCGTCGATCACCGAACGAGGCCGTCGTTTCGAAATGACCGTCGCCGTGATCGAGGCCAAGGAGTCGGGCTCGGAACCCGTCCTCTCCAACGGCGAACGGTTCATCCTCACGGTCCTGGGTGCGGACAGCCCCGGCAAGATCCACGGGATCACCGGTTGCCTCGCGGCCCACGGCGTGAATGTCGTCGACCTCCACGCGAGGGCCGACGGCACGAAGTTTTCGCTGGTCATGGAGGCGTTCCTGCCCCCCGACCTTGGACCGAACACGATTCGAGCCGAGCTCGAACGGTTCGGCCGCGACCATGGGCTGGAAGCGTATGTCCAGCATGAGAACATCTTCCTAGCGACCACCGAGCCCAGCCCGGTGCGCGTGGGGCCGGCGTCCCGTCCCCAAGGAGACGCCGTTGCACCGCACTGAAGATGTCCTCGCGACCCTCGGTATGATCCGCCAGCACAAGCTCGACGTGCGGACGGTGACCATGGGCATCGACCTCCAACCTTGCGCGGCACCCGACCTGGCCATGCTCTGCGCCCGGATCCGCGAGCGACTCCTGACGTATGCCGGCCGCTTGGCGGCCGTTTGTCGCGAGGTGGAGGGGCGGTACGGCATCCCGATCGTCAATCGCCGGATCGCCGTCAGCCCGATCGCGTCGCTCGCCGCCGGCCACACGAAGGAAGGCTATATCGCGGTCGCCAAGACCCTCGACGAAGTTGCCGCGGAAGTCGGAGTCGACCTCGTCGGCGGCTTCACCGCGCTGGTCCAGAAAGGTTGGACCGACGGAGACCGCAGGCTCATCGCCACCCTGCCCGAAGTCCTCTCGACCACTCGACGGGTCTGTGCCTCCGTCAACGTCGGGACGACGGCGGCCGGGATCAATATGGACGCGATCCTTGCCCTTGGGGAGGTCCTCGTCGAGACCGCCGAGAGGACACGTGAGCACGACGGGTTCGGCTGCGCCAAGCTCGTGATCTTCGCGAACGCCCCGAGCGACAACCCGTTCATGGCCGGAGCCTTCCACGGGCCGGGCGAGCCCGACTGCGTGATCAACATCGGCGTGAGCGGTCCGGGGGTCGTCAAGGCGGCCCTCGAAGACCTCGTCACGCACGCGACGCTCAACCCGACTCTCGGCGAGATCGCCGAGGTGATCAAGAGCACCGCCTTCCGGGTCACCCGTGTGGGCGAGTTGATCGGGCGCGAAGTCGCGGCCCGCCTCGGAGTGGCCTTCGGCATCGTCGACCTCTCGCTCGCCCCCACGCCCCAGGTCGGCGACAGCGTTGGGGAGATCCTCCAGGCGATGGGTGTCGTCCGGATCGGTGCGCCAGGGTCGACCGCGGCGCTCGCGCTCCTGAACGACGCCGTGAAGAAGGGGGGGAGCTTCGCCTCGTCCTCGGTCGGCGGGCTCTCCGGGGCCTTCATCGCCGTGAGCGAGGACTCGGCCCTCGCGGACGCGGTGGAGAAGGGGGACTTGACCCTGGCCAAGCTCGAGGCGATGACCTCGGTCTGCTCGGTCGGGCTCGACATGATCGCCGTCCCCGGCGACACCGACGCCGAGACCCTGGCGGCCTTGATCGCCGACGAGGTCGCGATCGGCGTCATCAACCACAAGACGACCGCGGTCCGCGTCATCCCCGTCCCCGGCAAGGCCGCGGGCGAACGCGCGGTCTTCGGCGGACTCTTCGGCGAGATGGAGATCCTCCCGATTCACGCCGCGGGGGGAAGTGCCGCCTTCGTCCGGCATGGCGGTCGGATCCCCGCGCCGCTCTCGAGCCTCAGGAATTGATCCGAGGCCAAGTCCCGGTCAGGACGAGAGTCGCCCGGTCGCGTCGAGGACGCTCTCGCCACGCGCCTCGGCCTCTCGCCTGGCCGTCGGTCCTTTGAGGAACGCCGGCCGGGCGGTCGATCCGGCTCCCCGGGACAGCACATCGAGGACGGACGGACCAGACGTCCCGATCGTGCGGAAGAAGTAGCCCCGACAAATCTGTACCTGTTCGCGGTAAGGCCGATGGCGGCAGAGGGTCCGGTGGGCCTCGGTCATCCGGTGGTGCGGGACCATCGCGAAGAGGTGGTGCGTCAGGTGAAATGCCTGGCCGTACGGGAAAACACAGGCACTCCAGAGCGGCTGGACCTGGAAGACCCGCGAGTTGGTCAGGTCGCCGTCGTCGGGCGCGTTGCTGTGGTGGGCGATCTCCCGCAGTTGCATCAGCAAGGGATACGCGGTCAGCAGCGGGACGACCCAGAACAGCCAGAAGATCGGCCAGGTGTGGGTGATCTGCACGGTCGCCAGGACCGACAGCCAGTAGGCCCCTCGCATGCTTCGCCCAACTCGGTGGGTGTAAACCGTCCGCAAGGGACGCCCCGCGTCTCCAGAGCCAAGGTTCGCAGCCTTGGCACGGCCGAACAGGTATCGGAGGATCGTCGGCGGCCAGAGGCCGTGGACCACGTAACGAAACCAGAACTCGGACTTCGAGACCGGGAACGTCTGCGGGTCGGGGTGATTGAGGCGAATCAAGTCCGGGTCGCGTTCCGGGTCGTTCACGAACTGGTGGTGGCCGAGGTGGGCCGCCCGATATTTCTGGGTCATCGCGACGAGTGGAAACATCAGGAACAGGTCTGAGACCAGCTCATTCGCGAGGCGATTGCGGAAGAGCGTGTAGTGGCTCGCGTCGTGGGCCAGCCCGGAGAGACGATGCTGGAAGACGGCGACGAGGGAGACCCCCACGACCGCCAAGGGGACGAATGCCGTCGTCGAAATCCGGCCCGATGACCACACTTGATGAAGGGCGAGGCAGCCGCCGAGGACCAGGGCGAGTCCGACGTATTCGCGGACGATATACGCGACATTCGTCCGATTATCCGTCCTCATCAGCGGAAAGAGTGCGTGCTGGGTTTCATCCCACGACAGGTCGGAGGTCGGTTCCATGACGCTCGTCCTCCTCGCGAGGGCAGGGGGGCTCTGGACCGCAATTCGCCTTCGATCGGAAGGGCCTCGCTTCCTTGTGCGGAAGACCGCCCTCATCGATGAAGGATTTCGGGATCCCGGTGACTCATTCCACGCGCGATTCGAAGGTCGGGTGGGCACCGCCAACCAGGACTTAGAAAAGGCCGGTGGGCGGTGACCATCCTACGGAATGCGCGTCATTTCAGGAGTATCGTCACGCCGCCTGCACTTCCGCGAGGAGTATCCGGGTTTCCTCGGCTTGAGGGTCTTCGAAGACTTGCAGGGGCGACCCTGACTCGACGAGTCGGCCGTCGCCGAAGACATGGACGGTATGGGCCACTTGGCGAGCGAAGCGCATGGCGTGGGTGACGACGATCATGGTCAGGCCGTCACGCGCGAGGTCGGTCATGACGGCCAGGACCTCGCCCGTCATCCTCGGGTCAAGGGCGCTCGTCGGCTCATCGAAAAGGATGGCGCGGGGCTCCATGGCAAGGGCCCGGGCAATCGCGACGCGCTGTTGCTGCCCCCCGGAGAGCTCGCGAGGCCGCGCGCTCAGTCGGTCTCCGAGGCCGACCCGGTCGAGGAGTTGCCGGGCCCGCTCCTCGGCCTGGTTTCGCTCGACCCCTCGGACGAAGATTGGGCCCTCGACCACGTTCTCGAGCACGGTTCGGTGCGGGAACAGATTGAAGCTCTGAAAGACCATGCCGACCCCGCGCCGAACCTGGCCGAGGATGCGGGACCGTTCGGGAGTCGGTGTCGAGGCCTCGATGCGGTGGCCGTCCACCGTGACCGCCCCTTCCTGGAAGGTCTCGAGCCCGTTCAGGCAGCGGAGGAATGTGCTCTTCCCTCCCCCCGACGGCCCGATGATCGCGGCCACCTCACCTCGAGTCACACTCAAGGTGACGCCTCGGAGGATCACCCGGGTGCCGAATCGCTTACCCAAGCCATCGACCTCGATCATGTCAACGCCCCCCCCTTCGCGAAGGCGTCGAGCCTCCGTTCGGACCATCGGGAGAACCACGAGAGTGGGATGCTCATCAACATGTAGAGCAACGCCGTCGCCAGCGCGAACTCGACCCAGGCCCCCGTACTGTTCCCGAGGATCGAATATTGCTTCGTCAACTCGACGAGCGTAATCACCGAGCAGACCGATGTGTCCTTGAAGAGGGCGATGAAGTCGTTCGTAACGGGGGGGATCACGATCCGGACCGCCTGAGGGATGATGACGCGGCGAAGCGCCAGGGATCGCGACATGCCGAGCGCCAGGGCCGCTTCCATCTGACCGGTCGGGATCGCCTGCAACCCGGCCCGATAAATTTCGGCCTCATAGGCCGAATAGTTGATCGCCAGCCCGAGGACCCCGGCCACCAGCGCCGGCAGCTCGAGCAGATAGAAGAGGACATAAAGCTGGAGCATCAAGGGGGTGCCGCGGAGCAACTCGACGTAAGCCGTCAGGACGATGCGGACGACTCGAGGGCCGTAGAGACGCCCGAGCGCGATGAAGAGGCCGAGGCCCATCGCGAGTGGCATCGACGTGACCGAAAGGAAGATCGTCATCAACGAGGCGTCGAGCAGGAGCGTCCGATACTTCCAGAGGATCCCCCAGCCTCGAGGAGTCGATGCCCCCTTGAGCTCAAAAGCTTCGCCCGTCCACGAATCCAACTCCGCCTGGGCCTCGTTCCAGATCCCGTAACGCTCGTACAAGGACCGCAACGTTTTCGAGGCCACCAGCCGGCTGATCGCGGCGTCGAGGGCGTCCCGAAGGGCCTGGTCGTCCCGGCGGACGAAGATGACGTAATAGCCATGTCCGACGGGTGCGCCGGCGAAAGCCAGCTCCGGGAATCGGTCGCGATAGAAGGCCGCCGCGGGGAGATCCTGGAGCGTCGCGTCGATCTGCCCGTTCTTCGTGGCGGTCATCGCGTCGGTGGCGCCGTCGAATGAGACAACTTCCACGTAACCACCGCCGGATTCCCGAGTGTATGTGTCGGCCGCGGAGGAGACGAGGACCCCGATCTTCCAACGTCCCCCGCCCGGCTTCGGCCGGCGTAGGTCGTCGAAGGACCGGATCAACCCGCCTTTGCGGGCCATGAGCTGGAGTTGGTAGACGTAGTAAGGGCGCGTCGCGAGATAGTCGCGTGCCCGGATCTCGGTCCATTCGTATCCATTCACGACCGAGTCGACCCGCCCTGTGTCGAGCACCTTGAGCAGACGGTCCCAAGGCCCCTGGGAAAACTCGGCCTTCACCCCGAGGTCCTTGGCGATCTCGTTCATCAACTCGACTTCGAAGCCGATGACGTCTCGAGGAGATTTTGGGTCAGGGAAAGCGTATGGGCCGCCCCCTTCCTTGTCGCTGCCGTAGGTCAGCTTCCCGGCCTCGCGAATCGTCGCGAGCGTGTCGGCATTCACTGTTGAGGAGAGGATGAAGAGGCAAATGACCAGGTAGAAGCCGCATCGAGCCGCGCGGGACTCGACGGACACTTGTCGGGCGTGGGGCACGCGTTTTGTGGATGATCTCGAAAGGCGCTCACATGAAGGCTCGGAGTCCTTCGAATCTTTACCCATCAAGGGGGTCCTTTCTCCACGGGTCGATGACCCGTACGGCTTGGAGTCGTGAACTCAACGTCCTCCAGAGGGGCGACACGACTCGCGGGTTCATCGGCTCGATCGGATCCGGAATTCACCCGACCGAGTCGTTGTGGTGAAAGACCTTGATCCGCCGACACGCTCGCTCGAGATTCCCCAACCGAGGACGTGGACAAACCCGATCCTTGGGGTGTCCGCAACGTGAGATGACTCATTCAACAGTAGTCGTCCAGTCTACCTCCGTGGCGGCCTCGTGAGAATTCGCGATTTCCGGCCTTGGAGTCGCTGACACCGTTTCGTCCGGCCCTCGATTTCAACGGAAGGTCTCTGGGGCAGTTGTTCCAACGAGTCATCTCGTCATCGTGAGAGCCGCCTCGAATTTCAGCCCTCTTTTCGAGACGGTGTATTTCGAAGTATAAGTAGTTGATGATTTTATCTTGGTTCGGTGTTTGGCTTCATGAATCCAGACCCGCCGAGTCTCGTCCAAAGCGGTCACGGATCGCACCTTCAAGGATCTGGTCCTCGGCCTCGGTCATGGTTCTGAGGTCGAACAAGAGACGACCGTCCTGGATGCGTCCGACCACGGGCGGGTCCCCCATCCGAAGTGCGCGGGCGAAAGAGTCCTCGGACGTCCATGGCTTGGGAAAGGGGGGGCCGATGCGGACCACGGCCGTCGGGATCGGCTCGTCGGGCGTGCTGCCTCCTCCGAGGAACCCGGTCGACTCGGCCGCCTCGGCGTCCAATCCACAATCCTTCCGCAACGCGGCCGCCAACCTCTCCGCGCGTTCGCGAAGGCGAACCATGGGCGTCGTCAGGAGGGACCAGAGTGGGATCCGCTCGCGAGCCAGTGCCGGATCGAGCATGAGTAGAAGCGTCGCCTCGAGCGCCGCGAGGGTCATCTTGTCGACCCGGAGTGCCCGCATCAGCGGATCGGACTGGATTCGCCGAATCGCCTCGCGTTTTCCAACGAGGATGCCGCATTGTGGCCCACCGAGCAGTTTGTCGCCCGAGAAGAGCACGAGGTCGGCGCCGGCGGCGAGTCCTGCCGACGCGTTGGGCTCACTCTCGACCGACGGAGGAAATCCGGGGGCCAAGGCGCCCGACCCGATGTCATCAATCGCCAGGAGCCCATGTTCACGGGCGAGTCGGGCCAGGTCTGCGATCGGGACCTCCTCGGTGAATCCCACGATCCGGTAGTTGCTCGGATGGACGCGAAGGAGCGCCGAGGTGTCGGGGCCGATCGCCCCGGCGTAATCGGAGAGTCGGGTCTTGTTCGTGGTGCCGACCTCGCGGAGCCGAGCTCCCGAGGCCTGGAAGATTTCCGGGAGGCGAAAACTGCCGCCGATCTCGATCAACTGTCCGCGTGAAATGATCACTTCTCGCCCCGACGCGAGGGCGTGCAAGGCCAGGATCGTCCCGCCGGCGTTGTTATTGACGACCGCCGCGGCCTCGGCACCCGTGACCCGGCAGAGCAGCGCCTCGACGCCGGCGGATCGCTGTCCGCGACGGCCTTGATCGAGGTCGAACTCCAGGTTGCAGTAGCCCCTCACCACGCGATCGACGGCCTCGGCGGCTTCGGCGGCCAGAGGTGCGCGGCCGAGGCCCGTGTTCAAGAGGATCCCGGTCGCGTTGATGACTCGCCGGAGCGAGGGCCTCTCGCCCCGGAGTCGTTCCACCGCGTTACGCGCGAGCACCTCGGCCTCAACGGCAACGTCGACGCCTCGCTCGATCTCTTGCCTCGCGTGCTGGATCACGGCACGGACGGCCTCGACGAGGACCTCCCGGCCCCTCAATGGCTCCAGTTCGGAGAGGATGGGCTGATCCAGGACGGCATGGACCGCGGGCAGTCGGCGCAGTTGAGGATTCGTCACGTTGGGGACACTCCAAAAATCGGGTCGACCGCGGAGTCGGATCGCTCCTGTCCGAGGAGGTCCTCTCGGTGCCAGGCGCTTCCGGCCCGGATTCCGAGGGGTCGCGACCGGTTCGATCGAATCGCCGAAGACTCGGCCCGCTTCGAGTATACTGGGCCGTGCAGGACCGGTCGTGGGAGATGGGGGACTTACGTTTCCAAGGATCGTCAAATGTCTGGAAAAAGAGAACGGCTCACCGACTTTGCGAATTGCGCCGGGTGCGCGGGCAAGCTCTCCTCGCAGGGGATCGCGCAGCTCCTCAGCGCGTTGCCGGAGCGTTCACGAGATCCCAACCTCCTGGTTGGCACCGAGACATGCGACGACGCGGGGGTTTACCGGATCTCGGACGACCTCGCGCTCGTGCAGACCGTCGACTTCTTCCCACCCCTGGTCGATGACCCCTTCCAGTTCGGCCAGATCGCGGCGGCGAATGCCCTTTCGGACGTTTACGCGATGAATGGCCGCCCACTGACGGTCTTGAACATCGTCGCGTTCCCCGACGAGGAACTGGACCTGGCGGTACTCGGTCAGATCCTCCAAGGCGCCGCAGACCGGGTGAACGCTGCCGGAGCCGTCACCGTCGGTGGACACTCGCTGCGCGACACCGAAGTCAAGTTCGGGCTGAGCGTCACGGGTTTGGTCGAGCCGTCGTCGGTGCTCACGAACGCGAGCGCCCGTCCCGGGGACGTGCTGGTCCTGACCAAACCGCTTGGCACCGGTTTCATCACGACCGCGAATAAGAAGCGCGAATGTCCCGCCGACCTGCTCGATCGCGCGGTGGCTTCGATGATTCAGCTCAACGCCGTGGGCCGCGAGGCGTATAACGCGGTTGGCGGTGCGCATGCGGTGACCGACGTCACAGGTTTCGGGCTCGCCGGGCATGCGACGGAGATGGCCGAAGGCTCGGGGGTCACGATCGAGATCGACCTCGCCGCTCTTCCCGTCATCGAGGGATCGGAATCGCTGGCGATCCCGCGATTTTTCACCCGCGCCTATCACTCCAACCGGGCCCATCGCGCCGATCGCATCCGCTTCCCCGAGGTCTTGGATACCCCGCGAATCGACTACGTATTCGACCCTCAGACCTCGGGTGGTCTCCTCATTGCTATCGCCCCCGACCGAGTGGAGCACCTCGTCTCCGAATTGAAGTCGAGGGGAGCGAAGGCCGCGGCGGTCATCGGCCGCGTCGTGCCGCGAGAGGATCCCTTCGCGATCGTGCTCATTTGATCGAAAATGGCGGGAGCGCATGGGAATCGAACCCACCAGCGGCATGTTTCCACACCGCTCACCGGTTTTGAAGACCGGGGCCGGCACCAGTCGTGCAAGCGCTCCCGTTGCTCCATCGTAGACTGTTCGTTTCACCCGTCAATTCTTCGACGCCCGGCCTCGGTCAGCTTTACTGCTAAGCGACTAACGCGGGACCGCAGACGGATTGACCTGTCGAAGACCCGAGAGCGGAGGCAGCGACGGATTGGGAAACGGCGTTGTCGCCAGATGACTTGACCGGGAGCCATTCTCGACCGACGATCACGGTATGACCTTGGAGACGCCTTTCTTCGAGGGAGACAAGTCGCTCACGATCGATCATCGCCCTCGGGTACAGTCAATGTCCACCCCGGACGCTTAGTTCTCTCAAGGCGGGATTCTCACGCGGTGGAGGTCCCTGACGCATGCTTTCAGGTTGTTCTCGGGCCGCCGACACCGACTCTTGCCGCGATCGAGGAATGGCCGCACTCGCCCTTGAACCGGGGCCGCAGATCACAGAACATGGCAAGGTCCGGGCGAGGGAGTCCCTCGGCGACAATCCGTCGAAAAGTGCAGGTGTCTCGAGATCTAGACGGTTTGGAAGTTCGAAGCGGGTCGATTCGTGCCCGGCTCGTCACTCCAACGAGGCAAATCATGTTCAAGCTGCCGTTCCTTCAGGGTTATACGCGCTCGGAGCCCTCGCGGCCGCAGGCCCAGCCGCTCAGCCCCCGGACGGCGGACAAGTCCTCGCGACTGCGAGGCGCGACGGTGACCGAGGGGCTCTGCCCATACTGTGCCGTCGGCTGCAGCCAGCTCATCTACACCAAGGCCGGCCAGCTCATCGACATCGAGGGGGATCCGCGCAGCCCGATCAACGAGGGGACGCTTTGCCCCAAGGGCTCGAACGCCCTGCTCCTGGCCCTGAACCCGCATCGTATGAAGTCCGTGCGCTATCGGGCGCCCTATTCGGACAAGTGGGAGACGAAGACGCTCGACTGGGCGCTCGATCAGATCGCGCAACGAGTGAAGGTCGCGCGTGACGCCGACTTTACGGGGCACGATGAGGAAGGTCGCAGGCTGAACTCGGTCAGGAACATGGGGTCGCTCGGCGGCGCGAGCCTGAACGTCGAGGACAACTACCTGATCAAGAAATTGCTCTGCGGAGGCCTTGGAATCGTCTCGATCGAAAATCAGGCGAGAACGTGACACTCCGCCTCGGTGCCCGGTCTGGGTGCCTCGCTCGGTCGCGGTGCGGCCACCAATTACATGCAGGATGTCCCCAACAGCGACTGTGTCCTGTTCATGGGGTCGAACATGGCGGAGGCCCATCCGGTCGGGTTCCGCTGGCCCATGAAAGCCAAGGAACGCGGCGCCACGTTGATCCACGTCGACCCGCATTTCTCGCGGACGTCGGCCCTCTGCGACCTGTACCTCCCGATCCGAGCGGGCAGCGACATCGCTTTCCTGGGCGGGATGATCAATTATGTCCTGACCCACGAACGTTGGTTCAAGGACTATGTACTCCACTACACCAATGCGGCGACCCTGATCCAGGAGGGCTTCCAGGACACCGAGGATCTCGAGGGGCTTTTCAGCGGGCTCGACCCGGAGACGGGCGTCTACGACCCCGTGGCCGGACACTGGGGCTACGAAGGTGCCCTCGGCGATCAGGTCCGGACGGATGACCACGACCCGATGGACTTGGCCGACTCCTCGACCTCGGGGATTTCGCCGGAGGACCGGAAGGGAGTCCACGGTTACGCCATCGACGGCGGGGCTCGGCCTCACGACGTTTCGCGTTCCCGATTGACGTCCGGGACGAACGGACCTCCGCCACGCGACCCGACCTTGCAGAATCCCCGATGCGTCTTCCAGATCCTGAAGCGCCATTTCTCGCGGTATACGCCGGAGATGGTCTCCAAGGTCTGCGGGTGTACCACGGAGGAGTTCACGCGCGTCGTCGAACTCCTCTGCGCCAACTCGGGCCGGGATCGGACCAGCGTCCTGGTCTACGCCCTGGGCTGGACCCAGCATGCCGCGGGGGCGCAGATGATCCGAGCCGGGGGGATCTTGCAGCTCCTGCTCGGCAACATCGGACGCCCCGGTGGCGGGATCCTGGCCATGCGCGGTCATTCCAGCATCCAGGGGTCGACCGATATCGGGACCCTCTACGACGTCCTGCCGGGCTACCTGCCCATGCCCGCGGCCGACTCGGCGCATGAGACCCTCGAGGCCTACGTCGAGCATGACGGGATGAAGTCCGGCGGCTGGTCCGACATCCGCTCGGACCTCGTCAGCCTGCTCAAGGCATGGTATGGGGAGGCTGCCCAGCCGGAGAACGATTTCCGATACGACTGGCTGCCGCGGATCGAGCGCGATCACTCGCAGTTGCCGACCTTCAACCGCATGTCCACGGGGGAGTTGACGGGCTACTTCCTCTTCGGCCAGAACCCCGGCGGCGGCGGACTGAACGCGGGCTTGCACCGCGCCGGCCTGCGCAACTTGGACTGGCTCGTCGTGGCCGATTGGTTCGAAACGGAGAGCGTCACCTTCTGGAAGAATGATCCGGGGGCGCCCCCGCCGTCCGAGATCAAGACCGAGGTCTTCGTCCTCCCGGCCGCCGCCAACCCGGAGACCGACGGGACGCTGGTCAACACGCAGCGGCTGCTCCAGTGGCACAACAAGGCGATCGACCCGCCGGACGATTGCCGCTCCGACTCGTGGTTCCTCTACCACCTCGGCAAGCGGCTCAAACAGCTTTATGCCGGCTCGACCGATCCCAGGGATCAACCGCTGCTGAACCTCACGTGGGACTACGACTTCGAGGAGCGGCCGACGCTCCCCGACGGCACGATCAGCCGGATCGATGACGACGTGAGCGCCGAGAAGATCCTGAAGGAGCTGAACGGGTACAAGCTCGACGAGGTCGACCCGATCACCGGAAGGCCGCGACTCCTGAAGGGATACTCGGAGCTGAAGGGGGACGGCACGACATCCTGTGGCATCTGGATCTACAGCGGCGTCTTCCCCGAGCCCGACCGCAACCGTGCCGGCGATCGCAAGCGATCCGACAATCCGCTCGAGCCGGACTGGGGGTATGCGTGGCCGAGTAATCGTCGCGTGCTCTTCAACCGCGCCTCGGCCGATCCCGAGGGTCGACCGTGGTCGGAACGGAAGAAGCTCATCTGGTGGGATGCCGAGAAGGGCGTTTGGACGGGTCTCGACCAGCCGGACTTCGAGTCGAACAAATCCCCCGATTATCGCCCCGCCCCCGGCGCGGTCGGGATGGACGCGATCGCCGGCGACAACCCATTCATCATGAAGCCCGACGGCGTCGCGTGGCTCTTCGCGCCCAGCGGCGTCAAGGACGGCCCCCTGCCGACGCACTACGAGCCGATCGAGTCGCCGGTCAGCAACATCCTCTATCCCGAGCACATGTGCACGCCCGGCGTGCGTCTGTTCCCCGGCCCCCACAATCGACTGGCCCATACGCCCGAGACCGAGTTTCCCGTCGTGGCCACGACCTACCGGCTCACCGAGCATTACCTGAGCGGGCCGATGAGTCGGTTCAACTCCTGGCTCAACGAGCTCCAACCGGAGATGTTCGTGGAAATGAGCCACGAGCTGGCGGCCGAGCAGGGGATCGTCCACGGTCGTTGGGTCACGGTCAGCACCGCACGCGGTTCCATCGACGTCCGAGCGATGGTGACCCGGAGGATGCGCCCGCTCGTCATCAACGGGCGCGTGGTCCACCAGGTCGGGATCCCATTCCATTGGGGGTTCGCCGGGCAGGTCGTGGGGGGCAATGCCAACGACTTGACCTCGCTGGTCTGCGAGCAGAACACCAGCATGCACGAGGGGAAGTCCTTCGGCTGCCGCGTCGAGCCCAGTCGCCGCGGTAAGCCCAAGTTGCGTCCGACCGTGTCCTTCGTGACCTGGCCGAACCGCAAGCCCATTCCCGACACGCCCGAGTCGGCCCAGCCGGAGGGAATCTTCACCCATGGGCACTAGAGAATTCGAGCTTGCGGACCTGACGCAGGCAAGCGATCCGACCGTCGGGCCGCTCGGCGCGATCCTCGATCGCCTCACCTGGCCCTTCCGCTACGGCCATGTCGAACCGCGACCATCCACGGGCTTCTTCACGGATACCACCGTCTGCATCGGTTGCAAGTCGTGCGAGGTCGCCTGCAAGCAGTGGAATCAGCTCGCCGCCGACGGGTTGGAGTGGACCGGCAACAGCTACGACAACACGGCAGAGCTATCCGCAACGTCCTGGCGACACGTCAAGTTCATCGAGCAGTTCGCCGACCATGGCCCTCCCAGGGCTCGCCAGCCGGCCGATGCAGCGGGCACGCTCCAGGAACTCACCCTCGACCGGCTGCTCGACGGGCTCGCCTCCAGCCCGTGTTCGGGGTCGGGGTCCAATGCCTCGGCCTCGGAGGTTCACGAGCTGACGATCGACCAGCTCGTCAACGGCGGCGGGGCCGGTCGCTGGCTGATGATGAGCGACGTCTGCAAGCATTGCGTGTCGGCCCCATGCCAGCACGCGTGCCCCACAGGTGCCATCATCTATAACGAGTTTGCCAACGTTTACATTCAGCGCGACATCTGCAACGGCTGCTCGTATTGCATCGCATCTTGTCCGTTCGGGGTCATCACCCGAAGCGACTTCGACGGGCACTCGCATAAGTGCACCTTGTGCTACGATCGTCAGAAGGACGGCCTTGTCCCCGCCTGTGCCAAGGCCTGCCCGACGCACTCGATCCAGTTCGGGCCGATCGACGAGCTTCGCGAGCGGGCGCGGAACCGGGTCGCAGAGCTCCACGAGAGGGGCGTGACCGACGCGTACCTCTATGGCGAAGAGTCCACCGAGACCTACTCCGCGCTCCACTCGTTCTACCTGCTCGTCGACCGGCCGGCCATCTACGGACTCCCCGAATCTCCCTTCAATCCTTGGCTGCACATGCTCCGGGACTACGGCAGGACGCTCGCGAGCGCGATGGCGACGATTGCCGTGATCGTCATGTTTTTATGGTTCCGGGAGGTGTGATTTGGGGGGGGAAGACCCGACACCGGCGATCGAAACCGGGTATTTGTCCCAAGACGTGACCAAGGTCCCGGGCTGGCACGGGCTCGTCGCCTGGGATGTGCTGTTCAACAACATGACGACCGGACTGTTCCTGTTCGCTGCCGTCGGGGAGCTGGCTGCGCCCAGGCTGCTCGGCCCCGTGGCCAGGTTGGCCTATCCGGTCGCGCTCGTCTTCCTGATCATCGACTTGCTGTTGCTGGTCTCCGACCTGGGAGATCCGCTCCGGTTCCACCATATGCTTCGGGTGTTCAAGCCCAGCTCGCCGATGTCTCTGGGAACGTGGAGCCTTACCGCCTACTCGCAGCCGCTTGCCTTGATCGTGGCAATCGAAGCGGCCTTGTGGCTCAATCTCCTACCGCAGGAGATGACCACGTTGGAATGGATCCGCAAGGTGTTGGTGGTCGTCGGCATCGTCCCGGCGTTCGGCTCCGTCGCTTATAAGGGCGTGCTCTTCAGCACGTGCTCGCAGCCGGGCTGGAAAGATGCCAGGTGGCTCGGCGGATTCATGGCCAATTCCGCGCTCACGTTGGGGAGCGCTCAGATGCTCGCCCTGGCCGTGCTGGCCCAACAGGATCGCGCCGTCGCCAGCCTGCGGGTGGTCACCGCGATGCTCGTCGTGCTCAACCTGATCCCGACCGGATTCGTCTTCCTCGAGATCCATCAGACCCTCGCGCGGATCTACGCCAAGTCGCAGATCTACCGCGCACTGGTGCTCATTCCGATCGTAGGTACGCTGGCACCAGTCATGCTTCTACTCGTCGCGGACGGCGTGCCGTGGATCCTGGCCGGCGTATTGCTCGTCGTGGTCGGTGCCTTCGTGGTTCGGTCGCTGTTCCTCAAGATACCCCACGCGTCCCACGCGAGTCGGTCTCGGCACCGGTCCTGATCGTGGAAGGAGAAGCTCGGCAGGGGGACGAAATTCCCCTGCCGAGTTCACGACATATCAACGATTGCGACCATAGGAATCAAGGTGATTCCTATGGCCGCGAGATCGGGGCAGGGCAGGGCGGGGTATCCGGCCGATCGGTCAGATGCCGTGGTCGTGCTGCGACCTGTGCCAGCGGACGCGACGAACCCGGCGACGGACGGTCCTCGGAACTCGGGCGGATCGGAGTCGGGTGAAACGACCGACGAGGAACCGATGCCCGCGCCACTGGACTCGCTGGTTGACGAGGGCGTCGAACCAGACGGGGAGGAGGAAGAGGTCCTTCACGGGGCTGAGGAGCAGGTGTCGAAGCTTGGGGAAAGAGCCGCGAAGGCGGAACGTCTGGATCGCGTCGCGGAACATCCCGAGTCCGACGAGGACGAGCAGCCCCCCCCAGGCGATCCCATTGACGCCCGAGAGTGCCCACACCAGGCCGATCGCCGCGAGGTTCGCCGTCGGTTCGCTGACGAACGCCGAGAGGGCGAGTTGCCTTCGGATCTTGTACCACCGCGAGTGCCGGTTCAAGAACCAGCGGAATCCGCGCGATTGATTGACGTTCTCGATGACGTGATGGCTGACCCGGATCGAATATCCCGCCTTGCGGACCCGCATGCCGATGACCTGGTCCTCAGCCAGCAGGTTCCGCACGCAGGCGAAGCCACCGATGGCTTCCAGGGTCCTCACGGGCATCAGCATCGACTTGCCGACGACGCACGTGATCCGGAGCACGGCCGCGGCGGCGATGCCTCCGGCGATGAACCCGTTGAGGTGGAGATTCTCGAGGATCGCGCCGGTCTGGGTCTCGCCGACGCCGACGAACAGGTTCGTCACGAGCCCGACGCCCGGTTCGGCCAGGTAGCAGGCCGTTTCGCGGAGGTATGAAGGGCGGACCCGGACGTTCGAGTCGCTGATCAGGATCGTCTCGTGCCTGCGGTAGGGGAGCATGGCGGCCAGGCTCTCAACCTTGGGGTTGAGGCCGAAGACCGGGCATCCGACGATCAACTGGGCGTCGTGGCCGGGGAACTCCGCGAGCAGGCGATTGACGACGGCGATGGCCGGGTCGTCGGGTTCGGCGACGCAAAACAGGAGTTGGAACGTCGGGTAGTCGAGCTGGAAGAAACTCCGCAGGTTCGCTTCGAGCCCTTCGTCCTGGCCTTTGAGCGGCTTGAGGATCGTGACCGGGGGCGTGTAATCGGGGAGACCCCGTCGGCGCCTGGTAACCCAGAAAAGGGACACCAGCCCGAACAGTGTCGTGACGATGGCCGAGATAGCGACGAGACCGAGGAGGAGGTTGCCGTTGATGAGGACCATTTGGGAGGCATCCCCGGCGGTATTCGCCGCCGACGGTCAATTTATGAGGGACGCTCGAGCAGGGGCGACTCCATTGTCGACCCTCGGGTCGGATCAGCGGGAATCGGGCTTCATCTGGAGGACCAGCGGCCCTTGGCAGCAGGGACAAACTTGCGGCCAACGGACGCTGATCGTGCAGATCTCACAAAAGTATTCGGGTGTGCGGAGCGTCCCTTCATCGACCACCCGGAATGAGACGACCTGGATATAGGGGACGCCGGGAAGGCGCCTCGCTTTCAACTCCGCCTGGCGGTCGCGGAGCCGTTCGTCGAGGAAGAAAGCCCGACTGGCGTCATCGGAGAGCAGGGGGGTCAGGGATTGATCCTGACCGACGAGGACGACTTGCTTCGCGATCGGCTCGGTGTCGAACGCGAACCCCGAAGACTTGAGCGCGGCCGAGAGTTCGAGGACCTTGCCGGAAAGGGTGACCGGCTCGGGCTTCGAGGGCGCGGCACCCAGCGAGACGAGCAGGACCAGACAACCCATCGTTGCCGACGTCATGCCGTTACGCTCCGTACCGAAGGGAGTCCACGTCGTAATGAGAGTCGGATCGATTCTAGGGATTATGGATTATAACCTTGACGAGCCCCTCATCCAAGGGGATTCTGCTCCGACGGATCGGCCTTCGAGACTCTTCGACCGTTCGACGATGACTGGGTTCGAGTTGTGCCGGTTGGGGCATCCCACCCGGCAAACGCTGACGTCGTTGGGGATCACGAGCCGCTTCCGAGCACGTGCCGCGTGTCGCTAAGATCATGAAGGAAAGACCCGTCGCCAGGTTGGGTCGTTGGACTCGCAGAGGAGGGAGCTCGCCATGTGCTCACGGAATCCCGTCGGGCCCTTATCAGTTCTTTCGATGGCCATCGTCGTCCTGTTCGCGTCGATCTCCTTCGGGGAGGAACCGGCCAAATCCGACCCGACGGAGCCTGCGCGGAAGCGGATGGTCGAGCGGCACCTGGTCGAGCGGGGGATCAAGGATCCTCGGGTCCTGAACGCGTTCCGGACCGTCCCTCGCCACCTGTTCCTCCCGGAAGGGACACGCCGACTCGCTTACGACGACGAGTCGATCCCGATCGGCGAGTCCCAGACCATCACCCCTCCGTTCGACGTCGCCTTCATGACCGAGGCCCTGAATCCGAAGCCCACTGACAAGATTTATGAGGTCGGGACGGGGTCTGGATATCAGGCGGCGATCCTCTCGAGGATCGTCAAGGACGTCTATTCGGTCGAGATCAAGGAGCCGCTCGGCCGTCGTGCCGCGAAGGTCTTGAAAGAGGTTGGCTACACGAACGTCCACACGAAGGTGGGCGACGGTTACGCGGGTTGGCCCGACGCGGCGCCTTTCGACGCGATCATCGTCACGTGCGCTCCCGAAGCGATCCCCCAACCTTTGGTCGATCAATTGAAGGACGGGGGGCGGATGGTGATCCCCGTCGGAGACCGGTTCAACCAGATGGTCTACCTGGTCACGAAGAAGGACGGCAAGCTGACCCGGAAGGAATTGCGTCCCACGCTGTTCGTCCCGATGACCGGGCGTGCCCAGCGAGAGGCCATCGAGAAGAGAAAGAAGGCGAAGCCGTGACGAAGGTCGCGCGATGTTTGGCGGTCGTCATGGCACTCGTGGTGCTCGCCGACTCCTCCTCCCGAGCCCAGGAGCCTGAGCTCGAGCGTCCCGCCCCCCCCGCGCTCGACGATTTCGAGAGCGACGAGAACAAGGATGGCGTCCCCGACGGCTGGTACAACGCCCGGGACGCCGTCATCGTCGCCGAAGGGGGCAAGGTCGGCCCCCACTGCCTCAAATTCGAAACCCGCAAGTCCGGTCGACCCGCACGATTGAGCCGGGCCTTCGGGGTCGATGGTCGCCAACACGAGGCGATCGTCATCGGGCTCTGGATTCGCCTCGATCAAATCCAGAACGGCGAGCGGGTGGGCGAAGAACCCGGTCTGATCATCGACTTCCTCGGCGAAGGACTCCGCTCGCTCCGCCGAGGAGCCCTGGGACCGTGGGGCAGGGCGGTAGGTCCGCAATGGACGCACGTCTCGAAGCGGATCCCGGTCCCCCCCGGCACTCGCGACGCGATCATGTCGGTCGGTCTCCTCGGCGCGACCGGGACCTTGGAGATGGACGGGATCTCGTTCGAGCTCATTCCCGTCGGGGGAAAATCCGTCACGAACCTGGTGAACAACCCGGGTTTCGAGCTCGGCGACCCCACCCCGACGCTCTGGTCGGCCGAAAACGGGGCGCGTCGGGTTTTCCCGGGGTTTGGTTCGACCACGGCGCTCGAGCTCGTGAAGTCGGGGGCCCGGGTCCTGACCGGAATCGCCGTGCCCGTCGAGCCCTTCAATGCCCTGAGCGTCTCGGTCATGGTCCAGGGAAAGGGTCTTCGGGGATCCGGAGGCGCCATGGGAAAGGTCTTCTTCCTCGACGCCGACGGCGGGGCAATTCCGAGCGCACGGGGTAATCAGCCCGATTTTCGCTGGAACGGGACCTTCGACTGGCAGGCCGACCGGGCCCAGGTGCCCGTCCCCGAAGGGGCCGTGAGGGCCGTCCTGCAATTCGAGAAATCCGATGGGAATGGTCTCGTCCGCATCGACGACGTGAACGTGACCGCCTCGCCCAATCCAGCCCTGGGATCGTGGACCCCGGGCCAGGTCGACTCCGACAGCACGGGCTGGTCGCCGGTTACCCCTTCGACCTCGATCGTCGCCCAATCGGCGCTCGATGCGTCGTATCTCCTCGACGCCCCCGCCGGGAAGCACGGGCCGGTGATCGTGAAGGACGGCCGCCTGGCCTTCGCCAAAGGGGGGCGAGCTCGGTTCTTCGGGGCCACGCTCCTTGCCCCCTCCGCGTTTCTCGAGGCGAAGAAGGCCGACGAATTGGCCGATCGGCTGGCGAGGTCGGGCGTGAACCTTGTCCGACTGGGCGACCTCGACTCGCCGCTCGGCCCTGACCGTAGCCTCTTCGACGACAGTCGCGACGACACCAAGGCGTTCGACCCCATCGCGTTGGCCCGACTCGACCACCTGATCGCCGCCTTGAAGGCACGAGGAATCTACGTCGCGCTCGAACTCCAAAGCGCGAGGAGGTTTCGCGCCGAGGATGGCGTGATGGCCGAGGCGGCCCTCCCTCCCGGCGGCGGGCCGGCGGCCGAGTTCGACCCGACGATCACCAAGCTGGCTCGCGAGTCGGCCCGTGCGCTATTGTCTCACGTGAATCCCGAGACCGGGCTGGCGCTCCGCGACGATCCGGTCGTGGCCTGGGTCACCCTCGCCGGCGAAGTCTCGCTCTTCGATCAGATCGACTCACCGAGCTCCCTCCCGCCCGATTACGCGACCAAGTTGAGGATCCTCGCGACCAAGAACACGGTAGTCAACGGCCGGAGGTTCTGGCAGACCCTCGGCGCTTCCCATTGGAAGAGCCTCGCGGATACCCTTCGCAAGGATCAACTGAAGGCACCCGTCGCCGGCGTCTCGCACTGGCGTCGCGAGTCCGAGTTCTCGGCCGAACAGGCGTCCGATGGACTCGACCTGATCGACGACCGCCTGTTCTGGCTCCCCTCTCCCTGGCTCTCGCCCGAACATCGCTCGCTGCTCTGGAGCACCGACGGCGGACTCGCCGCCGGTGCCTCCCGTAAGCGGAAGGCGGACCGGCCGTATGTCGTCGGGCAGTGGTGTGATCAGACGTATGGCGCCTGGGCGCTGCCTTATGAAGCGGCGGACGTCCTTCTCGCCTCCGAGATCGCCGCTACGGAAGACTGGGATGCCCTGGTGCGTCGCGGCGTCTTCGTCCACCCCAAAGCCTGGGGCGGCTCGGCGGCCGGGACTGGTGAGGATCAAGAAGACCTCTTCGCGATCCCCGAGGTGATCAACGGCATGCCCCAGGTCTTCGCGCTCTGGCCGCACGCCTCATCGATCCTGCTTCGCCCCGCCCCGCCGTCCAAGGCCACCCAGGAGTCTTCAAGCCGTCGCCCCGCGCCGAAGTCGCGGACCGCCGTCTCGGGGTGGGAACCGACCAAGGGCCGATTGAACATCCAAACACCTTTCACCCAGGGCGTCGCCGGTTGGGCCGACGGGCAACCGTCGAGCTCCGAGAACCTGACGATCTCCTCCGAGACCCCTTACGCGGTCGTGGTCGCCTCGTCAGCGTCTGATAAACCCCTTGCGACCTCCGACCGTCTCCTCGTCACCGCACTCGCCCGAGTCGAGCCCACGGGCTTTCGCTGGGTCGACGAGTGGAAACGCGACGTCTCCGAACCGGGGACCCCACCCCTCCTCCGCGAGCCCGTGCAGGCTCGGGTCCTGTGGAAGCACAAGGGGACGATCAAGGCGTATGCCCTCGACAACACCGGGGCCAGGACCGGCCCCGTCAAGCTGAAGGAGACGTCCGAAGGCGCCGAAATGGTCATCGACGGTCTCAACTCGTCGATCCACTGGGAATTGGTCGTGGAGTAAAGCTCAACCTACGGCCGGACGATTCAGATCGTCGTCCGGTCGTTTGCACTTGCGAAATGAGCCGGGGAGCGACCGGATGGGACGGATGGGGCCCTGTCAGGCTTCGTCCGAAGGACTCTCGCCTCGGGAAGGCTCGTCGCGCCTCGACGATTCGAGGAACATCCTCAGGTAGGAACGGGGCTCGACCTCGGTCAGTCCGACCTCGTGAGCCAACGCGAGGACGGCCGCCTGCGCGTCCGGGAGCGCCTCTTTGGACTCGGCCAGCACCTCCACCTCCGCGAAAGTTCCGAGGCCCTCCGCGACGTCGAGGGCGACCTCGAGATTCCGCCCCTGGACGCTCAAATGGAAGGCGATTCGTGTCTTGCGGATCTCGGCGACCGGCACGAATCCGAGATTTTTGAAGAGGCGGAGAAGTTGGTCGTACGAGGAGGAACCCTCGGCGAAGGCGACCTCGATCTCCTCGCGAGTCTTGGTCGGGCCGCTGTGTCGAGGCCCTTTGTACGTGATGCGATTCGAGTCGCCGGAGCGGCGGATCCGGAAGGCTTCGTTCGTCTCGGCGAAATCTCGGGACGGATGACTCAGGTACGTATCCGCCTGAGGTATCTCGGCCTCGGCGGTGGCCCCGAGCTCGACTAAGCGTCGCGCGAGGGCCTCGTGACCCTTTGTACGGTATTTGACTTCGACTTCGAATGCCATGCGCTCACGGTACGCGACGACGGGGATGGCGGTCAATCGGCCACCCCCGTCGGTCGACTCGAGGGGGCGACCGCGAGGCCATGACCGGAGAACTTGTTAAGGCCGGTTCAATACCGGAGTCGGTAGAAGATCCCCTTGATGGCTTCATTGAAGTAGGCCATCAAGCCATCCTCGTTTTTGTACCAGTCCGCGATCGGAAAGCGCGGGTCGGGGGCGGCGGCGGTCCGGACGTCGATCCCCAGCTCGGTCAGCTTCCGTCGAAAGATCCAACGGGCCCGGCCCGTGTGGTACGCGGTGCTCACCACGGTAACTCGGGTCGTCGGGTGGGTGCGGGCGTAGTCTCGGACCCGGTCGCATTCGTCCGAAGTGCTCTTCACGCCGCCGGGGAGGGTAACGATGGCCTCGGCGGGGATCCCATGCTCGAGGAAGTATTCGCGGACCGGGTCGTTGGGGCTGGCCGTCGGAGGCTGATTCTCGAGGCCGGTGCAGACGAGGATGATCGGCGCCATCTTTTGGCGATAGAGCTCGATCGTCCGATCCATCCGCTCACGTTCGCCCCCCAGGAGCAAAACGAGGGCATTCGAAGGCGCGGGATTATTCACGTGGAACAGAGAGGGGATCGCCACCAGTAAAGGGCGATGGGCCGCGACGATCAGGATGCCTGCGAGCACGAAACCGGAGAAGATTCGGAGCAGCCTCATTCTTACCGATCGACGATAGCGCGAGATCGCTTCGAGCTCGATGCAACGACCGCACGCGCATTTAATGACCGTCGGTTTAGGTTTGGTCGAGGGAACCAGAGATTGCGGTCTTTCGATCATCATAGGTGTGCGAGCCCAAGGGTGTGCGAGCAAGGCGTCGGGAGAGCGGATCGGTCGACGGCGCGGAATCAGGATGCTCATCAATAGAAATCTCGCCGACTCCGTTAGTCTAATCCTCCCACAGAGGCATCTGAAATCTTTTTTTGTCCTTTCCTCCTCCGTAAATCTCGGAATTTCGCCATAAACGCGACAATTGAACCGATTGTCGGACAGAATTTAGCTTCCTGACAGTTCGCGAGTGGGAGCCGTCCAAGTCTGGCTTGACCCGACGATGAGGGGGGGTAAACTGCCCGCGCCCGGTTCTCGGACGATACGGGAGTCGGGCCTCCATGGATGGAGACAAAGGCCCGTCGGGGCGAGGGCAGGATGCGATGATCTTCTGTTCCCAGGCGTTTCTCGTCTTCTTCGCGCTCGTCTTTCTCGTCTACTGGATCCTCCCCTGGGATCGAGCCCGAGTCCGTCTGCTGCTGATCGCGAGCTTCTACTTCTATGCGAGGTGGAACTCGATGCTCGCGGTCTTGATCGGCGTTTCCACGGCGATCGACTTCCTGATCGCCCTGGGAATCGACTCCAACGTCTCGGAACGGCGCCGCAAGATCCTCCTGGTGATGAGCCTCACCGGGAATCTCGGACTCCTGATCTACTTCAAGTACGCCAACTTCTTCCTGGATAGCTTCGAGGATCTACTCCACCTCCTGGGCGTCCGGGCTTCGTTGCCGCTGCTGAAGGTGATTGTACCGATCGGGATTTCCTTCTATACCTTCGAGGCGATCAACTACATGGTCGAGGTTTACCGCCGGAACGTCCGCGCGGAGCGTAATCTCGAGCATTTCCTCCTATTCATCACGTTCTTCCCGCACCTCGTCGCGGGGCCGATCGTCCGGGCGCGGGATTTCCTGCCGCAGATTCGACGCCCCAAGCATTGGGATTGGGCGCGTGCCCAGCTCGGGGTCCAGCTTTTCCTGATGGGTCTATTCAAGAAGCTGGCGATTGCCGACCGAATGGCCGTTTTCTCAGACCCCGTATTCGCCCAGCCCGAGGCGTATGGGGCGTATGCCGTCTGGGTCGCCGTCCTCGCGTACGCCCTCCAGATCTATTGCGACTTCTCGGGCTATACCGACATGGCGCTCGGGTGTGCCCACCTGCTCGGATATAAGCTCTCGCCGAATTTCAACATGCCCTACCTCGCGCGGAACGTCTCAGATTTCTGGCGACGTTGGCACATCTCCCTCTCGAGCTGGTTGAGGGACTACCTCTTCATCCCCCTGGGCGGGAGCCGTCAAGGTCCTTGGCGGACGGATCGAAATCTCCTGCTGACGATGACGCTGGGCGGCCTGTGGCACGGGCCGAACTGGACGTTCGTGGCCTGGGGTGCTCTCCATGGAGCCCTATTGGTGGGACATCGCCGCTTTCGCGAGGCCTTGCGCGATCGGCCGGCCTGGGAAGACCTCATGGAGAGCGTGCCGGGAACGATCTTGCGAGTCCTGTTGACGTTCGCATGCGTCTGCGTGGGCTGGATCTTCTTCCGGGCCCCGGACTTCACCACGGCCATCACGTTGCTGGCGAGGCTCCTGCCCCATACCGGGGACATGCCCCCCGCGCCGACATCGAGCTTCTGGGCGACGCTCACCCTGGTGATCGTCTGCCATGCGCTGGGCTCTCGGGGGCACTGGCCGACGATCAGGTCTCGCATCCCCGCCCCCGTGCTCGGGTTCGGTTATGCGTCGGCGTTTTCGGTCGCCCTGTTGCTGGCCCCGGAGGCGAGCAAGGCGTTCGTCTATTTCCAATTCTGAAGTCGGCCGGATCGAAAGGGAGTTTCCGAATGGCGTCGAAACGCCCCTCCTGGCGGAAAGCCAAGGCCGCGTTGGCCTGGGGCCTGATCTGGCTCGTCGTCGGCCAGTTCGGCGTCCGACTCGCCATGCACCTTCGACCCGAAATCGCCGACCGCGAGTTCGGCCGGAAGTTATCCGACCTCCGCCGAAAGATCGCCGATAACCCGGCTCGCCCCCTCGTCCTCATGCTCGGGAGCTCGCGAACGGCCACGGGATTCCGGCCGGATGTCCTCCCGGAGCTCACGGGCCCGGATGGGCAAACTCCCCTCGTCTTCAACTTCGCGCAAGTCGGTTCGGGCCCGGAGATGGCCCACCTGACCCTCCAACGCCTGCTCGACGCGGGGGTCCGCCCCGACCGCCTCCTCGTCGAATACTGGCCGCCGATCTGGGGATCGGAACGGACCATCAAGGAATATGTCGACGAGATCAATCTTGGTTGTCTCGATTGGAAGGGCGTGCAGCTCCTCGCGACGTACACCAATCGACCTCGACAACTGCGTCGGCTCTGGCTCGCGACCCAGTGGTTCCCGCTCTATTCGAACCGGGCCGCTTTGCTGACCCAACTCGCGCCGAGTTGGCTATTGCCTCGGGCCCCCGCCGACCATCGCAGCCAGAATCTGGATTCCCTGGGGTGGTGGAGCCCCAGGCATTCGGTCCCCCCCGACGAGTATCGGAAACTCGTCGAGCACTACCGTCGCCACTATGAACCGCAATTGAAGGACTACCACGCGTCGAGGGCCGCCGACCGCGCCTTGCGAGGCATCCTCGCGCTCTGCCGTCGAGAGGGAATCCAGCCCACCGTGGTCCTCCTCCCCGAAGGCGAAGTCTTCCGAAACCTCTACGCGCCCGCCACGCTCGACCTCGTCCGCGACTACCTCGACGAGCTCGGACGAGAGTGCCACGCCCACGTCGTCGATGCTCGTTCCTGGGTCGGAGACGTAGGTTTCATGGACGGCCACCACCTCCTCCCCTCCGGCGCCTCGACGTTTACCCGACGACTCGGTACTGAGGTCCTCGGCCCGATGATCGCCCGTGGGGACGGCCCGGTCACTCGGTAATCGAAAACGACCGCCGTGATAACATGGTTATTCGTAAAAAATGAGTGTTCGTCGGTGGCCGATGGTCCTCGGGTCGAAGACGGACTTCACCTCCGTCACGTTCGGTGCGACTTCGCAGATCCTTGCCTCTGCGCGTGCGACGAGTACGATGAGAGCCGAAACCGGGGGTGGAGGCGTCCACCCTTGCGGTGATGGGCCCAGGGCCCATCTCGACCTCGCGTCTCGCGCCACCGTGGGAGCCGTCCACCGATGTCGACCTTGTCCCAATCTTCTCGTCTCGTCATCACACTCGCGGGAGTCCTGGCGTTGGGCCTCTCGACCGAGGCCAGGTCTCAGGACGCCGGAGCCCCGATCGCCCGGCGGTATACTGCGAGCGACTTCCCCCAACTCGCGAAGGGGATCGATCTTCCCCAGGCGGGGACGTACACCTTGAAGGCCTGGGCCCCGGCGAATCAGCGTTGGCTGCTGACGACCGAAGGTGAGACGGTGACGCTGACGTCCAGGGTCGAGGGGGACGCACCGACCCCGCATTGGCAGACGATCGGCGAGGTCGCGGTCGGCTCGTCTGGTCGACTCAAGATCGTGGTTGCCCCGAAGGCGAAGGATGCCTCGCCGACGACGTCTGCGGAGACGAAACCGAAAGCTCCCGAGGCAGTCCCGGCACTCATCGTCATCACCTCGGAGGCGTCCTTCGACCCCTCCAAGGGCCTCGACGTAGCCCGAGGCCAGCTCGATTCCGTCGCACCGCCGACGGATGCCAGAAGGACCTTCGTCCGGACGAATCGCGAAGGGGCGGACTTCCATCCTCCCGCGACGGCACAGGCCTGGCAGGAACGAGCCCGATCGTTGCGTCAACAACTGCTGGTGACGCTCGGCCTCTGGCCGATGTTCCCCAAGACGCCGCTCCATCCCCGGGTCTTCGACAAGATCGAGCGGGACGGCTACACCATCGAGAAGGTTGTCCTCGAGACGTTCCCGGGTTTTACGCTCAGCGGGAATCTCTACCGGCCCATCGGTAAGACCGGGAGACTGCCGGGCATCCTGAGCCCGCACGGGCACTACGCGGTCGGTCGGGTCGAGCCGGACGTCCAGCACCGCTGCATCCGCTGGGCGAAGCTGGGGTGCGTCGTGTTCATGTATGATATGGTCGGGTACAACGACAGTAAGTCATTTGGCCATGCGTTCCTCAACGACCGGCTCAGGCGTTGGGGATTGAGCCTGGTCACCTTGCAGACCTGGAACAGCATTCGCGCCCTCGACTGGTTGACGACCCTGCCCGACGTCGACCCCGCCCGGATCGGCTGCACGGGAGAATCGGGCGGGGGGACGCAGACCTTCCTGCTGACCGCGATCGACGACCGCGTGAAGGTCGCGGCGCCCGCGGTCATGGTCTCCGACTCGTTCCAGGGGGGATGCACGTGCGAGAATGCCGCCGGGCTTCGGATCGGCACCGATAACGTCGAGTTCGCCGCCCTCATGGCCCCACGTCCCATGAAGCTCGTCGGCGCCACGGGCGACTGGACCGCCAAGACGATGAGCAACGCCTATCCGACCATCCGACAGGTCTACTCGCTCGTCGGCTCTCCCGAACGCATCAGCGCCGACGTTTTTAACTTCGGGCACAACTACAACCAGACGAGCCGGAATGCCGTCTACCCGTTCATGGCCTACTGGCTCCTCGGTATCGACGATGCCGCGAGCACCAAGGAGGGAATTCAACAGCCCGAAAAGCCCGAGACTCTCTGGACCTACGATGCTTCCCACCCGGGGCCGGCTGACGCCAAAACGCCCGCCCAACTCGAGTCCGACCTGATCAAGGCCCTTGGCCAGGAGCTCGCATCTCTGGCTCCGGGCGAGGATCCGGCGCGTTGGGAGGCGGCACGTCGGCTCTTGCTCGCGAGCCTCAAAGTTCGTGTCGGCCTGGTGAACCCTGCGCCGGCGGATCTGGACGCCACCGAAGTCCGGCGTTCCAGCCGCGAAGGACTGACGATCATCCATTCCAAAGTGGGGCGTAAAGGTCTCGGCGAGTCGATCCCGGTCGTCCGCCTCATCCCGGCAAAAGCCTCGGGAAGGTTGACCGTGATCGCGAACCCCCACGGTAAGGAACGTCTCACGACGGCCGACGGCGGCCTATCGCCGATGGTCAAGGCCCTGATCGAGCGAGGCCAGAGCGTGGTCGGTTTCGATCCGCTATTCGTCGGCGAGTCCATGGACCCGTCCTCGCCTGCTTCGCGACGTCCGGACACCGTGCACTACGACACCTACAACGCGTCGCTGGCCGCCGACCAACTCCAGGATCTCGCCACCGTCCTGGCGTGGGCCCGCGCGCAGGCCGACGTCCGCGAAGTCAGCCTGCTGGGGCAGGGAACGGCCGGTCCTCAGGTCCTGCTCGCCAGGCCCGTGCTCGAAGGCCTGGCGCGGACCGCAATCGACTTGCACGCCTTCGACGCGGGCGACGGCTCGGTCGAGCTCCCGTCGACGATCGACCTGCCGGGACTTCTGCAATTCGGAGGGCCCAAGGCCGCTGCGGCCCTCTCCTCACCCTGGCCCCTCTGGATCTATCGGACGGGCGGGGCTTTCGAGAAAGACTGGGTCGAAAAGGCCTATAGCCTCGACGACGCCAAACACCTGTTGAAACTCGACAATGACCTGGTCGCGCCGACGGACCTCGCCCGTTGGATCGACCTCGGCGACTGATCAACGTGTCTAAAGGCGAACTCGGGTCGAGAGGTCCCATCAGATTGGGACCCTCGACCCTCCGAGTTGGATCGATCAGACCGAGAGCGGCCCGCCAGGGACCGATTGCTCGGGCATCGGTTCCTTCGACGCGACCTTCAGGTGGAAGGCCGGGCTGGGGATGCTCTGCATCCCTTGCGGGTCGACGGCCCGGACGTAGAACGTATAGACGCCATTGGGGAGCGGGTTCGTGACGGTGATGCGATAGTCCCCGTTCGCATCGATGACCTTCCCCTCGCCAACAACGTTCAGGTTGCTGTCGAGGAGCTGCATGACGACGCCCTTGCTGTTGAAGCCCGTCGTCCCGTCCGAGGCGTAGATCCCGACCGTATTGCCGGAGCCGTACGTCCCGACGAGGGTGGGCTTGCGGACGTTCGAGACGCCATATCCGGGCTCGCTTCGCGTGCCGTCCTTGAGCGCGATCGTGGGCACCTCGGGCCTGACGATCGGCCGGCCGATCCCCAGGATCGACTGAAGCACCAGCGAATAGTCGTTCGTGGTCAGGTACGTCGGCTGCCGGCTTTGCGAGTCGACCTTCACGAGGTCGTTCATGCCGGACTGAAGGTTCTCGACCTGCTTGTCCGTGGCCCCTGCGTTACTGAGGATGACTCCGAATGCGTGGCTCAAGGCGTTCGCGTCCGAGGCGCTGACGGACGCCTTGGGGACGAGGTCTTGCATGAGACTATTATAGTTCTCGAGCGTGACCGGGTCCGGCTTGTGGAGTACGCCTTTGATCGCGGCAATATCGGTTTGGAGCGCCTGGATCGTCGGGCCGGGGAGGTAGCGACCCGGCTGGAGCTGCCGCAGGTAATAGGGGAGGTGGTCGATCCGGAGCTGCTTCTGGATCGCCGTGACCGGCACGTCGGTCGCCGGGTTATTGGCCAGGCTGTTGGTCGAGCTGCCGAGCAAGTTCGCCTGTAGTGCGCGGCCCTCCAGACCTTCGGCCGAGGGGACGTAACGGCGGCGGTCCATCGCGCGAATCTCCTTCGAGCGCCGACACGACGGGGAGCGGTCACGGCTCGGCAAAAAGCCGCGCCCGATTCCGAACGGACAGCTCACTGTCGGCGACTCAGAGTGGGGGCATCTCTCGAGATATGGGCCGGGGCGATTCCTTCGCCCGCGGCAGGCGGAGTTGTTACCAAATCGATTCAAGTTTTGCCAGCCGGTTTACCGCAAGTTTCGAAATCGGTCGTGGTGCGACTCACCAAATGAGGCAGCAGTGATCGCGAAGGCCGGGCAAGAGGGAGGACTTATTCGCGGCGGGCCTCGGCCGCGATCAAGCGCTCGAGGAGTCTCGGGTTGACAATCCCCTTGAACCGAACCTTCCCATCGAGGGCGATCACGGGCACGCTCGTGGTGTAGAGGGCGACGAGCTCGGGGTCGTTGTCGATGTCGACGACCTCGATGGCGAAGTGATGCCGGCGTTGAAATTCCTCGAGGAGGGCCAGCGCGGTGTGACAGCAGCCGCAGCGGTCCCGCGAGTAGACCGTGAATCGCAAGTGCGAGGCGTCCGGCCTTGACCGGCGCTGCTTCCAACGGGATAGGAAGGAGATCATCCTCGGCAATCACTCCTGACGACCTGATCGGTGCAGGCCTCGTCCGTGTCAAGATTCTTTCAAAACTCGTCGGATGCCCGTACTTCGACGAGATTATCGAAGAACGTCGCGCCGCCGCCCATGTCGGTCAATCCCGTGGACGTCGTCTGGTTCACGTTCCCTCGGCCGGGACTGAGCTTGTTCCAGTAGATCCCGGTGGCCACGGCCACCCCGGGGCGGACGGCCTCGCTCAGCGCGACGCGAGCGAGGAATCGGCCCCGGCCGTTATAGACCTCGGCCCATTGCCCGTCGACGAGGTTCCGACGGTCGGCGTCCTCATGGGAGAGCTCGACGGTGGGGTCGCCTGCGAGCGATCGGTGGCGCTCTTGGTTGGCGAACGTCGAGTTCAGGAACTGGGGCCGGGGTGGAGTCAACAACTGGAGCGGGAACCATCTCGCGAGGTCGGGACGAGTCTGGGGATCCTCGCGAGGCGGGATGTAGGTCGGGAGAGGGTCGTAGCCATCGGCCTTCATCCGTTCCGAGTAGAGCTCGCAACGACCCGAGGGGGTGGGGAATCTCCCCTCGGCGAACGGGGTGTAATCGGAAGGCAGGTTCATCCGGACGGAACCTTCGGCTTCGAGGCGTTCGAGGGTGATTCCCCTGACATTCGGGCCCCCGTCGAGGGCTTGCCGGATGAGCGTCCGGTCGTCGGGGAAGAGTTCGGGCTCGAAGCCGAGCCGTCCGGCCAGCGCTCGGAAGACGTCGTTGTTCGAGCGAGACTCGCCCCGAGGGGCGATGGCCGGCGTGTTGAGCATCACGTCGAGGTGTCCGTAGGAGCCGTGGACGTCGAGGTGCTCGAGCTGAGTGGTGGCCGGCAGGACGATATCCGCGTAGTCGACCGTATCGGTCGCGAACTGCTCGTGGACGACGGTGAAGAGGTCATCGCGGAGGAGTCCCTCGATCACGCGTTTCTGGTCGGGCGAGACCGCCGCCGGGTTGCAATTATAGACGTAAAGGGCGCGCACGGGAGGCCCGGGGAGCTCGCCGGCGAGGGCATCGGCCAATCGATTCATGTTGATCGTGCGCGTCCCCGGGGGCGAGAGGTCGGGGCGGGTGAGGCGGCCCATGTCGAAGTCGTACGTCCCGCTCGTCGAGAGCAACGCGCCGCCGCCGTAATAGCGCCAGGAGCCGATGATGGCGGGGAGGCAGGCGATCGTGCGGACGGCCATGCCCCCGCCGTAGTGGCGTTGGAGACCGTAATTGAGCCGGATGAACGACGGCTGCTCTCGGGCCAGGCGCTGGGCGAAGGCGGTGATCGTCTCGACGTCGACTCCGGTAATCCCGGCCACGCGTTCGGGAGGATACTCGTCGAGGACCCTTCGGCGTAGCTCGTCCGCGCCGACGGTGCTCCGAGCGAGGTAGTCGGCGTCTTCGAGACCGTCGCGCCAGATCACGTGCATCACGCCCAGGGCCAGGGCCCCGTCGGTCCCCGGCCTCGGCTGGATGTGCCAGTCGGAGCGAGCGGCCGTCGGGCTGCGGTAGGGGTCGATCGTCACGATCGTTGCCCCTGCCTTCCTCGCCTCGATCATCAGGCTCCAGAGGTGACTATTCGTGTTGGCGGTGTTCGAGCCCCAGTTGACGAGGAACCGGCAACCGGGAACGCCGAGGGGATCGGCCCCGAAGCGACCCCGGCCGACCGTGTATTCGTACCCTGAGCTTCCCGCCGACGCACAGATCGCGCGGTCCAGGATCGAGGCGCCCAACCGGTGGAAGAAGCGACGGTCGAGGCTACTCGCCTGGAGCTTTCCCATCGTCCCGTAGTAGCTATACGGAAGGATCGCCTGCGGACCTTCCGACGATCGGGCGATGGCTCCGAACCGTTCGGCGATCTCACCCAGCGCCTCGTCCCAGCCGATCGGCTCGAACCGACCCTCTCCCTTGGGGCCGACTCGCCGCAACGGGTGCAGCAACCGCTCGTCGCTGTACACACGATCGAGGTAACCGGCCATCTTCTGGCAGAGGAAACCCCTCGTGAATGAATGATCCCGGTCCGCCCGAAATTCGGTCGCCACGCCGTCCTCGACGGTCACTCGAACGCTGCACGTGTCGGGGCAGTCGAGCGGGCAGACGCACTTCGTCACCGTCTTCAAAACGGGCAACATCGGCACGAGCTCCGGACGGGGCAGTGTGGACAAACCCGAGACGAATCCGTGTCGGACCCCAGGATTCTACGGCGAAACGACGCTCGATCGATAGCTCGGCCAGGGACCGGTCCAGGGATCGAGGTCTCGCATCCTCATTGCCGTCGAATTCTCGGTCGGCGGCTCAACTCCTGGTCATACCGATCGGATCGACACGCGCCGGCCGGAGGCCGCGCTTGACAAAGGGCCAAGGTCATGCGACGTTTGAGTTTGCCTTGACCCGCCCGTGCTCGTCCGCCCGCCCGCTAGGGACCGACCCACCGATCCCGCCCGAATCCTCCGGCCGCGACCGGAATCGAGGAGATCCCCCATGAATCGCTTCCACGTCGGCCTGGTCGCCGCCCTCGGGCTTATTTCGGCCGCAACCGCCTGGGCCGATCCTCCGCTGATCCAGGAGACCACCCCTTTTGGCGTCAGGAAAGGGGAGGCGACGGAAGTCACCATTGCCGGGGCCAATCTCGCGGGCAATCCGCAGTTGATCGCCCCGTTCGCGTTCCAGGCGGAGCCGATCCCGGCCGCGAGCCCGAATCCCGCCGCGTGGAAGTTCAAGATCAACGTCCAGGGCGACACACCGCTCGGGGTCTACCCGATTCGGGTCAAGACCGACGACGGGATCTCAAATTCGTTCCTCTTCACCGTCGGGCAATTGCCGAGGGTCGTCGAGGCCGAGGACAATAGCAGCTTCGAGTTGGCCCAGAGCATCCCGGCTCCGGCGGTGGTCGAAGGGACGTCGGCCGGGAACGACGTCGACTTCTTCCGGTTCCCCGGAAAGAAAGGGCAGCGGATCATCATCGACGCCCAGTGCGCGAGGATCGGCTCGGGCGTCGACCCGACGATTCGCCTGATGACCGCGGCCCGTGGATTCATCGCCGCGGCCGAAGACTCCGCCGGACTCCTGACCGACGCCCGACTTTTCGTCACGCTTCCCGAGGATACCGACTACATCGTCGAACTCTCCGACTCGCGGTATCAGGGGGGAGGCCGACCGGTCTATCGTCTCGTGATCGGCGCGGTGCCCGCATCCGAAGAAGTCTTTCCCATCGGAGCTCGCCGAGGCGAAACGGTCGGCTTCGAGCTTCGCGGTGGCACGATTCCTGAACTCGGCATTGCCGCGGCGACCGTGACGGCTCCTCCTCTTGGAAACGTTTTCACCGTGAGGGCAACGGCGACGAATCCCTCGGGTCAGCTTGCGGACGTCGAGTCCTTGAATTCGCTGGAGGCCAACGACCACCTCGAGGTGAGGGAGCCTTCCGACCCGAACGCGGCGAGCGTTCGCGTCGGAGTGCCGGTTGTTCTCAACGGCCGGATCGACCCGGCCGGCGACGAGGATCGGTTTACACTCGCGGTGACCCCGGGCCAGGCGCTGCACTTCGAGGTGGTCGCGTCGGAGCAAGGTTCGGCGCTCGATGGCGTACTCCAGGTACTCGGCTCGAATCAAGCGGTCCTTGCGACCGCCGACGACCGGGTGATCCCGACGGAGGCGGGCAAGCCGGCGATGGCGTCTCCCGACCCATCGCTCGACTTCAACGTGCCTGCCGGGGTAACTGAGCTCACGCTGACGCTCCGGGATCTCGAAAAGCGAGGGGGTGTCGGATTCCCATACAGGATTGTGGCGACCCCGGTCGTCCCGACGTTCGAGGTTGCCCTTAACGATCCCCAGGTCAGCGTTCCCAAAGGGGGGAACGCCCTCATCGGCGTCGTGGCGACTCGCAAGGGATACAACGGGCCGATCAACCTGACGGTGCATCATCTCCCCCCGGGACTTTCGGTGCGACCGGGGACGATTGCCGAAGGGCAAACCTTGGGAGCCCTTTCCGTTTCGGCCGTTCCGGACGCAGCCTTCGGGGCGACTCCCTTGGAGGTGGTTGGCGAAGCCCAGGGGCCGTCGGGGCCGATCGTCTCCCCCGCGAAGAAAGCCCTGATCTTTGCGCAGCAGGGAACCTTCGCGACCAAGACCGTAACCCAGGTCGGCCTGGCCGCCGCGCCCGCGCAGGCTCTTCCGGTCGCCCTCGAGGCACCGGCCACACCTTTGGAGATCGTCCACGGGTTCGGTTCGCCACTGCTCGTGAAGCTCGCGAGGACCTCCGGCGCCGATGCTGCTCTTGCGGTCACGGCCCTGCCAATGCCTCCTGGCTTTGCCGTGCCGGCGGCGAACCTGGCGGAAAAGGCCGCCGAGGGCGCGGTCCCGATCAACGCCGCCGTCGAAGCCCCGCTGGGAACGTCGACGATCGGCCTGGTGGCCAAGGGCAAGTTCGCGAACGTCGACCGCACGATCGCGCTGCCGGCGGTAACCGTTGATGTGGTCCGACCCGCCGCGTTGGAGTTGGCCTCGGCCGCGATCGAGCTGAAACCCGGGGCCACCCTCGAGTTGAAGGGGAAGGTCATCCGTCGAGGGCCGTTCAAGGAACCGGTGACGGTCAAGGTCAACGGCCTGCCCGCGGGGCTGAAGGCCGACCCGATCACGCTCGCGCCCGACAAGGCGGACTTCATCGTGGCGGTCGTCGCCGACGCGAAGGCGGCCGCGGCGATGGCGGGTGCCAATGTGTCGATCTCATTTCAGATCAACAAGAAAGACTATGCCACTCCGCCGACTCCGCTTTCGGTCAAGGTGGTGCCGGCGAAGTAGCCGGCGACGGACCCGGCAGAGCGTTCCGGCCGGGCCTCGCGGTATTGTATGCTGAATCGACGCGAGCTGATCCGCGACCTTGCGGCTCACTTATCGAGGAGTTGTCCGATGCCCCGAGTCCGCACGCTCCCCCTGGCTCTCCTCCTGGCGATCGCTTCGACGCTGGTGTCTCGAGGGGCCGACGAGCCGAATAAGCCCGCCGCCGACGCCAAGCCCGCGGCCGCCGCGACGATGCCGACCGTCAGTTTCATGAAGGACGTTGCGCCGATCCTCGTCGAGAACTGCATCGCCTGCCACAATCCGAAGAAGTCCGAGAGCAAGTACACGATGACCACATTCACCTTGCTCGCCAAGGGTGGGCAGCAAGGGGAAGGCATCACCCTCGAACCCGGCGACCCGGACGCCAGCCGATTCGTCGAACTGCTCCGCCCGGACGGCTCACCTCGGATGCCCTATAAGCAGGATCCGATGCAGGCCGAGAAGATCGCCCTCGTCGAGCGCTGGGTGAAGGAAGGGGCCAAATACGACGGGGCCGATCCCTCGGAGGATTGGACCGTGGTCCTGAGGAAGAACACCCCGGTCGTTATTCCCGAAAGCTATCGCCTTGCGGTCCCGATCACCGCGCTTGCCTTCAGCCCGGACGGCAACGAGCTCGCCGCGTCGGGTTACCATGAGATCAACCTCTGGAAGCAGGCCGATGGAACCCTCGACCGCAGGCTGCGCGGGCTGGGCGAGCGAGTGTACGACATCGAGTACAGCCGAGACGGCAAGTGGCTCGCCACCGCCAGCGGCGACCCGGGTCAATTCGGCGGCGTCAAGCTCTGGCTCGCCGAGCCGAACGGCGGAGGGAAGCCCGTCCGCGACCTCCTCGAGAGCGGCGACTGCGTCTTCGCCGTCGCCTTCAGCCCCGACTCGAAGACCCTGGCCGCGGCCGGGGCCGACCGGGCCATCCGAATCTGGGATGTGGAGTCGGGCAAGGAGCTGGCGACCATCGAAGACCACGCCGACTGGATCTACGACGTCGTCTTCAGCCCCGACGGCAAGCGACTCGCCTCGGCCAGCCGCGACAAGACCAGTAAAGTCTTCGACGTCGTCAAGAAGGAGTCGATCGTCACCTTCCCCGGCCACGCCCAGCCGGTCTACACGGCGGCGTTCAGCCCCGACGGCAAGAGCGTTTACACGGGCGGCGAGGACAATCTCATCCGCGTCTGGTCGCCCGACGAAGACGCCAAACAACTCCGTCAAGTCGGCGGCTTCGGCGGCCCCGTCTTCAAGCTCCAGCTCACGAGCGACGGCAAGGAACTCGTTGCTTGCAGCTCGGACAAGGTCGTCCGCGTCTTCACCGCGGCCAACGGCGCGGCGGTCCGGGCCCTGTCGGGTCACGCGGACTGGGTCTATTCCTTCGCCCTCTCCCAGGACGGCAAGACCATCGCGTCGGGCAGCTGGGACGGCGAAGTGAAGTTCTGGAACTTCGCTGACGGGAAGCCGGGCAAGTCTCTCATCGCCGCACCCGGCTTCAAGACGGGAGCCCAGGCGAGTGTCACCACGAAGTGACTTCAGGAGGAGCGAATAGCCTCTCAACGAGCCCGGATTCTTCGGAATCCCGGGCTCGTTTTTGTTGAGTGGCCATGACCCCGAAAAGGAGTCTCGGCATCAACCGGAACAAGTGACGGGTGCCTCAGGCAAACGCTTCGAGGACCGGGCTGGCGTCTTTGAGCAGGGCGAGCCTCCGCCCATCGTCGAGCGTGATCGATCGGGCGGGGTCGATCCCGAGACTGCGGTAGGCCGTCGCGACGAGCTCGGAGGGGTGGACGGGACGGTCGGCGACCTCGGCGGCATGGCGGTCGCTCTCGCCGATGACTTGGCCCCCTCGCGTCCCGCCCCCGGCCAGGGCGGCACTCCAGACGCCCGGCCAGTGATCTCGGCCGCCGGCAGCGTTGAGCTTCGGGGTCCGGCCGAATTCGCCGGTTGCGATGACGAGAGTGCTCTCGAGCAACCCTCGACGTTCGAGGTCGTCGATCAAGGCGGAGAAGGCGAGGTCGAAGGTCGGCAGCACGTCGTTGGCGTAGTCGTCCAGCGTGCTGAACGGGTGCCGGCCATGGCAGTCCCAGGTCTTGCCCTTGAAAACGGTTTGGTACATGTTCACCGTAACGACACGCACGCCCGACTCCACGAGTCGTCGGGCGAGCAGGCAGTTGGTCCCGAAGCGAGTTCGACCGTAAGACTCGCGTGTCGAATCGTGCTCGGCGCTCAGGTCGAAAACTCCTCGGCGTCGAAGTCGGACGTTGTCGGGGTCCACCGTAACCAACTCGGGGTCGTGATAGACCGGGTCGAACGTCGAGCCTAACGGACCGGCCGACTGGCCGTGCGAGATGTCGACGCCGGTGCTGCCGATCGGACCAGGCAGGATCACGAACGAGGGTACGTGCGCCGGCGCCCCTCCGAGTCGTGACACGACGGAGCCGAAGTGGGGGAGGTGATCCTCACCTGGACGACAAAGGCGGCCGGTCTGCACCAGCTGCTGTCCGGTCTCATGGATCGGGGCCGAGTCGTGGCGGAGCGACCGGATCAGCGACAGCCGATCCATCCGACGCGCCAGCCTCGGAAGATGCTCATTGATCCGCACGCCCGGTATCGCGGTGGCTATTGTTGAGAATGGCCCGCGAACCTCCAAGGGGGCGTCGGGCTTAGGGTCGAAGGTCTCCAACTGGCTCGGACCGCCGACCATCATCAGCAGGATGACCGAACGGCTCGACGTCGCGGCGAGTCCTTCCGCCATCGACCGATCCGCCAGCGAAAGGCCCAAGGCGCCGAGGCTCCCCATTCGCAGGAAGTCCCGCCTCGTGACGTCCGGGTTCGACTCCGAAGTCCCTTGATCGGTCGAACGCATACGCTTCGGCTCCTTTCGTCATGGACGGGCGTACCGACGAGATCGACCAAACCACGCCCCGAATTTGGTTTTACGCGTCGCTCCACGACACCTTACCCGTGCCGACTTTCTCGAACCAGGAGACGATGTCCCGAAATGACTCGGTCAAATCCTGCCGGTCGTATGGCTTACAACGGTTTTAGCGGAAATAGGGTGTCTAGGACGACTAGGAAAGATGGCTCAACGTCGTTCGCCCTCTTGTCCGATCATTAGTCATGGAAATGTCGTAGCGGAGGCTACGCCACGATTCGTCGGGTGAGAGTGCCCCGGCGATCGCCTCGGATCCAGGAATGGGAGGGCGACCGAGGTCATGCGAAGTGACGTCTTGCGGCTATGTCTGGTCCTGAGTCTCTCGTGGTTCGTGGCCCTCCCTGACGCGAGGGGCCAGGCCCCGACTCTCGACACTTCGATGCAGTTGCCGGGCACGGAGGGATCCTTGCTGGGCAGCGCCCCGGGATCCGGCGGGAGCGTCATCAACGCTCCCGGATCCGGTGACCCGATTCTCAGCGGTCGACCCGGTGTCACGACACCGCACGTCCCGTCGTCGATCACGATGCCCGGTTCCACCTCGTCCCCGACCGCCCTCCAGCAGGGAATCACGGCGCCCAAGCCCAAGCCAGCCCCGTCGACGAAGCTCTACGGCTCGCTCTCGCTCCCCGACCTGGTCGAGGACGAAGGACCTCCGCACGGCTTGACCTTGGAAATGGCGATCGACCGAGCCTTGCGCGAAAACCTCGACCTCCGTTCAAAGTTCTTCGAGATCCCTCAGGCCCAGGCCGACATCCTCCAGGCGGGCCTGCGGGCCAATCCGATCTTCTACGCGGACAGCCAGCTCATCCCTTACGGCCACTTCAACAAGGCCAATCCCGGCGGTCCGACTCAGTATGACGTGAATATCTCTTATCCGTTGGACGTGTCCCACAAACGTCAGGCCCGGACGGCCGTCGCATGCCGGGCCAAGCGGGTCCTCGAGGCCCAGTATCAGGACGCGATCCGTCAGAATATCGACGGCGTCTACCAGGCCTTCGTCGATGTCCTGGTTGCTCGGCAGACCGTGCGTTACACCAAGAGCAGCGTGCAGGGCTTCGAGAAACTCCTGGAGGTCGAGAAGAAGCGATACAGCCTGGACGTCTCGACCCGTGCGGACGTCGGCCGCGTCGACATCCAACTCGACACCGCGCGGATCAGCCTGTTGGACGCCGACCAGCAGTACAGCAAAACGAAGCAGGCATTGGGGGCACTCCTCAATCTGCCGCCGGGCGAGGTCGAGTCTCTGGAGGTTCGCGGGTCGATCTTCGACCGCTACGCGCCGCCGCCCCCCCTCGAAGAGTTGAATCGGATCGCCTTGACGGTCCGCCCCGATCTCGTCTCGTTCCGCCTGGGAATTCAACGCGCGGAGGCCGACGTCCGGCTCGCGCTGGCGAACCGCTTCAGCGACGTGTACGTCCTTTATCAACCCTACACGTATCAGAACAACAAGCCGTTCAACGCCGAGAGCTCCACGTCTTGGGCCGTGGGCATCACCGCGCCACTTCCGATTTATAACCGCAACCAGGGCGGCATTCAGCGGGCCAAACTGAATGTGACCCAGACCCAAATCCAGTTGGCGAACCTGGAGCGTCAGACGGTCTCGGACGTGGCCGTTGCGTACCGCGAGTATTCGGTCAGTCGGAAGATGGTGGAGGAGATCGAACGCGTCATCCTCCCCGACGCGAAGCAAGTCCTCGGTGATTCCTATCGCCTCTACACGGGGGGAGAGAAGGATTTGACCTTCTTTCTCGAGGCCCAGCGGAGCTTCAACGACACCGTCAAGCAATATCTCGACACGATGTCGCGTCATCGCCGGAGCATGCTGACGCTGAACACGACCTTGGGCCAGCGGATCCTTCCCTGAGGTTTGGAAGCCCCGTGCGGTTCGTCCCCTTGTACGATCGTAGGCGAGCATGATGAAGGGTTAAAGAGGATCACACTCGGAATGTATCCACCCGATAACGCCCTCGTGATGAGTTTTTACAATCCCGAACCGCCAGCGAGTCAATTCCTACGCGCGAAATCAAAGAGGGTCCATTCGCTGGCGGTTCGGGCTTGTCGCGAAGAGATGCCGCTCGATCGTTCACAGGTCGAGACCACGTTTGTCCCGTCGCCGAGAACGAACACCGTCCGCCCTTTTCAGCGTGTTTCGACAAGGGAAGGGAGATGAGTCGGCGACGCAAGAACCCGGCTCGGAAGATCGCAAGCCGGGTTTCGGAAAGACGGCTCAGGCCATCAGGCTCTTGACGACGGCGGCCAGGTTCGCACCGGTCTCGGTCAGGCTGTAGAAGTTGTTTTTGCCCTGGCGCCTGGGGGCGATGATGCCGCCGTGGCGGAGCAAGGCGAGATGGTGGCTGACCGCGGGCTGGCTCTGGCTCAACTGGTCGCAGAGGGCGCCGACGTGGTGCTCGCCTTCGGCGAGGGTCAAGATGACCTGGAGACGGGTAGCGTCGCTGACGTGCTTGAGCAGGATTGAGGCTCTCCGGGCCTGCTGCGCCCTCTGGTCGACCGTCTTCGCGCCCTTCGACTTCCCCGACGCGGGCTTGGTGCCGACAACAATCTTCGGTGTGGTCTTCGCTAAGGCCATGGCGGGACGCTCCTGCCCCGAATCGTCGGTGCGCCGCTCCTCGATGGAGCTAACCGGCAACCCCTCCGCTTCGGGGCGGACGGAAGGGCCGCGAGACCCGTTGGACTACAACAGTCCAATCAAAATAACTCGGGATCATGGATGGCCGGGGGAGCCATATCCGCCGCCAAGCGGTGGGATCGATCGAAGGCGTCGGCTCGTACGGAATCATCACGATTTGGGCGCGTGACAACATCTACCTCCACTTTCTACAACACACTATCGAGGTTTGCAATCGTCACGTTCTTCGATTTATCCAATCTTCGCTTGAGATCCGGATCTATGACCGGACGATACGTTTCGATCTCCCGTGGAACCTGAACGAATCCCGCGAGTTTGCCGACCGAAGTGGTGATGTGGCATCGTCTGCGAACAATTGGTTGCGCGCACACGCATCAATTCGGAACCCTAGCCAGTCGGCTTGATCTCTTGCAGGGCACTCAGCGTTCAGCAGGACTCGAGATGACGCGGCGTATCCGACGCGTTCGCTTGGACCGGTCGTGATGACTGACAAGCATGGATGACGGTCCCAAAATCGGGGCCCCGAACGTCACGTGCGAGCCGCTTCCTTCCACGGGCGAGGCGTCGATTCGACGATCGACGCAAGTCGCGAGGGACGAGGTTTGGGCAGGACACAAGCAATCCGGCGAGTCGCTGGCTTGGGGTCTGTATGGGTGGATTGGCGGCGGGACCGAAGTGCTCTTTGGCTCAGGGACCGGTCGAAGGGGTCGCCAAAGGCGCGATGACCTTGAACATGTCGCTCGCAGACCAATTCTTGTTCGTCGATCCGACGGCGAGTTGGACGAGCTTGCCGCTGGGATCGATGATCGCCGTGCAGAGATTATGGATGATTTCGTCTTTTGCGGGGCCATACATCAAGCCGAGGGGGCTGGCCACCTTGGCGAGTTCGTCGTGGGACGCCACGGCAAAGGTCCACAGAGGAGGGCGAGCTCCCTGGATTGCCGCGTGCTTGCGGAGGACTTCGGGCGTGTCATGCTCGGGGTCGAAGCTGACGGAAAGGAGACGAACCTGGGCCGCTCGCTTCGGAGATGCCGAAACTTTGCTGGCAAGTTCGGTGAACTTCCGATCCATCGCCGGGCAGAAGTCGGGCAAGGGGCAACGGGTGTAAATGAAAGTGAGCACGACGACGTGTCCTCGCAGCTCTTCGAGGCGGAGCGACCGGCCGTCCTGCGTGGTCATCGTGAAGTCCGGGACTTCCTGCCCCGGCTCGAGTCGTTTGGGGGCGGTCGCCATCGCCAGCGTACGTCCCGAGCCTTCCAGGACCTTCGGCTCGGCGAGCGCGGGCTTGGTGACGACGAGGTCGACGAGTTCGTAATCTTTGACCATACCCCCTTCCGAGATGACCCGGAGAGGTCCTTCCACTTCGTCGCCCTGGCGAAGATCCTCGAAGATCGCAGGATCTTTCACGGAAAAGGGCATGGTCATCGCCCCCATGAACCCGGGGATCGCCTCGTGGGCGATCAGGACCTCCTTCGCGTTCGCGTTGATCTTTCGGACGACGCCAACGAGCGTGTACGTCTTCGTCGACGTCGTTCGGGCCTCGGTCTTCGCCTTTGACTTCACCCCCGGCGCGGGCTGAGAGGGGACATCCGGAGCGCAACCCGCGAGCATTCCCCAGCCGAACAGGGTGAGCAGCAGGGTCAACAGTCGGGCTGGGCAGGATGGATTCATCAGTTGGTCGCCGGAAGAGTTCCGCGAAGAGAGCCGGTTGGGGCTCGCATCAATACGGGAAGGTGTCGTCGATGGGGCTAGCCGACAGGTCGACGAGGAACTGGGCGAGACGGTCGACGACGACTTTGGTCAGGGCCTCGCCCTTCGCCGCTGTGGCGGGGCGGGGATCCCCCGCGCCCGAATTAGTCGTCAGCAAGTGCCAGGGGCGGGTGATCTCGACCCACTTGCGGTTGACCTGGTCGAACCGCGTCGGGGCCATGGTCCCGGCGTCGGCCTGATCCATCGAGACGAGGTGGGGGAAATGGGCCAGGATCATGCTGGTTTCCATCTCGCCCGCGTGGTCGCCGGCATCCTCGAAGATCGTTGCGTCGTGGTCGGCCGCGATCTTGTACCAGTGCGAGAGGAAGATGTGGACCTTGGTCTTGGTGTGGAGCTCGCGGAGGATCCACTTGAGGTCGTTGCCGCCGTGGCCGTTGAGCAGGAGAAACTTGCGGACGCCGTGAGTCTCGAGGGAGTCGACCAGATCGGTGATGACCCGCGCCATGGTGGTCGGGTTGAGGTTCATCGCCATCGGGAACCGCATCTGATTGGTCTCGGTCCCGTAGGGCAGGGGGGGCAGGAGCGCCACCCTGGCTCCTCGCTCGTGCGCGACGGCACAGGCGCGGTCGGCGATCAACTCGACCTGGTAAGTATCGGTCCCGTAAGGGAGGTGCAGGTTATGGGGTTCGGTCGCCCCGAGCGGGAGCACCGCGACCTCGAAGGGCGGCTGCGATTTGATCAAACCGTAGTTGGTCTCGGCCAGTCGCCAAGGGCGTATCATCGCGGTAGTTTCGGGGGTTGGGGCGGATCCGAGCGCGTCCGCCGAAGTTGTCATGAAGGAGGGGACCATGGCCATGTCGGATCTTTGCGGACCTGTCATGCCATTGCGATCGTCGGCGTCGGTCCGGTACGATCGGGTCGGGGTTCTCTCGCGTCCGCCTCGACGCTCCAATTAACCGCGGGTTGACCATCCGATGCAAGCCTTCGAAGCCACGAACTACTATTTTGACCAGGCCGCATCGTTGATGGACTTGACCGACAACATGCGTACGTTGATGGTCGCGCCCGATCGCGAGCTGCGCGTCGAGGTCACCATCGAGATGGACTCGGGCCGGATCGGAAACTTCGTCGGTTACCGGGTCCAACACAACAACGCGCGAGGCCCGTTTAAAGGCGGCCTGCGCTACCACCCCCACGTCGACCAGGACGAGGCGCGGTCGCTTGCGAGCCTCATGACGTGGAAGACGGCAATCGTCGACATTCCCTTCGGCGGCAGCAAGGGGGGGATGAACTGCGACCCCAACAAGCTCTCGAAAGGCGAGCTCGAGAGGCTGACCCGCAAGTTCGTCCAGCAGATCCACGACTTCATCGGCCCGGACAAGGACATCCCGGCGCCCGACGTGGGGACCGACGCCCAGGTGATGGCGTGGATCATGAACGAATACTCGAAGTTTCATGGTTTTCACCCCGCATGCGTGACCGGCAAGCCCGTCGAGTTCCACGGCTCGGCCGGCCGCGAGGCCGCCACGGGATACGGCGTGGCGATCATCACCCGGGAGATGCTCGCCAGGCTCAAGCAGACGATCCAGGGGACCTCGTTCGCTATCCAAGGGTATGGAAATGTCGGCGGTTACACGGCGCGATTCCTCCACGAACAAGGCGGGAAGATCGTCGCCGTCTCCGACGCCTACGGGGCGATCACCAATCCCCAGGGGATCGACATCCCCGCGCTCGACAAGCACGTCGCCGACGACCGCAAGGTCGTCGGGTTCGCCGGCGGCGATGCGAGCACCAATGAGCAACTCCTCACGTCGCCCGTCGATGTTCTGATCCCCGCCGCTCTCGGGGGCGTCTTCGACGCCTCGATGGCCAAGGCCGTTCAGGCGAAGCTGATCATCGAGGCCGCCAACGGCCCGACCTGGCCCGAGGCCGACGAGATCTTCCGCTCTCGAGGGATCCCGGTGGTCCCGGACATCCTCGCGAATGCCGGTGGTGTGGTCGTCAGCTATTTCGAGTGGGTCCAGAACCTCCAGCATTTCCGATGGTCGCTGGAGCAGGTCCGCCGGGAAGAAGAGGGCCGGCTGGTCGAGAGTTTCGCGAAGGTCTACGACCTCGCCCAGCGACGTTCGATCAGCCTGAGGACCGCCGCGTTCATGCTGGCGATCTCCCGAGTCGGCCGGGCCCGGGTCCTCGGCGGTATCTAATGGCGTCGGGACGCCTCGCTAAGCTCTCGGGTTGGGTTTCTTGTCTCTCACAGGTTTAGTGATCGAAATATGAGTGAACATGACGTCTATCGGAATCCCCTGATCGCTCGCTATGCCAGCCGAGAGATGGCACGGCTCTGGTCCGACCAGCGGAAGTTTTCGACCTGGCGGAAGCTCTGGGTGGCCCTCGCCGAGGCGGAGCGCTCGCTCGGACTGAACATCACCGAGTCGCAGATCGCCGAGCTCCGGGCCCTGGTCGACGACATCGATTTCGATGCGGCCCGTGCCCACGAGAAGCGGCTCAGGCACGACGTGATGGCGCATGTCCATACCTATGGCGACGCCGCGCCGAACGCCCGGCCGATCATCCACCTCGGGGCGACGAGCTGCTACGTCACCGATAATACCGACCTGATCCTGCTCCGCGAGGGTCTCATCCTGATCCGAGACCAGCTCGTCGGGGTCATCGACCAACTCGGAGAGTTCGCGACTCGCTGGAAGGACCTGCCGTGCCTGGGATACACCCATTTCCAGCCCGCGCAGCTCGTGACGGTCGGGAAGCGTGCGACCCTTTGGTGCTATGAGCTTATCCTCGATTTTCACGAGATCGAGCGCCGGATCGCCGACCTGAAATTCCTCGGTGTGAAGGGAACGACCGGAACGCAGGCGAGCTTCCTCGCCCTCTTCGACGGCGACGAGTCGAAGGTCGAGGCACTCGACCAGAAGGTGGCGGAGGCCTTCGAGTTCGATCGAATCCTGACGGTCTCGGGCCAGACCTATACTCGGAAGATCGACTCTCAGGTCCTGGCATGCCTCTCGGGGTTCGCCGAGAGTGCCCACCGATTCGGGTCGGACCTGCGGCTCCTGGCTCACGAGCGAGAGCTCGAGGAGCCCTTCGAGTCCAGCCAGATCGGCTCCTCGGCCATGGCCTACAAGCGCAACCCGATGCGAGCCGAGCGGATGTGCTCGATTGCCCGGTTTGCGATGGGCCTCGCCCCGATCGCGGCGCAGACCGCGGCCACGCAATGGTTGGAGCGGACACTCGACGACAGTGCGGTGAGGCGGCTGACCTTGCCGCAGGCTTTCCTCTCGGCCGATGCCCTGATGAGCCTGTACCTGAATGTCGTGCCGGGTCTCGTCGTCCATCCGGCCGTGATCGGGCAGCACGTGGCAACCGAGCTTCCCTTCATGGCCACCGAGAACCTGCTCATGGCCGCCGTCCAGGCGGGAGGTGACCGGCAAGAGCTCCACGAAAAGATCCGAACCCACTCGATGGCGGCCGCCGCCCTCCTCAAAGAAGGGGCGAAAGAAAACGACCTGATCGCCCGGTTGGGAGGTGACGAGTCGTTCCCGGCCCTCGACTATCAAGCTCTCGTCGACCCGTCGCAGTTCGTTGGTCGGTCACCGGGGCAGGTACTCGAGTTCATCAAACGAGAAGTGGACCCGATCCGCCGGACCTACCCCGAGAAGTGCGGGCAGCGGCGTGAGGTCCACGTGTAACCGACCGGGCATTCTTAGCCTCGCGAAGACGCGAGACGAGAGCCAACTCTTCCGTGGCGGGGTATTTGGGACGAGCCCGTGATACCCCGTCGCGGACATGGCTCAGGAACCGAGTGTCTGAGAGTTCACCGGGACAAGGCACGACCCGGCGCAGACGAGCGTCGAAGTCGAGGACTTCAAACGCGGGCGTTCGTACGAGCTTTGCGAAGGCGCTTCAGTTCCTCGCGGCGACGGCGCTCGCTCGGCTTCTCGTAATAAGCCTTGCGACGCATCTCCTTGCGCAAACCGCTTCGCTCACAAAGTTTGCGGAAGCGACGAACCGCTTCCTGGATCGACTCGCCGGAACGCACCCGTAACTTCACCACTGGCAAAACCTCCCGTTCACCGCCATGCTCGACTCTCCCGCCGTGCGGGAAACCTTAATCAAACGAAAGTCTCCGGTCGAAACCGGTTCCTCCCGAACGTCTCAATGCGATCCCCCAGTATAAAGGATCGACGCGGCCAGGACCAGAGACGAGACGGATTGCGACCTGGCCAAGTTCTTCGGGCGTTGGGGAGCCTGGAAATTGAGGAGTCGAACACACTTCGAGGCGGTGTCGGCGTTCGCCCGACCGACCTGGAGTCAGGTCCGTCAATTCAAATCAGTAGCCTCCCCCGCCTCCGCCACCGTATCCACCGCCACCGCCGTAGCCTCCCTCACGTCCGCCCCCACTGCCATAGCCCCCGCGCCCGCCGCCGAAGCCGCCCCGACCGCCGCCGCCGCTCCGTTCTTCTCGCGGCTTGGCTTCGTTCACGGTCAGGGGACGGCTGCCATAGGGCGTCCCGTTCAAGGCTTCGATTGCGGCCTGCGCTTCGTCGTCATGTGCCATTTCGACGAAACCGAAACCACGACTCCGGCCGCTGAATTTGTCGATGATGACCTGGCCACTCGTGACGGTTCCATAGGTCTGGAACAACTGCACGAGATCATCACCGGTGGTTTCGTAGGGGAGGTTGCCGACGTAGATGTTCTTTCCCATGGTCGCTGGCCTTGTTCAGAATCCGTCCGCGTCCGCGTCGTTACGGAACGTCGGTGCGTCATTGCCTCGGCTTCGATTGAAGCGTGCCAATGGTCAGTTATCTGGAACAAAGGTGCGTAGCACGCTTCGCGCTATCAAACAATATTGTCAAGCCGATCCGGGAAACTCAAGCGAAATTCCTGCGTGCCAGGGGAATTTCAGGCCTTCCGAGAGCCCAAGGGAAGGATAATCCAGGGGTCAACGACGACGAAGGCCCGGGGGATTTCCCCCCGGGCCTTCGTGCTGCGTCGGGTCCGGCTCGCCGATTCGGAACTCAGGCGAGGTGGCGTTCGACTCTCTCCAGCAAGGTTGCGAAGTCGAGATGGTGGGGGCATGCCTCGCGGGCGGCGTCGAGGTCGGCGCCCTTCCAGTCCCGATCGGTCATGGAAAGTTGGGAATAGAGCCGACGTGCTTCGCCCCGGTATCCGTAATGGTCGTGATAGGTGATGAGCCGAGCCAGGTCGCCGAGCGATGCATCGGTCCCGCCGGCCCGGCCGCAACGTCCGTCGCAGTCGGCGCAGAAGGTCGGCCTCGAGGCGAGGCACGCATCGCGTAGTTCCCGGATCTGCGCCTGATTCATCGGAGCGAAATTCTTCGCGGCGAGGCTGTTCTCGCGGATCTGGTCGGTATTCCGCATCGAGACGCAGCAGGAGCTGATCCGCTCATCGGTCCAGATGGCGTGGAGCAACCCCTGGTACGGGGTGAGCCCTTTCTCCTTCAGCCCAGGCGCCCGCTTGACCAGCTCGTCGAGCTCGCCGTGGCCGGCGACCTGCTTCATCGAGACCAGGCCGATCCCCTTGTTCCAGCAGGCGTCGAGCGCCTTGTTCATGTCACTATCTTTTTCGAGCCAGGGCGTGTGCTGGAGCATGATCGCGTCGACGATGCCGACGTCGGCCGCGGCCTGGATGATCTGGGCACGTCCACGATGGTGGGTCGAAAACCCGATGAATCTCGCCTTGCCCGACTTCCGGATCGCGTCGGCCGTCTCCTTGAACTCGGGAGACTTCAGCAAATTGATGGCGCCGTCGACGCCGTGCTGGTCTCCGAGGCCATGGATGAAGAACAGGTCGATCGAGTCGGTCTTGAGCGCAGCGAGGCGCTTGTCGAGCATCGGGATCATCTCGCCCGGGGACCGAGGATGGTCCTTGGTGACGAGGAAGATTTCCTTGCGGACTTCGGGCATCGCCTGGAACCAACTGGCGATGGCCGGTTCGGACCCGTAGCAGTCGGCCGTGTCGTAATAGCGGATGCCGTTGGCATAGCCGAAACGTAGGAGGCGATCTACCCCGGGGCTCTTCCATGTCCCCAGGTTCAAGATCGAGACCTTAACACCGGTCTTCCCCAAGGGACGAACGGGAAGGGTCGGCCTCTTCGCCGAATCGGGCGCTGCGTGCCCAAGCGAGGCCAGGGCCAATGGCGTTGCGGTGGCAATGGCACCTGTTTTCAAGAAACCGCGACGATCCAACTCAGGGGTGTTGAACTCGTTCATGGGCGATCCGCTCCGACTGGGCTCGAGGTGCGTCGATCCTCACCAGCGTCAATCCCGTTCGACGCTTGTTAAACTAATCGACCCCTCGGAGTGTGTCGAGACGGCACCGCCGTTCCTCCTCACCCTGATCTCAAGAGCAAACGGCGAGTTGCTCGGCGTCCTTCGCGTGTTGGACCAGCGGGAGGATCTCTTCGCGATACACGGGGATGTGGCCCGGGGCTTCGATCCCGATGCGGACCTGGTTCCGGTCGATCTTGACGACCGTGATCACGATTCCGTCCCCGATCATGACCTTCTCGTTCAGCTTGCGGCTCAGGACCAGCATGACTACCTCCGTGAAAACATCGTGTTTGAAAGGTCTTGCGATTCCCTCGCAACCGAGTCGCCATTCTTTCGTCAGGCGTCTTGCCGCGAACGAAAGTTAAAGGTAAGCACGAGGTGTGCCGATACTCGGCGGTCCTCTGCAAGAACAGTCGGAAATCATGAGAATTAGCCGACTTAGATTTTTTCTAAACTCGGAGCCGTTGCTTTAGACGCAAGGTCGGACCGCTAGCACCGGGACTTTTCTTCCCAAAAGTACAGGACCACCGGGAAAAAATGGGAATGGAAGGCCTGAATGGCCGATAGGGATCCACTTGGCCGGGGTGATCCCAGATCGGAAGCAACCATGCTCTCGAGGACGTTCGGCCGATGTCCCTCTATAGAGAGGAGCACTCCCCTCGGCCCTTGCCTGTCGCGAGACACGATCTTGGGCGCCTCCTCGAGGACGAGTGGGGATGGCGTTGCGAGGTCGAACTCGATACGATTCTCCAAGGCTGGCTCGACCGGAGGGCCGGGTTTCGTGCGGGTCGTTCGAGATTTGGGGAAGCCAATTGCGCGTGGGTATCGGTCACGACACGCACCGGCTAGCCGAGGGGAGGCCGTTGATCCTGGGCGGGATCCGGATCGAACATCCCCGAGGTCTGGTGGGTCATTCGGACGCGGATGTCGTCTTGCACGCGGTCGCCGACGCGTTGCTCGGCGCCTCGGCCCTGGGGGACATCGGCGAACTGTATCCCGACACCGACCCGAAATGGGAAGGCCTGGACAGTGCCCGCCTCCTCTCCGAGGTCGTGGCTCGGGTCGAGGCGGCCGGCTGGCGGACCTCGAATTGCGACCTGGTGATCCACGCCCAGGAACCCAAGCTCGGCCCGCACAAGGCGGCCGTGCGTGACAACCTCGCCCGACTCCTGCGGGTCGAACCCTCCGCCGTCAACGTCAAGGCCAAGACCGGCGAGCACGTCGGGCCGATCGGGCGGGCCGAGGCCATCGCCTGCGAGGCCGTCATCCTGGTCGTACCCTCCTGAACCGAATCACGATCCGGCGTGGGGATCCACGTCGAAGGGGACGGCGTGCCTCACACGCCCACACGGACTATGGCGCTCCGAGTCTATAACACGCTCTCGCAGACCAAGGAACCGTTCGAGACGGTCGTCCCCGGCAAGGTGGGCATGTACGTCTGCGGCCCGACCGTCTACTCCGAAAGCCACGTCGGGCACATGGTCGGCCCGGTCATCTTCGACACGATCAAGCGGTATCTCGTCTTTCTCGGGTTCGAGGTCACCTGGGTCGTCAACATCACCGACGTCGACGACAAGCTGATCGTCCAGTCGCAAAAGGAAGGGACGACGGTCAAGGAACTCGCCGAGCGAGTCACGGCCGACTACCTCAATTGCCTACGGGCGCTCGCGGTTGACGGGATCGACCAGATGCCAAGGGCGACGGCCCACATCGATGACATCATCGAGATGACCCAGGGGCTGATCGACAAGGGCTTCGCTTATGCGTCGTCGGGTGACGTCTATTTCGACGTCACCCGCGCCCCCGAGTACGGCAAGCTCAGCCACCGAGATCCCGAGGAGCTCCAGGCGGGGGCCCGGATCGAGCCGACCTCGATCAAGCGACATCCCGGCGACTTCGCGCTCTGGAAGGGGTCGAAGCCGGGCGAACCCTCTTGGGAAAGCCCCTGGGGACCCGGCAGGCCTGGCTGGCACATCGAGTGCTCCGCCATGAGCACCAAGATCCTCGGCCCGCACTTCGACATCCACGGCGGCGGGCTCGACCTGGTTTTCCCCCACCACGAGAACGAGGTCGTCCAGTCCGAGTCGTACACCGGCCAGACGTTCGCGACCTACTGGATGCACAACGGCCTGCTCACGAAGGACGGCAAGAAGATCTCGAAGTCGGACCCCGGCACGATTGTGCTGATGAAAGACCTGCTCCGGACCCACGACCCCGATACCCTGCGGGCACTCCTCCTGACCAGCCATTACCGACGGCCGATCGACTACGGCCCGTCGCGGCTCGATGAGCTCAACCGAGGGCTCCAGACGTTCGTGAAGGGCTTCGAGCGGTTCGAGCGGCTGACGGGGACCCGATTCTATGATCTGATCGCGCCAACTCGGCGGAAGGACATGGAGACCGGCGGCTCGGCGTTCCTCGGCGAGGTTGCGGACCATCGTCAGCGATTCCTCGACGCGATGGACGACGACTTCAACACCGGCGGCGCAATCGGCGAACTCTACGAGCTGGTCCACGCCCTGAACCGGTTCGCGAACAACCTCAGCCCCGATTCGACCGAGCCGCTCGCCGAGTACCGCGCGGGGATGGTCGTCCTCAAGGAACTGACCCAGATCCTCGGCCTCTTCCGGGAGGCGCCGGCCAAGCCCGAGGCGGACCAGGATCGACTGACGGGCCCGTTGATCGACCTCCTGGTGCAACTGCGTACACAAGTTCGGAAGGAGAAAAACTTCCAACTGGCCGATGAAATCCGTAAGAAGCTCGCGGCGCTCGGCGTCGTGCTGGAAGATCGGCCCGATGGCACCGGTTGGCGGATCGAGTCGCCCTCAGACTGAGGGCGAGCTTCGGATTCGATCCAGGAAGGGATTCGGGATGGCGACGATGTCTCGCGGCACTCAGGAAGACGTGGCGCGGCCCCCGGTCGCAGGCCGAGTCGTGGGGATCGACCCTGGGTTGAACGTGACCGGATATGCGGTCGTCGACCCTTCCGCTCGAGGCCCCTTCGTGGTCGAGGCGGGGGTCATCCGGACGAAGGGGACCAAGATGACGATGGCCCAGCGCCTCGACTCCATCCACAAAGGGGTGGTCGAGGTGCTCGAGGCCTTCCCGCCATCGGCCTTGGCCCTGGAGCAGGTTCACAGCCACGTGAAACACCCCAGGACGGCCATCCTCATGGCGCACGCGCGTGGCGTAATCGTCCTCGCCGCGGCCCAGCACGGCGTGCCGGTTTTCGGCTATGCCGCCTCGCGGATCAAGAAGAGTTTGACCGGCAGCGGCAAGGCCCCGAAGCCACAGATGCAGCATGCGATCCAGGTCGAGCTCGGCCTCGAGCGACTCCCCGAGCCGCACGACGTCGCCGACGCATGCGCCATCGCCCTCTGCCATTTCCAGATCGACCGCTCGCGCCGAGGTTTCGAGGGCCTGCCGCCACTCTGACGAGCGGATCGACTTGATGCGGAGCTGCGCTTCGGCTCCTTGACCGCGATCGAGGCATCTCCTTACGATGGACAGACGTTAACAACCTGGGTCGAGAGACCTTCCCATCCCGCCGGTCTTCGACCGGGTCCGGGGCGAGCGGACGGAACGACGAATCGTGACCATCACGCTGAATGGCGAGCCACGCGAGGTCCCCGATGGCCTGTCGGTGGCCGACCTGTTGAGACACATCGGTGTCCGGCCCGAATTCGTGGCCGTCGAGGTGAATCGTGCGCTCGTCGGGCGGGCGCGGCATCAGGAGACCTCGATCGCTCCCGGCGACGTCCTCGAGGTCGTCACGCTCGTGGGGGGCGGGGCCCCCGCGAGCCCCGAAGCCGAGCCCTTGAGGATCGGGACCCACGAGTTCCGCAGCCGCCTGCTGGTCGGCACGGGCAAGTATACGACATTAGAGCTGATGCGAGAATGCCTCGACGCCAGCGGCGCCGAGGTCGTCACGGTCGCGGTGCGTCGCGAACGCCTTTTCGACCGCGAAGGCCGAAGCCTCCTCGACTTCCTCGACCCGAAGCGCTACACGATCCTGCCGAACACGGCCGGTTGTTTCAACGCCGAAGACGCCCTGAGGACCGCCCGGCTCGGACGGGAACTGCTCGAGGGGCTTGGGAACCCCGGGGCCGATTGGGTCAAGCTCGAGGTCCTGGCCGATCCCCGGACGCTCCTCCCCGACCCGGTGGCAACACTGGAGGCGACTCGGATCCTGGTCGATGAAGGATTCCAGGTCCTCTGCTACACGAGCGACGACCCGATCATGGCGCGTCGGCTCAAGGCGGCCGGGGCCGCGAGTGTCATGCCCGCCGGAAGCCCGATCGGCAGTGGTCAGGGAGTCCTCAATCCGAATAACATCCGGATCATCCTCGAGGACCTGAAGGGAGACGACCCGTCCTACCCGGTCATCATCGATGCCGGGGTGGGTACCGCAAGCGACGTGACGTTCGCGATGGAGCTCGGATGCGACGGGGTCCTGCTCAACACGGGGATCGCGGGCGCCAGGGATGCACTCCGGATGGCCCACGCGATGCGACTCGCCATCGAGGCCGGTCGGCTCGCGGCCGGTTCGGGACGCATCCCGAAAAAGCTCTACGCGACCGCGTCGAGTCCGATTGAAGGCTTCCCCGCCGGCACAGGCAAATGAATGGGCAGGGGGGCAAGTTACGAGACGGTCGACGCGAGTCTCTGATCCACCTTCTCAAAGGTTGATCAACCGTCGGGAATGAAGGATGTCCCGACGGTCGTCTCGAAGGCGCGAAGGGAAAGGACCCTTACGATGAAGAAATCATGGATGACCTTCTTCGTCTGCGTGTTGTCCGTACGCGGAGTCCTCGGAGCCGACACCCCCTCGACCGAAGCCAAAGCCCCGGCGGCCGTCGACCGCGAATCGCCCGAGGCCATCTATCGCGCCTTCATGTTGGCGATGCTGACCGGCGACCGTGGGACGATCCGAGACCTGACGATCCCGACCAACGGCCTCGACATCCTGTTCGAAGGGGCGCACGTCCCCCCCGCCGAGGTGGAGAATGTCCGGCAGGCCGTGGAACAGAGGCTTGTCCTGCGTAGGGTGCAGCCGGGCGAGAAGTTCGTACTCCCCAAGGGCAAGGTCATCACCGTCCGCGCCGGCGACGTGAACGATGACCGAGTGCTCCTCGCCGAGCAAGGGGTGCCGGTTCCCACCCGTTGCGTGAAGGTCCGGGGACGCTGGCGGATCGACCCGCAGCCGATCGTGGATGCCCGACGCGCCGCCGCCGAGTTCCAGAAACGCGCCGAGGAAAAGAAGCGCAAGTCGAAGGAAACGCTCACCACGAAGTCGTGAGCGTCTCGACCAACGGAGGGGTTTCGAATGTCCCCGATTGATCCCCTCCCCATCCTCGGACCGGACGGCGCGATCGCTCGCCGTCTGTCGCATTACGAGGCGAGGCCCGAGCAGCTCGAGATGGCCGCGGCGGTCGCCTCGGCCATCGATCGATCGACCCACCTGATGGTCGAGGCGGGGACCGGGGTCGGCAAGAGCTTCGCTTACCTCGTCCCGGCGATCCTCGCCGCGGAGGCCGGCAAGAAGGTCGTCGTCTCGACGCATACGATCACCCTCCAGGAGCAGCTCCTCCACAAGGATCTGCCGTTCCTGCGCTCGGTCATGCCCCAGGAGTTCTCGGCGGTCCTGGTGAAGGGCCGCTCGAATTACCTCAGCTTGCGCCGGCTCGAGGCGGCCGTCTCCCGGGCCGGCTCGTCATTCTCGAGCCAGGAGGAGTTCGACCAGCTTTCCGAGATCCGCGTCTGGTCGGGGAAGAGCGGGGACGGCAGCCGTTCCGACCTCGATTTCCGGCCGCTCCCCGGCGTCTGGGATGCCGTCGGGAGTGAGAATGGCAACTGCCTCGGCCGCTCGTGCCCTCGGAGCAAAGACTGCTTCTACTACAAGGCCAGGCGCCGGATGTGGTCGGCGAACATCCTGGTAGTCAATCACGCCCTATTCATGAGCGACCTCGCCCTGCGGGGGGCCGGCGCCAGCTTGCTGCCGGACTACCAGGTCGCCATCTTCGACGAGGCACATACGCTCGAAGCGGTCGCCGGTGAGCACCTCGGCCTCAAGGTGACGAGCGGGCAGATCGAGTACGCGCTCCACCGGCTCTACAACGAGCGGAGCCGCAAGGGACTCCTTACGTATCACAAACTCCATGAGGCCATCGACCAGGTCCAGCGCGTTCGCAACGCGGTGCGTGACTTCTTTGACGATGTGGCCGCCTGGCAAGACCGCTACGGCGTCCCCAACGGGCGGTTACGCAAGCCGACCGACTGGCCCGACACCGTCTGCGAAGAGCTCCGCAAGCTCTCGACGGCGATCGGCCGAGGAGCCGAGCGAATCGACAGCGATGAACAGCGAGTCGAACTCTCCGCGGCCCAGGAACGGTGCGAGTCGCTCGCCAACACCCTCTCGGCCTGGCTCGAGCAAGGGATCGAGCAAAGCGTCTACTGGGTCGAAGTCGAACGCGGACAGCGCCGCCGTGTCACCCTGGCCAGCGCCCCGTTGGAGGTGGGGCCAACGCTCCGTCGCGAGCTCTTCGAGCGAGTTCCGACCTGCATCCTGACCTCGGCCACCCTCAGCATCGGGTCACCGCCTCGGTTCGATTTCTGTCGGAAGCGGCTCGGACTGACGCGAGGCGACGCTTTGCAGCTCGGGAGCCCTTACGACTATCCGAAACAGGTTCGGATCCACTTGCCGAGGAATCTGCCGGATCCGTCCGAGCAGGGGGCGGCGTTCGAGCGGGCCGCCATTCAGGCGATCCCGCACTACCTCGAGAAAACCCAGGGCAAGGCTTTCGTCCTCTTCACGTCTTACCGGATGCTCGAGGCCGCCGCGGCCGCCCTGACCCCCTGGTTCGCCGACCGCAAGATAGCACTTTTCGCCCAGAGCGAGGGGATGCCGCGTTCGAAGATGGTCGAGGCGTTCAAGGCGGACGTGAACAGCGTCATCTTCGGCGCCGACAGCTTCTGGCAGGGGGTCGACGTCCCCGGCGAAACGCTCTCGAACGTGATCATCGTCCGGCTCCCCTTCAGCGTTCCCAGCCATCCACTCCTCGAGGCCCGACTCGAGTCTATCCGGCAGCGGGGGGGTAATCCGTTCGTCGAGTATCAGGTCCCAGAGGCGGTCATCAAGCTCAAGCAAGGCTTCGGTCGTCTGATCCGATCGAGGTCGGATCGCGGGATCGTCGTGATCCTCGACCCTCGAGTCCTCACCAAGCCTTACGGCCGGACCTTTCTCAGTTCCTTGCCGGAATGTCCTCGCGTGATCGAAGATGTCGACGACCTGGGACGTCTCTCTTAGGAAGACCTGCACAGGCGATCGATCAACCCTGCCCTCGGAAAAGCGATCAGCCCTGCCCCCTAGGATCGCCGTAATTTCTGAGATAGAATCAATAAGCCGGGGTCTCTGGCCCCGGCGCTCATTAGCACGCCCCGACCGACTCTCAGCAACGGACCGAACTCGGAATGCTGGCGAAGCGAATCATCCCCTGCCTCGACGTGAACGAAGGCCGGGTCGTGAAGGGGACCAACTTCGTCAACCTTCGCGACGCGGGCGACCCTGTTGAGGTCGCGGCACGCTATGAGGAAGAGGGGGCCGACGAACTCGTCTTCCTCGACATCACGGCAAGCCATCAGGGACGCGAGATCATCTGGGACGTCGTGCGGAGGACGGCCGAGGTCTGTTTCATGCCCGTGACCGTCGGTGGCGGTATCCGGACCCTTGAGGACATCCGGGCGCTCCTGAAGGCGGGGGCCGACAAGGTCTCGATCAACTCGGCGGCGGTCCGCGACCCCGAATTCGTCCACAAGGCGGCCCGACGGTTCGGCAGCCAGTGCATCGTCGTCAACATCGACCCGAAACGAGTCGATCGCGATGGTCGAGAGTTCTGGGAAGTCCACATCAATGGCGGTCGCGTCCCGACCGGTCTCGAGGCGGTCGCCTGGGCTCGCGAAGTTGAACGCCTCGGCGCCGGCGAGATCGTCCTCACGAGCATGGACGCCGACGGTACTAAGAACGGGTATGATCTGCCGATGACCCGCGCCGTCGCCGATGCCGTCGAGGTCCCCGTCGTCGCGTCGGGAGGGGCTGGGAGCCCCGAACATCTTCGCGCCGCCCTCGTCGAAGGGGGTGCCAGCGCGGCCCTGGCTGCCAGCATCTTCCACTACCGCGAATATACGATCGCCGCGACTAAGGATTACCTCGCCGGACGAGATGTCCCCGTCCGACGCACGACCAACGCATCGCAATCACTCGGCGGGAGCCGGGCCTGATTCCGAGCGAGTCCTGGTGAGATGACGTCCTAGCCTTCGTCGGGAACGACCCGAACCCAGAGATGGGTGCCCGACCCGCCAACACCGCACGACAGCCGGCATTGCCGGAGGAGCGACAAGCCCATGGCGACCGCCACTGAAGCCAATGTCGATATCGCCTCGAACGAGCCCGAGGCGAATAAGCTGTTCCGCATGGTGATGAAGCATAAGGGCTCCGACCTCCACCTCAAGGTCGGCCTCTCTCCCTCGATGCGCCTCGGCGGCGTCCTCCGGCAGATGCAACTCCCCATGCTCTCGACCTCGGATATGGAACGGTTGATGTTCCCCATCCTTTCCGAGCGCCAGAAGAAGATTCTGGAGGAAGAGGGAGGCGTTGACTTCGCGCACATCGTCTACGACGGCGAGCTCGAGACCCGATTCCGCGTCAACCTATTCCGTCAGCGCGGTCGGCTCAGCCTCGTCGCCAGGCGCGTCAACAACTCGATCCCCAACTTCGAGGGGCTCGGGCTCCCTCCGGTGATGGCGGAGATCACGCAGTACGAGCAGGGGATCGTCATCCTCGCCGGCGTGACCGGCTCGGGTAAGAGCACCACGATCGCGTCGATGCTCCAGTACATCAACGAACGCGAGCGGATGCACATCGTCACGATCGAAGACCCGATCGAGTTCACGTTCAAGGACGACAAGTCGATCATCAATCAGCGCGAGGTCGGGATCGACGTCTGCGACTGGCACACAGCCTTGAAGCACGCGGTCCGGCAGGATCCCGACATCATCCTGGTCGGTGAGATGCGTGACCAGGAGACGTTCTCCGCCGCCATGCACGCCGCCGAAACGGGCCACCTCGTCTTCGGCACGATTCACGCCTCGAGTGCCCCGTCGACGATCGGGCGTATCCTCGACCTCTTCCCCCGCGACATGCACCCTGCCTTGCGACAGTCGATGGCGTTCAACCTGAAGGCCATCGTCGCGCAGAAGCTCTTGCCCACCACCAAAGAGCTCCAGGCCAAGGGCATCACGCGCGTGCCGACCAACGAGATCATGCGAACTAGCCCGATCGTTCGCAAGCTGATCCTCAACGAGGAAGATACCAAGCTCGGCGACGCGATCCGGATCGGCAAGGAAGAAGGAATGCAGGACTTCACCGAGAGCCTGCGGAGGCTGGTGGTCGACGAGAAGATCGAGCGGGCCACCGCATTCGAGGTGGCGCCGAGCGTCGAGACTTTGAAAATGGCCCTTAAAGGGATTAACATCGCCCAACCGGGGATTCTGTGACCGTCGCCGCTGTCGCGGGCGTTCGGCTCGAGGTCCGGCCGTTTCGAATCCTCCGTCGGAAGAAAGGGAAGCGATGATCCGCCCGCGTCTGGTCCTCGCGACGTTCGCCCTGTCGACCCTGGTCGTCTCGGCCGGCGCCGAAGCCGCCGATCTTGCGGGCGTCCTGCTCGCGCAGTCCTCGGCGATCCAGCGAGGCCCCGGCCTCTACTTGAACCTCTTCAAGTTCGTCCCGGTCCTCCTGCTTTACCTCCTCTGGGTCTGGACGAGCCAATGGGTCGACGATGACACCAAGGATCTCAACAATCCGAGGGCCGAGATCTGGAATTGCGTGATTCTCTTCTCGGGCCTCCTCGGGTTCACGCTGCTCTTCGCGATCCCGATCTTCCCGCTCAGCGTGTCCTTGCTGTGCCTGGCCTACCTCATCCCGACATTGACCTACGCCTATAGTCGCAACCAAACGGTCCCTGACGACTCGAAGGTCTTGACCCCGTATCATATCGGCGAGGTCGTCAATGGCATGCTCATGAAGGTCGGCATGCGCCCGATCTTCAACAAGGGCGAGGTGAGCGAGAATCGCAGCGGTCCCCCGATCGTGTTCGTCGGTAAGAGCCAAGGAGCGACCAAGTCCGACCCCTCGCGTGTCTCTCAAGCCGAGGAGTCTCGGTCGTTCATGTCGGCCAAGGAACTCGTCTATGACGCGGTCCTCCGGCGGGCGACCGACATCCATCTCGAGCCGACCACCGAGCAACTCTCCGTCCGCTACCGGATCGACGGCATCCTTCACGCCGCGGAGCCCTTCGACCGCTCCACCGGCGACGCCGTCGTCAACGTCTTCAAGGTCCTGTCAGCGCTCGACATCTCCGAGAAACGTAAGCCTCAGGACGGGTCGTTCGGCGCGAAGTTGGAAGGGCGAGACCTCGAGTTCCGCGTCGCGACCTCCGGCTCGAAGTCGGGCGAAAAGCTCGTCATGCGAATCCTCGACACCGCGATGGGCGTTTCGAGGCTCGACGACGCCGGGCTTCGTCCCAAGCTCGCGACCGAGATCCGCGGCCTGGTCACCCAGCCTCACGGCATGTTCCTTTGCTGCGGGCCGACCGGTTCCGGCAAGACGACAACCTTGTACGCCTGCCTCCGCGAAATCGACCGGTTCCAGAAGAACATCATCACCGTCGAGGACCCGATCGAGTACCACCTCGACAACATCACCCAGATGGAGATCAACACGAAGAGCGGCCAGACCTTCTCCGGCAGCCTCCGCTCGATCCTCCGTCAAGATCCCGACGTGATCATGATCGGCGAGATCCGCGACCAGGAGACCGCGACGATCGCCTGCCAGGCGGCGACGACCGGCCACATGGTCTTCTCCACGGTCCACGCCAACGACACGGTCACCGCGCTCTTCCGGCTCCTGGACCTCGGCGTCGAGCCGTTCATGATCGCCTCGGCGTTGACGGCCGTGCTCGGACAGCGGCTCGTCAGGGTCCTCTGCGAGACCTGTAAAGAGCCGTACAAGCCGAAGCCCGAGTTCCTCAAGAAGGCCAACCTCCCGGCGGACAAGGTCGATGTCTTCTACCGAAGACCGACCGAGTCGCAAGAAGTCTGTGCCCAGTGCGGCGGGACCGGGTATCTCGGGCGGACCGGCATCTTCGAGCTCTTGATCATCACCGAAGCGATGCGCGACATGATCCGCGAGAACCCTTCGCTGAATGCCATCAAGGCCGAAGCCCGCAAGAACGGGATGATCTACCTCCAGGAAGACGGACTTCGACAAGTTATCCAAGGGAAGACGTCGATCGACGAGCTGCTCCGCGTCGTCAAGTGATCCGTCCTCGTCCCCTCGCGCTCACGGGAGATTGCTCGAGATGCAACTGGTCGTCGAACTGATCATCTGCGTCCTCATGGCGGGGATGGCCTGGGCCCTCGCGAGCGAAGGGCTCTGGGGGGCGATGTTGATGTTCTTCAATATCTTCTTCGCCGGAATCGTCGCTTTCAACTTTTATGAGCCCCTCGCCGCCCTCCTCGACGGCACCGGGATCGGATGGGGGATGTCCGACGTCCTCTGCCTGCTCGCGCTATTCACGCTCACGATCGTCATCCTACGGCTGATCACCGAGACCTTGGCCCCGGTCATGATCCGCTTCCCCTCGCCGATCTTCCACCTCGGTCGCGCAGTCTTCGCCCTGCTGGGAAGCAGTGTGGCCATGGCCATCTTGTTGCTTGGCTTCGAGTGCGCCCCGGTCAACAAGAAGATGTTCGGCGTGATCGACTACAAGGCCAAAGTCCCCTTCGGCTTGGGCCTCGAACGTCGCTGGTTGGGCTTCTTCCAGCACAGCACGGGGTTGATCTTCGTGACCCATCAGCAAGGCCAGCGGGATCCCTTCCGGGAGTTCACCGACGCGACGGCCTTCGATCCCAAGGGCGAGTGGCTGCTGATGCACCAGCAAGCCAGGCCCTACGGCGACGAGTCGATCCTCGAGGCCGAAGGTGGTGCCGCGGGAGCACCGGCCGCCTCCGATGCTCAAGGTGCTCAGGGTGGGGCTGGCGCACCCGGCGCCGCGCCTCCGACGCCGGGTCGTCCCGGCGGGCCGAAGTGACGCCGACCGGTCGCGAAAGTCGGCTCGCCCTTCTCGTTGTAAGAGTCGGCCGACGCTAACGCCTGAACATGGTTACCAGCACTTAAATGACGAAGGCCTGGCTACGAGGTTAGCCAGGCCTTCTTTGTTTCGTCTTGCGCGCCGGCTCGGAGAGACCTCATTGAGCATCGGGGCCCTGCGTTGCCTCGGCGAAGGACTTCATCTGAAGAAGCTCGAACTTCGGCTGCGCGACCGTCCCGACCGTTAGTTGCTGGACCTTGTAGACGCCGACCTGCTGGGTTGATGACTCGAAGACGAACAGCGGCGAACACCCTTCGTTGTAGATTCCGACGGAGGCGGTGGTCATTAGAAAATGCGGGGTGGCCCCCTTGTCGAGGTCGATCTTGAAGTCGGAAACGAGGTCGCGCACAGCGAAACTGTCGACCAGCCGCGCATTGCTCGTCGACTGCTGGAACGAGGGGACGGTCGCCATGAGCCGGCCCGACTTGTAGTCGAGGAAGTAGATCGCATCCTGGGCGAGTTGGATCTTGTACCCCTCGACGAAGCGTTCGAGGATTGGGCCCGTCGTCATGATCGACTCCCCCCAACGATCCCCGGCGTTGGCCTTGAGGATCGCCCGAGGACTCGGGAGGCTTGCGGCGACCCATCCCAGGACCACGCCGAGCACCACGATGGATGCCCCCGGTATTCCTCTTCGGATCTTATTCATCTTCGCAAACTCCCCTTTGCGTGGCGTGTCGACTCGCCCATTTTCGAGCCCAACCATCCGAAGATATGCCGTTGGCTTTGACAATCTTATGCGATGATTGTAAGTCGATAGAAAATCGGTGTTCGCTTGACGTGAAGCAACTTCCTATCGAAGTATCGCCGCGAATCTTTCGGCTCGCGTGATCCTCGATCTCGTCAGCGCAAGGCCGCTTGGGGTGGAGCTTCGGTCATCGGATGGATCTCCACCAACTCGAACTTCGGGACCGATACGGCCCCGACGGTCTGTTGCTGGACCTTGTAGGCGGCGATCTGGTTGGTCGTCGACTCGATCACGAAGAGGGGTGACCAGCCTTCGCTGTAAGTCCCGATGGCGCCGGTCGTCATCAGGAATTTGGGGCGAGCGCCTCGGTCGAGGTCGATCTTGAAATCCTCGATCAGGTCACGGGTCGCAAATGAGTCGATGAGCTTCGGAGGGCCGAACGACTGCTGGAAGGATGGCACCGTGGCCACGAGTCGCCACGTCTTCTTCTTGAAATTGTGATCGAGGTAGTAGAGGGCGTCTTGCGAGAGCTGGATCTTCCGCCCTTCGACGGATCGTACGAGCACCGGGCCGGTGGTCAGGATCGAGTTCTCCCAACGGTCCCCGGCATGGGCCTGGACGATGGATTGCGGCCTGGGAAGTGCGGACAGGCCCCATCCGATGAGAAGGCCGAACGTCAAAAGCAGCGTTCGCGAAAACGTCCGTCGGTTGGATGGCATAATCGCCGAGCTCCTTCCTTGGAGATTGGGCCGATTCCTCGCCCTGCCGAGAGGCCGCATTGTGCGCCAGTCCTCTGGAATGGTCCAGGCGAACTCGTCGGGAGGAACGACGCCGCCGCTCATCGCATAGGCCGAGTCGCACTCGCCTGGATGAGGATGAGATTCGCGCGAATTCTGAATTGAGGTCGAGCGTCTCAACCCTGGCGACCCCGTCGACGGAGAGCCACCTGCCCGTTGGTGGGACCGACGTCGCGCGATCGAGCCCGAGGCGGGCCGATGCCATCGCAAGGGATGGCCGCGATTTCCCTGGGTTGTTCCGGTGTTTGAAAAGTAAACTCGGAATCGGGACGGACTTCGACTCGTGGCGATGGTACGTTTTCCATCGCGAAATCCGGCGTCTCGACGTGATAGGCCCGAGGGACCGACCCGGACGAGGATTGGTGCCGGTCGAGGCCGGTCGGACGACGTGTGAATCGTGAGGAATGCCATGCTCGACTCGGCCCTAGTGATTGGGATCCTCCTGATAGCGCAAGTCCCTCCGCCGTCGCCTGCGTCGACCGGCTCATCGGATTTACGTGCCGAGCGAATGACGGTCCTCCAGGCCGAGTCTGGGGAGCTCGAGGCCCTGGCTGACCGACTCGAGAAAGCTGGCGACAAGAAGACGGCCGACGAGGTCCGTCGTAGGATGTGGAGGGCGCGCGACAAGGATGCCGCGACACGCTTCGTTCCCTTGCCCGAAGTCGTCCCGAAGGCTGATGCAGGTTTAGCGAATGGACCGACGAGCGGCAAAGGCGCTGGCGAAAACCGGCCCACCGACCTGCGAAAGATCGTGGAAAAGTCCGCGAAGCTGCTTACCTCGCTCGCCATCCGGGCGGCTTCGGAGCCGTCAGGTAAACAGTTTGCTCTTGCGGACGAAACACTCCGCATGGTGCTGGAGCGGCAGCCGAATCACGCCGAAACGCGCAGGCTCTTAGGCTACGTCGCGCACGAAGGAGGCTGGGCCACGCCCTACGCGGTGTCGATGCTTCGGGAGCATCGAGTCTCCCACCCAACGTTCGGGTGGGTCGACTCCTCGTGGATCCCTCATCTCGAGGCCGGCGAATTACCAGCCCCAAACCGAGGCACCGGCCCCCCCCGTTGGCTCCCCACGGACGAGGCCGACCGACTGCACGAGCGCTGGGAATCGTGCTGGAGGATCCCCACCGAACACTTCCTGATCCAGGCCAACGTCCCGCTCTCCGAGGCCATCGCCTTCGCCCGACAGCTCGAATTGTTCCACCAGCTATTCTTCGCCCTGGTCCCGGACCTGATCATCGACGAGTCCCGCCTCCCTCTGGCCCAGCGGATCAAGGACAAGAAACTGACCGGCGAACGACCGTCGCCCGTCCACCTGGTGTATTATTTTCACGACAAATCAGAATATCTCGAACACGTGATGACCGCGCACGGTCCCGGATACGAGAACAGTCTGGGGCTGTACGTCCCGGCAAAGTCCGGGAAGAACAAGCGGGCCCCCGCCTACTTCTATCGCGATCCCGACGGTCAGATCGAGGCGTCGGCGACGCTCTATCACGAGGTGTCCCACCAGCTCCTCTTCGAGTCGGCCGGCCCCAATGCCTACGACCGCAACGTCGGCAACTACTGGGTCTTCGAGGGGCTCGGCACCTACTTCGAGACCATCGTGCAGGAGCCCGACGGGAGTCTGTCGGTCGGCGGTGTCGTCGGACCGAGAATCGCACTGGCGAAGCGGCACCTCGAAGCAGGTACGCTGCTACCGATCCAGCGCCTCGTCCAACTCGGCCAGAATGCGTTCACGGATAGGGAAGACGTCTATCTGAATTACGCCGAAGGGATGGCCCTGGCGGTCTTCCTGATGCAAGCCGATGACGAGCGCTATCGCGAATCGTTCCTCGATTACGTCCGGGACGCTTATCGAGGTCGCTTGAAATCGGCGACGGGGATGACGCTGAAAACGCGGCTAGGAGTCTCTTATGAGACGCTGGACCGCGAGTTCCACACCTTCCTGCGGCGCCCGGAGTGAGCGGCAAGAACGTCGAGAACGAGAGAGGTGCATGAATCGCGAGGGGAGGGAGGGACTCAGGACGCGAGGCGAGTTGTGTCTCGCGCCCTGACGCCGCGGTCGGATTATTCGCCCACGTAGGGGATGAGGGCCATGAACCGGGCGCGCTTGACGGCGTCGCTCGCCGCGCGCTGGAAGGCGGCGCAATTACCGCTTCGCTTCCTGGAGAACATCTTGCTCTGGTTGGTGCACAGCTTCTTCAGAAGGCCGACGTCCTTGTAATCCACATAGGCGGGACGGGGGCAGCCTTCGGGGGTGCAGAACCGGCAACGATTCTTCCGGTTTCGACCAAAACGTTTCCGCGGCATAAACCTGGTGTCCTCGGACGAACTCAAAATTCCTTGACGGTGACGAAGAGCGATCCTCGACATTCAGGGGAGGGCACCCCATCGGGAAACCGCGATTCTATCCGAGATTCCCGGCGCACGTCAAGGTCGAGGCGCGGTAGGATCGCATGTCCCGGCCGCCGATCGATTCACGTCGGCACCGGTTCCACTCGCGTCTCGCGTCACTCACGGCAGCACATGAATCATGAGACGGGCTTAAAGGAGAGAGCCATGCGCCCCCACCTCTCTGCTTTTCGACTCCGACCGCTCCCGATGGCCGGGGTCTGCGTCGTCCTCACTATCAGCCTTACTGCAAGCCTCGAACTCAGCCGACGACGCTCGGAACGACTCGCCCGGGCCCTTTATCACGCCCAGATGGCGACCAACCAGGCGAACGTGGTCGCGGTCCATTCCCGGATCGCCCACGTCCTCGGGTCCACAGGGATGGTGAACTCCCCGCCCGGTGATGCCTACGCTCGCAGGAATACCATCACACGCTACCTGGCCATCTCGGAACAATCCGCTCGCGACGTGCGATTCCACCGCGAACAGGAGCGTGACTTCATCTACGCGGCCGACCATCCCTGGGTCTCGACACCGGTCGACCAACCTTAAGGCCGGCGGGATCGTCGTCCCATCCAGATTTGTGGTTCTATAAAGAACACGATTTCGATCGATGTTTCGATCGGTCAACGGACCTCCGCATGGGGCGAGCTCACGACCGCACCGCGTGAGTCCTTGACCGTGAAAAAGAACACGATCGGACGTCCTTCGGGAAGCGCCGCGGAGATGCGGCCGCCATCGAGGGTCGCGTCGGTTGTTTGCCATTTTCGTGACGACCAGACCCCGCCATCGGTCGTGTAGTTGAGCTTGGCCTCCACGAGAGGCACCTTGGCCTGTACGGTCGTGGACGCCTTCGAGGCTTCGACTTTGACGTCTCCGCAACGCGCCAACGGGTCGTTTCCAAGCAAGATGTTGTCGACGTAGAGTCCGATTTCCTTCGGCGTCCAACCTTCCTGGTGGCCGTGGGGCATTCGAACGGTGACGCAGAGGTCGACCGGGCCCGGAACCCGTCGGTACGATTTTTGATAGCTGTCGAGCGGGTAAGCGAAGTCGTTGGTACCGTTCACGAAGAGGATCGGGCAGCGAACACCGGGCAGGTATCGGGACGGGTCGAAGAAGGCGAGCCAACGAGCGCGGAGCTCGGGCGACATGGCGCGGAAGTTTTCGAGCCAGGCGCTGTTGTCCCCGAGAAAGCCGCAGCCGTACACGGGCACGGCCACTTTCAGCCGGTCGTCGAGCCCGGCCACGATGCACGTCAGATAACCTCCCCAACTGATCCCGGTGATGCCGATCCGATCGCGATCGACCTCGGGTTGAGCGGCGAGGAGGGAATGGCCCAGGATGACATCCGCGACGGCGTGGTAGGACCACATCGAATCGACGGTCGACTCGGTGAAGTCCGCGAAGATATGGGGATGGTCTTGCATGGGCCCACCGTCAGGCAGCGTCTTGCCATCGGGGCCGTGCCCGGCCAGGTCCATGGCGAGCGCGACATAGCCTCGTTCGGCCCACAACGACGCCCACTCGGCGAACGCCTTGCCACCGCCGCCGTGGACGAGCACCATCGCCGGGAACGGACCATCGCCCGACTTTGGTCGGCCGTAGTAGGCGAAGACCCGAGTCGGTTTACCCTGGTAATTCTCGGCCTCGTAATAGACTTCGCGAACCAGGCCGTTGGTCTCGCCCCAGGTGATTTTAGGGGGAGCCTTCAGCTTGGTGAGATCCCAAGGGCCTCGTGTTTCGCGAACGGGAGAGTCGGCATAAGTCGGCGAGGTCAACCACCACGTCAGGAGCAACCCGAGTCGGCAAATCTGTTTGTATGTCATATCAACCACGTCAAGCTCGAGGTCCGATGGTGTTGGAGGTCATCGACGGCGGGCTCATGTTAGTCGCGCTTCCGGGCCGACACAACAATTCGGGGATGACGCTCTCGGGTTCGCCCATGAGTCGCGTCGATCCTGGATCATCCTGTATCGGCCGACTGATTGACACGACTGATCAGACGGACCTAGGATGAATAGGTTCGATGGGCGCACTCCCGTCGCCCATTCCATTCGCGATTGATTGGGCATTCGCCCTGCATCTGTTCCGAGACAACGCGTCGTACCCAGGTGGATTGATCCCGCTCTCGGTCGAGACGAGGGAGCTTGGTACCCGGCTATGTCCTACTCGCCCACCGTCAAAAGCAAAACCGGCTCGATCGCGGGTGATGACAAGTTGCGTGCCCCAGGGGCACCACCGCAACTCCTCTCCGAGATCCCCGGAAGCGCATTCACCTCACCCGGCTTCATCGTCGGGATCATCGTGGCCGAGTTTCTCTACGGGCTCGTTTTCTTCGCGGTGATGTCGGGCAAGAAGAAGGCACCGGTCGAGGCCGATCTCGAACCGATCCACTACTCGGTTTCGCACGCCTCGAAGGCTTCTCCTAAAGTAGAAGCCACGGTGGCCTCGAAGGTCGAACCGAAGTCGACCCCTACGGCCGCCACGACAACTTCGAGCCAACCGAACCCGAGTTCCTCGGTCGCGAACTCGCCCGAGCCCGCTCCGACTCCGCAACCGGCTCCGACGACGACACCCGAACCGCCCAAGCCCCCGACTCTGGCTGCGGCGATCCCGACTCCGACCGACCTTCCTCCCGAAGCTCCAGCCAAGGAAATCTCGACGCTCGGGCCCCTCGGGCCGATCATCGACCCGTTGAATGATTGCAAGGTGAGCAAAGAGGGAAGAGGGATCGAGATCTTCGTCCCCGCTTCCTTGCACGTGCTCGATCCGACGCGTGGGATCGCCGACTCTCCCAGGGCCCTCGTCGAGGTCAACGGGGATTTCGTCGCCCAGGTCAAGGTCCCCGGGATGATCGAGCCGGGTACGGCATCCATCGGGGACTGGCCGCTCACCTTCCAGGGTGCGGGCCTGTTGCTCTGGCAGGACGAGAACAACTTTGTGCGTCTGGAACGCGCGGCGGGTTACTCGGTGGCGATAGGGGCGTTCCATCGTGTGATGGTCGAGTCATGCAAGGACGGTAAACCGGGACGAGGCATCTATCTCGCGACCAAGGAGGGAAATATTTCCCTACGCATGGAGCGTAAAGGGAATGATATCACTTGCTCGTACAACACGGATGGCAAGACCTGGCTTCCTGTGAAAAAGGCCTGGTCGGTCACCATGGCATCGCGACTCAAGGTCGGGATCTCGGCCTCCAACATCTCCGCAAAACCGTTCGGTGCGCGATTCGAGGAATTTTCCCTCCGCAAGGGAGGGTCGCGCTGAGACCTGGCGGCCGTCGTCGCCAGCCCTCTTCGACCGATTCTGAGATTTAATGCCGACCATTTCGCCCCCTCGGTCGTGGAGGCGTGTTCGGCTCATCATCATTGGTTGCGGCGAGGAAGAGAGCCGGAGACCCTTGCTACGCAAATTGCGTCAATTCCTAGTTCTCAACTCTGCTTGCGAGTCGGATCCTCGTCGCGCAGAATGCCAGCCGCACGTTGGCCGCTCAAACCTTTTTAGGAATCAGACCCCGAGGGCTCGAATCGAACCGGCGGCAACTCCTGGATGGCCTTGCGGAGCGCCTGCTCCCAGTGCGAGTGGATCGCCATCAAGTCCGGATCCTTGGCACCGAGCCGACGTTGGCGAGTAATCCGCAACTCGTCTCGACTATAGACCAGGAGATCGATCGGTGGCCCGACCGTCACGTTCGAGCGCATCGTCGAGTCGAGCGAAATCAGGGCGTAGCGCGCCGCATCATCCAGCGTCGTCTGGTCGTGCCGGATGCCTCGGTCGAGGATCGGGCGGCCGTATTTGCACTCGCCGATTTGCAGGAAGGGCGAGTCCTCCGTGGCACGCAACGGATTTCCCTGGGGATAGATCATGTAGAGGTCGTGCGGCTGACCTTTGATCTGACCCGCCAGGAGGATGTTCACGTTGAAACGATAATCGTCCTGCTCGAGTGCCTCTCTATCGAGCGCCGAGACCCTGCGCACCTGATCGCCGACGACCCGTGCGGCGTCGTACATGGTCGCCGCCGAGGCGAGGCCGACGCCCTGATCGAAGTCGCGACGAAGCAGAGTGATCACCGACTGCGAGCAAGAGAGGCTCCCGCTCGTCAAGAGGATGAAAACTCGCTCATTCTCGGTGACGAAGGTATGCATTTTGCGACAGACATTGACCTGGTCGTAACTGGCGTTGGAGCGTGAGTCGGAGGCCATCACCAACCCTTCGCCCGTCATGATCCCGACGCAATACGTCATCTCCGCTCTCCACTCCGCCCGCCCGGGTGCCGACCGGCCCGCCGTGGTCGTGATACCACAGCGAGGCCATGAGTTGCAAGCGAAGGTGCCCGACCGGGGGATAATGCTTTGTATAAAGAAGTCTGTCTTTCAGGAGCTTGTTGGAAAATGACTGTTGGTTATCAGGAAGTTTACTCTGCCCGAACTCGACCATCCCCGGCCGTCATCCTCAAGGGACAGGGGGCAAGGCCATGCTGATCCGAGTCGGATTCGAACTGGTCTTCGACGTCCCCACCCCTACGCCGATGCTCCTCGTCCTCGGACTCCGGCCCGAACGTTTGCCGACCGTCCGGCGAGCCGGAGGGCTTGCGATTGAGCCGTTTATTCCGGTCCAGGAGTTCATCGACGGCTTCGGCAACGCCTGCACGAGGATCGTCGCGCCTGCCGGCCAATGCGTCCTCTGGGATGATCGGATTGTCGAAGACGACGGGCAACCGGACATTGTCGCACCGGGGGCGATCCAGCACCCGGTGGAGGAACTCCCCCCCGATGTCCTCGTCTATCTCCTGTCGAGCCGCTACTGCGAAGTCGACCGGCTCACGGAAACCGCATGGAACCTTTTCGGCCACACCCCTCCCGGCTGGGCGAGGGTCAAGGCGATCTGCGACTGGGTTCACCAGAACGTCACGTTCGGTTATCAATTCGCACGTTCGACGAAGACGGCCTACGACGTCCTCCAGGAACGGGGCGGGGTCTGTCGAGACTTCAATCATCTGGCCCTGACGCTTTGCCGTTGCATGAACATCCCCGCCCGCTACGCCACCGGGTATCTTGGCGATATCGGCGTCCCGATATCGCCGTCTCCGATGGATTTCAGCGGATGGTTCGAAGCCTACCTCGGGGGCCGTTGGTATACCTTCGACGCCCGACACAACGTCCCTCGAATCGGCCGAGTTCTGATGGGCATCGGCCGGGACGCCGTGGACGTCGCGTTGACCACCTCGTTCGGCACGACCCGGCTCCAACGCTTCACCGTCTGGACTGACCAAGTGTCCGAGGCCGATCTTTCCACGGTCCCTAGTCGCCGCATCGCGGCTTACGCCTGAGCCGAGCCTCGGGCGACCCGGAGTCTTAGGGGAGGGCGAACCTCGCCAAGTGGTGACGCGACGAGGAGCAAACTCCCCTCTCTCATTGTTGCTGTTGTTGACCCTGCTGTTGGTGGAGTCCGGCCCTGGGGCTCCGTTGATTCGGGTAGGCGCTGCGGGTGGAACGCTGGGTCTGGACGGTCTGCGACCCCATTCGTTGCGACTGGAACTGGGAAAAGTTCACCGAGCCCGGACGCATCCCCATGGGCGCCCATTCGTTCCATTCCATCGGGATGCGGTCGATCGGCTCGACCTTGACCGAGACGGCGATCGACTCTTCGGCCCGGCCCTTCCAGAGTCCTCGGTTGGGCGGGACATCGGCGTAGTCGCGACCGATCGCGGTGACGACGTGGTCATCGCCAACGAAGTCGCCGCGGGTCGGGTCGACGTCGACCCAACCGGCCTTCGGACCTGCCCAGACCTGGCACCAGGCGTGAGTGGCGATCTCGCCAGGGTGATTGATATAACCGCTGACGTAGCGGGCCGGGATCCGTTGGCTTCGGCATACCCCGAGGAACAGGTGGGCGAAGTCCTGACAGACCCCACGACCGAGTGCGAGAACCTCGCCCAGGGGCGAGCGTGACGTCGTGACCTTCTCCTCGAACTTGAGTCGATCCTGGATGGCGTCGAGGATGCGCCGGATGATCCCTGCGTATGACCCCGAGGGCTCGGGCAACGTCGAAACGAAGCCCGAGAGGACTTCGCTGCGATCGACGAGAGGACTGTGCTGGAGGTACTCGACGGTCTCGATCAATTCGGGCTCGCCGTCTCCCTGGTAGTTCTCCTGGAGGCGGTCGAGGCCGTTGCGTCGATGTGTCCGGACGAAACTCGTCGCCTGGATGATCAGCTCTCGATAGTACGACGCAACGTTGAACAGGTCGACGCGGTTGCCAAACCCATCCCGATACGACGTGACCGGCGCCTGCGGGCTGATCCTCAGGTTGTAGCCCATCGCCGTTTGATCTTCATTCGAGGGGGGCGCCATGCGCACCTCGAACACCGTCTCGGAGACCGGCGACGTATACGAGAGCTTCGTCTCGTGGGAGATTCGCAGGAGCATGGGGGCCTCGGAGAGGTCGCGATTGACGGAGAGATGACCTGGAGCAATCGTCCGGGTCAGGCCGCTGCACGGCGCGGATGGTCGACCGCCGTATCCGACGCTTATGAGAAGAAATAGGCCTGGTGGATCTCGTCACCGATCCGGTTGCACGAGTCCTGCACGCCCGTCAGGAACGTCGAGAGGCCCTGGCCGAAGATCTCGCCGACGTCGATGTAACGCAATTCGCTGTCGAGCCGGCCGAGACGACGCTCGGCCTCGGATCCGTATTCGTCGTCGTCGACCTCGGCGATCTCGTGCAACGACTCGCAGCAGCGGGCGACGCAGAATCGCATCGCCCGGGGAAAGTCGGAGTCGAGCACGAGGTAGCGGACGACCCCTTCGGGATCGATCCGCTCGTGGTGCTCGCGGAGGTACGCTTCGTAGGCGGAGCAGCTTCTCAACAAGCTCGACCAGTGGACGATGGGCACCGGATGGCCGGCGGTGGCCTCCCCGTTCTGGGCGATGCCGTGGAGCTTGACGTTCAAGATCCGGCTGATTTGATTGACCCGTTCGAGGTAGCGGCCGAGTTGGAGGAAGTGGAACACCTCCGTCCTGGGGAGCGTCCCATCAACCAGCCCGTCGAAGAGGATGCAGGCCCGTTTGATCGAGTCGAAGAATCGGGGTGGGCTCGCGGCGAACCGTTTGTGGGCCCGACGGCTGCACAGATAAAGGTAGAGTTTGTTGACCTGGCCCCACGCCTCGGCGCTGAGCGTTTCCTGGGTCGCTCGGGCATTTTCGCGAGCCCTGGCGAGCATCGCCAGGATCGAGTGGCTATTCTGCCGCTCGAAGGTCAGGAACCGTAGCACGGCGTCGCGGTCCTTTTCGCCGGGGCCGTGGGCCTTCTCGAAGGCGTCTCGACAGGCGAGGATCGTTAGCACGCTCTCGATCGGCCCGAGCGCGGCGGCATCGCCCGAGATGCCGGTGGCGTCGAGCTCGAGGTGGAAGCCGACGTCGAGCAATCGCGCGACATTCTCGGCCCGTTCCACGTACCGGCTGATCCAGTAGAGATTCTCTGCGACCCGGCTGAGCATCTCAGGCCGCTCCTTCCTGGGTCGCCCCGATGGTCGGGGAATTGTTTCGAAGGACCCAGGTATCCTTGGTGCCGCCCCCTTGCGAGCTGTTGACGACCAGGCTGCCGCGCGGCAGGGCCACGCGTGTCAGGCCGCCGGCCATGACCTTGATCTCCTCGCCATAGAGGATGAAAGGCCGAAGGTCGACGTGCCGCCCTTCGAGATGGTCGTCAACGAACGTCGGGTGTTGGCTCAGGGCGATCGTCGGCTGGGCGATGTAGCCGCGAGGGTTCTCGGAAACTTTGGCCGCGAACTCCTCCCGCTGCGCCGCGGTCGAGGCCGGTCCGATCAACATGCCGTAACCTCCTGATCCGTCGACCGCCTTCACGACGAGCTTGTCGAGGTTCGCGAGGATGTGCTGGCGATGCGACGGGATCGTGGGGCGGAACGTCTCGACGTTCGGCAGGATCGGGTCTTCTTTCAGGTAGTAACGGATGATGTCCGGGACGTAGGGATAGATCCCCTTGTCGTCGGCCACGCCGGTCCCCATCGCGTTCGCGAGGCCAATCTGGCCCGAGCGATAGGCCCCGACCAACCCCACGACACCGAGCTGGCTGTCGCGTCGGAAGGTCAACGGATCGATGAAGTCGTCGTCGATTCGACGATAGATCACGTCGACCCGCATCGGGCCCCGGATCGTCCGCATATAGACCTGACCGTTGTCGAGGAAGAGGTCGCGTCCCTCGACGAGCTCGACGCCCATCTGCCGGGCGAGATAGCTGTGCTCGAAGTAGGCCGAGTTGTAGGCCCCCGGCGTGAGCACGACCACGTTCGGGTCGTCGCATCCTTCGGGGGCGATGTGCCGGAGCATCGCGAGCAGGTTTGCGGCGTAGTCGTCGTTCGGGCGGACGTTGTACTGTTCGAAGAGGAACGGGAAGACCTGCTTCATCACCTGCCGGTTCTTGAGCACATAGCTCACGCCGGAAGGGGTCCGCCCATTGTCCTCCAGGACCATGTACTGGCCCTGGGCGTCGCGAATCAGGTCGATGCCCGAGACATGGATGTAAATGTCTCGAGGGACGCGAAGTCCGACGCATTCTCGGCGATAGCTCGACGCCCCGAGCACGAGTTCGTACGGGAGGATGCGGTCGCGAAGGATCTGGCGGGCGTGGTACACGTCGTGGATGAACAAGTTCAGCGCACGCACGCGTTGTTTCAGCCCGCGTTCAATGTGGGCCCATTCGTCGGCGGCGATGACGCGAGGGACCGGATCGAAGGGGATGATCCGCTCGACCCCCTGGTCCCGTCCATAGACCGTGAAGGTGATGCCCTGATGGCGCATCAAGAGATCGGCGGCCCGACTCCGGGTCTCGAGATCGTCGAGCCCCATCGCGTTGAGCCGAGCATAAAGCGCCGCATAGTGCGGGCGAACCTGGCCGGGCGCGGCGAACATCTCGTCGTACCCGGTCAGCGAGTAATCTCCGAAGAGCCTCGCATCGACCCCATGACGAATCGACAACATGATGTCCCTACCGACCCTAGGAAGAGTGAGATATCGGGTGAATAGCAAAAAGCGCACCAGAGGGTGATCGGTCAGTATAACCTCGGTCCTTTCGGGAGATTACGACAATCTCTCCCGCCTCGGTATTGAAAATGGCCGCCGCCTTTGTGGGCGCCCTGCCACCGAAATAGGCATTCGATCGGAATGGCGACCGTCTTCACCGATTTGGTTGAGTCCGGTACGTTCCCTTTCCAAAGAAATAATCGAACAGACGGCCCGAGAACCGGTATAGATTGGGGCAAGATTGCGGCAATGCGTCGCAGGCCCGTCGATCTGCTCCGTGAACACTTCGAAGACGCCCCAAGACGCATGACCCGCCGAACTCTTCCATGCCAAGAGGGATCCCGCTCGGGCGGCGTTCGGTAAGCGATGCCGGATGTTCCGAAGATCAGGACGGTAAAGAGTGATTCGACTCGGAGTCACCCTTGACGCTCTCAACGCGAGGAATTCGCGAGGTCGATACCAGTCGTCGGACGTAGAGGATTGTGGATCCTGGAGGTTGGATCCTGTCGAGACCCCAGGAGGGGACCATGCGTCGGAGACGCGGACTCGGGTGGCTGCTGATCGTCGTGCTCGCCTTCGCGGCTCGGCGTCCTGTCGCCGAATCAGCTCCTGTTCCGGCTCGGGCCGGCGACGACGCGGGAGTCATGTCGCTTCAGCCGATCCCGACCGCCTCGCCGACCGCGGGTCCACGGGCACGCCCGGTCGCCGAGCCTACCGAACACGGACTACCGATTAACCTCGCCGCGGCGTTGCGGCTGGCCGGAGCAACTCCGCTCGACATCGCCGCGGCCGATGCCCAGGTCAGACAATCGCTCGCGCTCTTCCTGCAAGCGCGCGCCCTCTGGATCCCCAACCTCAATGGCGGGATCGACTACTTCCGGCATGACGGGGTGCAGCAAAATATTTTCACGGGAGGTCTCTTCGTCAAGGGACGCCAATCATTCCTGACAGGCGGAGGCCCGACGCTCTCCGTCGGACTCACCGACGCGATCTTCGCGCCCCTGGCTGCTCGTCGGGTCGTTGAATCGAGGAAAGCCGACCTCCAGGCGGCCCGGAACGATGCGCTCCAGTCGGTGACCCTGGCCTACTTCGATCTTCAGGAGGCTCGGGGCCGGCTCCTCGGAACGATCGCGTCGATAGGGCGTGCGAAACGGCTCGTCGACTATGCACGGGGGCTGGCACCGACACTGATCGCCCCCCTCGAAATCAATCGTTCGAGGACGGAGCTTCAGAATCTGAAACAGGCCCAACAACTGGCAATCCAAGACTGGCGGATCGCGAGTGCCCGGCTCGCCGAGATCCTATTACTCGATCCAGCCACGCTCCTCGAGCCAATCGAGCCGCCATTCTTGCTCCTGACGTTGATCCCCTCGGACCAGCCCGCCGAAGCGTTGCTCCCGGTCGCGTTGCAGAACCGCCCCGAGATCGCCTCGAGACGCGAGCTGGTTGAGGCGGCCAGGCAACTCTTGAATCGAGAGAAGGGCCGCCCGTTCCTGCCTTCAGTGGTCGCAACAAACCCGACGACGAGCTCGGGGCTGATCGGCGCGGGCAACTACGCCGGAGGTCCGAATCAGCAACTCTCGCAGAATGGGTCGAGGGCCGACTTCGAGGTGGCCGTCGTCTGGGAACTTCAGAACATGGGCTTCGGGAACGCCGGGCTGATCAAACAGCGCCACGCCGAGCGGGACCTCGCTTCCATCGAGCTTTCGAGGACGATCTTCCGCGTCAAATCGGAGGTCGCTCAGGCTCTCGCCCGACTCCAGACGGCCCGCGTCCGGGTCGACGAGACCAAGGTCGAGCTGGAACAGGCGGCCGAATCCGCCGACAAGAACTTCATCGGCCTTCGCGAGACGACACGCCCGGCGGGTGAGCTGCTGCGACTGGTGGTCCGTCCTCAGGAAGTCGTGGCGGCGATCATCGCGCTCAACGTCGCCTTCCACGACTACAGCAACGCCATCAACGAAGCGAACCGGGCCCAGTTTGCTCTCTATCGCGCCCTCGGCCAACCCGCCCAGTGGATCACGTCGAAAGCCGTCGAGCCGCCTGCCGTGCAGCCGCTCCCGCCCCAGTCCGTCCCCCTAAGCGCTCCCAAACTCATCGACGACTCCGGCCCGGAGAGTCGCTGAGCATTTCCACGGGACAACGGCAGACCGGCCTGTAAGGATCGGAGCATCGCGACCCGGAGTTCGGTGAGCTTGGTTTCGGGATCGATCACGATCGAGTCACGCGCCGACGTCTCGGTCGAGTCGGGGTCGTTGCCCGTTTCGAGCATCGGGGAGGATGGTTGGGCCCATCGATCTCGACTCGATGGGGTTACTTGGCCCGGACGAGTTTCATGAGTCGTCCGGAGACGTTCCAATCCTGGACGTAGAGATTGCCGTCCTTGTCCCAGGATGAGCCGTGCGTACCGCTGAAGATCCCTTCGATCCAGTCCTTCTGCAAGACGTTGTAATTCCCTCGGGTCGCGGGATTTACGTTGTAGCCGAGTACGGCCATGATCGTGTTGCTCTTGTCGAGGATCACGAGGCGGCCCTGGAGGTCGGGGACCGACACATAGTCGCCCTGGACCACGGCCGAGGTCGGCATCCCAAGGCCAGTCACCACCTCGTCGATGTACTCGCCCTCGAGGCTGTAATGGACCAGTCGGCCCTTGGGCTGGTGATTGCGGTCGCAGATGAGGAGCCGGGGCGGGGCGTAGCGCGTGTCGAGGGTCATCCCGTGCGCGGTGTTGAATTCCTTGAGCCCGTTCCCCTTCGTCCCGAAGTGTGAGAGGTATTTGCCGGTCTTGTCAAATTTGAAAATGTGGTTACTTGCATAACCATCGGAAAGATAAATATCTCCGTTCGGGGCGACGGTGATCGCCGTGGGGTTGAACTGCTTGAGATTGAGCCCGGACGCTTCGGGGAACGGGAGCTTCAGGACGATCTCGCCGGTCTTGGCGTTGAACTTGAAGCCCTCGGCGTTGTTGTTCCGCGCGCCATAGATGAACTCGGCATCTCCCTCTTCGCGGATCTTCATGTCGTGGATGTCGGAATACCGATCGCCGAGAAACTTGCGGACGACCTTGCCGTCCGGTGAAAAGGCGAGCACGCCCGCGTGGGTGCTCGTGTAGATCATGCCTTCTTTGTCTACGACGACGCTGCCGTGGCACGGGCCGAGCACCGACTTCCCATCCTCACCGAGGGCCCACGCGGGGACCGTGTCGAAGGTCATGATCCCGGAACCCATCCGCACGGGTTTGACCACGTCGGCAGCGAACGCAGAGCTGGCGAACCCGATCAGGACGGAAACGGCAAACGAGGTGGAGAGACTCCTCACGGTCGAAACTCCCTGGCTTTGGTGATTTGTGAGCCTGCTGGCGATCAACCTCGGGATCGCACCTCCACCGGGTCTCGCCGGGTGGAACGAGGCAGAGACTACCAGGCGACGACGTTGATAGCGAGTCGCGCGAATCTGTCCCCTCGAAGTGTCGTCCCTCGATTAGGTTCAGATCCCTTCGACATACGCGAAGACCAGTCGATGAGTGCGTCTAACAACTCGGAGGGGATTGAGTGAGTCGAATTCAAAATCAAAGTTCGCCGAATTTCACTTTTTTGGATTTCCAAAAACTGAGTTTGCAAACCTGACAGAGACGGGATACGCTCCTGTTCTGGAATTTTGATTGCCCAAAAACAGGAGCGTTGCCATGGTCAAACGAGGAACTCCGCGCGTACGTGGCTTTACCCTCATCGAGTTATTGGTCGCGATCGCCATCATCGGGGTTCTGGTTGGCCTTCTCTTGCCGGCCGTACAGTCCGCTCGAGCGGCGGCGAGGCGGATGCAATGTGTGAATAACCTGAAGCAGATCGGATTGGCTCTCGCGAATTACGAGTCGGCGCTCGGCGTATTCCCGCCCTCGTATGTCGCCGACCCGAAAGCCTCCGGGACCGCCTACGGGATTTCCTACCCGGATGGTGGGATCAATACGCTCCCCGGATTCGCCTGGGGCACGCTGGTGCTCCCATATCTCGAGCAGGCCCCGCTCTATGCGAGCGTGAATACGAACCTCCCATGCTGGGCCCCCGATAATACGACCTCCGCGCACACCAAGATTTCCGTCTTCCTCTGCCCCGACGCTCACGGCGGGAGTGACGGGTTCGCCGTCCATCAGTACACGAATGGGGACGCGAACAGCCCCAACGACGGCGGCCCCTTTTCGCCGGAGATTCGTCTCCCACATTCGCATTACGTGACTAACGCCGGGATCAATCAGCCCTGGGGACGCTCGAAGGCCTACTCCTACGACATGGACGTCCCCGAGCCGATGGCCGGTCTCCCGCCGGATACGATCACCGGGCCGTTTTACAAGAACTCCCGCATCAAGGTCGCGGACGTGACGGACGGGCTTTCGAACACGGTCTTCCTCGGCGAACGCTCCTCGTCGATCTCCGACAACACCTGGTTCGGGGTGGTCCCGTTCTCGAGCGTCTGGCCCAAGCCGGGCCTTCCCTCCGACCCGAATAGCGGAGGCGACATGGTCGGGTGCCATAGCGGCCCGGATGTGCACGACCATCCCCAGGTGATCATCCACGCGCCGAACCATCCGTTTCGACACACGGACGAGATGTACTCCGACCACGGCGGGGGTTGCAACGTCTTGTTCGGCGACGGCTCGGTCAAGTGGATCAAGCAGACGATTTACCCATGGACGTGGGTTTATCTCTCGACCCGTAATCAAGGAGAGGTGACCAGCGGTGACTTCTAATCGAGACTCCATGACTGCGGATGAATCCACGTCCGAGTCCTTCCCTCGCACTCGTCGAATTCGACTCATCCTCGCGGTGGCCCTGATCACCACCGGATGCGGACAGCCACAGATCGGCGACAGCAAGGAGGCCTTCAAAACCGTCGACGCCCTCTATACGGCGGTCGGGTTGAGGGATGTTTCGAGGGTCGACCGTTGCGCCTCGACCTTGAAGGCGCAGCGTGAGGCCGGGACACTCCCGGCGTCGGCCGCGGATTCGCTGGAGTCGATCATCACGGAGGCGAAGGGGGGAGGCTGGGAAGCCGCACAGGCGCGATTGGCCACGTTTATGGAGGGCCAGGCTCGATGAGTCCAGGGAGAATTCGTCCATGGGACGGGGTCGAAGTACGGCAGTCGCGTTGAAACCCGTCGATCAAGGTCGATTGGCCGAGGGCAGGGGCTGGCGAGTGGTGATCGTTTCGAGATAATACTTCCGAGGATCGCCCCGACCAGGCTCGTGGGATCCATCCCTCGGCGATCTCGATTGTTCGAGCCCTCGATTCGCTCTCCCCTTTCCGGGCGGATGCGATTTAAAGCTTGAGACCGCTCGAGTCCCTCAACGCCCGCGACGAAGGCCCGCATGAATCCGATCGTCTTCGCCCTCCGCCGGCCCGTGACCGTGGTCATGCTCGTGTTCGCCCTGGCGCTCGGGGGCTTGTACAGCATCGTCCAGATGCAAAAGGATATCTTCCCGTCACTGGACCAGCCGGTTCTGTATGTGATCCACGGCTACGGGGGGATGGACCCGAAGCAGATCGAAGGCCTGATCACGAACGTCTATGAGCTCTTCTTCCAGTACGTGAGCGGGGTCGAGCACGTCGAGTCGAAGTCGATTCAGAGCCTCGTGGTTCTCAAAATTTACTTCCAGCCCGGGACCGACATGGCCGAGGTGACCGCCCAGACGGTCGCGTATGCCAACCGGGCGCTCGCGGTCATGCCGACGGGTTCGCTGCCTCCCTACGTCGTGCGACTCGACGCCGGGAGCTTGCCCGTCGGATACCTCGTGTTCTCGAGCAAGACTCGGCCCGTCGGCGAGCTCCAGGACCTGGCACTCTACCGGGTCCGGCCGATGTTCTCCGGAGTGGCGGGCGTCTCGTCGCCCCCGCCATTCGGCGGCAACGTCCGTTCGATCGTGGTCAACGTCGACCCCGACCGCTTGCGCTCCTACAACCTTTCACCCCAGGACGTCGTCGACGCCATCGACCGGGGCAACTATATCAGCCCGTCCGGCAACGTGGCGATCAAGGATCAGTTGGCGGTGGTCCCATCCAACGCGATGGTCCTCGACCCCCAGGAACTGCGCAACGTCCCGTTGAAGCTGGGGCAGAACGTCTACATCCGCGACGTCGGGACTGTCAACGACTCGACCGACATCACGACGGGATACGCCCTCGTCAATGGGAGGAAATCGGTCTTCCTCCCCGTGGTCAAACGGTCGGATGCGTCGACGCTCACGGTCGTGAGCGATGTGAAGGCGAACATGGCGCGGTTCCAGGCGGCCTTACCCGACGACGTGACGGTCTCCTACGAGTTCGACGAGTCGCCGATCGTGTATCGCGCCATCGAGAGCGTGGGGGTCGAAGGGGCGCTCGGGGCAGGCCTGACGGGCCTGATGGTCCTGGTCTTCCTCCGCGACGTCCGAAGCGTGATCGTCGTCGTCCTGAACATCCCGTTGGCTCTCCTGGGCTCCATCGTAGTGCTGAACCTGGCCGGGCACACGATCAACATCATGACGCTCGGCGGCCTGGCCTTGGCGATCGGCATCCTGGTCGACGAGGCCACGGTCGAGATCGAGAACATCCACACCCAGATGGAGCACACGCGCTCCATGTCCCGGGCCGTCCGCCAGGGGAACACGGAGACGGCGGTCCCTCGACTCCTCGCGTTGCTTTGCATCCTCTCGGTTTTCATCCCCTCATTCATCATGCAAGGGCCGGTACGTTCCCTCTTCGTGCCGTTGTCCCTCGCCGTCGGCGCGGCGATGGTGACCTCCTACTTGCTTTCGAGCACGCTCGTCCCGGTCCTGAGCATCTGGCTATTGCGGGGCCATGAGAAGGCCTCGCATGGAAGCGAGAAGTCTGTGGAGCGTCCCGGGCTCTTCACCAAGTTCCAGGGGGTCTATGGACGCCTGGTCACGATGTCGGTGGCCTATCGGGGATTGGTCATCCTGGCCTATCTGCTGACCACGGGGGGTATCGTCGTCGCCGTGGGAAGCCGGCTGGGGCGCGAGCTGTTCCCGAGAGTTGATGCCGGCCAGTTCCAACTCCGCGTCCGGCCTTCGGCCGGCACCCATTTCGACCTGACGCGACAGTTGGCGGAAAAGACCCTCGACGCAATCGCCGAGGAGGCTGGGCCGGAGAACGTCGAGATCACGATGGGCTACGTCGGATCGACTCCTCCCGTGTTTACCATCAACGCGGCCTACCTCTGGAGCCGGGGCCCCGACGACTGCATGCTCCGAATCGGCCTGCGGAAAGGGAGCAAGCTCGGGGTCTTCGAATTCCAGGAACGACTCCGGACAGCCCTCCCGAAAAAGGTCGGCGCCTGGTATCGCGGCGAACTGGTGCGTCTCGGGGTTGAGGCCGACCAGGTTGATCAGCGCGTCAAGGATCTCGTCTTCGCCTTCGAGCCCGGCGATCTGATCTCGGAGACGATGAGCCTCGGCGCCCCGGCGCCGATCGAGATCGATGTCAGCGGCCGGAACCTCGGCGACTCGAGTGCGTTTGTGGATGCCATTCGCGGCGAGATGCGCCAGATCAAGTCGATCCGTGACCTCCAGTTGCAACAGTCGCTCCACTATCCGACGGTCCAGGTCGCGATCGACCGCGAGCGGGCCGGGTTGAGCCAGGTGACCGCCCGGGACGTCGGCGACTCGCTGGTCGCCGCCACGTACTCGAGCCGATACACCTCGCGGGTTTTCTGGCGCGACGATGTGAGCGGCACGTCGTACCAGGTCCAGGTCCAAGTCCCGTCGATGAAGATGACGGATGCGACCGACGTCGAGCTGATCCCGTTGACTCCGAAGGCGACCCGTCAGGCAGCGACGCTCCCCGAGTCATCTTCCAATCCCACCCCGCCACTCTTGCTCCGGGACGTTTCGCGGGTCATGCGGAGCGAAATGCCCGGCGAGATCGACCGCTATAACATGAGGCGGTTTTTGAGCCTGACCGCCAACGTGGAGGGGGAAGACCTGGGACGAGCGATCGACCAACTCGACGCGGCAATCGCGCGTGCCGGCCAACCGCCGAAGGGAGTCGAGGTCGAGATGCGGGGGCAGGTCCGCCCGATGAGGCAGATGTTCCAGAGCCTGGAAATCGGCCTCGGCGTTGCGGTGATCGTCATCTTGATCGTCCTCACAGCCTATTTCCAGTCGTTCTCGCTCGCGTTGACGGCGGTGATGTCGGTCCCCGGCGTGCTCTGCGGGGTCGTGCTTGCGCTCTGGGCGACCGGGACGACCCTGAACATCGAGTCGTTCATGGGGGCGATCATGGCCGTAGGCGTCGCGGTCTCGAACGCCATCATGCTCGTGAGCTTCGGCGACCGGCACCGACGCGAGGAGGGGATGCCGGCCGATCGTGCCGCGATCACCGCGGCGAAAGGCCGGCTCCGCCCGATCATCATGACGAGCTGCGCGATGATCTCGGGGATGATCCCGATGTCGCTGGCCCTCGAGGAAGGGAGCGAACAGAATGCACCCCTCGGGCGGGCGGTCATGGGAGGGATGGCCTTCTCGACGGTCGCGGCCCTCCTGATCCTCCCGGCCTTTTTCACCCTCATCATGGGACGCGCCTCGAGCCAGTCGCCTTCGCTCGATCCCGATGATCCCGAAAGCCCCCACTACGACCCGACCTCCACGCCCGAAGCCGCCGACGGCGAGCCGGCCGCGTCGGTCGCGGGCGAACTCCCCCAGACGCGACCATCTGGAACTTCGGAACCACCGGAGCAAGCCTCTCATGCCGACCATCGCGGATGAGCCTCGTAGATCGACGATCGTGCAGGGGCTTGGCCAAGCCTGGTCGGTTCGCGTGCTGTTCGTGTGCCTCCTGACTTCGGCGGGTTGCAACCGTGCCGAGTCCGATCACGCTCGAGCGAAGTCGGAGGATCAAGGCAAAGACAAGGCCTCTTCCTTCGAGGTCATTAAGCCCGCGCGCCGAGACATCCGGATGCGCGTGATCCAGCCCGGTACGGTCGAGGCGTTCGAGTCGACGCCGGTGTATTCGCACATTGCAGGATATGTTAAAAATTATCGATTCAACATCGGCGATCGGGTCAAGGCCGACGACGTGCTCCTCGACATGTGGATCCCCGATATCGACGAACAGCTCAATCAGAAGACCGCGGCCCAGAAGCGTGCCGAGATCCAGATCCGCGTGGCCGAGAGCATGCTGAAGGCGGCCGAGTCGAGGCTCGAGACGGCGGAGGCGAAGATCGATTCGGCGAAAGCCGGGGTGAAGCGGGCGCAGGCCAGCTATACGCGGTGGGACTCGGAGTACAAGCGACTCGTCACACTGGTCAACAACCAGGTCCTCGACCGTCAGGTCCGCGACGAAACCTATCGGCAGTTCGAGGAAGCGGACGCGGCCCGAGATCAAGCGACGGCCATGGTCGCGGAGACGACCGCCTCACGCGACACGGCCCGAGCGGACCGCGACCAGGCCCAAGTCAACGTGGAAGCCGCCCGCGCCGACTTCGCCGTCGCCCAGGCCGAGCAGCGACTCGCCGCGGTCAACGTCGAGTACGGCCACATCAAGGCCCAGTATCCCGGCGTCATCACTCAGAGGAATATCAGCCCGGGCGACTATCTCCAGGCTGGGGTGAATCCCCAAGGACGCCCCATCTTCGTCCTCCAGCAGACCGACCCGGTCCGTGTCTTCGTCGGCGTCCCCGAGTTGGCGGCGCCCTTCATCAAGGATCAAGATACCGCCACCATCCAACTCCAAGCGATCTCGGGCTCGACGCGGCAAGGCAAAGTCGTCCGTTCGGGATTCTCGCTCAACGCCTCGACTCGGACCCTCCAGACCGAGATCGACATTCCCAACTCCGACGGACACCTTCGCCCGGGCATGTACGTCACCGTCAAAATCGAAATCGTCCGTTCGAATACCTGGACGCTCCCCTCGAAAGCGATCGGATTTCAAGGGGGGCAGAATTATTTCATCTACCTCAAGGTCGAGGGCAAGCCCGAACGCACCCCCGTCCTGATCGGCCCGTCCGACGATACGCACACGGAAATCCTTCGACGAGGAAAATCGGGATCACCCGATGAGAGTTGGATCCCCGTCGATGGCAGCGAAACGGTCTTGCTCGGGAGCCTCGACGCACTGGCCAAGGATCAGGAAGGATCCACGCCCCCGAAGTGATCGCGACGCCTCGGTCGCGTTGCTCGAGCGTTTGGTCATAGAGGAGTGACGGCCGAAGTGCCGTATGGTGCCAAGCCGTTTGCGGAATGCTCTCGGCTTGGCGCAGCGTTCCTGCCCCACGCATACCATCCGGGGCGCATCGCCTCAACGGAAAGCCGATTTTCTCTTCGGCGGCGACTCACGCTCGCAACATTCACGTCGGCGAGATCAGCCTCACTTCTGAAAGCCTCCGTAAGTGCCCCGACCCCCGCGAGAACGTGGACATCCCACACAGGATCTCGCTTTCCTTGCGAATACGGGAAGCTTCGGCGGAAAAATCTACCACGATCGATCGAGTCAATGCATCTAACCTAGAACCATTCCTCGGATTTCCTCGAACTGGAGTCGGGAAATTCAGAGCTTGGCGAAAATTCCTCGCCCCTTCGTCGACTGAAATCGTATTGATGCGGAGTCTAAGCTCTTTCTTTTGTCGTTGGGATCATCCACAATGGATGCACCCATGAATCCTTTGGATGGCGACGGTCCAACTCTGTTCAGTCTCGTGTTTCTCTTGGCGTCTAAGACTAGTAAGGTCCAGGAAATGCGAGTTTGGCGCTATTTAAAATGGGAAAGAGACCTGCGGGGAACGTTAAGTGGCAACGCGACAACCGAGGTTCCTATGCGGTTCCGCCGACATGGACTTTGGCGTGCTTATTTGTTGTCGATCAATTGAAGAGTCGTCGCTCGCCTCGCGGCGCTCACCCTACGCGGATGCGGGGAGGGCGGAGCCGGGATGGATTTGAGAGGGGACGATCGCTCATCCTCGGTCGGTTTGCCGGGTTAAATCGATTCGCGCTTCGCAACGGGATAGCCACCACTCGGGAAGACTTCCGCCATGCGTAAGCGCCTGTGGACTCAATTCCGGATCGGCAAAAAAGGAGCTCGCCGGGCGGCCTCCCGGCCCGGGCTGGAGGCGTTCGAAGCGCGTCTTTTGCTGACGACCTTCGTCGTCCAGAATACGAATGACGACACGGCCCCTGGTTCCTTTCGGTGGGCGATCAACCAGACGAACCAGGGTCGCGGCGGCGACACGATCGCATTCTCGATCCCGGGTTCGGGAGCCCAGACGATCGCCCTCCACTCGGCACTTCCGACGCTGAACGTGGGGGTGACGATCGACGGGACGACTCAGCCTGATTTCTCCGGCGCTCCTTTGATCCAACTCGACGGCACCGACGCGGGGCAGGGGGCGGACGGCCTCGATCTGACCGGCGACAACTCGGCCGTGATCGGGCTCGCGATCAACGGCTTCTCAGGAAATGGGATCACGATCTCGGCAGGCTCGAACACCCGGATTCAAGGCAATTTCATCGGGATGCTATCGTCGGGAAGTCCCGGATCCGGCAACGGCGGGAGTGGGGTGCTCGTCAGCGGGGGGCAGCTCGAGCAGATCGGTGGCGACCTGCCGGGTCAACGGAATCTGATCTCGTTGAATGGCCGATACGGCGTCGAATTCAACGGGAAGGCGGCCCCAATTCAGGGGGCCATCGTCTCCGGGAACTTGATCGGGACGGATCTGAGCGGAACCCTGAAGGAAGGGAATCTGCTCGGTGGCATCGCAGTCAGTAACGCCAACGGAACGACCATCGGGGGGGAAGAGTCGGGGGACGGAAACGTCATCTCCGGAAACGTGGGCCCGGGGATCACCGCGCTCGGGAGCACCGACGGCCTCCGCGTGCAGGGGAACTGGATCGGTACCGATCCGACAGGGATTCGCAACGTCGGAAACCTCGGCGGGGGTGTCCGGCTCCTCAGCAGCAATAACGTAATCGGCGGGCTCCTGCCCGGCGACCCGAACATCATCGCGTTCAACGGCGATCCCAGGACCGGGAACGGGCCAGGGGTCGGGCTCGACCTGAATGTCTCGAGCGGCACAATCCTCTCGAATGCCATCTTCGCGAACGCCGGTGCCGGCATCGATCTTGGCTCAGGCGCCAATCACCAACTCGCCAACCCGACGATGACCGCCGTGAGCACGGACGGCTCGTCGACGACCGTGATCGGCTCGTTCTCCGGGGCGCCGAACGCAACGTACATCGTTCAGTTCTTCGCCAACGACTCGATGGACAGCTCCGGCTTCGGAGAAGGCCAGTTCCTGCTCGGGACCCGAAGCGTCACGACCGACGCGGCTGGTAACGGCGTGATCAACGTGACGTTGCCGGGGGCGGTCTCGTCCGCCCAATACGTGACCGCAACCCTCACCGACCCCCAGGGCAACACCTCCCAGTTCGGCCGCGATCTCATGGCCGACGGTACGGCCGACCTCTCGGTCGGCGTCTCCGCCTCGTCCTCGAGCGTCAACGTCGGCGAGAACGTGACGTATCACATCACCGTCACGAACGTCGGATCCACGACCGCCCACGACCTGTTGATCACGAACCTACTCCCAGCCGGGGTGACGATCGTCTCGATCACCGACGCCTTCGCCACGATCTCGCAAGGCAGCTCGTCCTTCCTCGCGAGCCTGGGTGTCCTCGGCCCGGGGATGACCCACGACATGATGGTCGTGGTCAAGACCTCGTCGGCGTCCGTGCCCTCGCTGCTCGACACCGTCACTGTCGGATGCAGTGATGGCGACTCGAATGCCTCGAACAACGTCGCGTCGGTCTCGACGCCCATCGGCGTTTTGTCGGACCTGACCGTCACGGCCCAGGCCGATCATCCCAGCGTCGCGATGGGGACTCCGGTCACCTATACCGTCACCGTGACGAACCACGGCCCGACCACGGCGACCGGCGTGACCTTGATTGACAGCCTCCCCGCCGGAGTGACAATCGTCTCGGCCGTCTCGAATCAGACGGACGCGACGACGACGATTGCCGACGGGGTGATCACGACTCTGATCGGTACCCTCGCCGCCGACGGCAGTAGCTTCGTCCTGACGATCGTCGTGTCGACATCGACGAGTACTCCGCCTTCGATCATCCTCGCGGCGTCGGTCTCCTCGGACGAAGTCGATCCCAATCCTGCAGACGACAGCGCTTCAGTGACCACGACCGTCACCCCCGCCTTCGACCTCGGGGTCGTGGTCGGGCCGTTGGGGACGCCGGTGCTGCTGGGTCAAGATCTTGTTTATTCGATCGTGGTTACGAACCATGGCGCCTTGCCCGTGACGGGGGTCGAACTGAAAGGCCACCTCCCGGCGGGATTAACCGTGGTTTCGGCGACGGACAGCCTCGGGACGGTTGTCCCGGTCGGGAGCGACGGCTCGTTCGACGACTTCCTCGGGACGATGGACGGAAACGCGTCGGCAACTCTGACCATCAAAGTCGTACCGCAAACCGCAGGGCCCATCGTCCTGACCGCGGCGGTTGCGGGCGACCAGACCGACCCGGACACGACCAACAACACGATCCAGGTGACCACTGGAGTCCTGCCGGTCGCCGACCTCGGCGTATCCTTCGCACCGCTGCCCCCGAATGCGCTCACGGGACGGCCGATCACATACACGCTCATTGTGTCGAATCGAGGGCCGAGCCCGGCAGTTGGAGTGAGCCTGACCGGGATGCTCCCCTCGGGCGCGGTGATGCTCTCCGCTGGCCCCGGTCCCGGTCTCTTCTCGGCCTCTCAGGGAGCCTTCTCGGCAAACCTGGGGACTCTGGCTCCCAACGCCAGCATGTCGTATACACTGACACTTATGCCGGGCCTCGCCGGCCTCTCAACGATCTCGACGACGATCTCGTCGAGCGCCTTCGACCCCGACACCGGGAACAACCTCGCGACCGAAGCGGTGAACGTCATGCAACCGCCGGGAACCTTACAGTTCTCGGCCCCGACCTTTTCCGTCGGGGATAACGGGGGCGTTGCCGTGATCACCGTCACCCGCACGGATGGGACGCAGGGGACGGTCTCCGTGAACTATTGGTCCGACGGCGGCTCCGCGGCGTCCGGGCCTGATTACCAGGCAGTTTCCGGGACCTTGGTCTTCGGTCCCGGTGAGTCGACGAAGACTTTCAGTGTACCTGTCCGGGATAATCCCTATAACCGGGCCGATCACTCGGTGAACCTGGTGTTGGGAACACCGACGGGAGGGGCAGACCTAGGGCCCTTGAGCTCGGCGACGCTCGTCATCAAGGATCTGAACCCGGACAACGTGGCACCCCAGGTCGAGGATCTCCGCCTCGCCGGGCCTGCGACCGGGATCGACACGGTTACCCTCGTCTTCAACAAGACGCTCGATCCGGCGACCGCCTCCAATCCCGCGAACTACCATGTCGTCGCCGTGGGGGCCGACGGTTGGCTCGGGACCGGTGACGATTCGGGTGTCGGCCTGAGTTGGGTGTCTTACGACCCGACGACGAACTCGGTCACACTCCAGCCGAATGCGTCACTGGGAAGCAACCAGTTCTATCATGTTCAGATCGCCGGGGTGACCGATCCCGGAGGGCTGGGGATCGCCGGGGGAGCCTACAACGGCTTCTTCGGAAGAGGGACCTTCCTGAGCTATCCCGACTCGCACGGCACCCTCGTCACCTTCATGGTGAAAGGCGGCGGGGTCCTCGACCTCACACGCTACGCCAACGGAGACGGCCAGCGACTTCAACTCCTCAACCCGGTCCCGAGACGGACCTCCATCCTTGGGGTCGTGCAGGGTTCGGCCTCGACGAGCCTCGACTCGATCACCGGTCTCGGGGCATTCGGTCAGGTCAAACTTCGCTTCAACAGCCCGCCGATCCTGGTTGCGAACATGCCTTTCGCCGGTTCCTTCTACGCGAGGCCGGCCGTCGACATTATCTACGGCATGCCGATCAACCGCGGACTGCGAATCCGGGCCCGGGGTTTCCACCGCCCGATGCTGCATGCCAGGCGTTTCATCTTCGCCCGTCACCGATAGTCGCGCATGGGCATTGGGACGAGCGGCCCAAGGTCCGATTCGTTACGAACGTCGATCGATCAGCATGGGCGCAAAACGAAACCGCCGGAGCCTTCGCGGAGGGGGAAGGACCGGCGGTTCTTGTATTTCATCGAGAGGCGGGTTGAGAGAGCAATCACCCGTGGGAAGGACTTCAAGACACGTCGCTCAGGAGCGATCGGTGTTGGGCCGTGACTCGGTCGTACGGCTGCCTCGCGAGGAATTGACGTAGGCGGCGGTCAACACGCTCAGGAGAGCCGAGCGGCGTCCGGCCCGTGACGACTTTCCTCCTCGTCGGATCCGAGCGACTGTCCCCGCCCACTCGAAGCCCGAATGTACGGGTGCAGTCCTCTTAGAATTCGACTCGCTCATCAAAAGAAACCCCCAAGTGAAAGAACAGGCCCTCGACGAAGGGCCTCGCTCCGCCACTCCATTGTCTTGCGAAGAAGCCGACTCCCATACGATGGGGCGTGCCCTCATGGCACGGGTCATCGCATGTTCCGCGGGCCACACGACCGCGAGGGATGGAAAGACGACAAGATCGGAGCTCTTCAAGACTCCCGATCCGAAGATCGAGAAAATCCCGAGGCTCCTATGGCCGCCCTACTCGGTTTCTTGATCCCTCTCATCGGACGAATCGCGCCTCGCACTCCAACCCGCTCCACCGAAGCCTGGAACTCGCCCGAGGGGACGCCTCCAAAACACCGGTCATTTGCGTGTCAGTCACGGGTCGGTCAACGGGATATGTCGCGACGATTGACGGATCGCCAAGACAATATCAGGCCTTGATACCGCCGTCTACCAAAAAATGGTGAATCCAAAATTAATTAAAGGCCAATTGACCTGAGGCCGACGACCTGCGCCGATCGTTCGATCGCGTTGCTCGGTCGGGAAAGTTTTTGCGTTTCCGAGACCGTCTTCTTCAGTTCGGCAGCGGGAGGATTGAGGAGCATGTAGAAGAGGAAAAGCGTCGAGAGCGAATTGAACAACGCATGCATGACGATCGAGGACACCAGGCTTCCGGAGACCTTATACACGAGTCCCAGCCCGAGCGACAGGACGAAAAGTGGCACGGGCGCCGGCCACTGCTCCGCATGGACCAAAGCAAAGAAGGCCGAGGTGAGAAGGATCGGCCAAAACTTCAGAGGCTTCAGCCCGACGTCGTCGTAGACGAGATCGGGCACGGGCGAATTTCCGTGAGTTCCTGATTCTGAGGGAAGACCAGCCAAGACCGACCCTGCATCTGCCTCCAAATCGGGTACGTTGCGCTTGCGGCCTCGGCGGATGGCTTTGGACAGCCAAGACTGGAAGACCCCTCGGAAAAACAATTCCTCGGCGAGAGGCGCGAGAACGACCCCCGAGATCACGGCGAGTAGAGCCGTCCAACCCGAGAATTCTTTGCGAACCATTTCTTCCAAAGGATGCTTGATCGGCTCATATCCCAGGGCTTTCGACAACACGACCATAAGTCCGTTGATCGAGTAAACGACGGGCGAGAACAGGAGAAAGGCCCACACCCCGAACCGGGCCTGGGCGGCGAACGCGGTGCGCGTGAGACCAAAATCCGCGAGGTTCGCGCGGGAAGTGGCCTGCAGGAGGAGCGGTATCCCGATGAGCAGTAATGTGTTCGCGATGCTGCTTATGAGCATCAGATCCGCTGGAGAGAGGAGTTGGAAGCGTGGGTAGTCCAGTAGCGACATGACATTGTTAAGGACTCCTCGCGTCTCGCTCTTGGAAAGCTCGTGAGGAGGCCAAAGTTCGGTGAGTTGCGTCTTCAGGTCTTTGAATGCCTTGGCCTCGGAGTTCAGCTTCGTTTCGTTCGTGTCCTGAACTTGCTTCCCGGCTTCGTCAAAGATTCGGAGATAGATCGCCTTATCCGACTTCGCGACGATGACGAGGTTTTTGCCAGAGCTGGGCAGACTCTGAACACCCTCGATCGAAGGGATCAATTGCAAGCTGAAGCGGAGAGCCGACTCGGCCCGAAGCCGTCTTAGTTGTTCTTCAAAAGAGATCGGCGGACCGAACAGCGCGAAATAGACCTGGACGACGAGGACGGGGACGAAGAAGACTCCGAGAGCGGCAAGTGTGACCGAGCCTTCCTTCCAGGGGACGTCCTTCCGAGGCGTCGAGGTCGGCAACAACGTTTCCCCGCGGCGGTAGCCGTCGACGGTGCGAATCCAGGCCCAAAGCATTCCCATAAAGATGAACGCGATGCAGGTGGTGACTGTTATCGAGAGGATCGACAAAGTGGAGAGCGGCACGAGCGAACCCTAGTTTGGGCGGGGATTAGTTGGCGGACGGCTCATCGTAACATGGTCACGCCAGGCCGGCCACCTTGCTCGATTTCCCGGCTCCGCCTAGAATCGGCGTGCGCCGACGATAGCCCCCGGAGGAGATAGACGAGTCGATGAGGGACGTCAAGGAACAGTTCGAAATCCTGCGACGAGGTGTCGAAGCGATCGTCCCCGAGGCCGATTTCGCGAAGATGCTCGAGCGATCCGTCCGGGACAACGTGCCATTGCGGGTCAAGTACGGAATCGATCCAACCGGGATCAATGTCCACCTCGGGCACACGGTCCCATTGCGGAAGTTGCGGCAATTCCAGGACTTGGGCCATACGGCCGTCATCATCATCGGTAACTACACGGCGCTCGTGGGGGACCCGTCCGGCAGGGATGAAACCCGCTCGAAGCTGACCGAGGCGCAGGTCACCGAGAACGCCAAGGACTACCTCCGGCAAGTCGGTCGGATCATCGACCTCGAGCGGGCCGAGGTCCACCACAATGGCGACTGGTTCTCCAAGTGGTCGTTCCTCGACGTCCTCGATCTGACTCGACACATGACCCTGTCGCAGATCTCGGCACGCGAGGATTTCGCGAATCGCCTCAAGGCGGAGAAGCCGGTCTATCTCCACGAGTGCCTCTACCCGTTGATGCAGGGGTGGGACTCGGTCGAGGTCCGTTCGGATGTCGAGCTCGGAGGGACCGAGCAGCTCTTCAGCTTGTTGGTCGCGCGAGACCTCCAGCAATCTCGCGGCTTACGCCCGCAGGTTGCCCTCACGATGCCGATCCTGGTCGGGACCGATGGGACGCGCCGGATGGGCAAGAGCCTGGGCAATGATATCGGCGTGGGCCTGCACGCCAACGAGCTCTTCGGGAAGATCATGAGCATCCCCGACGAGCCCCTTCGCCAGTATTTCACTCTCCTGACGGACGTTTCGTTCGACGAGATCGACCGCTGGCTCGGCCCTGGGGTGAACCCCCGGGACGCGAAGGAAGCGTTGGCCAAGACGATCATCGCCGGGCTCACGAATCAGGACGAGGCCGACGCGGCGGCGGCTGAGTTCCGCAAACGTGCCCAGGGAAAAGACCCGGACGTGATCCCCGAGGTGACGATTCCCGCCGATCAGGTCGACGGCGAAGGGCGGATCCCGCTCCCTCGGCTGATCGTGGTCCTCGGCTTCGAGACCAGCACTTCGAACGCCCGACGCGTGATCGAGGGCGGGGGGGTGTCGCTCGGCGACGATCGGGCGAAGGTCGTCGACCACAAACACCTCGTCGAGCTTCGCGACGGGCTGATCGTCCGGTCGGGAAAACGGAACATCGCGCGGGTCCGGCTTTCGTCCGGCGGCTAAGTCTCTCGATCTTTCTCCCCCGGAGTTTCCATGGCTGAGCACGGCATCGGGATCATCGGTTGCGGCATGATCGCCGAGTTCCACACCCGCGCCATCAACGACATCGAAGGGGCGCGGGTCGTCGCCGCGTTCAGCCGTTCGGAAACCAACGGCGCGAAGATCGCCGCCCTGGCCGGGGGCGGCTGTCAGGTCTACGACGACCTCGACCAAATGCTCGCACACCCCGGCCTCGACGTCGTCTGCGTCTGCACGCCGAGCGGGGCCCACCTCGAGCCGGGCGTCAAGGCCGCCCGCGCGGGCAAGCACGTCGTGGTCGAAAAGCCGCTGGAGATTACCCTCGAGCGCTGCGACGCGATCATCCGCGCATGCGACGAGGCCGGTGTCCGGCTCTGCACGATCTTTCCGTCGCGATTCACGCCCGCGAACGTCGCCCTCAAGGCGGCGATCGACTCGGGCCGGTTTGGCAAGCTCACGCTCGGCGACACCTACGTGAAGTGGTGGCGGACCCAGGCCTATTACGACTCGGGTGGCTGGCGGGGGACATGGGACCTCGACGGCGGCGGGGCCTTGATGAATCAGGCGATCCACAACGTCGACCTCCTCTACTGGCTGATGGGCGACGTCGACTCGATCCAGGCGCTCACGGCCCTGCTCGCCCACGAACGGATCGAGGTCGAGGACACCGCCGTCGCCGCGATCCGATTCAAGAACGGGGCCCTCGGCGTCATCGAAGCCGCCACGAGCGCCTACCCCGGGCTCCTCAAGCGAACCGAGATCCATGGTGATCAAGGCTCCGCCCGGGTCGAGCAGGACGACATCACGTTCTGGTCGTTCGCGACCGAAGCACCGGGCGACCCCAGGATCCTGGACGCGATGAAGGCCGCCTCAGGGTTCTCTGCCGGCGCCAGCGATCCGAGGGGCATCACCCACATCGGTCATCGCGACCAACTGGCCGACTTCCTCAAGGCGATCGACACCGGAAGCACACCGGTCGTTGATGGTCGAGAGGGCCGGAAGTCGGTCGAGATCATCCGGGCCATCTATCAGTCGGCCAAGACAGGACAGGCGGTCCGCCTGCCGTTACAAGACGCTTGAGCCGACCTTTGTCCTCGTTGGCGGAACGCGGAGCGAACGATCACGGACGGCGACCACGTCAAAGGAGTGGCCGATGCGACGCCGGAACCGCACTCTCGATTATCTGGTCTACCTCCTCGCGCGGTTGGTGGTCGGGATCGCCCAGGCGTTGAGCGTCGAGCAATCTTACGCCTTCGCGGAATGGCTGGCCCGGCTCCTCTATCGCGTCGACAAACGACATCGCCAGGTCGGACTCGACAACCTGAGGCTGGCGTTCGGCGACCGGTACACCGAGGTCGAGCGCGACCAGATCGTGCGCGGAGTTTATCGGCATTTCTGCATGATGCTGATGGAGATCCTCCACATCCCCCGAAAGCTGCACCCGACCACCTGGCGCGACCGGATCACGCTCGTCGGCCATGAGGCGGTCGTCGACCGCCTGCTGAAGGGGGGCCCGGTGATCATGCTGAGCGGCCATTTCGGGAACTGGGAGATGGCGGGCTACCTCTTCGGCGTCTTCGGATTCCCCCCGAACTCGGTCGCCCGGACGCTCGACAATCCTTACCTCGATACCTTCCTGCGCTCGTTCCGCGAGCGGACCGGCCAGAAGATGATCCCCAAGACCGGGGGATATGATCAAATGCTCGAGGTCCTGCGGACCGGGGGCGTCCTCTCGTTCCTCGCCGACCAGGACGCCGGGCAGAACGGCATGTATGTCGATTTCTTCGGTCGACCCGCGTCGACCCACAAGGCGATCGCCCTCCTGGCCATCGAGCACTCGGCCCCGGTCGTCGTCGGCTACGCCCGACGGATCGGCCCCGGCTTTCGCTACGAGGTCGGTTGCGAGGCGGTCATCGAGCCCGAAGAATGGACCGGGACCGCCGACGATGCCCGCCTGCTCACCCAGCGCTACACGACGGCCCTGGAGACCGTGGTCCGTCGCTCCCCCGAGCAGTATCTCTGGCTGCATCGCCGGTGGAAGCACCAGCCGAAGCCTCGGGTGAAGCGAAACGTCGCGCGAGGGACCGAGGTCACGGGTTGATTTGGGCCGACCGGCCATACAATCCCTCGACGAGGGACCGCGAGGTCCCCGGGTTCAAATCCTGGCCTTGGCGAGTCGACCGCGATGACACGGGCGGAGATGATCGAACGGCTCCGATCCGGACCGACCTGGGACGTGGTGATCATCGGCGGCGGGGCGACGGGGCTGGGGACGGCGCTCGACGCCGTGACTCGCGGCTACCGTACGCTCCTTCTCGAAGCCCATGACTTCGCCAAGGGGACGTCGAGCCGGAGCACCAAGCTCGTCCATGGGGGCGTGCGGTATCTGGGGCAGGGGCGGGTCGGCCTGGTCCACGAGTCGCTGCACGAGCGGGGGATCCTGCGCCGGAATGCCCCCCACCTGGTCCATGACCTTCCCTTCGTGGTCCCGGCGTACGACCGCTGGTCGCGGATCTATTATGGCGTCGGCCTGAAAGTCTATGACCTCCTCGCGGGACGGCTGGGGTTCGGGGTCTCTCATTCCATCGGTCCTTCGGAAGCTTTGAAACGGATCCCGACACTCCGAGCCGACGGGTTGCGCGGAGGGGTCGTGTACTTCGACGGGCAGTTCGACGACGCCCGACTGGCGATCGCACTCTGGCGGACTTCGGTCGGTCTGGGAGGCACCGCGCTCAATTACTTCCCGGCGATCGGCCTGGTCCGAGACGCGGGTCGTATTCGCGGTGTGTTGGCCCGGGACGCCGAGTCGGGCGAGGAGTTCTCCATCGCTGCGCGGACCGTCGTCAACGCGACCGGCGTCTTCGCCGACGATGTCAGGCGCCTCGACGATCCGGCAGCCGCGACGATGATTGCGCCGAGCCAGGGGATCCACGTCGTCCTCGATCGTTCCTTCCTGCCGGGCAACTCGGCCATGCTGATCCCGCAGACGGACGACGGCCGGGTGCTCTTCGCAATCCCCTGGCATAACAAGGTCCTGCTCGGCACGACGGATACGCCCGTTGACCACACCGAGATCGAGCCCAGACCCCAAGCCGCAGAGGTGGATTTCCTCCTCGAGCACGCCGGTCGTTATCTCTCCGTCAAGCCCCGGCGCTCCGATATCCTCAGCCAGTTCGCTGGCCTGCGACCGCTCGTGAAAGCCGGCCACCCCACGGAGTCGGCCCGCCTTTCACGCGAACATGCCCTCACCGTGTCGGCCTCGGGACTGATCACGATCACCGGCGGCAAATGGACGACTTACCGTCGGATGGCCTCCGACGCCGTCGACAAGGCGGCCGAGGTCGGTGAGCTTCCCGGACGTCCCTGCGTCACCGCAACCTGGCACCTCCACGGATGGACCCCGGAGGCCGGCTCGGGACCCTACGCGACCTATGGCGCGGACCTGCCGATTCTTGAACGGCTCATTGCGGAACGTCCCGAGTGGGGCCGCCTGATCCACCCTCGGCTGCCCCAACGCGAGGGCGAAGTGGTTTGGGCTGCTCGTGAGGAGATGGCGCGGACCGTCGAGGACGTGCTTTCCAGACGAACACGGGCTCTGGTGCTCGACGCCAGGGCTGCGTTAGAGGCCGCACCTCTCGTGGCAAGCTTGCTCGCCCAGGAGCTCGGTCACGATACCGCCTGGCAGGAAGGACAGGTCCGCGAGTTCGGAGAACTCTGTCGAGGTTATTTGCCCGATCTCTAGAGCGCCTCACGGTCGCATGGTTCAAAAGGAACCTTGCGACCCGGCTACGTCTTCTATCGCCGGCCTCGCAGAGGTCGGCGATGACGGTTCAACTTCCGCGACTCGTGCATGACCGATATTCGAAGCAACTTAGAGCTTGGGTTTGCCCAGGGCCAGCTCGTCCTCCCACTGGTCGAGGAGGGGCCAGTCGACTGCGCACGTTCCGAAGTCGGCCATGTGGGTATAGGACTCGAGGCGGGCAATCGTCGCGTCGAGCAGGGCGTTATCCTTGCGGAAAATCGGCCCGTGGGAGGGGAGGAGATACTCGGCGTCGCAATCGCGGATCCGCTTCAGGCTCGCGATGTACTCGACGAGGTTCGACCCGTGGTGTGCGTCGATGACGCCGACGCAACCGTCGCGGAAGATGTTGTCGCCGGAGAAGAGCAGGGGGCCCATGCGGAAAGAGAGCTGGCCGGCCGTGTGCCCGGGAGTGCTCCAGACTTCGAGCGACTTGTCGCCGATCGTGAGGACGTCACCTTCGTCGATTGTGATGTCAACCTTGCACTTGGGCATCGGGATGTGGATGTTCTGGGCGTCGATCCGAGCGTAGGTCAGGACCTCATCCCCCTGCTCGAGGGGAGCGACGCTCTTCGGATGCGCCGCGACCTTGCATTTGAGCACGTCTCGGGCCCTGGCCAGGCCTTGCGTGTGGTCGGCGTCGGCGTGGGTCGCCAGGATCATCTTGCACGCGGAGAGGCTGAAGTTCATCTGCCGGATCAGCTCGAGGACGTCCGAGAGTTCGTCGAGGAACCCGACATCGATGAGGGCATACTCGCTGCCGCCGTCGATCAGATAAATGTTCACCCCGAGCCGGCGCCTTGCCTGGACGTTGAGCTCGATGATCCCGGGGAAGATGTATTGACGTTCGACCATTCCGAAAAACTCTCCGATCGTAGCCTTCGCGCCAAGCCAGCCCGACCAAGGCCAGCAGAGACCTGCCAGGCGTCGGCACTTTAGCGTTCAGGCTTGTAGGCGGATGTCCCCGATTCTACGAATCCTCGACTCCAGCGACAACTCCCCGACCAGTCTTGCATGTCTCATGAGAGAGTCGGCCCTCCTCGAGTCGTAACGATGACGATCGGCACACTGAGCGACTCGAAGTCTTTGGGAACGATTCACCCGCGAACTCGTCCAAAGAGCGTTGACAAGCCGGCCCGTCTCCCGAATCGTTGGAGCAGATCACGATTCAGCTCGGGGAGGATCGAGAGAGGATGCGAGCCTCGAGTCCCCGTCATCGACTCGCGGTCGGCGGTGAACCGGAATGGCATCATCAATCGATGAAACGGCATGGGAAAGCGGCTTCTTAGGAAGGCTGGGCGACTTGACAGGGGGGCTTTGGTAGGTTAAATTGGAGAGGTAATTCTCGATGGAAGTCCTGGTACCATCGCAAGATGGGTGTCTTGTCGCATCGCGGTGACGTCTGCTGACGTTACGAGATTCCCATCCTAACGCCGCCCGGGTACCGTCGGCGACTGCCCTCTCCCCTTTAATCGATTTTCTTGACTCCGTGGACGTGCCGGGTTCCTCGGGCGTTACGCGTGGAGTCGGCCGGACACTTGCACTCGTCTCGACCCTGTGGCATGTTTCCCAACGTCCATGCGAACGGTCCACGTGATCGGTGAATCTAACCAGAGGTTGGCGAACATGATCAAAGCACTCGCCCCGAGGTTGCCACGGGGGTGCTCGTGGGTGTGGCTTTCGATCGTGCTATTGGGCGCGGTTCCCTCGGTGGTCCTGGCGCAACCGACCACGAAAGGCGAACCCGCCAAAGCCAAAGCCGACGCCCCCGATGCGGGCAAGGCTAAAGAGGACGCCGACGCCCCGAAGGACCAAGCTCCCGCCGCGGAGGCTGCTGCCGACGAGGAGTCGGAGAGGACGATCCCGGTCGAGGTCTTCAAGGATCCGGTCGCGGAGAAGATCCTGGCCGCGAAGTTCCGCCCGTTGACCGCGGTCCCGTTCCCCACCTCGAATATCAAGCAAGTCAAGGACATGGCGGCGGTTACCACAATCGACCGTGCGATGGTCTCGAAATATGTCGCCAAGTTTGCCGCCGACCTGACCGCGGCGAGCAACATCAAAGGTGTGATCGAACCTCCCACAGGCACGACCACCGCGTCGACTTCCCTCGGCATGAGAGCCGCGAGCTCGGCGCTGATGGATCCCATCGACATCGCACGACGGGCGAATAACACAGCGTTCCTGAATATCTACACGCAGGAATTGCTAAAGTCTCTGCCTCCCGTCCTCGAGAATCACCTGATTTCCCGGATCGAGGCGATCATCATCCTCGGTCAAACGGCAAGTCCCGAGGTCGTGGACCTGTTCGTGAAAGTGCTGAACGACCCCGAACAGACGATCTGGGTGAAGCTCTGGGCGGCTCGAGGGATCACGAACATCGTCCAAGGGCCGGGCGGAAATCGAGTGGACGCCACCTTGGGGGCGCGCGGCATTCCTGCGGCCAAGGCGCTCACCAACTTCTTGAACAAAGAAAAAGACGCTCCCTGGTTCGCCCAGTTGCGGGTGCTCGAGGCGTTGGGGGGGCTACGATTGTCCGCGGAGCCCGGTTCTCCGACGAAGATCGAGATGGCCGAAGCCGCCGCCAGGCTCCTGTCCGATCCGGAAGCCCGTCCCGAAGTTCGCGCGGAAGCGGCCTGGGCCCTGGGGATGCTGCGTTTCAGCCCCGCCGCTCGGTTGAACTCGCAACTTCTCGGCTACTACATCGGGGAAGTTACCGCCGATCTCGGCGAGAAGATCGCCTCGACCTACAGCGAGAACAACACGCGGGCCCAGTTCATGACCTCGCTGATGATCTATCAACTCTTCCCCGCGTTATACGGACAGGACGGTGCGGGCGACTCGGGATTGGTGAAGACGGGGGGCCCGGGCGCCTCGGGATTCCTTGGACCGCTGACGGATCAGGTCCGAGGGGTGACGACGACCGCCATCGAGTTGACCATCAAGTCGCCCAAGGCCCGCCAGGCTCAATTCGCCAAGGATCTCGGGGAACGTGTCGGGCAACTCCGGGCCTTCCTTGATAAGAACGCGCCCGCGGACAAGCACCTCGTCCCGGGTGGAACGGAGTATCCGGTCAAGGCCCAGGTCGCCGGAGTTCCCGCCGAGAAGCCGAAGGTCGCCGACGGCTCAAAGCGATGACCGATCGCAAGACCGGCGAAGATCCTGCGTTACTTTCGATCCCGGATATCCGAGAATATGACCGCATCAACGCAGAGCTGATCCAGTCTCTCGAGGACGGGGTGCGGTCGGTTCGCCTGCTCGGTGCCGAGGGTCAGCGGTTCCTGGCCGCTGGGCTCGTCGGGCCTTGGAATGCCGTGATCGAAGTCGAAGGGCGTGCCGGCCCCGAGATCGCCGCAGGGCTCGATGCCCCCGGGATCACGGTCGTCTGTCGAGGTCCCGCCGCGGACGGGGCGGGGCGAGGGATTCGAGCCGGTCGACTTGTGATCCTCGGCGATACCGGTGAGTCGGTCGCCTACGGGCAAGTCGGGGGTATCGTCTATGTCGAGGGAAACGCGGGGCATCGCGCGGGGTTGAATCAGCAAGGTGGAACTCTCTTGATTCGAGGGAGGGTCGGCCGGCTGGCGGGTGAGCGGCAGAACGGAGGCTGGCTCTTCGCGTTCGACGATCGCATCGGACCGAATCCTGGCCGTGGTCGACGCGGCGGCCGACTCGTCCGACTCCTCAGTCAGGATCCCAAGGCCACATCACTCGACCCCTCCGCGATCGAAGCCTACCGGAAAACGCTCGCCGACCTTGCCACCTGGATCGACCTCGGTGTCGACGTCCCGGAGACGTCGGGTTGAGGGCATGCATATGATCGATCTAGTGAAATCGGGCCGCGGTTCGTATTCGGTCAAGCCGGGTGCACTTGGGAAGTTGGCACTGTCCCTCGGCGTGTTGGCCTCGGGATGCGCCGAGGAACTGGGCCCGCCTTCTTTGAAGACGACGCGACTCGAAGGGCTCGTGACCGTAGGCGGACAGCCTGTCGGCGGTGGTTGGGTCGAATTCACGCCGATCGAGGGGACCGTGGGCAAGCTCCGCTCGGCTCGCATCGGATCCGACGGGAAATTCGTCGTCGATCGGGTCGCCGTCGGGAGGAATTCGGTCGGAGTCGTCGATGCCCCGATCGATCCGAAGTTTACGGGGATGTTCCACCCCTTCTCTACCCCGATCCACCTAACGATTGCCGACGGTTCCCGTGTCCCTCTGAGCGTCGACCTGCTCGAGGAGGCTGTTCGCTTCGACGTCGAGAAGAAGCAGAGGGAGCGTATGGGATCCCACGGCCGGCCTTGACACGGATCGACGACCTCCTCGGTTTCTGGTAGTTGTTCCGAGGGCCTTTACAACGTGGGTCCGCTGGGGTCGTCGCTGTCCCGATCGAGTTACCCTCGGGGGTTTCCTCCCCCGGTCGCCGACGGCCGCGGCCCATTCGAGACGCTTGTCCGTGGAGCCGGTGCGATGTCCACGATCCAGGATCTGGCCCGATCGGCCGCCCAACGTTTCAGCGGGGCGCGGATTCGCGTCGTCTACCTCGACGCCTCGGGCACCTTCCATCTGGATTGGCCGATCGATCAAATCCGGAAGGCCGTCGACGACACCTCGGGAACGGTTTGGCTCGATATCCAGCCCTCGGAAACGGGCAAGGATACGGAGATCGAGGCGCTCCTTCGCGAGGTCTTCCACTTCCATCCGCTCGCGATTGAAGACGCGATCAAGGACACCCACGTCTCGAAGCTGGACGACTGGGGAGAATACCTCTACATCGTCTTCCACACGATCGATTTCGACCCCGACACCGACGACCTCAAGCTGCACGAGCTCGACATCTTCCTCGGTCGCAACTACCTGGTCACTTACCACGGCGAACCATTGCCCGCCCTGGACCAGCTCCGCCGGAATATCGAGCGGGACCCGATGAATCGCCTCAAGAACGGGGCCGATTGCCTGCTGTACCACGTCCTGGACATGAGTGTGGCTGAATACCTGCCGGCGATCGAGCACCTCGACGAGGCGATCGACTCGGCCCAGGACGAGGTGTTCGACCGGCCCACCCCTCGCACACTCCATTCGATCTTCCAGGTCAAGCGATCGGTGCTCCGACTGCATCGTATCCTCGCCCCCGAGCGCGAAGTCCTGAACCGGCTCGCTCGCGACGAGTATGCCCCGATCGATTCCCGGCATAGAGTCTACTTCCGAGACGTCTACGACCACATCGTCCGGATCCACGACATTGCCGAGAGTCTTCGGGACTTGATCTCGGGGGCCCTCGACACGTACCTGTCGGCGATTTCGAACCGCACCAACGATATCATGAAGGCGTTGACTCTGGTGACGGTCATGTTCTTGCCGATGTCATTCCTGACGAGCTTCTTCGGGATGAACTACTTCGGCGAAACCTTGGCTTTCCAGTCGTGGCTCCCCAAGGCTCTGTTGTTCGGTGCCACATGCCTGATCATGCTCGTTACGCCCATTGGGATGTATCTGTGGGCCCGGCATCGCGGCTGGTTTGCCCTCGGACGAGTCGAGGGGCAACGTCGTGAAACGAAATCCTGACAGGTGGGCGACCGGCCTTCACCGTGAGCCGGGGACTCGGCGTTAATCAAAGGACCAGCCTCGATGAGTGGTCCTGCGACCGGGAGAGAGGGGAAGGTCGGCGATGACCTCGCGATGGCTCCTGCGGCCTCATGACTCCGTGCGCATCGCGACCTTTGCCCGCGAAGCCCATGTCTCTCCGCTGATTGCTCAGCTCTTGCTGAACCGCGGGATCGACAATCCCTCGAGCGCCTCGGTATTCCTCCAGGCCCGCATGAACGGGCTGCATGACCCCGAGCTCCTCCCCGGCACAGTGGAGGCCGCCGATCGAATCGTCCGCGCGGTCCGCGAAGGGCGCAAGATCGTCATCTACGGCGACTACGACGTCGATGGCGTCTGCGGCACGAGCATCCTCTGGGGTTGCCTCCGCCTGGCCGGGGCACAGAACGTCGACTACTACATTCCTCACCGTGTCGATGAGGGATACGGCGTCAACGCGGACGCCCTTCGGAAGCTCGCGCACGACGACGGCGCGTCGCTCATCATCACCGTCGACTGCGGGATCTCCGCGGTCGAGGAAGTGAAGCTGGCACGCGACTTGGGTCTCGAGTTGATCGTGAGCGACCATCACACGATCGGCCCGGTGATCCCCGACGCCGACGTCGTCGTCCACCCCTCACTGCCGGGGAGCCTCTACCCCGACAAGAATCTGTGCGGGGCGGCCGTGGCGTTTAAGCTCGCTTGGCAGGTTTGCAAGAGCTTTAACGACGGGAAGAAAGCCTCGCCGCATCTCCGGGACTTTCTCGTGCATTCCATCGGGTTGGTCGCGTTGGCGACGGTGGCTGACGTCGTGCCGCTCGAGGGGGAAAACCGGATCCTCGTCAAGCACGGCCTCTCCGGCATGTTCGTGGACCCATCAGTTGGGCTGAAGGCCCTGATGGAAGTATCCGGTTGTCTCGGCCGGAGGAAGCTGACGACGGGGACCGTCGGCTTCAGCATGGCCCCTCGGATCAACGCGGCCGGCCGCCTCGAACGAGCGATGCGGGCCGTCGAAATGTTCACGACAACCGACGTCGAACTTGCCGCAGAAATCGCGAAGGAGCTCGATCAATGCAACCTTCGTCGTCAGGAAGTCGAGCACGCGATCGTCGCCGAAGCCCACGAGATGATCGAGGCGCAAGGCGGGATCGGCGAGCGGGGAGCGATCGTGGTCGGGCGCGAGGGGTGGCATCCCGGCGTGATCGGCATCGTCGCCAGCCGGCTGGTCGAGTCTTACCACCGTCCCGCCTTGGTCTTTGCCCTCAACCACGAGGTCGGGCAGGCTTCGGCTCGTTCGATCCCGGGCTTCAACCTCTATGACGCCATCCAGGCGTGCTCATCGGGGTTGCTGGCGTTCGGTGGCCACGCGGCGGCCGCGGGCCTGAAACTCCCGGTTGCATTATTCCCTGAATTCGCGGAACGCTTCGAGCGGCATTGCCGAGAAGCCCTTTCCGGCGATCTGCTCCAGAAGGTCCTGAGGATCGACGCCGAGATCCCCCTCAGCATGCTCACGACACGCCTCGTCGAAGAGATCGAGGCGCTCGAACCCCACGGGATGGGCAACCCCAAGCCGCTTCTCATCGCCAGCAACGTCAGGATCCTCGGCGAGCCTCGTCCGGTCGGTGAGCGGAGGAACCACCTCCAACTGCGGTTAACGCAAGGGGGCGCCGTCCTCAAAGGGATCGCCTGGAACATGGCCGAGCGGGGCCGCGACTTGTCCGCAAACACGCTCTGTTCGCTGGCGTTCCACCCGTCGATCAACGAGTGGCAAGGCCGTCGCGAGGTTCAGCTCGAGATCAAGGACTTCCAACTCGAGCAGGTGGCCGAAGGAGCCCACTCGCAGACGGCCTGAGGCGAGACGGAAGGGTTATCGACGCCCTCGGACGGTCCGCCCCGACTTGGCCTTGGGAGCGGGCTTCGACTCGCTCGCTTCCGTCTCGACCTTCGAGAGGATCAGCTTCCCGGTTTCGGGAATGACCTTGTAGTCAAAATACTTGTTGAAGCTCCCACCCAGGAGCGGCGAGAGCTCTCTCTTGGTGGGGGGCATGACCGCGCATTCGACGTCCTTGATCGTGAATTTGCCGACTCGCACAGAAGGAATTGACATTTTCTTGGCTTCGACAACCGAGCCATCGGCGATGTGACACTCGATCGTCGGGTCGGAGGAGCTCGGCTTCAGGCCGATTTTCGACGCGAGCTCGCTCGAAAGGACGACGATCGAAGCTCCCGTGTCGAAGACCATCGGCTCGGTGACCTTGCCGTTGAACGTCACGTCAAGCCAGAAGACGCCGTTGTCGCGTCTCATGGTCACGGACTCGCTCAGAACCGAGGCCTCGACCTTCTCGACGAGCTTCACGTTGGCGAGGAACGCCTTCGACGGTCCGAGCGAGTACTTGGTCTTCCCCTTCTTGTTCAAGGCCGCGAGCGACTCCTTGACCGTCTCGTCTTCGGAAAGCTCCGTGTACTGCTTCTGGGTCTCGTCGATGAGTTGACGAAGGTCGATGACCGCCTGGACGAACTGCTCCCGAGACTGGGCGGCGTTCGCGTTCAGATTATCCTTGAACTTGGGGTCGGACTCCTCATCTTCGAGGAGCTTCATCTGGTCGTTTGTATCATTGAGCATCGTGACGATCTGGTTATGTTCGTCGGTCGACCGCGCTTGCTTCAATTGGAGTCCGAGGATCCGTCGCTGCTCGATGAGTTGGCGGAGATAAGCCTTACTATCCTCGACCCCGCGATCGAATTGGCGCTGCTGCATGACCGCGAGAGAATACTGCTTGTATCGCGCCTTCGTCTCGTTCAATTTCTTCTGGGTCGTCGCCTCGCTCGAGAGGACGAGGTAGTTCCCCGACTTCTTCAGCCCCTTTTCCTTCAGCGCGGAGTCCGCGGGGTCGTCGGCCCCAAGGACGGCCGGGGCGATCGTGAGGGCGAGGGTCAAGAGCATCCCGAATGAGGAGAGTCGTGAGGTCGGGGTCACGTCGAAGGCCTCCGAAACGGACCAGATCGGTCCGATGCTGATCTCGTCGCAAGAGCCCGGGCGATTTCCCGAAGGGATGCGAGGGGTCGGGAAAAGATGTCTCCGAGTCATCGATCATACGGGAGACCTCACCCCGCATGCAATCATCCGGACCGGACTCTCAACGCTTGCGGGCATCTCAATGGAGCCTGGGATCGGTCGCGGCGATGATGACACTGACGGAACTCTGGTTAAAGCCCTTGAACCCTTCGCGACGTTGAAGGTTCTCGAGGTGGCTCCCGATCCCGCCGTCTCGAAGGAACTTTTCGTGCTGCTCGGAATCGATCCAACCCTGAGCGAGACACCGGTCGGCGCGGAGGCGGGAGATCGGCCAACGCTCGCCCGTGGTGAATGCCTGACGAAGGAATGAGAAGTCGGAGAACGGCTTCATCACCTCGATGCCCGACTCGGCCAGGAGCGCCTCGCGGAGCGCATCGAAGTCGAACTGAGCCTCGAGGTGGTGCATGCCCGCGTCCAGGATCGACTCGCCATGCAGGGCAACCCACAGGCCGACCGTGTTGGAACGCGAGAGATCGGGTAAGGCGTTGTGGGCAAAGTCTTCGGTGGCCTCGTCCGGGGCGAGGTCGAGGTCGGCGAAGATCACGATGCCGGTCGTCGGATGCTCGAGGATCTGGGCTCCCCAACCGGCCTTGGAACCGGCGTGGTATCGCTCGCGAAGCGAGAAGCCCAGGGTTTCGAACATCCCGATCACTCTCGGGAAAAACCGGCGAGAGCAACGGAAAGTGTGGTGGTCGTGGTTGGCCCACCCGAGCCCTAGGCGGTCTTGCCGCGCCTTCTGGACCCGAGCCGCGTGGTTCCTCGACATCCAGTAGTCGCGTTCAACCTCGAAGACGAGGTGGCACGCGAGGTCCGTCGATCCGGTGAGCTCGATCACCCGGGCGAGCGTGGACTCGGCCGAGTCGAAACCTTCCGCGTCGTCCTCGAAACGACGACGGCGACCTTGCCACAAGTCCCGTGCCGCGAGCGCGTCCCGCGCGGCGTGCGGCCGCATCCGGCCCTCGCGTGCCAGGTCTCCGGGGAATGGGTCGAACCCGGTATATCCCCGGCGCTCGACAGCCGACAGGCTCGTCGACCCGCTCGACACCCTCGCGACACGGTAGGGTCCCAAGGCGTAACCCAGGATCGTGAGTCCCAGGTCGTGGGCTCGGGAGAAGTCTGCAATCGACTCGACCTTGATCGCGATCTCTTGGACGGCGATGGTTTCGCCAGGAACCACGATGATCCGAGGGAAGATGCCGCCGCTGTGGGCGAACGCAGGCCGACCCGACGGGGCGAGCTCTTTTTGACGACGGTAGCCGATGCCTTCGAGGGTTCGGATCAGGCCCGACCCGCCGGCCAGGACGAGATGGTCGACCCAGTCGACGAAACGTGTGCTCGCCTCATCCCGCATACGGACGGCAAGAGTTGCGGCGAACTCATTCCCGTGCAAACCCGACGCGATCCACCCGCCGACGATGGCCTCCGTCTCCGGCCAGCGTTGCCAGTCGAAGACGATCGCCCCGTTCGATTCCGTCGTGACAGACATGCGATCCTCGCTTTCCAGAATCCGACTGTTGCGTCGGGGGAAGTCATGCGGCGGTAGTTGAATCCCCGAGATGTTAAAACGCCGAATCTCGGAGCCGACTCAAGAATCAAAGGCAGGGGACGGCCCCAGGAGGTATTCCCGGGGCTCCAACCCTCTTCCATCCAGGACGTTGAGTTCGACCCATCCGGCCATCAGACCGCTTCAGACACAGACGCGGATTTCAATTTCAACTGGGCGAGGACGGCGTCGAGGATCTCGAGACCGATCCGGACCTGGCGGCTTGTCAGGCACAACGGCGGACTGAACCGGACGGTACTCTGGCCGCAGGGGAGGAGCAACAGGCCTCTGTGGAACGCACGTTCGATAATCTCGTCCCGGAGGATCGAGTCGGGTTCCCCCTCAGAGCGGATCTCGAGCCCGATCATCAGGCCAAGTCCCCGGACCTCGTGGATGTTCGGATGCCGGCACGCGAGGGATTGCAGGCCTTCCCGAAGTTCCAAACCTCGAACTTCGGCATTCTTGCAATATCGGGATTCGACGAGGTCGAAGGTCGCGAGGGCCGCCGCGCAGGCGACCGGGTTGCCTCCGAACGTCGAGGCGTGGCTCCCGCTCGGCCAGTCCATGACTTCCGTCCGCGCGACGATGGCACCCAGGGGGAGCCCATTGGCGATGCCCTTGGCCAGGCAGACGATGTCCCCGGCCACGTCCCAATGCTCGGAAGCGAACATTTTACCGGTGCGACCGACACCCGACTGCACCTCGTCGAAGACCAGCAGGATCCCGTGTTCGTCGCAGAGTCGCCGCAGGCCAGGGAGGAAGTCGTCCGGCGGGATGAGGTATCCCCCCTCGCCCTGGATCGGCTCGACGAAGATCGCGGCCACCTCGTCTGGAGGGCATACCGTCCGGAAGAGGGCCCGGACAGATTCCAGGTCGCCGAACCGGGCGTGGTGGATCTCCGGCACGAGCGGCGAGAAACCCCTCCGCTGCATCGGCTTCGAGGCGGTCAAGGACATCGCGCCGTAGGTTCGCCCGTGGAAGGCGTTCAGGAATGCCATGGCACGATGCCGGCCGGTATGCCGACGCGCCAGCTTCAACGCCGCCTCGATCGCCTCGGCACCGCTGTTCGTGAAGAAGACCCGCTTCGCCCCGGGGCCCGGAGCGAGCCGGGCCAACCGCTCGGCGAAGCGAACCTGGGGACGGTAGTAGAAGTCGGTCCCGGACATGTGGACGAGTTGCCCCGCCTGCTTGCGAATCGCGGCGGTGACGCGGGGGTGGCAATGGCCGGCCGCCGTCACGGCGATGCCGGCCGTGAGGTCGAGGAACCGATTCCCGTCGAGGTCCTCGATCATCGCGCCCCGCGCCCGCTTCACGACGAGCGGGTAGACGCGGGTGTACGACGGCGACATCACCGCCTGGTCACGTTCCAACCAAGCGGACGCGCGGGGGCCGGGGAGGGGGCCGAGGATCCTGGGTTCGTCGCGATTCAAGCTCGTCATGATCGTCTCGCTCCCTCAAGGGGTTACCGTTGGACGTGGGGGAAGACTCCTCTCGGCGGAATGGACTCTCTCGGCGCAGGGCTCCCACCATTCTAAGGGCATTCTACGAAGCCATTTCAACCCCCAGGGTTCAGGCAACTCTACATACATAGGTGAAATTGAATCTCGACGGTTTTAGGCGATGCGGCTGACACGGCTCGATTCGATCGATCCCCGGTGTGGTTGCGCTTCGGAAGTCGCGGAGTGGTTCGTTGAGGTCCGACGATCGCGAGTCTCCCGAATCCGGGGGACGCTGAAAGTGAATGTGCGTAAACCTTCCCCAACCTCGACGCAATCCTCGCGTGGTGGAGGCCACGATCCCCTGGCGGAATCGAGGCATCCCTAGTCTTATACGGAGCTCGGGTCTCACGAGATCGACAGGGGTGGCCGTGGTCGGGGCGCCTGATCCCGGGTGGTTGGGAGACCGTCGAAATGATCAATACGGTGGTTGTCGGGTACGGTCTGGCTGGTCGGGCGTTTCATTGCCCGTTGATCCGACGACAACCTGGGATGCGACTCGTCGGCGTCGTGGCGCGCAACGCCGAGGTGCGCGTCTCGGCCGCCTCGGAATGCGGTGTCCGGGTTTACGCTGAACTTGATGAGGCCCTTGGCGACCTCGAGATTCAGCTCGTCGTCGTCGCCACTCCGCACGACTCACACGCGGACATCGCGGTGCGAAGTCTCGAGGCGGGGAAGGATTGCGTGGTCGACAAGGTGATGGCCCTGTCGGGCGCCGACGCCGACCGCATGATCGCCGCCCGGGACGCGTCGGGACGAATGCTGTCGGTCTTTCACAATCGGCGCTGGGATTGGGACTTCCTCACCGTGCGAGGCGTCCTGGCTCGAGGCTCGATCGGTCGACCGATCCTGATCGAGAGCGCGGTGTGTCGATTCGCACCGCCCCGATCCTGGCGAGGGCGGGCCGAGCTCGCCGGGACGATCCTTCACGACTGGGGGGCGCACCTCATCGACCAGGCCCTCAACCTCGGCTTAGGGCCTTGCCGGAGAGTCTCCGCCTGGATCCTCCCGGCTCCTTGGCCTGGCGTGGATAGCGGCGGACACGGCCGACTCGTCCTCGAGTTCGACAATACCTTGTTTCACGTCGAGACGAGCCGTGTCAGTGTCCTCGAGCGTCCACGGTGGTGGATCCTCGGGACCGAGGGCGGCTTCACGAAGTATGGCGTGGATCCGCAGGAGGAGGCCCTACGCGCCGGCGATATCGACGCCGCCGCAGAGAAGCATCCGCATCAGGGAACGCTTACACGTATTGATGCGAATGGCTCTCGGCACGAGACTCCCGTCGAGACCACCCGTGGCCACTGGGATTCCTACTACGCAAATATCGCCGACCACCTCAACAACGGCGTCCCGCTCGCCGTCACTGCGGAGCAGGCGCGAGACGTCGTGAGAATCCTGGAAGCCGCGACGACGTCGTCGACCCAAGGTTGCGCCATCGAGGGTCCCTGGGGAACCCTTTGTTGACGGACTGCCTCGAAACCCGTCGAAGACCCCGTTCGCGGGTTTCGGTTTCGCGGCGAGACGCAATATCCCTGAAGCATCGTTGTCGAGGGTGGCGTCGTAAACCCGGCCGTGTTGAACGAGCCGGGTTTCGGAGAAGACGCTCGGGTTTCGGAAGTCGTCAAGGCTCGCCGGCGGACGCGCCTGCGAGGGAAGGCGGAGATCCGCCCGCCAACTGGAAGGTACGAAGTCCGTCCAGCCGCCAGCGTCCCTTGTCAAGCTTCCAGTGGAGCTTGAGCTCGAGGGGCTCGACCGGACCTAACGACGCTCCCGCATTGCTGGCGAGGGCGGTGCCCGAGCCGGCACTGCCCACGGGATAGACGAAAGCCTCGGCCTCGCCGCTACGTTGCTTACGGTTCTCGTCGATGACCATCACCCGCACCTCGGTCTCCTTGTTCTTCCACTGCGAGCGGATCTTCACGAGCTTCGGGTGGACCGCGTCGAACCATCGGACGATATCGTCGACGGTGTCCTTGGTCGCGATTTCCTTCAGGTAGCCCAGGTCGTCGGCCGCGAATCGAATCGCGGTCGCCGTCGTGCAGTCGCTCAGGCTCTCGGGGGGCTGGGAAAAGATCATCCACCCGATCCCGAGGACGGCTACGACCCCGGCGGCGATCCCGGCTTGTTTCGGGGTGAACGACGTCAGGCTGTCCTTCAAGTTGGCGAAGTCATCCGCGCTCGGCAAGCGAGATGAGAGAGTGCTGGTCTGGGTCTCGGATTTCGGCACCTCGGTGTTCGGTTCACCAAGGATCGTCCGCCCCGAAGTGTTCATGTGGAACACGACGAAGCATTTCTTGCAAACGAGACGACTGTTGATTTTCTGGTTGGGAATCGATCCCCCGCGTCCGCACTTCGGGCACGCCAACTCGATCATCTCAGGGCTCCCGCATCAGGATAGGATGAACTATCGGAGTTCCGATCCTTCATGGGATGCTGCCAACGCTGATCCCAACTATACTTCGATTCGAAGACGCATGCATCAGCAAAAAGGGCCTGATACGGGCAAGATCTCAAAGGTTGCGCCCGTCCTATCCCAGCATGCATGTGTTTCAGCGTCGTCGGTCGGCGCAGCGGATCGACGACCGCCCGGCCTTCCCGCGACGTCCCGATTCCGGGATGCCTAAGGATGCAATGGTTCGGACTGCCGCTCCCGTGCTCGGGAGGTGTCGTGATACGGGATGTCTTCGAGCGGACAAGCCACCACACTCGACGTGGCCGAGGTTTGCCCATCGCCCCTTAATCGTGCAGTTTCACTGGCGTCGAGGAACCTGTCGTCATCCCCCAAGCATGATGCGACAATGGGCCGGGCGATGGCCCGGAATCGTCCTCGTGAGTCGAATTTGTTAGGATGTCGGGAACCGCATCGATGGGTTCTCGTCTCACGCAATCAGGGAATGGGAATGGTTGTTCGGAAAGTCTTGCCCCTCCGCGGTCCGAACGTATGGACACGCGTCCCGGTCCTCGAAGTGTGGGTGGATGCAATCGAGTGGACTTCGGAGGAGGCTTCCGAATTCGCGAGACAGATCGTTCACCGCCTCATTTCTTGCTCGGCAACGAATTCGAACAAGGCCCAAGGCCTGGTTGACCAGTTCCGCGACGCTCCGAATCCGGTGGAAACCCTGGCCCGACTCGTGCTGGCCGCCCAGATGGCCGCAGGAGAACCGGTCGACTTCCCGCCGTTATTTGGCAAGACCCAGGGGGGGGTGACGCGGTTCGCGGTTGGGTATCAGGTTGAGGAGGTCGCCCTCGCCGCCCTGAAGCTTGCGACGGGATGGCTCACGAAGGGGGCCGAAGTCGCCGACCTGGATGTCGAAGGCGAGATCCAGCGGTTGCGTGGTCTCTCGAAGCAATTCGGCTTCGGACCCAATACGGCGCCGGTCGTTGCCGCAGCTCGGGCGCGAGGCATCCCTGTCCGTCGGCTCAACTCCGAGAGCCTGATCCAGCTTGGATACGGCATCAAACAGCGCCGATTCCAGACGGCCGTGACCGATCGAACGAGCTCGGTGGCCGAGTCGATCTCCGACGACAAGGACCTGACGAAGTCGATGCTCCGCTCGGTCGGCGTCCCCGTCCCCGAGGGTCGGCCCGTCGTGGATGCCGAGGACGCATGGGCCGCCGCCGTCGAGCTCGGGGGGCCGGTGGTCGTCAAGCCTCTGGATGCCGACCACGGCGACGGGATCACCCTCAACCTCAAGGCCCGCGAACAGGTGCTGGCCGCCTACGACGAGGCCCGGAACTTCAGCTCTCAGGTCATGGTGGAACGCTATGCCCCGGGGGCCCATCACCGATTGCTCGTTATCGGCGACCGGGTCATCGCCGCGGCCAGGCGCGACTCCGCGCACGTCATCGGCGATGGGAAGCGGACTGTCCTCGAGCTTGTGGAGCACGTGAATCTCGACCCTCGCCGAGGTGTCGATGCGACGTCCCCATTGAAGAAGATCGTCCTCGACCCGATCGCGCTCGAGGTCCTCGCCGAACAGGGTTTTGACCCTGGTGCCATTCCTCCCGAGGGGCTCAGGGTCTACATCCGGCGCAACTCGCACATGAAAGACGGCGGGGACAACGTCGATGTCACCGACCAGGTCCACCCCGAGGTCGCCGCCCGGGCACTCGACGCGGTCAAGGTGATCGGGCTCGACCTGGCCGGCCTGGATGTCGTCGCGGAAGACATCGGCCGTCCCCTGGAAGAGCAGGGGGGAGTCATCCTCGAGGTCAATGCCAACCCCTGGCTCCGCCAACACCTCGCCCCCTGGAACGACCCGCCTCGCCCCGTGGGCGAGGCGATCGTCGAGGTCCTCTTCCCCGGCGGCGAAGATGGTCGAATACCGATCATCGCGGTCACGGGGACCAGCGGCAAGACGACGACGACGCGCATGATCGCCCACCTCCTCGCTCGCCAAGGGAGCGTGGTCGGCATGAGCTCGACCGACGGCATCTATGTCGCGGGGCGGCGGATCGCCACGGGCGATTGCAGCGGGCCACAGAGCGCCCAGACGGTCTTCCTCAACCCGGACGTCGAGGTCGCCGTCCTCGAGACGGCGCAGGGAGGGATCATTCGCGAAGGGCTTGCCTTCGACCGCTGCGACGTGGCCGTGGTCACGAACCTGGGCGAAGGGGACCATCTCGAGCTCCGGGGTATCGACACGCTGGACGAGCTCGCCAAGGTCAAGACGACGGTCGTCCAGGCGGTCTCACCCTCGGGAGTGGCCGTCCTGAAGGCCGAGGACGAACGGGTCGCCGCCATGGCGACCGAGTGCCGGGGCCAAGTCATCTGGTTCAGTCGAGACTCCGAACATCCTCGGATCCTCCGCCAAAGAGAGCAGGGGGGCCGGGCCTTGTTCGTCCGCGAAGGGGCGGTCATCCTGCTGAGCGGAGGGGTCGAGGAACCCTTGCTCTACTTGCCTCGAATCCCCATCACCTACGGCGGACGCGTCGGATTCCAGGTCGAGAATACCCTGGCCGTCATCGGCGCCGTCTGGGCTCTCGGGCTGTCGATCGATTCGATGCGTTACGGTCTCGAGTCGTTCGCGGGCGACCCGGACCAGATGCCCGCTCGTTTCAACGTCTGGGAAGTGGGCGGGGCGACTGTCGTGGTCGACTTCCCCCACAACGCGATGGCACTCGAGGCACTCGTCGAGTCGGCCGAGCAGATCGCCCACGAGCGTCGCGTCATCGTCTTCGCCGGCTGCAATCGCAGGGATGCCGACGTCATCCGACAAGGCGAGATCCTTGGCGACGGATTCGACCGGGTCATCCTGTACGAGGACCAGGGGAACCAGGACCGGCAAGACGGCGAGCTCAACGCCTTGCTCCGGCAAGGGTTCGCGGGACGAGGCCGAGCGAAGGAGCTTATCGAGGTTGTCGGGGAGCTCGAGGCGATCGAACTCGCCCTCCGAGGGCTCCGTCCCGGCGACCTCCTCATCCTCGGGGTCGAGCGGATCGAGGCCTCGCTCGATTTCATCCGTCAATACCTCGCGACGACCAACTCCATCGAAAGGTGAGCACGCGATGTTTTCGCTCGTCTTGGCGTGCCTGCTCGTCGGTCAGGCCGAAATCCCGAAGGGGTCGTCACGGATTGTCGTCGAACTCGACTCGGCGAAGCTGGAGGTCTTCACCTACAAGCCCGAAGGCTTCCGAGACGGGCCGATGCTGATGGTCTTCCACGGGATGCTCAGGGATGCGGACGTGTATCGCGACCACGCCCGATCGATGGGCGATCGTCATGGGATGCTCGTCGTGGCCCCTCGGTTCGACTCCGCACAATTCGGCGCCGGGAAGTACCAGCAAGGGGGCTTGAAGCGAGACGGGAAGGTCCAGCCCCGAGACGCCTGGACCTGGAGCCTCGTCCCGAGGATCGCGGAGAAGATCCGGGCGCTGGAGCATCGGGCTGAGATGCCCTATTACCTGATCGGGCACTCGGCGGGGGGCCAGTTCCTCGTCAGGTTGACGGGTTTCGTCCCGACCGAGGCGGCTCGGATCGTCGCCGCGAATCCGGGATCCGACCTCTTCCCGACGCGTGACCTCCCGTTCCCCTACGGCTTCGGGGCCTTGCCCGACGAGCTTTCCGGCGAGGACGCCCTGCGTGCCTATCTCGCCCGCCCGTTGACGCTCTACATGGGGACGAAGGATACCGACCGCGACGAAGATCTTGACACGAGCCCGGAGGCCGATCGGCAGGGACCCAATCGCTATGAACGAGGGAAGAACGGCTTCGAAGCCGCTCGCCGACTCGCCGTCGCGAAGGGATGGACGTTCGATTGGCGACTGGTCGAGGCCCCCGGCGTGGGGCACGACCACCAGGCCATGTTCGACGCCCCGGCCTGTCGCGATGCCCTCTTTGGAGCAGAAGCGTACAGGGGCAAGTGAGCGATGATCGACGGCCGTCGAGGGCATCATGGCTCTGCCGTCGATCGCGGGTTTCGGTCAGGGGGCCGGAACTGCCTGGGCGTGGGCCGAGAGCCATTGGGCGATGATGGGGAAACTCGTCTCCTTCGAGTTCAGGCCGACGAGGGCATCGTCGTGCCCGGCATCGACCGGGAGCCCTTTCGATGTGCCGAAGACGTAAAGGGTCTTGTCGGTCGAGCCGACTCGCTCGAAGAGCTCGCGTTGGACGCGAGGCGGGGCGAAGTTGTCCTTCTCGCCGCAACTGATGAAGATCGGAATCTTGATGTTGCCGACCGCCTGGGCGTAGTTGAACTGCCCCTTGGCGTCGAGGAGGACGCCCTTGTTGGAAAGCAATAAGTATTGCTGGAGCAGTCCGACGGCGGGGATGTCCGTGGCCCACCCCGAGAGCGCCTCGTAAACCTTGGGGCTGACGTTCTGCGGGTTGAAAAAGAGGTTGTAGACGCTCGTCCGAGTCTGGCTGAGGACCTCGTCGCGTCCGAGTTGACCTGACGTCTGTCGAAGCCTAGTCTGGATGAGTTCGGTGAGGAATCGGCGAGCGACCTGGCCTTCGGGCATCGTGACCTGACTGCCTACGGTGACGAGGCAGCCGATACCCGGGTTGGGGTAGCGGGCCAAGCAGCCGAGTGCCACGATCCCACCCATCGAATGTCCCACCCAAGCGACCGCGGGAGCCCCAGTCGTCCTGCGGACCAGTCGGACCAAGGCGGGGACATCCTGGCTGATGTGGTGGTCCATGGTCCAGTTGGCGTACTTCGGGTCGACTGTCGCGTATCCGGTCGGCCCGACCTTGCCGTGGGTCATGCGTCTCAAGGCCCCGCCGATCACCGCTTCGGGTGCGTCCTCGAGCCGCCAGACCCACTTCTGGCTGAGGCCGCAGCCTCGGAGACTCACCGCCCAGACGTCGAAGCCGAGGCTCGCCAGATAGGGAGCGAAGCCGCAAGACGGGTCGAGGTCCCAGAAGACGGCGTTATACGTCAATCCGTGGCAGAGGATGACGGGCATCGCACCCGGCCGGGCCGGCCCCGTCGGTTTGTAGCGATGCGCGACGAGCGTCCACCCGTCGGGAGTCTTGATAACAAACGGCTCTCCCCCTTGCTTCCGAGCTTCGGACGCCCCCTCTTGCGTCCCTCGAACGGGCAGGGCCTGGCGGAGTTGCTTCCGGGCCGCCTGTTCGAGGAATCGGCCGAAGTCATCCGCCACAACCGTGGAGGTCGCGGCGAGGACGAGGATCGTTGCAAGGATCGTTCTGGGCATCTCGTACCCTCCTGGCAGGCGAGCAATCGGAAGGCCGCTGGACGACCCTCCATCGGGGGGATGGCGCACCGGACCGTTCTCGTATCAAATTCTCCCATTTCTCGACAGTCGGCTTTCCGGAGGAATTCTCGATCCTCGACTCGTTCGATTCCGCCACGATTCACGACGAATGAACGCCCCCGGGATGGCCTGAAGCGAGTCCACTTCGAGAGAATCGATACCTGGGCGACACGACGCAAAATAGCTATTTATGAATAACGAAAAATCATGATTATAAACCAAGGCAATCCCTGCCCCTCTTCCATCCCGAGTCTACACATCGGAGCGGCGGTCGGCCCGGTTTCTGGGATCCGACCCACATCGGCGACCTCGCCCCTTCACACCGCAGAGGGCCATCGGAAGCTTTCGGGCTCATCCCTCGTCCGGAGTGCCGGAGGTGACGAGCTTTCTCATAACGCACCTTGACAGGGTTATGCCGAAACACTGAAATATCAGTGGTTTGACTCGCGATCCCCCCCCCATCGTCGAGATGAGTGCCTTGTCGTTACGACTGAGCGAACATCGACCCTGGTTCGCTGCGGCCTATCTCCTGGCCGTGTTGCTTGCGCCGTTGGCACACTCCCACGGTGCGGATGAAGCCGGGTCGGCGACGCGTTGCCTGGCCAGTTGCGACGATTCGACCCTCCACTTCTCCGGCCACCCCAGTCAGGGGATGGTCCATTTCGGCGACGACTGCCTCGCCTGCCAGTTTCGCTCGCAACACCTGGCGGCAGGACCCGACGAACCGGTCGTCTCAGACCGGATCCCGATCGCGGTGTTGCCGATCTTTTCCGAGGTCGACGACCGTCGCATCTCGACCTTCCGCTCATCGAGCCGAGCTCCTCCGCGCGTTTGAGGGTTCCCACCAACCCACTCCCGACGACCGGCGATCTCTTCGAAGATCGGCCGGCCCGGTCAACGTTGCGTTGAACTTACAAGCAAGGCTCGACACACCGAACGCGCAGAGCTGGGGACCACAAAAAGTCATCCTCGGCTTTGGCGTCGGTCGCGGAGGTCCTCCCATGTACGCACGGAATCAGCACCGTTCGAATCGCCGCTCGCATTCCAGTGGATTTACCCTGATCGAGCTCCTGGTCGTGATCAGCATTATCGGAGTGCTGATCGCCCTGTTACTGCCGGCCGTCCAGGCGGCTCGCGAGGCCGCTCGTCGACTCCAGTGCACGAATAATCTCAAGCAGATCGGCCTTGCGCTCCACAACTACCACGAGACCCACCGCGTCCTGCCTCCGGGGTATGCGAGTTACTGGAAGAAGGACGGCGGGGACGAAGGGAACGCGGAAGACGACATCGGCCAGGGTTGGGCGTGGGGGAGCTTCATCCTCTCCCATTTCGAACAGAAGCCCCTCTACGACGCCATCAACTTCAACCTGACGAAAACCTATCCCCAAAACTTCACCGCACAACTGTTGCGAGTCGGCGGATACCTCTGCCCCTCAGACTCGACGAAGCAGACCGTCCCGGTCCGCAACGAGGAGAATACGGACACGGTGTACACCGTCGGCTGCGGCAACTACATCGGCGTGTACGGACTTGGAGAGATCGGAGAGGCCCCCGGGCGGGGCACGGGGCTTTTCTACCGGAACAGCCGGGTGACCTTCGCCGATATGACCGACGGATCGAGCCAGACTTTCGCCATCGGGGAGCGGAGCCACAACCTCAGCTACGTGACCTGGACCGGCCGGGCCGTGGGAGGCTGGTTGTTCAAGACGTCGTCGTTCGAAGGTGGGAGCGACCGGTTTGCCGCCGAGCCCGAAGAGTCGTTCACGATGATCCTCGGGCCGATCGGCACGGAGGATGGCCCGAGGACTCCCAACCACCCCGAGGCCCACGTTGAGGATTACTGGAGCCGACACCCCGGCGGGGTCAACTTCCTCTTCGGTGACGGCTCGGTCCACTTCATCAAGGATCAGATCAGCCCGACCGTCTATCGTTCCCTCGCGACGAGGGCTGGCGGCGAAGTCATTTCGGCCGATTCCTACTGATTGCCCAGCCTGAGGAGGGCCGCTCCGGCCCTCCTCATCCGCGAAACGAAGAGCAACCCATCAGAATGCTCTGAATCGTTCGTCCGAGTGGACTTCAGCGACACGGCGTGGGAAACTTGGCGAGGATCGGAAGACGCCGCACCGGGTAGCGGCGTCCGATGCCAACTTTCCACTCCCCACGTCCTGAGGATACGGAACGATGCCAAACGACGGCCATGCGTCGAGATCGGGCCGTCGGGCCAGGGCATCTCATGAGACCCGTCCAACGAGATCGAGAACGAGCCTCCATCGGAAACGGCTATCGCCGACGTGGAGTCTCGTCTTCGTCCTCTTCCTCCTCGGTACCGGGCGAGCCAAGGGGGGTGAAGTCCCGAGTCCCGAGTCTCATCTCGGCTTTCGAGCCGGCGCGGACTTCCACCTGGCACCTTGGTCGAAGGTCGTCGACTATTTCCGCGAGGTGGACGAGGCGTCGGATCGGGTCTCGGTGCGTGAGCTCGGCCGGACCACCGAGGATCGCCCGTATCTCGTCGCGGCGGTCGCCGCACCCGAGACCTTGCGGTCCGTCGCCAAGTATCAAGACATTCAACGGCGATTGACCGACCCTCGACTCCTCGCGTCCCCTGCGGAGACTGCCGACCTCGTCGCGGCGGGGAAGACCGTCGTGGTCATCTCGTGTTCGATCCACTCGAACGAGGCCGCCTCGACCCTGATGGCGATGGAGCTCCTCCACGAGCTCGCGACGCGGGACGACCCGATAACCCGAGAAATCCTCGGTTCGACGATCCTCCTCTTGGTCCCCTCGGCCAATCCTGACGGCGTCGACAAGGTTGCGAAATGGTATGAACGATCGAAGGGGCATCCGTGGGAAGGGAGCGGAATGCCCGAGCTCTACCACGCCTATGCCGGCCACGATACCAATCGCGACTGGTTCATGCTCAACCTGAAGGAGACCCGGCTCCTCACCCACCTCCTCTACAGGGAATGGTTCCCGACGATCCTCTACGATGTCCACCAGATGGGGACTCGCGGGGCCCGGATCTTCGTCCCGCCGTTCCACGACCCGGTCAATCCAAATATCGACCGCCGGATTCACCAGTCGATCGCGATGCTCGGCGCCCACATGGCGGCCGACCTGGCCACCGCGGGAAAGCCCGGCGTCCTCACCAATGCGATGTACGACAACTGGTGGAACGGAGGAAACCGGACCACCCCGCAACGACACAACATCGTCGCGATCCTGACCGAGGCCGCCAGCGTTCGGATGGGGACGCCCATCTTCCTCGAAAAAGATGAGCTTCGCGGTGGGTCCCGAGGATTTCGCGACCACGCCGCCGCCGCCAATTTCGTCGAGCCCTGGGCGGGCGGATGGTGGCGACTCCGAGACATCGTCGACTACGAGTTGATCTGTGCCCGTTCGCTGCTCTCGCTTGCCGCGCGGTACAGGACGCACTTCCAGTCGAATCTCCAAGCGATGGGGCAAGAAGCAATCGCGTTGGGCAAGAGCTCTCCCCCATTCGGTTGGGTTGTCCCGAACGACACCCAAGACCCTGGCACCGCCGCGGAGATGGTCCGAATCCTCCACGAAACCGGAATCGAGGTGGAGCGGGTGACCGAAAACTTCCAGGCGGGGGGCGTGACCTTTCCTGCGGGATCATGGATCCTGCCGGCCGCCCAACCGTATCGTGCCCACCTCAAGGACATGCTCGAGTCGCAGGCCTACCCTTCGCGCTTCAACGGGAAAGGAGAAGCCGAGGCCCCTTACGACGTCGCCGGCTGGACCCTCCCCCTGCAGATGGGAGTCCGCACCGTCGCGGTTGCCGAGCCGTTTCGCGTCGAGGCGAAGTCGCTCGAGCGAATTGACCCCCTTCGAGGTCGAAGGACCGGCGCGGAGAAACCGACCTACTGGACGATCGCCAATCGATCCAATGACGACTTCATCGCCCTGAACGCGCTCGTGGACGCCGGTGTCGATGTCCAACAAGTGATCCGGGGACCCGCAGATCAGACCGGCTTTGTTGTGATTTCGAAAGAGGAAGCCGAGACGCCGCTCGGTACGTTGGGTTTCCCCGCGAATGAGATGACTCGATCAGTCCTCGACCGGGTCTTCACCCAAATATCAACGAATGTCGTGGGGAGGGAAGGGACTTGGCCCGGTTCGCGAACGACCCGAAGACTGCGGCCCGCTCGAGTCGGCGTTTATCAACCCTGGGTCCCGAGCATGGACGAAGGCTGGACTCGCTGGGTGCTCGAGAGATTTCGGTTCAAGTACACCACGCTGCACAACTCCGATATCCGCGTCGGCCGCCTCAGAGATCGGGTCGAAACGCTGCTGCTCCCTTCGATCGAGCCGAAGCCCCTGCGTGACGGGTTCCAAGCGGGACAGACCGAGCCGCGATTCGAGGGCGGCCTGGGGCGTGAGGGGGTCGAAGCCCTCCGCGCATTCGTCACGGAAGGGGGGACGCTGGTCTGCCTCGAAGATTCCTGCAACTTTGCCATCGAGGAACTCGGACTCCCAGTCGTCAACGTCCTCAAGAATCTAGACACGCCGAGTTTCTTCGGGCCCGGCTCGATCCTCAGCTTGCGAAAGACCTCGGGGGACCATCCGTTGACATTCGGCGTTCCCGACAAGGTTTCCGGGTACTTCGACCGTTCGCTCGCCTTCGAGCCGAACCCCAAGGATGGCGCGCACTCCGGGGTCGAAACCGTCCTGACCTACGCGAACGAGAACGTGCTCGAAAGTGGATGGCTACTTGGCCCGTCGCACGTCCAAGGCAAGGCCGCTCTCGTCGTCGTACCCCTCGGCAAAGGGTCTGTCGTCCTGTTCGGCTTCCCGCCCCAACACCGAGGCCAGACCCACGGCACGTTCCGACTCCTCTTCAACGCCTTGCTTGCCGGCGGGGAGCGGGATCGTCGGAGCCCCGAGTCGTCGCTACCGACTACGCCCGAAGAAAAGGCCGACCACACCAAGCCCGGCGCCGGCGGCCATGCTGAGGCTCGATGAGGTCAAGAATGGGATCCCGAGCCCTGGCCCAAGTAATGCGATGCCGGCTGCGGGGATTGCGAACATCGACATCTTCGGGCCACGGAAGAGAGACGAGGCGAGGAGGATCAGCCCGGCAACCCCCGGGCTGAATGTATTGAAGTAGCGGGAGGCGATCCGACTCGGGAGGAACGGCACGCGCAGCGGTCGAGTCCTGGACGTGTCGATCGCGATCCGAGGTGCGTCGACCTTCGCATGCTCGACTTTCCCCGTCTGCACGACCTTGGTCCCCGCCTCCTTCACCTGAGATCCGACTTCCTGGGCGGCTTTGGCCACGGCTTTCATATTCTCATCCGTGAGCATTTCGTTCTGGTGGAGCCAGAGCAGGCAACTCGCAAGTAGGGCGGCCCCCGCGAGGAACCGAGGTTTGGGGCCCAGGATCGCGTTCAAGGGGCCGTCGTGGCGCGGGCCGTAGAGGCCGGACTCGCGTTCGACGAGGACCGCTTCGGGCTTCTCGGCCGCCTCGCGGAGGGCCTTGCCGATCGGTGGCCTCGACGTCCGAAGTGCGGAGGGGGCGCGGGAGGCTTCCTGGATCTCGGCGGCCATGGTCACCATCGCTTCGGCCGCCCGTTTCGCCTTGCGGCGGGCCGTGACCAGGTTCACCCCCTGCGCCTCCAGGCTCCGTTCCTCGATCTTCTCGAAGAGCTTTCGCTCTCGCGCCTCCCGCCTCGAGCGCTGCTTCGCCTCGATCCACTGGACGATCGGATCACGCCAGGCCCCGTATTTCTTGCGAGGGAGTCCACGCTCGCCACGCCCCCAACGATCCCTCGCGGCGAGCTTGGCGTCGTACCCGAAGAGGGCCTCATAGAATTCCTCCCAACGCTCACCGCTGTATTTGCACACGAACTGGCGGAGCAAATCCTCGTCGAGGCCTTGCAGCCGCATGCTGCGGAGCAATTCCAACGTTTTCCCGACCGACTCCAACCGCTCCGCTTCGATCTTCCGATCGAGGGCGAGATGGAGGCCGAGGGCGATCAGCACGGCGAGGATCCCGAAGGCAACCCAGGCCCAGAGTAACCCGGCCACGAGGACGACGGTGAGCGCGAGGACCACCCCCGCCGCGATCATCAGCCAGTCGACGATCGAACCGCCCAGGACCAACTCTCGAGACTTTACGAAGAGGTGCGTCTTCTCGCGGGACCCCTTGATGATGAAGTAGGCGAACGCCGTCATGAGGCCCAGCCCGAGGAATCCTCCGGCCAGTACGAACTGCCTCGCGAGCAGCCCCAGGACCACGACGGCGCCACACCCGGCCGCGATTCCCAGGAGCACGTTCGGGCGGAGTCGTGCGGTCGGCGAATCGTTGAACGTATCGACACACTCGACGAGCAAATTGGCGTGTTCCTCACGCGGCGAGAACGTCCCGGAGCCGCTGATCCCCAGGTAGGACTCGAAGACCTTGATCACTTCGGAGAGGTTTGCGTAACGATCCTCGGGACGCTTGGCGACCATCTTGAGGATGATCTCGGACAGGGCCCTAGGGACACGCTTGACGATGGTCTCCGGCGGGATGATTGGCTCGGTTTGATGCTTGCTCATCAACTCGAAGACCGATTTCCCTTCGAAAGGGGGGCGGCCGGTGATGAGATGATAGAGCGTGCAGCCGAGCGAATAGATGTCGGCCCGATGGTCCACCCCGGCGGCATCACGCGCCTGCTCGGGCGCCATGAACGCGGGGGTTCCCATCGCGACATTCGCGAGGGTGATCGAACCACCTCCCGGCGTCGCGAACGGGATGTCCCCTGGCGCGGCCACGGGTGTCGTCCCGTTCTCACGCGCGATCTCGGCTTCGGCCGCGGCCGGTGTCTTCACCAGGCCGAGGTCGGCCACTTTCACGACCCCCTGGTCGTTGAGCAGAAGGTTGTCGGGTTTGATGTCCCGATGGATCATGCTCTGATCGTGGGCCGACTTCAGCCCGCGAGCCGCCTGGAGGATGTAGCCCACGGCCACTTCCGGGTCGAGTTTCTTCTGCGTGCGGACGAGGTCGGAGAGCGTACGGCCGCGAACGAACTCCATGCTGAAATAGCTGGTCCCGCGGTCCTGGCCGAAATCATAGATCTGGACCACGTTGTGGTGGACGAGCTGCGCGGCCGCATACGCTTCCCTCGTGAATCGTGAGACGAAGGTCGGATTCGTGGCCCACTCCGGCCTCATCACCTTCAGCGCGACGTCGCGATCGAGCGAGAGTTGCCGGGCCAGATACACGGCCCCCATCCCGCCCCGGCCCAACTCCTTAAGGATCTGGTACCCGCCGAGCGTGCTCGGGATCTCCCCGGGTCGTTGGCCTGAATCCGATCCCTCGCCCAGGGCCCCCGTCGCCAGCTCGAAACCTTGCGACGAACTACCCGAGATCGTCGCCTCGGTCCCCGCCCCTCGAGTTGCCGCCTCGGTCGCCTGGGGCTTCCATTCCCCGGTCGCGGGCGGATTTGCCCCGGCCAACAACGTCTCCGCGACCGTGGGGAGTTGCGAATTTGTTGGATTTGAGGGAGTAGTCGCCGACGTTTCGCCGGGGTTCCACTCGCGCGTCTCGTCCGCCGCCGCGGCCGGGATAGTGGGCATCGTCCCCGCGGCCTTGGGATCAACCTCGGTCGGCAGTTCGGACTCGCGTTCGGAGCGGAGGCCGGAAACGACCGGGGACGCCTCGGGGTCGCTCGGGACCGCGAGCAGGAACTTCTTCGCGCACGACGGACACTTCGTGGTGTAACGCCCCGGCTTGGCGCCCTTGTACCCGATCGGATTCCGGCAGTAAGGGCATTGGATCGGCACGAGCGAAACTCCTGAGAGGCCTGGGCGAGCGAGCGAGGATGGCGGGAGAACGTCGAAAAGATTCGGATTTTCTCATGCGAATCGAGAATGTGGCTCGCGCCACTATTGGTGGGAAGCGCCGGGACAGAGTCAAGCACTTTCCTCATCTCTGAAAACCTTCGTCCTGGAATCGATCGTTCGTCGAGAGGGTCGAATGAATCACCCCGAGAACTTTCGAGAATTCGGATCTGACGGATCGAAGTGCTTGGGCTCCGACCGGGGAAGTGAAAGGATCGCCAGGAAAGATTGCGAGCAGTCTGCGAGTTGGGCCGATAGTAGGGGTTGGAGGGGGGCGATCCTCGCCGGGCTGTGGTTGGCCGGGGCCTTCTCTCCGCTCCGATGGATGGACCGAGGGCGCTTGCCGATGAATCGGTTGCGACGGGGAGACGCCCGCGCGGAGCTTGCGCCTGCACATGCGCATGCACATCTGCTGGAACCGGCCGGGCAAGGAATGCCCGGCCTGGCCCAGCTTCTGGTCGAGGGTGGTGCCGAGGTGACAGGGACGACCCAATGTCCCCAACCCTCCGTCGACCGGCTGAGGCGGATTGGAGCGTCGATACGCGTGGGCGATCGGGACGCGAGGTGTCCCGACGGAGTCCACCATCTCATCGTCCGTCCCGACGTCGGGCACACCCACCCCGTGCGCTTGTCGGCCCTCCGTCGGGGGGTCCCGCTCTCGACGCCCGGACAGTGGCTGACCGAATCGATGCGTCATACCTTCGGCCTTGCGGTCGCCGGCAGGCGTGAGGCGGGGGTGACCGCGGCGATGATCGGTTGGATCCTGACGAACGCGGGGATCGACCCCAGCGTCATGGTCGAGACCCCGGTCCCCCAATTGGGGGGGTGGGCACGCAGCGGCGACGGGCCCCATTTCATCGTCGAAGTCCTCGACGAAGGGGCGGAGCTCGCCCCACTGGGACCTCGCCTCGCGATCCTGCTCGATCTCGTCGGGCCGCACGACACGGAACGCGAGGCCAGGATCTCGGCCCTCCGTCGATTCGCCGCGTCGGTCCCGGGCGACGGCCTGATCCTGGCCCATGAGCCCAACGCCCTCGTCCGCGAGGCGTTGCGCGACGTCGCGTCGCCCGTCGAGGAGATCTCCCTCGACCGAGGTTGCACCTGGTGGGGTGCCGACCTTCGCGAGGAGTCCGGTCGCTATCGGTTCCGGGCCTTCTACCGGGGACGATTCGCGAACGAAGTCCGCCTGCGAGTCCCGGGACATCGCAATGTGGTCTCCGCCCTGGCAGCGATCGCGGCCTGTGCCCGATTGGACGTCCCCTCGGCCGAGGTCAAAGAAGGCCTGGAAGAGTTTACGGGCCTTTCGCGCGATTTCGAGTCCCGCGGAAGCTATCGAGGTGTTACTCTGGTGGATGACGAGGGGCGCGACCCCTCGTCGGTCTCGGATTCGTTGGCGATCGGCCGACAGGCGTTCGGCAAGCGCCGACTCTGGGCGGTGTATCATTGCGGCGACGGCTGGATCCCCGAGGAGGATGTGGGGACGTTCACGTCCGCCTTCGCGGCGGCCGACCGAGTCTTGATCATGGACGGCCATTCGGCCCCCGCGGGCGAATGCGGCTCGAATCTGGTGGTTCGCGAACTGGTCGCGGCCGGGGTCTGGGCGTGTCGGGCGGTCGACCTGGACGACGCCCTCCGGACCTTGGATCGGGACCTCGAACCGGGTGATGTGCTGGTAGCCCTCGGGGCCGGCGAAGTGGGAACGATAGCCGATGCATTTATTCGACGACTTCCGCGCGATCATCAAGGCTGATGAGTCCTTGGCCCCCCACGTCTGGTTCCGTCTCGGGGGGCCGGCGGCGTTCCTGGCCCGGCCTCGCAACCTCGACGAACTCCTGGGGCTCCTTCGACGCTGCCGGTCCGAGTCCTACCCGTTCAAGATCCTGAGCGGTGGCTCGAACGTCCTCGTGCGCGACGAAGGCGTCAAGGCGCTGGTGATCCATCTCGAGAGCCCGGCGTTCTCGGACGTGACGATCCGGGGTCCCATCGTCGAAGCCGGCGCCGCGGTCCCGCTCACCGCCCTGATCTCGCAGACGGCCCGCGCCGGCCTGGCCGGACTCGAGTTCCTCACCGGGATTCCGGGGACCGTCGGAGGCGCCCTGCGCGGCAATGCGGGGGACCGCCAGGGTTCGATCGGCCAGCGCGTCCGGAAAGCGACCGTCATCGACGCCTCCGACGAGGTCCAGGTACGCGACCGCGACGACCTGAGCGTCACCGACCTCGAATCGAACCTGGATGAACCCGTGATCCTGTCGGCCGAGTTCGAGTTGGAACAAGCCGACCCCGAGACCGTCGTGCGTCGGATGCGCCGGATCTGGATCGTGAAGAAGGAGAATCAGCCGTACGGCCACCAGTCCTCGGGGTGTATCTTCAAGAATCCGAGCCCCGACCTTCCCGCCGGGACCCTGATCGAACAGGCCGGGTTGAAGGGAACCCGCGTCGGCGGCGCCGAGGTCTCCGACCGACACGCCAATTTCATCGTCGCCCAGCCGGGAGCGACGGCAACCGATGTCCTCAATCTGATGGAGCAAATCCGCCAGCGCGTCTGGCAGCAGTTCGGGTACGATTTGGAGCCGCAAATCCAGATCTGGTGAGGGGGACTGATCCGTCTCTGCTCCCTTACGAACCGATGCCCTCGGGACCGATCGCCAGGAGTTTCTCTACATGGAGCCTCGGGAGTCGCCAAGGACCGGCCGATCCGAGGGGACGATGCGCGATCCGAGCACTCCGGGCGATCCGAATCGGTTCGCTCGCTTCGTCCGAACTCCTGCCGTCCGCCGGCTTGCACTCTCGCGCATCGGGCTCGCGGTCCTGGCGAGCGTCGGGGCTTTGATACTCTGCCTGTTCGCCAGCTCGCGCTTGCTGAGTTCGCTCTCGTCGTGGCTCCACGCCCAGCCCCAATACCAGCTCACGCTCGAATCCATCACCTTCGATCCGCCGCTCCCTCCCTGGTATCGCGGCGGCAAGGCCGCCTTCTTGAAGCGGGTCGGGATCCCGGTCTCCGACCTTCCCGCCGACTCGAAGGCGAAGTCGGGGGCCGAATCGGACGCGCCCACCTCGACCTCCGCACTCGACCTCGATCTCAAGATGGTTTCCAAACGGCTCGAAACTTACTGCTGGGTCAAGAAATTCGGCGGCATCCACCGGTCCTCCCCCAACCGACTGCGGATCTCTCTGAGTCTCCACCTTCCGGTCGCCTTCGTCGACCTGAGAGAGTCGAAACGGCGAATCCCGCTCGACTACGGCGACCTCGGTGAGTCGGACCGGCTGATCCTCGACGAGAACGCTTTCATCCTCCCCACTGAGGATTTCGACCCCTCGAAGGCAGGTCCGTTGCTCCGGATTTCCAGGATCGCGGCGCCTCCCTCGAACCCGAAAGAGGGGATGGCATGGAAGCGGCGCGACCCCGAGACGGGCGTCGACGTGAAGGACGACATCGTCGCCGAAGCCGCGAAGCTCGCCGGTTTCGTGAAGGCCGCCCAGGAAGAGGACCGAGGAAAACTTTCGAACAAGCGCAGGTTCGTCTCGGTGTTCGCCCGGGTCTCGGGCGTAGGGTCGACGTCGACAACCGGTCGTCCCCAGCCCACGAGAGACGATTTACGGCTTTGCATCCAGAGCAAAGAAGGCCTGTGGGTCTTTTGGGGCGACGCCCCCGGCCAGGAGAGGCCCGGGACGTTGACCGCCACCGAGAAGTGGTCGAAGGTCCGAGACTGGTTGGCACGTCACGACGCATCCGACATGCGAGCCTTCTTCTACCTCGCGTTCACGCCGACCGACATCGTGTACGTGCAGGGAAAGAGGCCAGGGAATTGATTCGGGCGGTCGGGAGAATGGAGCGAGTGACTGTCCCGTTGTGGTAGGGGGACGGTGCGTGCGCGTTTCCGCGACCGTCCACCCGCTCGACGCCGGGTCGGACTTGCCCGGAGGCGGTCGTCCATCCTGAGGATCAGCCGGGAGGAGAACGGGGCATGGCGAGTCGACTCGGCCTGAAGTGGTTGAACCAAGTTCAGAGTCTCGCGGGCCCGACGCACACCGGTCGTTTGAGCCGATATGCGCTCCTGGCCGCGGAAGTCAACGCCCTCGAGCCCACCCTCGAGAAGGAAACCAACGCCGAGCTCGCCGCACGCAGCCTGGCCCTCAGGCTCAAGGCGAGGCAGGGCGACTCGCTCAATGGTCTGCTCGTCGAGGCGTTCGCCCTCGTCCGCGAGTCCGCGAAGCGGACCATCAAGCAGCGCCACTACGACGTCCAGCTCATCGGCGGGGCCGCCATCCACAATCGCTGCATCGCCGAAATGGAGACGGGCGAGGGAAAAACCCTCGTGGCCACGCTCCCCACGTATCTGAACGCGCTCCAGGGCAAGGGCGTCCACGTTATCACGGTGAACGACTACCTCGCCCATCGCGACGCCGAGTGGATGACGCCGGTCTTCGCACTCCTCGGGATGACGGTCGGCTGCATCCAGACCGGCCAATCCGACCAGGATCGCCGGATCGCGTATGCCAAGGACATCACGTACGGGACGAGCAAGGAATTCGGGTTCGACTTCCTCCGCGACGAGCTGAAGCGTCTCCAACTCGGCGACACGCATCGCAAGTCGTTCGAGCAAGCGTTCCTCGGCCGGGGCAATCAGGCGGAGTCCGAATCCCCGGTTCAGCGGACCCACCACTTCGCCGTGGTGGACGAGGCCGACAGCATCCTGATCGACGAGGCCCGAACGCCTCTCATCATCGGTGCGAACAATCAGCCGACCCAGGAAGAGGCCGCCGCCTACTTCGGCGCCGACGAACTGGCCGCGACCCTGGTCCGCACCAAGGACTTCAAGTACGACCCCGCCGAGCGCAAGGCCGAGCTCAACGCGGCGGGACGCCGGAAGGTCCAGGCCGTCGCCGGGCATTCGTCATTCGTCACATTGACCGTCGACGGGCTCTATGAATACGTCGAACGGGCCTTGCGTGCCCAGATCGCTTACCTGAAGGACCGCGACTACGTCGTCCTCAACGGCGAGATTGTCATCGTGGACGAGTTCACCGGGCGCTTGATGCCGGGACGACAGTGGCAGGACGGGTTGCATCAGGCGATCCAGGCGAAAGAGAAACTCGAGGTCACCCTCGAGACGATCACCGCCGCCCGAGTGACCGTGCAGGACTTCTTCCTCCGCTACAAGAAGCTCGCCGGCATGACCGGGACGGCGTCGTCGGACGCCAGCGAACTGCGCCGGATCTACAAGGTGAACGTCTTCAAGGTCCCGACGAACCGTCGAGGCCGACGCGTCTGGATCCCCGACCGAGTCTTCTCCACCGAGAACGAGAAGTTCCAAGCCGTCGCGGACCAGATCGTCGAGTGGCACAAACTCCAAGTCCCCGTGCTTATCGGTACCCGCTCGATCGAGAAGTCCGAGAAGCTGAGCGCCCTCCTGAACGCCGCGAACATCGAGCACCAGATCCTCAACGCCAAGAATCACGAGATCGAGGCCCAGATCGTCGCCCAGGCCGGCCTGCCCGGCCGCGTCACGGTGGCCACGAACATGGCCGGCCGGGGGACCGACATCAAGCTCATCGAAGAGGTCATCAAGCAAGGCGGCCTGCACGTCATCGGGACCGAGCGTCACGAATCGCGACGAATCGATCGCCAGCTTGCCGGCCGTTGCGCCCGTCAAGGTGACCCCGGATACTGCCAGTTCTTCGTCTCGCTCGAAGACGAGATCGTCGAGGCCTACGGCGAGAAGCCTGCGGTCCGGATCCGCAAGCGATACCGAGACCGTGGCGAGTTGACCAGTTCCAGCATGCGTCGGCTGATGCTTGGGGCCCAGGCGAAGAAGGAACGGCAGCACTTCCGCGACCGAAAGCTCCTGATGAACTACGAGAAGCAACGGGCCGAGATGCGCAAAAACATGGGCCTCAACCCCGTCCTCGGCTGAGCCCGTTCGGAGGCCTTCGTCTCGACCGAAGGCCTCATCCGACCCGACCGGCGTCGAATCACCAGGAGAGTCGTCTCAGCGAAGCGTGGTCTCGTGGTGCCTCACGTCCCGATCGAAGCGGGCGAGGTCGCCGAGATGCGACTTCGCGATCGCCAGACGTTCCTTCGGATCGTTTCGGCCGGCGAGTGCCTCGAAATAGGCGCGGCACTTGGCGAGCTTCGGGATGCTCAACAGGAAATGGACCAGCAGCCAGGCCTCGGCGTAGGCCGTTTGCTTGGTCTCGTCCTGCCAGAAGAGCTTGTCGTCGGTGAGGAGTCGATCGATCGGGATCCATTCGACCCCTTGGGCCCTGTCGTCGCGGAGAACCTTCCGCCAGTTCGTGTTGATCCCACCAAGCTTTGCTGGTCGCCTCGGAGCTCCTCGACGCTTGCCCGTGTTCGGAGGCGGCCAGAGCTCGCCGTACATCGCCAGGCCCTCGCTGAGGGCGACCGGGACGTCCGACTTCCGGTCGAGCAAACCGGTGTTGTACGAGAGCTGGTGGATTGATTCATGAACTAGCGTAAATGAGTTAAGCCGTTCCGGCGACGCCGCGACGTTGCTGAACTCTCCCCCTCGGAAGTCGAAGATGACGAGTTCGTTGGTCTCGACGTCGTAGTGCCCCCCAACGTCCGCTCCCGGGGCTTCCCCCAGGTAGGCCTCATAGGAGGCCTTATCCTTGAGGACGACCATGACCAACTTCTCGACGGGAGTCTTGACGTCGAACCCTTTCGCCTGAAAGTGGCTCAGGAACTCGGTCGTCAACGCTTTGCCGATCTCGAGAGCCCCGTCGAGAAACGTCTCCTTCGCGTCACCGACCGCCAGGTAGGTTTCCGTCTCGCGGGACCGAAAGCCGGTGAGCTTGCTCGCCTTGGCCCGTTCGAGGATGGCGTCCAACGTCTTCGACGGGGTCGGGGCGGTGGCCTTGCCGTCCTCCCCTCGCGCGCGACCGGTCCGCAGGCTGAACCCATAAACGCCCGACGCCAGAATCCACTCCCGGCGCGACCAGAGAGGCTTGGTCGACTTGAGGTCGTTCGGCGGTACGTTCATGGATCGCCTCGTTCGGGAATGGCGGCTCGTCTCGGTCGATCGCGGGCCGATCGCCTCGTCGCTCCTCACTCGAATTATAATTGACGGAGACTCGTCGCACAGCGGACGATCTCCTCCGGGGCGTTGTCGAGCTTACGCCCTTCGAGTACGTTCCACGGTGGAGTGAAGGCTCGGCGAGAGCCTCGCGGCAGCCGTTGGAGAATGCAGCAATGCCCCCCTCGATTCCGGAAGAGACCTCTGGCAGTCCCTCGCTCGCCGACTGGCGACGGCTCCATGCGTTCGGATGGCCGGGTGGTAGCGTCCGGGCCGCGATGGCGATCCTCATCTTCGGTACGCTTTGGGGACACCTCGTCCTTCGACCTGAGCGCGAAGTCCCGGAGTCCTTGCGGGACCTGCTGTTCATCATCCTCGGCCATTACTTCGCCGTCCGAAGCCGTTCCGATGCGGGGGAAGTGCCGGGGCCACCGCCCTTGTTTCTCCCGAGAGGCGCGGTGCGGTTCCTCCTGTTCGCCGGGTCGCTCGTCGTCGGGATCTACCTCTTCCGACGCGGGAGCTTCGCCAAAGCCCAATCGAACCCGGGCGTGCTCACCCTGCTGCTCGTCTTCGGATTCCTCTTCGGCGTCGGGCTCCAGAAGATCTTCGTCATGCTCCGGAAGGAAGGACATCCCCTCCCGCGTTGGCTCGAGGACACCCGGGCCGGCATTTCGCTCCTCGCGGCCATCGCCCTCTGCCTCCTGGTCTGGGACGGCGTCGGGCACATCCTCCCCGCGCAGCTCAACGACGTTACCCATCAATTCAATCTCCAGGGTGGACGATACGGGCCCGAGAACGTGCTGGCCGCGGTCGTCGGCTTCTACTTCGGATCGCGATCCTGATCCACGCATTCCCTGGTCGACATAAATTATGTTCAAAAGTTGATTAGGTAGGCCCTGCCGAAGCGGCAAACTCAATCATGGACAGATGGGCGGGTCTCTGTTGCCTCGCCGCATTGACCGTTGGGACGTGGCTGAGATAAGGTATTTCCTCACGAAACGCGTGCACTGAAACGCCCCAGACTCGCCAAGGAACCGCAATGAGCGCCGACGATCGTCTCCCCCCCTATTATTTGGGGATCGACCTGGGGGGGACGAACATCAAGAGCGGTGTCGTCGACGATCAGGGTCGGCCGCTTTCCTCCATCAGCATGGAAACGCGGGCGATGCGAGGTCCCGAGGAAGGGCTGAGGAACCTCGCCGAGGCGGGTCGACAGGCCGTGGAGGCGAGCGGCCTCACCTGGGACGACATCGCCGCCGTCGGGCTCGGTTCTCCCGGCACGATGGACCTGAAGCAAGGTCTCTTGCTCGACCTCGTGAATCTACCCGGCTGGGTAAACCTGCCGATCCGCCAGCAACTCGGGGATCTCCTCGGCAAGCCGACCACACTCCAGAACGACGCCAACGCCGCGGCCTACGGTGAATTCTGGGTCGGCGCGGGGCGGGACACCGAAAGCCTCGTGCTGTTCACCCTGGGCACGGGGATCGGCTGCGGCATCGTCGACCACGGCCGGATCCTCGAAGGTCAGCACAGCCACGGGGCCGAGTGCGGCCACATGGTGATCCAGGCCGACAACGGAAGGCCGTGCTCCTGCGGCGCCACCGGGCACCTCGAAGCCTACGCCTCCGCCACCTCGGTCGTGAAACGAGCCCGCGAAGCCCTCGTCGGCGACACGACCTCGGTGCTCAACGAGATCGAAAGCCGAGGGGACTTGACCAGTCGGGCGATCGCCGACGCTGGGGCGAGCGGAGATCCCCTGGCCCGACACCTGATGCGAGAAACCGCACGCTACCTCGCGATCGGTGCCGTCTGCCTGATGCACACCGTCGACCCCGACCTCGTCCTCTTCGCCGGCGGCATGATCGCGGCCGGCCCCTCCTTCCTCGAGGACATCCGGGCCGACATCCGCGCGATGGCCTTCCCGACGCTCGCACGCGAGACCCGGATCGACTACGCCAAGCTCGGCGGCGACGCCGGATTCATCGGCGCCGCCGGATGCGCCCGCCAGAAGTTCGGGCCGCCGCGGACCTGATCACCTCGTGTGACGATCCCAAGGCAAATGCCCCCGGACGCCTCATCGCGTCCGCGGGGGCAGCTCGTCCTCATGACCCGGACCCTGGTCGTCCTCACTTCAACGCGCCGACGAACTCAATCTTCTTGGCGTTCCGGAAGTTGACATTCGGCTCGGCGTCCACCCGGAGCTCCTTGTCGGCGAACTTGAGCTTCATCGTGATGATGAAGGGTGTTTCATAGAGGCAAATCTTCAGGGTCAAGGTGTCGGGCTCGGTCCATCCGCCGCTGATGCCGACGGGCTGTTCGGGGAGGTCGGCGAACGCGAGTCGTCCTTTGCGCCAGGCCCCCATCCCGATCGGCGCGCGGTACTCGACGCCATCGCGCTTCAGGACGAGCGTCGCGCCGTCGTCCTTGTCGCCGAGGACAACCCCCAAGGTTTCGAGCTTCTGTTCGTTCGTCGGGAACGCGAACGTCTTCCCCGAAACCTTGGCGGGATCCGCCGTGGTGCTCGAGCCCTCCTGGGGCCGTACGGTGAGGCTCGCGAGCTTGCGCTCGAGGGCCTGCCTCGCGCCGTCGTCGGCGGGGAGTGCCGTGGGCTGGAGAGCCGGGAGGAGTTTGTCCCAGACCAGGTTGAGGACGGCTTGCATGTCCTTGACCCCGCTGGTGATCGCGATCACCGCGTCTTGCTCGGGCAAGACGACGCAGTATTGGCCGAACGCCCCATCGCCGCGGAAGGCTCCGTGGCGGCACCGCCAGAACTGGTAGCCGTAACCTTGGTCCCAATCGCTCTTGGGGTTGCTGCCGTTCGAGGTCTGGCGAGCCGTCGCGGCCTCGATCCAGGCCGCGGGGACCAACGACTTGCCGTGCCAGTTGCCCTTCTGGAGATAGAGCTGGCCGAAGCGGGCGATGTCTTCCGTGCGGATATTCAGGCCGTATCCGCCGAGGCTGACACCCTGCGGGCTGGTGCCCCAGGTGGGATTGGTGATCCCGAGCGGTTCGAAGAGTCTCGGGCGGAGGTAGTCGAGGACCGTCGACCCCGTCACCTTCTGCACGATGGCGGAGAGCATGTAGGTCGCCGGCGTGTTGTACAAGAAGTGGGTCCCGGGCTTGTTGGGGACGGGGTGCGCGATGAAGGTCTTGGTCCAGGCCTGGTCGCCGGTCAATGAGGGCTCGGACTGGTGCCCGGTGGACATCCGCAAGAGGTCATGGACTCGCATCGACTTGAGCTTATCGCTCGGCGAGGAGGGGGCATCCTCGGGGAAGAATTTCAGGACCTCGTCGTCGAGGCTGAGCTTCCCTTCCGAGATCGCGAGGCCCACGGCCGTGGACGTGAAGCTCTTGCTCAGCGAGTAGAGCGAGTGAGGGCTCTCGGCGTTGTAGGGTGTCCACCAGCCCTCCGCCACGACGTGACCGTGACGCAGGAGCATGAAACTGTTCATTGCCTCGATGCGATTGTCGGCCTCCTCGATGAACGAGAGCAGGGCGGCGGATGAGATACCCTGGGCTTCGGGGCTGCTCCTCGGGAGCGCCGAGGAGGTCGGTTCCGCGGCGTAGCCGAGTGTCCCGCAGACCGCGACCGAGACGACCAGACCGAGCATCTTCTTCATGGAGTTAATCCTGGCAGGAGAGTTGTCGAACGCGAGCCCCGAAAAAGCCGACCGGAGGGTCGATCCTCCGATCGGGCCATCGTCTCGAGCGCCGCGACCCTCCGGCCAGTCGAGCCCGCCGAGGCTCAACCCGCGATGGGCGGTCGCGGCTCACGTCGGATCCGCCCCGTCCGGGGTCGGAGCCGACGGCTTTTCCTTTACCGTTTCCTTGGTCTTGGTTTGCTCTTTCTTCTTGGCCGCCTGTTGACGAGCCGCCTTCGCCGCGGCCTTCGGTCGGGCCGCATTGAGGCCGGGCCGAACGGCCTGGAACTCACCGAGGGTCAGGGAGCCATCCCCATCGGCATCCGCCCGCTTGAAGGCGGCGGCGTTGCCGTTGAACTCGTCGCGAGAGAGCTTCTGATCGCCGTCCTTGTCGAGCGTCTTGAACCGGGCCGCCACCGCTCCCGGCCGCGTCTGGGACGTCGTGAACTCACCTCGATCCACGGACCCGTCGCCGTTGGCATCGAGCCGTTTGAAGATCGCGCCGAGGAAGACCTCGAGTCGCGCGAGGTCCTCGCGGTCGAGCGACCCGTTGCCGTCCTTGTCCGCCTTATCGAACCGGTTGGGATTGATCGCGTAGAGGGGCCGCTTCCTCGCCTCCTCTCGGGAGACGGACCCGTCCTCGTCGAGGTCGAGCCGCTCGACAAGGCTTGATACATCGAGGAATTCAGACCTGGAGATCTTCTGATCTCCATTTTTATCGAGCTGCTCGAACGCGTTCCCCGCGGGTCGGGGCGTCTCGCCGAGTTTCGCGCGAAGGCCCTGGATCATGGCGCGATACTCCTTGCGGTCGATCCGCCCATCCTTCCCGGTGTCGGCCTCCTCGACGAGCTTCTCGAAGGCGGGACGCCCCGACTCCGGAATCTCGGCGGGTTCGATAATCCCATCCCCGTCGCCGTCGAGTTGGGTGAAGAGCGAGGGGTCGACCCCATCGAGCTCCTGAGCCCCGGCGATCGTAGTCAGCGCGACCGAGGCGATCAAGCCCCAGGCCAATCCCCGCGTCCTCGACATGAGTCTCCTCCGCAATCGCTGATAAAGGAGGGAGCCCGACAACGTCCCAAGGGCCGACCGATGGCCTCGCGCTCCGCTCCGCTTTCTTTCCTGATCCAACCCCGATGGCGCGGAGAAGTATTCGAGCTCCGATCCACTCACGACCTCACGCTTTCTCGCCGCCCAATCCCTTCTCGCTCTTCCTTGATTTGGAACGCCACCATTGCGTACAATTTGTACACCAGGAGGATCAAGAAAATGGCCTCTCAAACCCTCGCGCCAGAAGCCCGAGCCCGTACGTCGCGATGTCCGAGCTCGCTGTTCTTGTCGATTCGTGAGGACCTCTATCGCCTTCGTTCCCTGGAGTGCGACCCGGAGACCGCCCATCGCGCGTTCCGGCTGCAAAAGGCCGACGGGACACTCTACGACGTGGCCGAGACGCGATTCGGCCCCCGCTGCGACTGCCCGGATTTCATCTTCCGCCGCGACGGCCTCGACCCGTCGGGATGCAAGCACGTCAAGGCCCTCGTCGAACAGGGGCTCATCCACGAAAAACGTATCATATAAATGAGAATTCGAGGCTCGCTCGAGGGGCCGGGCTGGATCGTTGACCTCCCCCCGCGATGGCTCTAGAATCCCTGATGTCGAGTGCGAGCGTCTTCTAACATCGAACCTAGCGCGAGGCATCTCGGGGGCTCCCTCATGGCGCGACCGGAGGCGGTGATTCTCTCGGCCTGCCGGACGCCGATCGGCCGTTATCTCGGCGGGCTCTCGGGCCGATCGGCGATCGAGCTCGGGGTGGTGGCGGCCAAGGGCGCCCTGGCCCGGGCGGCCGTGGACCCGGCCCGGATCGACGAGGCCATCGTCGGCAACGTCCTCTCGAGCGGATTGGGGCAGGCGCCGGCACGGCAGGTGGCGCTCGGGGCAGGGCTCCCGTCGACTTCGAGTGCGCTCACGATCAACATGGTCTGCGGCTCGGGCCTCCGGGCCGTCATGCTCGCCTCCGCCGCGATCCGAGCGGGCGACTCCGAGCTCATCCTGGCCGGCGGCATGGAGAGCATGAGCAATGCTCCACACCTGTTGCGCGGGGCCCGCGGCGGCTGGAAGATCGGCGACCGAGCCCTGGTCGACTCGATGCTCCACGACGGCCTGACCTGCGCGGTGGAAGGGTGGCCGATGGGAGAAGCCGCCGAGCACACAGCTACAACCTGCGGCCTTTCGAGGGCCGACCTCGACGCCTTCGCCCTCGAGAGTCAGCGGAGAGCCGTGGCCGCCCAGGGTTCCGGGGCCTTCGATGCCGAGATCGTGCCGATCGTCCTCGAAGGCCGGAAGGGGGCGTCGACCGTGATCAAGGCCGACGAAGGGCCCCGGGCCGAGACCAGTCCGGAGGCCCTGGCCAAGCTCCCCCCGGCCTTTCGGCCGGAAGGGGTCGTGACGGCGGGCAACTCGTCGACCCTGAGCGACGGCGCGGCGATGGTCGTGGTCGCCTCCGAGACGAAAGCCGCCGAGTTGGGGGCCAGGCCGATTGCCCGAATCGTCGCCTCGGCCGTCTCGGGGCTGGACCCGCGCGACATTTTCCTCGCCCCGATCGGCGCGATGCGAGCGGTCCTCGTCAAAGCGGGCCTCACCCCCGACGCCATCGATCTGTACGAGATCAATGAGGCGTTCGCCTCCCAATTGCTGGGCTGCGTCCGCGGCCTCGAGATCGACCCTGCCAAGGTTAATGTCAATGGCGGGGCGATCGCCCTCGGCCATCCGATCGGGGCGAGCGGGGCGAGGGTGCTGGTGAGCCTGCTGCACGCCCTCGAGCGCCGGGGGCTGACCCGAGGGTTGGCATCCCTCTGTCTCGGCGGGGGGAACGCCGTGGCCATGATCGTCGAGCGCTGCTGAGGCCCGTTCTTTCCCGCTCGGGCGCTCGTGGAGACCCTCCGCGATGACGACTGCCGAAGCACGAGACGCAAGACGTCCCGCGGAACCCGACCTGCGGGCGTTGTCGGCGCGACTTCGCGACGAGGAGTCGGTCATCCGCGAAGGGGGCGGGGCGGAGGCGATCGCCCGGCAACACGCCAAGGGGCGCAAGACGGCCCGAGAGCGGATCGCGGCCCTGGTCGACCCCGGCACGAACCCGCTCGAGCTCGGCCTCTGGGCCGCCTACCAGATGTACGAGGAATGGGGCGGCGCCCCCGGCGCGGGCGTGGTGACGTCCATCGGCCTGGTCGCCGGGCGTCGGGCCATGATCGTCGCGAACGACGCGACCGTGAAGGCGGGCGCCTTCTTCCCGATGACGATCAAGAAGGTCCTCCGGGCCCAGGCGATCGCCGGGCAGAACCGGCTCCCGCTGCTCTACCTCGTCGACTCCTCGGGCGTGTTCCTCCCGCTCCAGGATGAGGTCTTCCCCGACGACGACGACTTCGGCCGGATCTTCCGCAACAACGCCGTCCTGTCGGCCCAAGGGATCCCCCAGATCGCCGCGATCATGGGGAACTGCGTGGCGGGGGGGGCCTATCTCCCCGTGCTCTGCGACACGACCTTGATGACCGAAGGGTCCGGGCTCTACCTCGCCGGGCCGTCCCTCGTGAAAGCAGCGATCGGCCAGGACATCTCCCACGAGGACCTCGGCGGCGCCTCGGTCCATTCGGCGATCAGCGGGACGATCGACTATCACGAACCAGACGACGACGCCTGCCTCGCCCGGCTCCGCAGGCTCGTCGGCTTCCTCCCGGCCGATCCCCCCTCCGCGGTCCACGAGTCGCCCGTCGAAGGCCCCAAGCGTCAGGCCGGCGACCTCTTCCAAATCGTCCGGACCGACCCTTCGGCCCAGTACGACGTCCGCGACCTGCTCGCGGCGCTCGTCGACGCCTCAACCTTCGAGGAATACCGCGCCGAGTATGGCAAGACCCTCGTCTGCGGCTTCGCCAGGCTCGGCGGAATCCCCGTCGGGATCGTGGCCAACCAGCGCCTGAGGTTCCGCCCCGAAGGGGGAGGTCCGTTCCAGTTCGGCGGCGTGATCTACGCCGACAGCGCCGACAAGGCCGCTCGGTTCGTCCTCGACTGCAACCAGGTGCGCCTCCCCTTGTTGTTCATCCAGGACGTAAATGGATTCGACGTCGGACGGGACGCCGAGCGTTCGGGAATCATCCGGCGCGGTGCGAAGCTCGTCAGCGCGATGAGCAACAGCGTGGTACCGAAGCTGACCCTGATCGTCGGGCACTCCTTCGGCGCCGGTCATTATGCACTCTGCGGCAAGGCGTTCGACCCGCGATTCCTCTTCGCCTGGCCAGGCGCCCGATACGCCGTGATGGGCGCCCAGCAGGCGGCCAGGACCATGCTCGACGTCCACCTCGCCACGTTGAAACGGCAAGGGAAGCACGTCGACGACGCCCAACTCGGCAAAATGGCCGACGAACTCCGCGCGCGCTATGATCGCGAGACCGACATCCGTTACGCCGCGGCCCGGGGCTGGGTCGATGCGATCATCGACCCGGCCGAGACCCGCGACGTCTTGATTCAGGCCCTCGACGTCGCGACGCGAAGGCGGGACACGTCGAGCGCACCGCTCGGAGTCTACCAGTCGTAGCCTCGAAGCGTCTCGCGACCCCACTCGAGGAGTGTCCGACATGGCTGGCCGACCCCTTCGAATCGGCAACGGGGCAGGCTTTTGGGGTGACAACCTCGATGCCCCTTACTGGCTGGCCCGCGACGGCGGCCTGGACATCCTGACGCTCGAGTATCTCGCCGAGTTGACGATGGCGATCCTGGCCCACCTCAGGGCCAAGGATCCTGCCGCCGGTTTCGTGACCGACTTCCCCGAGCTTCTCCGCCGGTTGACCCCGCTCCTCCGGGAACAGGGGGAGCTGAAGCTCGTGACGAATGCCGGCGGCCTCAATCCCGTGGCCTGCGCCAAGATTTGCGCCCTGTCCCTCGAGAAAGCAGGGCAGGGGAGTACGCTCCTCGGTGTCGTCACCGGGGACGAGATCCTCGGAGCCATCCCGGGTTGGCTCCTCGACGGCATCGAGCTGGACCACATGGAGACGGGTGAGCCGATCGACGACATCGTCCCTCGGCTCATCAGCGCCAACGCCTATCTCGGTGCGAGCCCCATCGCCAATGCGCTCAGAGGCGGGGCGAGGATCGTCATGACCGGCCGAGTCGCCGACGCCTCGCTGACCCTCGGCCCGGCCGCGGCCCATTTCGGTTGGGCCTGGAACGACTGGGCCTGCCTCGCGGGGGCGACGGTCGCCGGGCACATCATCGAGTGCGGAGCGCAGGCGACCGGAGGGCTCTGGCACCGTTGGGACGAGGTCGAGGATCTTGCCCGAGTCGGGTATCCGATCGCCGTGGTCGACGATGTCGGCTCGAGCGTCATCACCAAGCCCGATGGCTCGGGGGGGCTCGTGTCCCGAGGCACCGTCGCGGAGCAGCTTGTCTACGAGATCGACGACCCCACTTGCTATCGAACTCCCGACATCGACGTCGACCTCACCACGTTAACCTTGGAAGACCGCGGCTCGAACCGGGTCGGAGTCCGAGGGGCGTCCGGCTCGCCGCCCGGAGATCGCCTCAAGGTCTCGGCGGTCTACCGCGACGGTTGGACGGCCAGTGGACTACTCGCAGTCGTCGGGCGAGGGGCCGAGGCCAAAGCCCACGCCGCCGGTTGGATCGTGCTCGAGCGGGTCCGACGCGCCGGATATGAGCTCGAAGACTCGCTCGTCGAATGCCTGGGATCCGGGGGAGTCGTCCCGGGGGTCTTCCACCCGGCCAGTCCCCCCTTCGAGGTCGTTTTGCGAGTCACTGTCCGCGACCCGGACCGGGCGGCCGTCGAACGGTTCTGCCGCGAGTTCGCCCCCCTGGTGACCTCAGGCCCTTCCGGGATTGCCGGTTATGCGACCGGCCGGCCTTCACCCCGTCCTGCGTTCGGTTACTGGCCGACATCGGTCCCACGCTCGCTGGTCGAAGCGACGACCGACGTCCGATCGTCATCGGAGTGGCTGCGTTCCGAGGGACCCTCATGAGCTCGAATATCAATCACTCTCATGGTTTCATTCGACTCGGCGACCTCGCCCACGCGAGGAGCGGAGACAAGGGGAACCGGGCTAACATCGGGGTCGTCGCCAACGACGCCGAGGCTTATGCGTGGCTCGTGGAACATCTGACCGCACCGACGGTCGCCGATTACTTCTCGGGTCTCCAGCCGGGCGAAGTCCGTCGTTACGAATTGCCGAACCTTCATGCGTTGAATTTCGTCCTCGACGACGCGCTCGGCGGGGGCGCGAGCCGATCGCTGAGGCTCGACTCGCAAGGGAAGGCACTGGGGGTTGCACTCCTCGAGCTCAGGCTTCCCTGGCCGGATCGATCCAAGGGGGGGAAATGAGCACGCCACTCGTCTCTCGGTCCGAACACGGCCCCGTCGTCGTCTTGACTTTGAATCGTCCCGAACGCCGGAATGCCCTCTCGCGACAATTGATCGCCGAACTGAGCGACGCGCTCGGCGCGATCGCCCTGGATCAGTCCGCTCGGGCTTTGGTCCTTTCGGCGAACGGCCCCGTCTTTTGCGCGGGGATGGACATGAAGGAGGCCGTCCGACTCGATGCCTCGCCCGAGTCCGAACGTCGCGCCATCGCCGACGTCCAATCGATCGCCGACCTGATCGGGCAGGTCCATCACATGCCCAAGGCGACGATTGCCGCACTCGACGGCGACGCTTTCGCCGGCGGGGCCGGCCTCGCGACCGCCTGCGACTTCGTCATTGCCGATGAACACGTGCGGATCGGATATCCGGAAGTGAAACGAGGTTTGGTGGCCGCGATCGTCATGCACGACCTCGTCCGCCAGGTGGGCGAACGAAGGGCACGGTCACTGCTCCTGACGGGCGAACCCCTCCCGGCTCCGGAAGCCGAACGGATCGGCCTGATCAATCGCGTCGTCACCCGAGGGACGGCCCTGGACGAGGCGATTGCGCTGGGGAAGTCGCTTGTCCAGTCGGCCCCGATCGCCGTCGAAACGACAAAGCGGCTCCTCGCCGAGACCGGAGGACGTCCCCCGAACCTCCGAGGGGCCGCCGCCATCACAGCCGCCATTCGCGTCTCGGAAGAGGCCGACGAGGGGATGCGGGCGTTCCTTGAGAAGCGTCCCCCCCGTTGGGCAACCGACCAGGGATCGACATGAGTCGGTTTCGATAACGACCGTCGATGAGAGTTCGACGCGACCATCACTCGGAATTGACGTCGAGACTTGGAGGAGCCGAGACTCGGGGGACTTTATGACGACGATGGAACAGACTCAGCAACCCTGGGTCGTAAGTGAAACGGTCGGATCCGTGCTCCGCCGGACGGCCCGAGATTTCGGATCGCATGACGCCGTCGTCTTCCCTTCTCTGGGCCTGAGGTGGTCGTGGGGTGAGCTCGATCGTCGCGTCGACCGGATCGCCTCGGCGCTGGTAGCGCGGGGAGTCAAGCCGGGCGAGCACGTCGGAATCTGGTCGATGAACGCTCCCGAGTGGGTGGTCGCCCAGTTCGCGGTGGGCCGCATCGGCGCGGTCCTGGTCAACATCAACCCCGCCTACCGTTCGCACGAGCTGGAACAGGCATTATTCGCGGCCGACGTGGCGACTTTGATCGTCGGCTCCCCGTTCAAGGGATCGAACTTCGTCGAGATGGTCAACGCCCTCTGTCCTGAAGTGGCGTCCACGAGCTCCTTCGGATGGACGTCGGACCGACTCCCCAGGCTCCGCCGGCTCATCACCCTCGACGATCGACCGGGCGTCGGCTGGATCGGCTGGGCCGAGCTCGAGGATGGGGAACGTCACGTCACGACTCCCGGCTGCGAGCACGTCGCGCATCCCGACGCGATCTACAACATCCAGTTCACCTCGGGGACGACCGGTCTCCCCAAAGGGGCCATGCTCACGCACCGGAACGTTTTGTTGAACGCGTTTTACGTCGGCCAGCGTCTCCGTTACGCTCCAGCTGATCGCGTCTGCGTCCCGGTTCCGTTCTACCATTGCTTCGGCTGCGTGCTCGGTACGCTGGTGTGCGCAGTCTACGCTTCGGCCCTGGTGGTGCCGTCGGCGAGCTTCGACGCCGGGGCGACGCTCGCAGCGATCGAGGCCGAGCGCTGCACGTCGATCTACGGGGTCCCGACGATGTTCGCGGCCGAGCTCGACCATCCCGACCGCCCAAGCCGAGATCTCTCGAGCTTGCGTACGGGGATCATGGCGGGGAGTCCTTGCCCGCTCCCGCTCATGACGGCGGTCGTCGAGACGATGGGGGCGACCCAGATGACGATCGGCTACGGCCAGACCGAGGCCTCGCCGATCATCACGCAAACCTCGGTCGATGACCCGCTGGAGGTCCGCGTCGGGACCGTGGGTCGGCCGATCCCGGGTCTCGACGTCCGGCTCTTCGGCGTCACGGGTCGTGAGGAGGTTCATGCGGGACAAGTCGGCGAACTCTGCGTTCGGGGCCACGCCGTGATGGCCGGGTATTATCGCGCCCCAGAAGCCACGGCTCGGGCAATCGACACTGACGGGTGGCTGCACACCGGAGACCTCGCCAGGCGCCGGGAGGATGGGAACTACCGGATCGTCGGGCGGAGCAAAGAGCTCGTTATCCGAGGGGGTGAAAACATTTATCCGCCCGAGGTGGAGGAGTTCCTCCACCACCATCCCGCCGTCTCGGAAGTCGCCGTGCTCGGGCTCCCCGACGCGAAGTTCGGCGAAGTCGTCGCGGTTTGGGTCGTCCCTCGTCCGGGGACAGCGATCCTCGAGGCCGAAATCCGCGAGTATTGTCAGGGGAAGATTGCCCATTTCAAAATCCCCCAATACATTCGCATCGTCGACCAACTCCCCAAGACCGTCACCGGGAAAATCCGCAAGCAGGTCCTCCGAGAGGAGGGGATCGAACACTATGGCCTGACCACTCCGGCCTCGATCCCCACCGCATGAAAGCAACGACGCCCACGAGACTCGGTCCTGGGTCGGACGCGAGTCCCGTGGGCGTTGATTCCGCCTCGCGATGAATCAGGTTGCCTTACAGACCGCTCAGATCAGCGGCGGTGATCCTGACCCCTTGTCGCAGGTGCATCGAATCGACCATGGACGAGGTGGCCGGGATCGACCATGACCGTTTGGGAGGCACGCAGAGGCCTAGCAACTCGGTCGGCGCGGCCTTGGCCGAGCCTTCGGGTCCGGCGAACGCCAGGCCGTTGAGGACCAGCGGCGAGGCATTCTCGATTCGGATCTTGTAGGTGAGCTTGCCGTTGACCTTGGGACCCTTCGTGAGCTCGGCCCGCACGACTCGGGCCAGCAGCCCGGCGGCGATGGAGTCGGCGACCTCGGTGGCGTTCCCGGCGACCGCCTTCGCGTCGCCGGCTTCCGGCCGCTTGACCGTGAAGGATTCGAGCTTCTTCCAGGCCGTGCCGTCGGCGTCGCTCGACCTGACCTGGATCTCGACCTTGCGATCATCGAACTCGGCACGGATGGCGAGGGCCGGGCCCTCGGGCTTGTCGGGGATTCCCTTCTTGCCGGTCAGGCCGAGCATGCCGTGCTTGCTGAGCAGGTCACGAACCTCTCCGGCAAGAGTGTCGCCCTGAGTCTTCCCGACCGTGGTGACGTCCCAGTAGATGAGACCGGCGTCCTTCGACGTCGACTCGCTGTCGGCGTCGAGCCGTTCGACAAACTGTCGGGCGAGTGTAAGCTCTTCGCCGTTGGCCCACTCACGCGAGTCCTTGGCGATCTCGGCCCAATCCAACCCGGAGGCAACGTTCCACAAGACGAGTTGGGCGATAGCCTGTGGGGCCTTCTCGTCAGCCAGCTTTTTCATGGCCGCCTTTGTCCGGGGATCGCCGTTTGTACGGTCGATGTCGCCGACCCGAAGCTTTTCCCCCTTCGCGGGCATCGTGGCCTGGTTGGCTTCGTTGGGCCCATTGAGGCTGGCGATAACAGTCGGGAGGTGGCGGGTTTGCTTCGGCTTCAGGAGCGCGGTGGGAAGGCTGCTGGGGGGGACAGAGCGGAAACCGCCGCCGCCCATGCCGCCCATACCGCCGCCCATGCCGCCCATACCACCGCCCATGCCGCCCATACCACCACCCATGCCGCCCATGCCGGCCATGAGCGAGGTGAAATCCCAACTGTCGCGGTCGCCGACGAGGCGCATGATGAGTTGACCCAGCATCATCATGCCCATGGACGCGGGCATCGTTCCGCCGCCCATCATGCCGCCGCCCATACCGCCGCCCATGCCACCGCCCATGCCGCCGCCCATACCGCCGCCCATGCCACCACCCATACCGCCGCCCATGCCGCCGCCCATACCGCCGCCCATGCCTCCCATACCACCACCCATGCCGCCCATGCCACCCATCCCACCGAACTGTCCGGTGGCGCCGGAGGCGATCAGGCCGGGAGGCAGAACGACTCGAAGACGGCGGCTGGTCTTGTTGGTGAGCGAGAGGGTCATCCGGCCGTCGCCCGTGCCCTCGGCCTCGACGGCGAGTTGCTTCGTGCGAAGTCCCTCGAACACGTTGATTGTGGGTACGTCGGCCTCTCCAGGCTTTGCGGTTTCGGTCGACGCCGATTTCGCGTCGTTAACGACTTTCTCATTCGTCTGAGCGAGTTTCTTGGGCGACACACCCGCGTTCTTGACAGGACCAGCGGCGGTACCATCGGTTTGCGCGATGAGTCCGACCGCGAGAGCAAGCATCCAAGACGATCGTGTCAGGGTAGGGAGACTCACAGACATTAGAACCTCCTTTCACAGACCAGGTGAAATCATAGTGATCGGGAGGATTGGGGGATTCGCGATCCTGGACCCGAAAACGGAGTTACGTCTGACGACCCGGGACAACCGAGATTGAATGCCGGGTGAACAGGCAAGCACGATGGCAAAGGTGGGGGAACCTTCGCGAGGACTTCGACGCACACCAACATGGTCTGTTGGGTGACTCTTCAACGATCATTAAAGCAATTGACGCTCGCGAGCTTCTCGACATTCGATGAAAAATCGCGTCCTGACGAAAGTTCCTAGGGAATTCGCTGAGCGGCCAAATCCAAGTTCAAAAAACTTGGCGCAGAAGAACATTTCCGAGGATTTCTCCGGAATCAGGCCAGAACTTCGATGGTCGAGACGCGTCGAGAAGTCTCGACTCGCGTCGCGGAAATCCGTTAGCGTCGAATCTGGCCGTGAGAATGCAGGGAAACCCCCGGGTGAACACGGCGCGGTTGCGAAACCGCCTAATTATTTGGGCACGTCAAGCCTTCGCCCACAAGCTCGTGAGAACGAGTTCGGAACGAGCCGGTGTTTGGAGATACTATATCATGCCGATGCCGGCCTCGTTGCCGAGCCCCTTCGAGTTGGCTGCGGGCCGGCGTGCCTCCAGGTGGAGGTTGGCCTTGACCATCCTGATCACTCTGATGATCGTGCCAATTTTGTCGACCGAAGCATTGCCTGAGTCTCGACTTGAATCACCCCACCTCGATGCGGTTTTTCCGCCGGGCGTGGCCGATGGATCGACGGTTGAACTAAGCGTGACCGGCCGTCGACTCTCGAATGTCGACCGTATCCTCATCGCGGGAGCCGAAGTCGAAATTCTTGGTCTGCGACATCTCTCCGACTCGAAAATCGAGTTCCGCTTGCGAACTCGGGAGGGGCAACCTTCCGGATTTCGGGAGCTGAGGGCCGAAGGAACGAACGGATTATCCAATCGGCTTTGGGTTCGACTCGACCCGTTGCCACAGGTCATCGAAGTGGAGCCCAACGGCGGGGCGATGGAGGCGGGCCGATTGTCGATCGGGCAGGCGGTCGCCGGCACATTGCGAGCTCGGGATCTCGACGTTTACCGATTCCCGGCCGTTCGAGGCCAACGAATCACGATCGAGGTCGAGGCGAGGCGATTGGGAATCCCCCTCTCTCCGGTCCTGACCGTGTTCGACGCAAAGGGTCGGTCGCTCACTCAAGCTCGAGGGTCACCAGCCGACGGTGATTGCCGTCTCGACTTTCGGGTCCCCGCCGATGGCGAATACCTCCTCCAGGTTCACGACCGAGTCTATCGAGGGGCCGAAAACGCAGGATATCGGCTACGACTGGATCCGGCCCGCTTTGCCACGGGGATTTTTCCGCTGGGTGGGCCACGAGCCCGTTCCATGCTCGTCGAAGCCGGTGGCGGAAGTCTCGATCGCCCGCTCTCGCGGTTCGTCGACCTGCCCGAGGAAGCGGGAATTCCTGTCGAGTTTCCTGGGATCAATGACTCCAATCGGTGGGTCGTCGTCCCCCAACGAATGGTCGCTGGTCCAGGAGGAGAGGAACTCTACGAGCGTCCTACCGATCATAATCGATATTCCATTCATCTGCCCTTCGACAAGACGGCAAATGGGAGGATCGAGCACACCGGCGAGCGTGATCGATACGTCGTCGCCGTCGAGCGAGGTCGACCCGTTCGAATCAAGGTCGATGCGTCGTCCCTCGGCTCATGGCTCGACTCGATCATCACGGTCCGGGACGAGGCGCGAACCGTCTTGGGGGAGAACGACGACTTCGAGTCGAGCCCGGCCGCGGCGGGAGGAGTTGCATTCCCAGGATCTCGGAAACAAGCCGTGGACAGTCGCCTCGATTTCGTGCCAGGGTCCTCGGGAAACGTTGAAGTCGAGATCCGCGATCGATACGGGAAGGGCGGACCGGAGTATTCGTATCGACTCTCGGTCGGTCCGCCAACTTTCGAGCTCTCGGCCGCGTTTCGCATCGAGCCCGCCGAAACTGATACCAAGGAAACGTCGTCACAACCGAATTCGTCGGAATCGGGATCGCGCCCGGCGGTCGAGGCGTTGAACCTTCGACCGAACACGGAGACATCTCTATTCGTTGCGGTCAGGACGGAAGGCCGTCCACGGCCGATTCGGATCCAGGTCCAGGGACTTCCGCCGGGCGTCCGTGCCAACCCGCTGACGCTCCGGCCTCGAGGCGTGCGAGGGGCGGAGGATTCGCGTGCGACCGCGACGGCCCGGATCACTCTCCAGGTCGCTCCTGAGGCCAAGCCCTCCGGGGGAGTGGTCCGTGTCGAGGCTTCGTGCGTTCGCGACGATGGTACGACACTGACGCGGCCAGCAATTCTGACGATCGTTCGGAATCCACCGGGTTCCATCGGGTCCGATCGGCCGATCGTCGAGGAGCTTGGGGAGATCCCCTATCGTGTCCTCGAGACGCCTCGCTGAACGTCGCATGCGGATGGGCGACCCGGAGTGTAAAGGAGGAGGGCCCGGAGAGTTTCCGGACCTTTTCCCAAATCGAGCGATGACAGGGAGTCTCCTTGCCGAAGAAAAGGGGGGGACCCGTTCGAATATCCCGAGAGACTCGGTCGTCTGTGCTTCAAAGGACAGACGAGACCGACCGGGCGGGTCCGTGTCGGAAATTCATTAGAGTATCGGGCCTGGGAGGGCGCCCGCAGGGCGGGACCTCCGGTTGCGCCCCGTCCAGAAAGGTCCAACGCGATGTTCTGGCGACACCTTTGCCTGGCCCGGGCCTGGTCGGCCGCGGGTTTGTTGACCGGCTCGATGCTGGCGTCCGCTGCGCTGGCGGAGCCCGACGAACCGGCCCCGTCGGCCGGTGCCGTCACGGAGACGGTCAAGGTTCTGGACGCTCGCAAGTCCGGCGATCTGTCCGTGGAAGTCCGCGGGAACGGCCCGGACCGCGTCCGGTTCACCCTTCACAATACCTCGACGAAGCGTCTGAACGTGGTGATTCCCCCCGGCCTCGTCGCCTCGAGCGCGACAGGCCAGGGCCGCGGCGGCGCCGGCGGCGGGGGATTCCAGAGCATGGGCCTGGGCGTCCCCACCGATCATCCCGGCAGCTTCGGTCAGTTCCGCGCCTCGAGCACCGAGCCGGCCTTCCAATCGGTCCCCGCGTCCCCGGTCACGACCCTCGACGGGACCGTCACGGTGCCCGCCGGAAAGACGGTCGAACTGACCGTTCCCTCGGTCTGCCTCAACTACGGGTGGCCGACCCCCAACCTCCGCAACAAGTTCGAGTTGATGGAGGTCGAGAGCTACACCGAGGATCCCCGGGCCCGCAAGGCGCTCCGGACCCTGGCAACGCTCGGGACGAGCCACGGCGTGGCCCAGGCGGCCATGTGGCACATCTGCAATGACCTCGCCTATGGGGAGATGATCGAAAAGGCCTCCAAGACGGTCAACGCCCACGAAGTGGCCCTCGCCTCCCGGTTCGTCGAGGCTCTCGACGCCTCGGGCGACTCCGAGATGGTCGATCTGGCCTACCTCCGCGAGTCCCGTCTCTTTGTGCAGATTCGCGGCGACGGGTCGCTGGCTTCGGAAGCGAAGCGGCTCGGCGAATCCCTCGACGGGCTGAGGATCCTCGGCCTGCCGGTTCGGTTCGTCGAAGGGACCGAGCTCCCCGAAGCGGCCAGTCCCGCGATGGTCCTGCGAGTCACCCTCACCGCCAGCAAGGCAGGGGAGACCCGTGGCCAGGTCGTGGTGAACCGATCGACGCCCGTCGAAGGCTGGGTACCCATGGGACGCACGACCTTCGCCGAGCCCTCGGCCGTCTCCGTACTGGATGGCGAGTCGCTCGCGAGGGCCCTTGACCATGCGATCGCCTCGGCCTTCGTGAAGGTCAAGGTGGCCCGTCGAGGCGAAACGAACACCACGCTGCGGGTCGAGAACCACCTGCCGTTCACCCTCGCCAACGTGGTCCTCAAGTCAGGCAACTCCGCGGGTGCGGCCCCGGTCGCTTTCGAGGGTCTCGGCATCGGACCCGCGCGATCGGGCATGACCGCGATCCAGGCAGCCAACGGTGTGGTCGATCGGGTCGAGCTGAACGGCCTTTGATCCACGCTCTCGAATCGAAACCCACGGCGGCGTGACCCGATCTCGGGGCACGCCGCCGTCGTTCGTTGTCTGAACCCATCTCAGAGCCCAGATCCGGCCTCTCGGCGCACTTGCCTTCCTCGATTTCCGTCAGATAAGATAGACATCGAAAGCCCTCGTCTGATGCTCCTAGGCTTAAGTCGATCGAGCGGCCTTGGTCTTCCCAGGAATTGTGAATGGATCAGGAACGTCGCCGGGTCCATTATTCGGGGAGGGTGCAAGGGGTCGGCTTTCGCGCCACGACGTATCAACTAGCGGACGGGCGCGAGGTTGCCGGGTTCGTGAGGAATCTTCCCGACGGTCGCGTTGAGCTGGTCGTCGAAGGGGAGTCCGTGGAACTCGACGCATTCCTCAAGGCGATTCGGACGTCCTTCGGCTCGAAGGTCCGCGACGAAGCCGTCGAGGTCGAGCCGGTGGGAGAGCCTCCGTTCGACGGATTCTCGATTCGGTATTGAAGGCAAGGTCTCTTCCCAGTCGCCGGGCAGCGATCGGTGAAGTCCGTTTCTCCGTCCTCTTATTCCCGAGTCATCCACACCATGAAAGCCTTGACCATCGCTCTCGCGACCGCCAAGGAGGCGATCCGACAGCCCGCATTCTTCGTGCTGGCGTTCATCGCCGGCTCGTCGTTGGTATGCTCGATCTTCGTGTCCTACTTCACCTTCGGTGAAGACATCAAGATGTACAAGGACACCGGACTGACCACGATCTCCTTCGCCAGCCTGCTCCTCGCCCTCCTCACGGCGAGTTCCACGGTGGCCGAGGAAATCGAAGGGAAGACCGCGATCACCCTCCTGTCCAAGCCGATCAACCGGCGCCAATTCATCGTCGGCAAGTTCCTGGGGATCGAGCTCGGCGTCCTGGTCTTGTTCCTAATCCTCGGTTCCCTGTTCGAGATGGGCGTTTGGTACAAGTACGCTTACGACCTTCGAGAGTCGGCGGGGGGCGTGGCCGAGTTGTCGAAGCAGATCGACCAGGTCCGTCAGGTCTTGCCCGGACTGGCGCTCGGGTTCTTCGAGGTGACGGTGCTCGCGGCCATCAGCGTGGCGATCTCGACCCGCTTGCCGATGTTGGTCAACCTGGTCGTCTGCATCGCGATCTTCTTCCTCGGCCACCTCAGCCCGGTGCTCGTCGAGGCGACGAAGGGGGATGTGAACGAGCTTGTGAGCTTCATGGCCCGCCTCTTCGCCTGGATCCTCCCCTCGCTGGAGTTCTTCAACGCCGGCCCATCGATCGCGACCGGGACGATGATCCCCTGGGTAAGCTACGTTCTTCCTGCATTCGGCTATTGCGTGTTGTACAGTGGAGCAGCACTCTTGTTCGCGTTCCTCCTGTTCGAGGATCGCGACCTGGCCTGACCCCGACGCACGTCCCATCGCGTGGCGACGCGCGGGTCTCTCGGCCGGTTCGCGGCCTGCGCCCGATCAACCGCTTCGTTGGGATTTGAAACATGCAAGCGGACGCGTATCGTCGCGCGCGTAAGCTCCTCAGTGCGGACTCCCTCGCGTTGCCCAAGGCCAACGCGATGGGAGTCCTGCATTCGTTATTGCTCCTGGCAATCCTGGTCGTGGGTGGATTGCTCACCTCGCTCCTCACGACGCAGGGGGTGGCCCGGCTGCCCGCCAACGAGTTCAAGGGGTTGCCCGAATGGGTGAAATCCCGAGTGACGGGCACCGATGAAGGCGTGAGGGTCTTCGACAACAGCGGACTCTTCCCCCTGGTCGCGGCGAATCGCTCGAGCAACTCCCCGGTTCATCGCGCGTGTTCGCGGATGCTGCTCAACGTCCTGCGACGCATCCCGCCGTTGATGAACAACGTCGGCGCCCTGACTTCTCTCCTCGCGCTCGCGGCGGTCCTCCTGCTCAGCTTTGCGTTCGTCTCCCACCTCCGCCGCGTTTCCATCGCGAACGCGGTCACCGACCTCGCGACCTCGTTCCGTCGGCAGATCCACCGTCAGATGTATCGGCTGGGACACTCCTCGCTCCCGACGGAAGGGACGGTGCCGGTCGTAAACCTCCTGACTCGAGAAGTCAACGACATCCGAGATGCGTCGTTCGCCGATCTCGACCATTCGTTCCGTCAGCCGGTTCTGGCGTTGGGGCTGGTCGCGTTCGCCTTCTTCATTTCTCCATCCCTGACCCTCTTCCTCGCCTCGCTGGGCCTCCTGGTCTGGTTCTCGACGCGAGTCATGAATCGCGACTCTCGACTGCTGGCCGATGCCGCCGTCCGGGATTCCGCCGTGCAACTCTGCCTCCTCCATGAGGACCTCGGGCTGCTCAGACTGGTCCGGGTCTATGGGATGGAGAACATCGACAAGCAACGGTTCGACGAGCACCTGGAACGATACCACGAGGCCGACTCGAGGCGTATCAAGACGGAAGGGCTCTGGAACCCGACGATGGGCCTGCTCCTCGGGGCCTCGGCGATCGTCGCGGTGGGCGTTCTCGGCTATGTCGTCGTGATGCACTGGCTTTCGCCAGCGTCCGCCTTCCTGCTGGTCCTTTCGCTCACCGCACTGGTGTATCCGGCCGTCGAGTGGTTCCGACTCGGACGGACGATCCGCCAGGCGAACCGATCGGCGAACGGGCTGTTCGAGTTCCTCGAGCAGAAGCCCGAGCTGCATCAACACGGCGGGGCCCAGTTCCTCCCCCCCCTGAAGGATCGGATCACCCTCGAGAACGTGACGCTCGAGAGCCGGACGGGCCGCACACTCCTCGAAGGGGTCTCCGCCGAGTTCCGAAACGGCTCGCGGACCGCCATCATGGGCCTCGACGAGGATGCGAAGCATGCCCTCGTCTGCCTGATCCCTCGCCTGATCGACCCCAAGGTCGGCCGGGTCCGGATCGACGGGCTCGACCTCCGGGACGTGACGATCGAATCGATCCGCGCCCAGGTGGCCATCGTCCTCCAGTCGGACCTCGGATTCACCGACTCCGTCGCGATGAACGTCGGACTGGGCGACCCGAGCTATCCCCTGCCTCGGATCATCGAGGCCGCGAAACTCGCGCATGCTCATAACTTCATCCAGGATCTGCCGCACGGGTACGACACGATCGTCGGGCCGCTGGGCCATTACCTAAAGCCTGACGAGCTCTTCCGCATCGCCCTGGCCCGTGCCCAGCTCCACGACCCTTCGATCGTGATCATCGAGGAACCGACCACGCCCCTCGACGAAGACACCAAGCACTTGATCGACGACTCGATCGCCCGCCTCGGCCGGGACCGGACCTTGATCATCCTGCCTCATCGGCTCTCGACCATCCGTTCGTGTGAGCAGATCATCATCCTGCACAACGGTCGGGTCGAGGCCATCGGGCCGCCGCGACAACTCCAGGTGGAGAGCAAGTTGTTCCGCCACCTCCAATATCTGGAGTTCAACCAGTTCGCGACGGGCGAAATCGAAGCCGGCCAGATGAACGGTTGAATGAAGCTGCAATCACAAAGGCGACTGGCCCGGCGAAGTCCGGGCCAGCCGCCTTTTTCCATTCCTTGTCCCTCGATTGTCGGGTGAAGGTCGGGTCGGGGCCGAGGTTGGGCTGGGCTCCAGACCTCACTCGAGGAGCTCAGGCGAAGTCGTCGACCGTCGGCTTGATGATCAGCTCGGGCACGTGGGCGCGGGGATTGAGCTCGACCAGGAATCGGACCGCCGCCGCGACGTCCTCCGGTTGGAGGATAACCTCGCGACGCTCGGCGCCGACGGGGACGGGACGCGCATCGAGGATGGGAGTATTGACCTCGCCGGGGTAGATGACGGTCGATCGGATGCCGTTCTGGCCCTCCTCACGGCCGAGGCACATCCCCAACGCAGCCTGGCCGAACTTCGATGCCGAGTAGCCGGCACCGCCGAGGACGCTGGCACGCTTGCCGGAAACCGACGCCACCTGCACGATGAGTCCGCTCTTCCGGGTTCTCATCGACGGTAGGACGGCGTGGACGAGGTTATAGGCCCCGGTCAAGTTGGTGGCGATCATTCGGTCCCAGTCGGCGGGATCGAGAGTCTCGAGGCTCCTCTGCCTCACGTTCGTCCCCGCGTTGCAGACGAGGATATCGAGCGAGCCGAAGACCTCGAGGATCCGCGAAACCGTCTTGTCGACCTGGGCACGGTCGGCGACGTCGCAGGGCGTCACGAGGGCCGTGCCGCCCGATTGCTTGAGCAGGCCGTGCGTCTGGTTCAGCTTCGACTCTTCTCGACCTGCGAGCGCGACCCGCACTCCCAATTCGTCCAGGGCGATGGCAATCCCGCGGCCGATGCCGCTCCCCGCGCCGGTCACCAGCGCGGTCTGTTGTGTCGTGGCCAAGTCAACCTCCCCAATGCGAGAAACCCCGCGGGCCTCCCCTCCAAAGGAGAGGCACGCGGGGCTTCGACTCCAATCCGAGCGACGAGGTGCCGCCCGGACTCTCCTTGATCGACGATTCTATCGGTGCCGGCCGAGTTTGCCAAACGCCAGGTGGCGGAGCCGAGCACCGAACGCCGCCTTATGCAGCGACGCAGCCGAGATCGTCCCGAGCGGATGTAGCGTCCCGACAGGCTGGGTCGTGCCAAGAGTCGCCGACTGCGTATTCGCTCCCCAAATCTTGATGGTTTCTCCGACCGGAGTCGTTGGCGAGCTCGGAATGTTACTACTCGCCGTGGGGCTCGAATAAACCTTCGTCCAACCGTTTGCCCAGGAACTTACCGTCGAGTCCGCAATCGCGACCCCATTGACATACACCGTCGGCACAGGTGTCGGTGTCGGTGTTGGTGTAGGCGATGGAGTCGGGGTTGGTGTTGGGTTAGGAGTTGGTGTCGGAGTGGGACTCGGTGTAGGCGATGGAGTCGGGCTTGGCGTCGGAGACGGAGTCGGGCTTGGCGTCGGCGACGGAGTCGGGCTGGGCGTCGGCGACGGAGTCGGGCTGGGCGTCGGCGACGGAGTCGGGCTGGGCGTCGGCGACGGAGTCGGGCTCGGCGTCGGAGACGGCGTGGGACTCGGAGTCGGGCTCGGCGTTGGCGACGGCGTGGGGCTGGGCGTCGGCGACGGAGTCGGGCTGGGTGTGGGCGAAGGTGTCGGGCTCGGCGTTGGCGACGGTGTGGGGCTGGGCGTCGGCGACGGAGTCGGGCTGGGTGTGGGCGAAGGTGTCGGGCTCGGAGTCGGCGACGGTGTGGGGCTGGGCGTCGGCGACGGAGTCGGAGTCGGGCTGGGTGTGGGCGACGGAGTCGGGCTCGGAGTCGGAGTCGGCGACGGTGTGGGACTCGGGGTCGGAGAAGGAGTTGGGCTCGGTGTCGGCGTCGGAGTTGTTGTCTGGGGGATGAGGCTCGCGGCCTTCGGAATATCCAGGCGGTCGTAGGTCACCTGCGTGACCGAGTCATAAACGGGGTCGGAACCTTGCTGGAGCCAGGAGTCGAGTTGTTGGACGGTGGGGAGTTGGTTGAACCGGCTCTCGTAGATCTGCTGTAGCAGGATGATGGCACCGGTGACCTGCGGGGCGGCGAAACTCGTACCGTCGCCAGCCGAGAAGGTGTTGCCGCTGGAAGGCCCGACGATCCCTTCGCCAGGAGCCGCGAGGTCGGTCGCGGCCGAGCCGCCGACGGCCGCTCCCAGTCGCTGGGCGTCGGAGGTGATCTGGGTCCCCGCGGCGTTCGTCGCGGTCACGCTGATCGTCTCGGGGATGATGGAGACGAAGCCTTCGCCTTGCTGCCCGCTGAAGCTGTTGCCCGTCGCGGCGACCACGGGAATCTTTAGCGCGTCGAGTTGCTGGACGAGCGAGGTGATCTTTTCGCCCACTCCGTCGTCGGCGGCGAACCAATTCTGGGCGTAGTTGTTGCCGTCGGAGAGGGAGATGTTCGCGACGGTGATGTTGTACTTCGCGTGGTTGTCGATCACCCACTGAAGGGCGTCGGCGACCCGGTTGAAATCACCCTGGTTATTGTTATCGATGACGCGAAGCGCGGCGATGTTGGCACCGGGAGCAATCCCGAGATGCTGGCTGTCGCTCGAGGCGATGATGCCCGCGACGGCGGTCCCGTGCTGGGAAGCCGTGGCCATCGGGTCGGAGGTCCCGTCGGCGAAGTCATAACCGGCGACGACCTTGTGCCCGGCGCCGAGCCCGCTGCCGAGGGCCTCGTGGCCGTAATTCACCCCGGTGTCGATGACGGCGGCGGTCATCCCCGAGCCGTCGACCCCGTAGGTGCTCCGCACGGCCTGGGCGCCGTCGAGGGACGTCGGATCGCTGCCGGTCGAGGTCGTCGAGCCGGTCGAAGCGGGATGGAGTGCTTCGTGCCTGGCGACCGCCTCGCCGTGTCGCACCGCCTGGAACTGTCGCGTCGCCACGACATGCTGGGCTTGTTGCTGTGAGAGATGATGGACGTGATGGGCAGGATGGAGCGAAGGACTCGCCGATAACAGATTCCGCGTTTCGAGCGTCTCCAGGTTCGGTCGGCGCTGACAACGTGCTGAGTGGCGGGTCTTTCGGATCCACCCCATGGATTCAACCTCCCCGGACGGCCGCCATGCCATTGGACCTGGCCGCCCCGCGATTCGAGTGTGAACGCCCTCCTTCCCTGGCGCATCGTCGAACCGCGGGCCGGCTTGGCCCGGGACGAGACACGGCCGCCGAGGTCAAATCATCAACCTCGAAACGGACAGAGCGCAAGCAATAGTTGATCGGAAAGAGCCGGCGGTCGTCCGGGCGTCGAACCGCGTTCATGCGGGACGACTTCGGCGACCGCGCCTGGGACGAGGACGTCGTGTCCCCGCCTTCTCTGCACGGATCGTGGACCGTTGCTGCTCCTCCGGAGCGGTCCCGACCGTCGGATTCCTTCCGAGGGCTTCCTGCGGGGCATAACCTCTCGGCACTCGCCGGGGACGACGGCACGCTTCCTTCGCGGCCGTCGGGAAGGCGGGCCCGAAGGCTCGCCGACTCGCAATCAGGATCAGGGGAGCTTGCAAATCAACGGTCGCCCTGCCAGCCCCACTCGTCCCCGTCCCGTTGCGTCCGCCGCGGGTCGAGCTATAGTGGACGTCTTTGTCGAGGGGCAGGCTCCGGAGCGACTCTCTTTCGGTGACCCTTGTATCGGAACAACCCTCGGCGGAGTTTTCGTCGAAACATGGAAATCATCGCCGTTATCCCGGCCCGGTTCGCTTCAACCCGACTGCCCGGCAAACCCCTCCTAGCCGAAACCGGCCGACCCCTGATCCAGCACGTCGTCGAGGCTGCGGGCCGGTCGCGACGGGTCGAGCGTGTGATCGTCGCCACGGACGACCAACGAATCGCCGACGCCGTCGCAAAATTCGGAGGTGAAAGCATGATGACCCGTCCGGATCATCCCAGCGGCACCGACCGCGTGGCCGAAGTCGCCGCGAAAGTGCCCGAGGCCCGGATCGTCGTGAACCTCCAGGGGGACGAGCCGGAGATCTCCGGCGAGGCCCTCGACCTCGTCGTCTCGATCCTCGACGACGACCCCCGATCCGTGATGGCAACCCTCGGGACTCCGATCCATTCCGAGGCGGTCTATCGAGACCCCTCCTGCGTCAAGCTCGTCCGCGCCCGCGCGGGGCACGCCCTGTATTTCTCCAGGAGCCCGATCCCGCACCACCGCGACGGCCTCCCCGACGCCGCCGGTCCGGCCGGTCTGGCCTACCTCCACCTCGGCCTTTATGCGTACCGCCGCGACTTCCTCCTCGAGCTCGCCACCCTCCCCCCGTCGCCGCTCGAGACCACCGAGAAACTCGAACAGCTCCGCGTCCTCGAGGCCGGTTACCGAATCGCCGTCGGGATCGTCGAGGAGCCCAGCGTCGGCATCGACACCCCGGATGAGTATCGCCAGTTCGTCGCGCGCTGGCGTACGGCCAACCCGTAATCGATCCTGGCCGTCATTTTATGTAGAAAACTAGGAAATTTTATCGAATGGTCGGCCCCCGTTTCCCAGTCCGAAGTCTTGCGTGGGACGCGTCGGCCGCTTAACTTGCATGTCTTCCCCCACCACATGACGGGATCGTTGCGCCGACGCATGAGAGGGCGAAGCCTCCCTCCGAAGTCGGACCATCCCGACGCCTGTGGTGGGTTCGGTATGCGGCTCCTCTTCGACAGGTCGAAGGGTTGGCGAGATCACTCGGCTCGGGGGCACGATGATTGTAATCAGGTGGGTTGGCAGCGTTCGAGGACGCGGATTCGGGGGTCAGCCTCTTGGGTGCTTCATTGCGATGGTCCTCGCCGGGTTGATGGCTCTCGGACGGGCGGAGGCGGCCTCGGCAACGTCCGGGATGCTCGACCTAACCGACGCCGTGGTCGTCTCGACCGCGAAGTCGGGGCCGGAGAAGAAAGCGGTCTCCGTCCTGGTCGAAGAGGTCCAGAAGCGGACCCTCGTCCGGTGGGCCGTGAGCGAGAGTTGGCCCGAAGGTCAACGACCCGTCATCGCCGTCGGACCGGTCTCCACGCTCCCCAAGCTCGCGGGCCGATTCGCGGAGAAGTTCAACGCCGATGACGTCCACCCTCGCCACGAGGGATTCCGGATCAGGACCGAGTCGGATGGTCCCGCCGTGTTCGTCATCGGCAACGATGAACGCGGCGTCCTCTTCGGCGTCGGCCGGCTCCTGCGAGAGCTGCGGATGACCCGAGGCAAGGTCCTGTCGCCCGCGGGTTGGGATGTGACCTCCTCGCCCAAGTACCCCGTCCGCGGCCACCAACTCGGATATCGCCCCAAGACCAACTCCTACGATGCCTGGGATCTCCCCCAGTGGGATCAATATATTCGCGAGCTCGCCCTCTTCGGCACGAACGCGATCGAGCTCATCCCCCCCAACTCCGACGACGAGGGTGAGAGCCCGCATTTCCCCCGGCCGCCGATGGAGATGATGATCGGGATGACCCGGATCCTCGACGACTACGGGCTCGACGTCTGGATCTGGAATCCCGCCATGGAGCGCGACTACTCCGACCCGAAAGCGGTCGAGAAGTCGCTCAAAGAGTATGAAGATGTCTTCCGCAAGCTCAATCGCATCGACGCCATCTTCGTCCCCGGCGGCGACCCCGGCCACACCCAGCCGAAGCATCTCATGGCGCTGCTCGAGAAAGAGACCGAGCTGCTCCGGAAGCATCACCCGAAAGCCGAGATGTGGGTCTCCACCCAGGGCTTCGACAAGACCTGGATGGACGAGTTCTACGCAATCCTGGCCAAGGAGCCGGCCTGGCTCACCGGCATCGTGTACGGCCCGCACATCCGCGACGGCTTCAAGGAGACGAGGGCGGCGGTGCCGAAGAGTTACCCGATCCGGCACTATCCCGACATCACCCACACCCGTGAATCCCAGTTCCCCGTCCCCGACTGGGACCTTGCCTTCGCCTCGACCGAAGGCCGAGAGCCGATCAATCCCCGCCCCCAGCAACACGCGACCATCTTCCGCGCGACCCAGGTGGACACGATCGGCTTCCTGACCTATTCCGAAGGGTGCAACGACGACGTCAACAAGTTCGTCTGGAGCTCGCTCGGTTGGGACGAGGACGCCGACGTCGTCGACATCCTCCGCCAGTACAGCCGAGTCCTCATCGGCGAGCGCTACGCCGACAACTTCGCCCAGGGCCTCCTCGCCCTCGAACGGAACTGGGAAGGCCCCTTGCTGACGAACGGTTCGATCGAGCCGACCCTCCAGCAATTCCGAGACATGGAACGTGCCGCCAGCCCCGCGGATCTGCTCAACTGGCGGTTCCAGCAAGCCCTCTATCGCGCCTACTACGACGCGTTCCTCCAGGCCAGACTCAGCCATGAGACCGAGGTCGAGCGATCGGCCCGAGAGGTCCTCCGCCGGGCCCGAGAACTCGGAACTTTCAAGGCCCTCGACCGTGCCCAGGCCGAGCTCGAACGGGCGACGACCCAGCCCGTCGCGACCGACCGGCGCGCCCGTGTCTTCGAGTTGGGCGAAGCCCTGTATCAGAGCATCCGCATGCAGTTGAGCGTCGATCGTTACCAGGCGATCGGCACCGAGCGAGGCGCGAACCTCGACGCGATCGACGCCCCTCTGAATAACCGGATCTGGTTGGAGTCGCAGTTCGTCGAGATCCGGGGGGTGGCCAACGAGGCCGATCGGCTCAAGGCGATCGACGCCATCCTGAACTGGACCGACCCGGGCCCGGGCGGCTTCTACGACGATCTCGGCGACCCGTCCCGCCAGCCGCATCTCATCCCGGGCCCCGGCCTGGCCAAGGATCCGATGCTCCGTGCGACTCGCGTGGGATTTGGCTCACGCCCCGAGTGGCCACGCTCCTGGTGCCAGAACGCCGAGAGCTACTACGATGCCCCGCTGCGTCTCCACTATCCGAATCTCGACCCCCAGGCCCAGTACAAGATCCGCGTCGTGTACTCGGGGAGCGCCCTCACCCCCACGATCCGACTCGATGCCGAAGGGCATGAAGTCCACCCCTTGATCAAGAAAGCGAACCCGGTCCGACCGGTGGAATTCGACATCCCCGCCGCCGCGACCGCCGACGGCGAGCTTACCTTGACCTGGACCGAGCAGCAGGGCCGTGGGGCCAACGGGCGAGGATGCCAGGTTGGCGAAATCTGGTTGATCAAGAAAACGCCTTGACCGCCCCGACATAATCGACCTCCTCGGCCTGGCGTTCATGGCCGAGGAGGTCATCCACGATTCCACCGAGCCTCAAATTCTCGTCAGCGTCGGTGACCTTTTCGGCCCCATCCCTTGAAACTCCCGCCATCGAGGGTCTTGCCTTGACCCATCCACACATCCGACGGACCCTCGTCCTGTCCGCGCTCTTTCTTGGGCCGGCGGCCATCTGGATCGCCCTGGCCCATCGAATAGTCCCGCCGCTCATCCTCGCTCCCGAACCGGGACGGCCTTATTCCTGGATCCTGCGGTCTTACCTCAAAGGTCCCAGGGACACGCGCACTGTGGAGTTCTACCTCGCGCGTTGGTATGACTCGTCCACGGCCATCCTGATTGCCTGGGCCCTGTTCGGCTCGATCCTCGTCCTGCTCAATCGTTGGGATGCCAGTAACGCCGAAACGCAGACTCCCGACGTCCGACGTGCGACTCGACGTGCGAGCCTCGTCTTGGGCGTCCTCGCGCTCCCGTTCCTGCTAGCGACCGTGCTCTGCGGCTTGATCCAGGACTATTCGCTCTTCCTCCAGATCTGGTCCGAAGTCCGCGCCGGACACGACCCCTGGTATCTCGTCCCCGGGGTGTTCGGCATCTATCCCCTCAATGCATACGGCCCCCTTTATAACATCCTCGGGCTCCTGGCGGGGATCAATCCGTTCGTTCCGAAACTATTATTTGCATATTGCTATCTATTGTTCGCGGCGTGGCTGGTCAAGAGTTACGTCGAGCGGAATCCCCCCGGGGTGCTCGGAGCCATCGGACTCTTGCTATGGTTCGCCAATCCGTATGTCTGGGTAGAGATACCGGTGTTCGGGCACTTCGATATCCTGGTGGGGTCGGTCTGTGTGGCGTCGGTCCATGCCCGAGTACGCGATCGGGACGTCGTTTCGGGCGTTGCGATCGCCTCCGGGGTCTTGCTTAAGTATATGCCGATTGTCCTACTTCCATTCTTGATCCTGGATCGCGGCAAGATCCGCTGGCGTGTCCTGGTCTCGGCCTTGATGACCATCGCGTTAGGATTGGCGATCGCGTACCTCGTGTGGGGCGCCGCGACGTTTCGCCCCCTCTCGTTCGCGGCGACGCGGTTCCCGACCCAATTGTCGATCTTCCGATTTCTCCGGGGGGGGTATTCACCGATCAGCGGATTCTGGTCAGAGAACAACCTCGACTCATTCATCGTGGTGTTTCTGTTCGTTGCCCTATTGCGTGCCTGGTCATGGTATCGGGTAAGCTGGCCTGGTCTCACGGGGGCGACGGTCGTGGCGATCCTCACGACGCTGCTATTCTACCAGGTGGGATTCGCGCAATATCAAATCGTGTTCTTCTGCATGCTTTCGTACTGGCTGATTCGAGATGGCATCATTTTCCGGTCCGGCCCAGCACTTCCCATCGCGTCGGCATGCTATTTTACGTGGCTGTCGGTGTTCAATTCTTACTACTGCGTCCATGGTCTAGACGTTGACCTCCCCTTCTTCGGTCAAGGGAACGTCGAAGACCTTCTCGGCCTCCCGACATTCTTGCTCGGCGTTACGCTCCTGGCATGCCTCGTCCGGGCCGCGAAACGGGAAGCCGCGGACGCACTGACGGATCAGTCGGCCGATTGACGACGTGTCGTGCTGAGCTTCGTGAATTCGGGGACCGAATCGAAGGGTTGTCGGACGGGGACGACCGGGCTATTGTCGTGGACCAGGGCGGCGGTCCTGCCGACGAAAAACGACTGCGATTCGCCGCCTTCGAGATTGTAGACCGGTTGGGTCGGAGCAAGCCCGACGGAGCTCACGCGGCCGACGCCCCCGAGGATCCTGACCGCGTCGCCCGACTTCAAATCGCGGGCCATCACCCAACCTTGGCCGACTTTCCAAAACCGGTGTATCCCCGTGGCGACGATCGGCTCGCCATCGATCTCGACTCGAAGGGTAGCTGCGGGCTTGTTGTGGAGCCGCGCGCGAACCGGGGCGAAGCTCAGTTCCCCCGTGGTCCCGTCCTGGCCGAGGACTCGGTCGCCGATCCGGATCGACTCGATCACCCTCGGCCCCAGGATGGTTAAGACGGGGGTCCCCGCCGCGAAGCAAGAGTAGTGAAAGCGGGAGACCTCGGCCGGTGCGTCGGCGGACAGCGGAGCTTCGGGAGCCGATCGAAACCGGGTCGAGTCGTAGGCATAGCCTTGATCCTCAACCCACCACCGCGTCCAGGACTCCCAGTCGTCTCCGTGATCTTCCCCCGTGATCCGCTTCAGGTCTCCGATCAGGCGATCGTTAAGCTCGCGAATCCTAGCCCGGGCCGGAAGGATTTCCGAGAGGCTCTGCTGAATCATCAAATTTGCGAACATCTCGAATTCTGCAGACTGAACATGATTGATGGTATCGACACGATTCTCGTAGTCGTACGAATTTACCGCAAATCGGGGCGAAAACGTCTCGTCGACCGTGTAGACTCGGAGCCACCGCCCGGTCCGATTCACGATCGAGGTCATCCCCGGCGAGCCAACTCCGAATGCCCCCACGGGCACCGCCTGGACTCGGAAGAACACCGAATTGGGATGTGGTTCGGGATCTTGGATCAGTTCCACGAGCATTCGGATCGCCTCGCGAGCGTCGCGCCGGGCGAGGGTCTCGCAGGCCACCCGCCTCACGTCAGGGGTTGGGCTCGCAACCCATAGGAGGGCCAGAGCCCGGATGGCCGAGGGGGCGTCGATCTGGCCGAGCAACTGCACCGCCCGGCGTTGGTCCGACGGCCCGCCCCTTCCGAACAGCTCCAGGATCGGCGTCACCGCATAGGGATCGGTCACCGCGCCGAAGATCGCTTCCGTCTCGTCGCGTCGGGAGGGCTTCTCGAGCTGGCCCCGTAACTTTTTCAAGGTCACTCGCCATTGCCGCTCGGCTCTCGACCTCGCCGCTCGCTCTTCGATCGCGGCCTCATATTGCCGGGTCGATACCCATCGACCTCGAGACTGCCGAAATCCGAGTCGCTTCCAGGCCGCGACCCGGGTCGGGTCGAGCCGGGTCACCGTCGACAGGTGGGCTCGCGACTCAAAAACCAGACCGTTCTGCTCGCACCAGATCGCGAGGGCCCAATGGTCGTCCGCTCGTTCGCCCAGCGTCGCCCTCTTGGCGCGATACGCCTCCAGGGTAGCCGCAAGCGTTCGATCGGCCTCCACGGTTTTCGCAACATCGTCCACGCGCTGCCAACGGCCCTGGTACGAGACGAACCCCAGGAGGCCTCTACCGACCAGATGGTTTGGGTCCGTGATCAACGCCAAGGCGAGATGTTTGAAATGCTCGGCCTTGAGGCCGTGGGCATCGCACCAGAGTGCCAGCCGGACCTGGGCATCGGCGTTATGAGACGTCTGATCTCGCGCGACCTGGTACACTTCGAGGGCCTTCGCCCGTTCGAGATCCGAACCCGCCGGGGCGGCCACGAGCGCGAGCCATATCACCATCGACGCCGACATCGTGTCATCTCCTACCGGATCCACGCCGCTCTCCGGATCCGGAGCCTGGCCCGCAACACGTCAGCGGGCCAGACGTCCCCAGACCGAGGGGGAGGGCAGGGCATGACCACCACAACTTCACCTCCGCCCTTGGATAAGACTCCCCGAAACTCTCGGTTCACTTACGCCTTTCCGTCGAAACTGTTGCCGGTTTCGACACACTCGAACGAGTTTACGGCTTCGGTGGCGACGAGTTCTTCAAGTGCGTGTCGAACCAGTCGGCGATCTTGCTCATATCCTGGGTCATGGTGAGCCAACCGTGCCCGGAGCCTTGCTTGACGACCAATTCCGCGGTCACACCGGCTCCTTTGAGCTTCTCCACGATGACTTCCGACTGCTGCAACGGCACGAGTCGGTCGGAGTCGCCGTGGATGATCAATGTGGGTGGGTCGTCGCGGCTCACGTGGGTGATCGGCGAGATGCCTCGGGTGATCTCGCGGAGTCGCGCCGGGTCGGAGATGGTCACCCAAAGGTTGGTTTCCTTGTCGAGTTCCCGATAGTCGAAAGCGGGGCGGAAGAACCGGCCGTGGTCCTTGGCCTGGATGAGTTCTCGACCGGCCTCGCCGTAGTTCAGGAAGTCGGTCGGCGGGAAGAAACATGCGACCGCCTCGACCCGGCTCGACTCTCGGTCGACCGCGTCCTTCGCGTTCGGGTCTCCAGGGCCACCTGCCAGACCTTGCATGAGCGAGAGATGGCCGCCGGCCGAAGCCCCCGTGATCCCGATCCTCCCCGGGTCGACGCCGAACTCTTTCGCGTGATGGCGGATGTAGCGGACGGCTCGATTCATATCTTGGATCATCTCCGGGATCGTGAAGAGGGGTTGGCTTCCGTGGACCACGGCAAAGACCGTGTAACCCCGATCGAGCAATGGCCTGGCGAAGTTGGGCAGGATCGCGTCGTGGGAGGAGAGGAAACCCCCGCTAATGACCATCACGACGGCCGCACCATTGGCTCCTTTGCCCGGCGTGAAGACGTCCATCGTCAGCGCCGTGCCAAACTTTCGACCGTAGATGACATCCTCTCGGCGTTGGTAGGCAGACCCTTCCTCGGCCAGGACGGGGCACCCGAGGAAGAGCGGGGCGATGACGGCCAATGAGGCTTTCGTGAAAGCCATCCTCAGGCCGAAGACCCGCGAGTCTTGCCGACGCCGGTTGGATCGGACCTGCAAATCGTTCGCAAGCATGAGAATATCCCCAAGCAATTCGATACGGACCTCGACAGGCTTCAGCATATCGCCTCGGGTCGCGAAGTTCATGCGGTCGCCTCCGAGGCGAGGGCGGCTTCCGAATCCGGATGAGTTCGTCGCCTTGAGCGCCACCCGGAGCGATCCGAACGGGTCGGTAGGGTTCGCCGGAGATGAGTGGCGAACCCCTGGAAGGGCCGCTCGCGAAGTGCGAGGATGTGTGGGCCGAGTTCGCCTGCGCGTGCGGATGACCTGACGCCCGGCGGCGAATCTTACTCGGTCACGCCCCAAGGCCGGACTTGATCGGGGTCTTCGGAATCGTCTTCGATGAGAAAGCTGGATGCGTTCCTGCAAATGGCGGCGCTTTTCGATTGCCTCGAGGATGCGCTCGTCTGGGTGAAGGACCGCGAGGGGTGCTATCGTTGGGTTAATCGAGCGTTCCTCCTCAATTACTCGCTCGGGAAGAGTTCCGCGGAACCGCAGCCCGAAGCCGAGGACCTGTTGGGAAAAACCGACTACGAGTTGTCCCCGAGCTTCCTCGCCGACCAGTTCCGACTCGACGACGAGTACGTGCTCGCCGGCAATCGGATCCTCAACCGCATCGAGTTGGTCGGGCAGCCGGACGGCCTGACGGTCTGGAACGTCACGAATAAGATCCCGCTCCTCGACGCCGATGGGCTCGTGATCGGGACGGCGGGGATCACCCGCCAGGTCAACCCGGCAAGCCACGACCCGGTCCCGGGGAGCGAGTTCGGCGCCGTGCTGGCCTATATGCGGGACAATTATCATACGCCCATTACCAATGAACAATTAGCCCGGCGGGCGCACATGTCGGTCCGGGCGTTCGAGCGGAAGTTCCTCCATAGCTTCCACCTCACGCCCCAGAAATATCTCCGCAAGCTCCAGATGCGGATGGCCAGCCGGGCGCTCGTCTACACAACTCAGTCGCTGGCCGATGTCGCCTTGAGTTGCGGCTTCGCGGACCAGAGCCACCTCAGCCGCGAATTCCGCCGCCACTTCGGACGGACGCCTCGCGAATACCGCGAGCACTACACGCAAGGGGTGGGCGACGCCGCTCTTGTCACAAATCCTGCCGCTGGCGAACAATAATCGCGCCGAGGGCCGCCGCTAAATTGGTGTCGCATCATCCTTCGAGCGACGCCGGGTCCCTTCTCGACGTCGCCCCTCACCGCCGGCCCTCACGCGACGATCGGCCGCCGATCGAGCCCACATCCCGACTCATTCGACGTCGAGGTGAATCCGGGCGGCAGGCCGACGACGGGCCCGGAGGATCGGATCGTCACCACAACGAGGTAGGCCGTCATGCGGAATGCGACAACCATCGTCCGGGCGTTCCTCGGAGGGGGCGTCCCGACCTTCGCAATGCTCGTCGTCGCCGCGGCGACACAGGTCCAGGGGAGCGAGGCACCCGCCGCGAACCCAAGCCCGGCCCCGACCGTCGCCCCGGCCGAGTCGCGAAACCCGCTTGACCCGTTGGAGGCCGACGAGGTCAGGGCCGCGGTCGCGACACTCCGCAAAGAGCGTCAACTGACCGACACGTTTCGATTCGTGATCGTGACCTTGAACGAGCCCGCGAAGGACCTGGTCCTCAAGCCGACGCCGGGGTCTCTTCCCCCTCGCGAGGCGTTCGTCGTCCTGCTCGACAACGCGACCGGCAAAGGGTACGAAGCGGTCGTCAACCTGACGACCAAGGCCGTGTCGCGGTTCGACGAACTGCCCAAGGGCGTGCAGCCCGCGATCTTGCTCGACGAGTTCGGCGAGGTCGAGGAGGTCGTCAAGAAATGCCCCGAATACCGCGAGGCTTTGAAGAAACGCGGGATCGAGGACATGAGCCTCGTGATGGTCGACGCCTGGTCGGCCGGGCATTACGGGAACGAGCGAGAAGAAGACAAGGGAAAGCGGATCGTCCGATCCTTGAGTTGGGTGAAGGCGGACCCGTTGGATAACGGATACGCCCGACCGATCGAGGGGGTCCTGGCGATCGTCGACCTCAATCGCAAGGAAGTTGTCAGGATCGAGGACCACGGCGTCGTCCCCTTGCCGCCGAAGTCCGGCAACTGGGTCCGCTCGGCCGTTTCGAAGCCACGGAACGACATCAAGCCCCTCGACGTCGTGCAGCCCAACGGGCCGAGCTTCACGGTCGACGGCCACGTAGTCCGCTGGCAGAAGTGGACGATGCACGTCGGATTCAACCCGAGGGAAGGCCTGGTGATCAATACGGTCGCCTACGAGGGCCGCCCCATCCTCTATCGCGGCTCGATCGCCGAGATGCTCGTTCCTTACGCCGACCCGAAAGAGTCGTCCTACCGCAAGAACGTCTTCGACCTCGGCGAGTACGGCGTCGGGATGCTGGCGAACTCACTGGCCCTCGGCTGCGACTGCCTCGGGACGATCCGATATTTCGACGCCCACATGGCGGATAGCAAGGGGCAGGTCGTCAGCATCAAGAACGCGGTCTGCCTCCACGAGGAAGACGCCGGGGTGCTCTGGAAGCACACCGATTGGCGGACGAACCAGTCCGAGGTCCGCCGCTCGAGGCGACTGGCCGTCTCGATGATCGCCAACGTCGGGAATTACGACTACGGCTTCTACTGGTACTTCTATCAGGATGGCTCGATTCAGCTCGAGGTCAAGCTCACGGGCATCGTGAACACGATGGCCCTGAAGCCCGGAGAAACCGCGAAGTTCGGGACCGAGGTCGCCCCCCGGCTGAACGCCCCCTATCATCAACACTTCTTCAACGCCCGGCTCGACATGGACGTGGACGGTCGTGAGAACTCCGTCCACGAGGTCAACACCAAAGCGCTCCCTTCGGGACCGGAAAACCCTTACGACAACGCCTTCTTCGCAGAAGCGACGCCGCTCGCCAAGGAATCGGAGGCGCAACGGAACACCAACCTTGCGTCCTCACGATTCTGGCGGATCGTCAACGCCTCGAAAAAGAATGAGCTGGGAGGCGCGACCGCCTATCGGCTCTGCCCCGCCGAGGCCACGCTCCCCTTTGCCTTGCCGAACGCGGCGATACTGAACCGGGCCGGCTTCCTGAGGAAGAATCTTTGGGTGACACCCCTCGACGCGAAGGAGCGTTACCCGGGCGGGGATTATCCCAATCAACACCCCGGCGGCGATGGGTTGCCCCGGTGGACGAGCGCCGACCGCAACATCGCGGACACCGACCTCGTCCTCTGGTACACGTTCGGCCAGACTCATATCCCCAGGATCGAAGACTGGCCGGTCATGCCGGTGACGTCGTGCGGCTTCATGCTCCGCGCCGACGGCTTCTTCAATGCCAACCCCTCCCTCGACTTGCCCCCCGACCCTCACTGATTGGGCCGAGGAGCGAACAGGACCGGCGAGGTCGTCGCCGCTCCTGTCACAAAACCTGCCGCGGTCGAGCAAGCCCATGAGTGTTCGACCTCGGTAATATTGCCATCGTCGAAGTCATCGGTGAACTTGCGTCGAACTACCCGGGAACCGAATCCAATGGTGAAGCTTCGTCACCTCGTCGCCCCGTTCGCGGGGCTCCTCTTCGTGTCGATCGCCTGGGCGGCGGAGTCCGCCTCGACGGAGGGTTTCACCTCCCTCTTCAACGGTAAGGACCTCTCGGGCTGGACGGTGCCCGAGGGCGACAACGGCCACTGGAAGGTCGTCGACGGGGTGATCGACTACGACGCCCTCAGCGAGGCCAAGGGCGATAAGACCCTCTGGAGCGCGAAAGAATACGGCGACTTCGAGCTGCAGGTCGACTGGCGGATCAAGGAAGCCCCGTTCATCAACAAGAACGTGCCGTACATTCTCCAGGATGGCACGCATGCGAAAGACATCCACGGCAAGGAGCTTCGCCTGCCGTTGCCCGACGCGGACTCGGGCGTGTATCTCCGCGGCGACGGATTCTTCCAGGTCAATATCTGGTGCTGGCCGATCGGCTCCGGTGAGATGTTCAGCATTAGGATGGATCGCAAGTCGTCTCCCGAGCTCCGCAAGGCGGCCACCCCGCTCCTCCAGGCCGACAAGCCGGTGGGCGAGTGGAATCATTTCGACATCACCGTCAAGGACAAGACCGTCAAGGTCCTGCTGAACGGCAAGCTCGTGATCCCGGGTGCCACCATCCCGCAACTCCCGGCGCGGGGACGGATCGCCTTCCAGCATCACGGCCAGAAGAACAAGCAGGGCGAGTGGAGCGGCCCTCCCAGCCTGGTGCAGTACAAGAACATCATGATCAAAGAGTTGGACAAGTAACGAAGTCGCCCTTCCTCCAGACTCGCACGGGGATCCCTTCAACCATGGATACCACCGAGAGCCGGAAGACTGTGGACGAAGCCTCGACGACCCGTCGAGGCTTCCTCGCCACCGCGGGGGCGACCGCCACCGCGTTCACGATCGTCCCGAGCCACGTCCTCGGGGCCCGGGGCGTGGTCGCCCCGAATAGCCGGATCAACGTCGCGTTCATTGGGGTCGGGTCGCAGGGCCTCCGGGTCATGTTCGACTTCCTCGCGCAGCCCGACCTCCAGGCCGTGTCGGTCTGCGACCCCGTGCGGTCCGCAGCGAACTACCATCAGTGGAGCAAGAGCGAGTTCGCCAACCGGACCCGCAGGCTCGTCGGCGACAGCAATAGCTGGGATTGGCTCAGCCCGAACGCGCCCATGCTCCCATTGACGCATACCTTCAAGGTCCCCGCGGGTGTTGCCGGTCGCGAGCCCGCCCAGCGGATCGTGAACGGGTATAACGGCCGGAATCGGAAGTCGGGCGAGTCCAAAGGCTGCACGGCCTACGCCGATTTCCGCGAGCTCCTGGATAAGGAAGAGGACATCGACGCGGTCGTCGTGGGGACGACTGACGTACTCCATGCCCCCGTCGCGCTCGCCGCGATGAAGAAGGGGATGCATGTTTATTGCCAGAAGCCCATGGCCCACTCGATCCACGCGGCCCGCTTGATGGCCAAGCAAGCGGAGGAGTCGGGCGTGGTGACGCAGGTCGCCGTGACCCCGCAGGCCGCCGAGGAAACCCGGCGACTCTGCGAGTGGATTTCTGCAGGCGCCGTGGGCGAGATCCGCGAGGTCTTCAACTGGTCCAACCGCCCCTCCTGGCCCCAAGGGCTCGAGCGTCCGACCGAGCCGGTGCCGGTCCCCGACTGGATCGACTGGGACCTCTGGCTCGGGCCCGCGCCCGAACGGCCCTATCACCCGGCCTATCTCCCGTTCGTCTGGCGGGGTTGGAACGACTTCGGCTGCGGCGCCTTCGGCGACATGGGATGCTACAGCCTCGACGTCATCTACCGGGCCTTGAAGCTAACTCCCCCGATTGCGGCCGAGAGCAGCTCCTCAGAGCGTTACGCCGAGACCTACCCCAAGGCCTCGATCGTCCGCCTGGAATTCCCCGAGCGTGAAGGGATGCCGCCGGTCAAGCTGACCTGGTACGACGGCGGCTTGAAGCCCGACCGGCCGACCGCGGTCACCGACCATCGGGCACTCCGTTCCGAAGGCATGGTGTTCGTTGGCAGTCAGGGGACGCTCCTCTGCGACTTCAACGGCGCGAAGACCGAGCTTTTCCCCGCAGAACGCCGGTCTTCCTTCGTCGAGCCCCCCAAAAGTCTCCCGCGCTCTCCAGGCAACGAGCGGGAGTGGCTCGACGCGATCCAAGACCGCAAGCTCCAGACCGGTGCCGACTTCGTCGTCTCCGCCAAGGTCACGGAGGCGCTCCACCTTGGTAACATCGCGACCAGGACCGGCGAACGGGTGGGCTGGGATACGGGCTCCATGAAGCTGTCCGGCTCGAAGGTCGCGCAGGCCCTGGTACGCCCTGAAACTCGCGAAGGTTGGGGCGTTTGAGTGTCTGTCCCGAAACCTGTCTTTTTCTTAAAAGACGGTTTTCCGTGGCAGCTCACGGCGCCATCCCAATGAGAGGTCGTCGACGATCACGGTGACAGAAACCCGTTTTTTAAGAAATAACAGGTTTCGTGTCAGGTTCTGGGCTCCCTCGAACACAGATGATCGACCATGATTTCGCCGATCGAAAGGGGAAAGGCTCTATGTTCTCGAGATTGATTCGAGCCCTGACTGTCGGAAGCCTGGCCGCTTGGCTGCTCACCGCGGGCTTGGGCGCTCGCGCGAACGCCGAGGGTGCCGCCGATCCGACTTCGGCGACGGCCCTGCGGGTCCTGATCCTCACGGGCCAGGGGGACCACTCCTGGCAAGCCACGACCCCGGTCCTCCGCCGTATCCTCGCCGAGACCCATCGGTTCGACGTCCGACTCTGTGAAAACCCCGAAGGGTTGAGCCCCCAGGGCCTCGCCGGTTACGACGTCGTGGTCGACAACGGCTCCGGGATCCAGGCGGGGAGCGCCGAGGAGAAAGCGGTGGCCCAGTTCGTCGAGTCGGGCAAAGGCCTGGTGCTCACCCACGGAGCCCTCGGCGCCTTGGAGGCCAAGTCGAGCTCCGCGGCCGCGGCCATCCCGGCCTACTGGCCCGTCCAGCCGGGCCCGGTCACCGCTTTGCCCGTCCAGTTCGTCGACTTGAAAGTCACCAAGGCCGAGCACCCCGTCCTGGCGGGCGTGACGTTCCGGACGAAGGTCGCCGACGCCGTTTTCCGAGGCCTGGCGGCCCGCTCCGGCGCCGAGGTGATCGCCTCGACGGTCGAGGATCCGGCGCTGATCGTCGCCGAACTCGGCAAGGGGCGGGTCTTCGTCGATGCACTCGGCCACGACACCGCCGGGATGCTCGAGAAGGCATTCATCACGACGTTCGCACGAGGCACCGAATGGGCGGCGACCGGTAAGGTCACGCTCCCGCCGGAGATCGGACCATCCCAGCCCGACAAGGGCGCCGTGCGAGCCCTGGTCATCGTCGGTGGGCACGATCACGAAACCGCGTTCTACTCGATCTTCGAAGGATTCAAGGACCTCGACTGGCTCGCCATCGGCGCGAGCGGGACGACGTTTCAAAAAGACTTCCGCGACAAGTATGACGTTGTGATCATGTACGACTTCACTCGCGACCTCGACGAAGTCGGGAAGAAGAACCTCCGCGAGTTCGTCGAGAGCGGGAAAGGCGTCGTGGTCCTCCACCACGCGCTCCTGAACTACCAGAAGTGGAACTGGTGGTACCAGGATACGGTGGGGGGGAGCTACCGCCTGTCGCGCGAGGGGGGCACCCCCAGCTCGAGCGTCAAGGACCGAGAACACATCTTCGTCACCCCGCAACCGCATCCGATCACGGCCGGGGTCGCCCCGTTCCACATCGTCGACGAGACGTACGGGCGGATGTATGTCTCCCCGAAGATCACCCCGCTCTTGACCACCGACAACCCGAACAGCACGAGCGTCGTCGGGTGGGTTGGCCCGGATCCCAAGAACAAGGTCGTGGCGATCCAACTCGGACATGGCCACACGGCCTTCGCCCACCCGTCGTATCGTAGCCTGGTCCACAACGCCATCCTTTGGGCTGCCGGTCGGATCAAGTGACGGACTGCCCGATTTCCAAGCCTGTCCTTCGGTTTTCAGAAAGGAAACGAGATGAAACTCGGTCTTTATAGCATCACGTATCTTGGCCTCTGGTATCGCGGCGAGGCCCTGACCCTGCCGGAGATGATCAAGAAGGCCAAGGAGTACGGCTACGACGGCATCGAGATCGACGGCAAGCGTCCCCACGGCAACCCGCTCGACTGGGATGCGGCCAAGTGCAAGGAGCTCCGTGCCCAGGCCGATGGCGAGGGGATCGACATCTACGCCATCGCCGCGAACAACGACTTCAGCAACCCCGTCCCCGAGGTCCGCGAGGCGCAGATCTGCTACGCTCGCGAGCTGATCAAGATGACCGCCGACTTCGGCGCCCCGACCCTTCGCGTCTTCCTCGCCTGGTGGGGCATCACCCGGCACCCGAAGTTGGCCACCTACGACATTGCCGAAGGCTACTGGCCGATCGTCCATGAGAAGTTCTCGCACGACGAGATCTGGGGTTGGTGCCGCGACTCGCTCGTCGAGTGCGCCAAGTACGCCGGCGACCACGGGGTCACCCTCGCCCTGCAAAACCACAAGCCGCTCATCAACGACCACAACGACGTGATCCGGATGGTCGAGGAAGTCGGCTCGCCGCACGTTCAGATCTGCCTCGACGCCCCGCTCATGCCCGACCGCAGCACCGCCGGTATCCACCAGGGCGCTCAGGCCGTCGGCTCCCGGCAAGTCCTCACGCACTTCGGCGGCGAGTTCGAGGAGAATCCCGACGGGACGATCCACGGCTTCGAGCGGAACGACGGAGTCGTCGGCGAGGACACCAACCAGTACTACCGCGACTTCGTCCGCGCCATGAACGAGATCGACTACAACGGCTACATCGGCTACGAGCTCTGCCACCAGCTCCCCGTCATCGATGGCCAGACCGTCGACATCAGCTACGCACACCACAACGCGAAGCTCGCCGCCCGGTTCATGCGCGACCTGATCGAATCGGAGCAGCCCGTCGCGGCCGGCAGCCGTTCGGGACGCTGAGTTGATGAATAGTCAACAAGCGTAGAGGTTGATCCGCAGATGACGCAGATTTCCGCAGATGATGAACTTTTATTTCTGATCTCATCTGCGTCTATCTGCGACATCTGCGGATAGACGTCCTCCGGGCTTAGGCACAGCCGTCAAGTCACGCCTGGCGAACTCTCTCCGATGTTTCAGGAGGCTTGATATGAGTCGACTTCGTGGAATCCTCATCCTGACCGCCGCGGTCGCCGTCGGGTTGACGGGGCCGGCCTCGGCCCAGGAAAAGAAGCGGAAGCTCTTGGTGATCGGCCAGAGCAAGGGCTATCAGCACGACGCGGTCTCGACCGCGATGGTCACCCTCTACAACCTCGGCAAGAGCTCCGGGAAGTGGGACACCACATTCCGGACCGACTGCACCGCGATCACGAAGAAGCCCCTGAAATACGAGGCGAAGAACCTCGACGCCTTCGACGCCATCGTATTCTTCACCGACGGCAACCTCGACATGGACGACTCCCAGAAAGCCGACTTCCTGTCCTTCATCCGCGACGACGGGAAAGGCTTCATCGGGATCCACAGCGCGACGATCACGTTCATGGGCTGGCCGGAGTACGGCAAGCTCATCGGCGGCTATTTCGACGGTCACCCTTGGGGCCAGTTCAACGCCCCGCTCGTCGTCGAGGACAGTCACTTCCCGGGCTTCGGCCACCTCCCGAGCAACTTCGTCTTACGAGACGAGATCTACCAAATCAAGGATTTCACGTCGGACGACGTCCGGGTCCTCCTCCGCCTCGACCCCGACAAGCTCGACCTCACCAAGAAGGGCGTCCACCGCAAAGACTGGGGCTTCCCCGTCGCCTGGGCCCGCAACTACGGCAAGGGCCGCGTGGCCTACAACGGCCTCGGTCACTGCATGGACGCCTGGGAACGGCCCGAGATGCAGAAGATGTGGCTCGAGATGGTCGAATGGTCCCTCGGCCTCCGCCCTGGCGACGCGGCTCCTGTCCCCGCCAAGAAGCCCGAAAAGACGGCCAACGCCTCGGACTAATCAACGACGCCTGGCTGGGCTCATCCCGGTCGACGTAGTCTGAGTTTCGCCACAAAGTCACGAAGGCACAAAGGAACCCGGGAGAAGGTCCGAGTGAGGGCCAGTCTCTCGGGTTTTTCTGCGCTCCTGAAACCGCGGAACAAGTATTGACCCGGTCATTCTGGTATGACTTATTGAAGGGCCGGACGGCCTAGCCCGCCGACAACTCCTCGACTAAATGGAACCATGGCGTGGATGCCCGACGACCCCAAAATAATACCTTGATACGGTGATCCGCGATGGAATTGATCTTTTCTCTCTTTCAAGCGTATTTCGCGGCAAAAGACGTCGTCCAGGCCTATGGGAACGTCTCGAATTGGGTCGTGGAGATCGTGAACAAATGGAGCACCAAGGCCGCGAATGAAACGATCGAGCTCCAGGTTGAAAAGATCGCGAAGCTGAGCGAAGCCGATATTCGACTGCTTGCGGCCAAGGCCTTGTCGACGAATCCGAAATCGTCGGTTTCCGCACCTCAGCGCGAGGAGTTGATCGGCATCCTCCTCAACCTTTCCCGCAACGTCCGCTATCGGAGCTCCTACGGCACGATGGATGGCAGCGTCCTGAGGAGCGAACGGATCCTGGACATGCTGCTCAAGGATGTCGAGCCGTTGCGGCATCAGGGAGAGCCGGTGGCCCAGGGCTCGCCCTGGATCCTGCGCCGACACCTGGGCATGGGGAGCTTCGGCGAGGTCTGGCTGGCCGTGAATCCCGGCTATCCCATCCCTCGGGCCTACAAGTTCTTCACCAAGGACAGCTCGGGTGAGTGGCTCCGGCGCGAGCAGAAAAGCCTCATCGAGCTCCTGAAACGCCTCAAGAAGCACGACAACATCGTCGACTTCGAGGACGTCCAGACCGACAAGTGCCAATATCCTTATCTTGCCCTGGAATACCTCGGAGGCGGGTCGCTCGAGGAGTGGATCGTCAAGGATGTGAAGCAACGACCCACGCTCGATCCTCACGAGATCATTCGCCAGGTCGTCGCTGGTCTGGCCGCCGCCCACGCCCAAAACATTGCCCACCGGGACATCAAGCCCGCCAACATCCTCCTGACGGAAGGCCCCGAGGTCCGCGTCAAGATCGGCGACTTTGGCCTGGCCAAGGTCGTCAGCGTGAAACGCGACGCCGGTTCCCAACTCGGCTCGCTCGGCGGCATGGTCGGGACCGGCCTTTATCTGCCCCCGGAGGCCCAGCAACGGGGCGTCCGCCGGAGGCCGTTCCAGGATGATGTCTTCGCAGTGGGGGTCGTCTGGTATCAACTCGTCGTCGGCGCCATCGAAAGGCCTCCCTACGACTTCGCCGAAAGACTCCGGTCCAAGCAACTCGACTCCCATACGATCGGCCTGATCGAGCGTTGCCTGGCCCATCCTGGTCGTCGCTTCAACGACGCCCGAGAGCTAGAAGTCGAGCTGACGGACCCGATTCCCCCGATCCGCGAAGCTCCTCCCGGGCTTCCCGACGTCCAGCACCTTGCCCGGGAATATCTCTCGATCCTGTCACGTTGACGTCGCGAACGTTCCTGGATCGAGAGGTCGGATGGATCCCGATCAGGCGTGACATCGAAGAGTTTCCTCGAGCTCGGCCTGGGTCACGAACGGGCTTTGGAGCCTGAGGAGCTCTCCTCCACGCTTCCAGAAAAGATCCCCCCGGCCGAGGAGGTTCTCCGCGTCGGGTGCCCCCAGGATGAGGTCGCTGCTTGCTTTCGAGGCGACCCTCAAGGCGATGCGCCCGGGCAGGTTTTCTCGGAGAAGTGGCGTCACCACGTCTTTATCGGGACGCTGGGTCGAGAGGATGAGGTGGATCCCGGCCGCCCTGGCCATCGCCCCGATCCGTTTCAGGAGGGCCGTGACGACCTTCTTCGATTCCTTATCCTCGAGGAAACTAGCGAACTCGTCGATGATGACGACGATCCTCGGCAGCAGTTCGGGCGGCAACTCGCCGACATTCGAGAGCTTCCGCTCCTCGAGGATTTGGTAGCGCCGATCCATCTCGGCCATGCATGTCTCGATGAGGGGCAGGGCTTCGTCGAGGTCGTAGGCCACGGGGGCTCGAAGATAGGGGCTCGGGCGCTGGAGGTTGAAGGTGACGCGCTTCGGATCGATGAGGAGAAATCGGATCCGATCCGGCGTGAGCCGGGCTGCGAGCAGGGCGATCGCCGCGCGGAGGAACTCGCTCTTACCGCTGCCCGTCGTCCCGGCGACGAGCAGGTGACAATCCGAGGGGTCGGCCAGGTTCAGCCAATGACTCTTACCGGCGACATCTTGACCGACGGGGAACGCCGGCTTCCCCCCCAGACCTTCGGGAGCATCGGCCAGGACATCCCCGAGCGACACGACTGCTCGGTCCGGGCGCTGGATGTCGATGCTGATGCAACCGGCCTGGGACCCGACGATCGGGACGACCTCCAAGCCGAGCGAGATCCTCAGGTCGACGGCCTTGTTGCAAACTCCTTTGAAGTTCGTCTTGCCCACGGGTCGAACTTTCAGCCTTGCAAACGTCGGCCCCACCTCGAATCCATCCGGCTCGACCTCTTGTCCCTGGAGTTGCAGCTTCTTCACTGCCCCCACCAGCTTCTTGTTCGCCCAATCGCTCAGGTCGGGGCGGGGAGATGAGGGGGGGGTGACACGCACGGGTTGCGACGGTCGACTCGTCTCGGGTGGGGTGATTTGGGGGCTAGCGACCTTCGCGGCGGCCGGGACTTCCGGAACAATTGTCTCGATGGTGTCGGAGACCGGTGCGGTGCTGACCCTGCTCAACGATCGTCTCCATTGGCCGAGCATCTTGAACAGGTCGAGGTTATCGATCACACCGGTCTTGATCACAAGGTCGCGGCAGTCCTCGGGTGAGAGGGTGACACCATTGATGACCAATTCGCGGGCACCGGCGCGATCGAGGAGCGATACAAGGCATTCGGTCGCTTGATAGGTGAGCGGGTAGTCCTCGAGCGGCATGAGCCGGAGCTTGCCGGCTTTCTGTCGGGATTCGTAGTCGGAGCGAGTCTTCGCCCCGAGGTCGAGGTCGCGTTTCGGGTGGATGAGCAGGGCCCCGGCGATCGGGTCGGCGGACGCATCGAAGAGTGCCTTGAAATAAAAACCCAGATTTTTTGATGCCTCGATCTTCGTGAGGGCCACGACGACCGTGATCGCTTCCTGGCCGGGCCCGCCGGCCAGGACCACCCAGGCCCCCGGCCGCTTCGCGGGGGCCGTCGCCTTGATGGCACGGTCGCGGAGGTCGACGATCCTAACGCCGCCGAACTCTCGCATCCTCTGGGCCGATTGGGCCAGCTTCAAGGCCTCGAAGATGCCTCGATAGAGTCGATCCTCCTGGAGATTATCCGCCGAGCGCTCAGAAGACTGGCGGAGGAGCTCGATCTCGCGATTCCATTCTTGCAGAAATTGCGCGGTGGGTTCGGGACTGCGCTGGCGTTGGTTGCCGAGGGTGATCTCTGAACCACCCGACGTCTCGTTCCACTCATCCAGGGAACGGGCACAGAGCTGGATCAGCTCGCGAGGGGTGAGCGTCTCATCCTTGACCACCTGGACGACCGACGCGACGTTGAAGGGCCAGGTCGAGGGTTGCCCCGGAGGCCTCTCCGGCCAGGAGCCCATCCGGTTCCCGACCAATTGGATCGCATTTTCCGGTGTCATATCATCAAGTAAAAACTTCGGCTGTCTCACCCTCGACTTGAATGCCGAAAACGCGCTCTTATAGAACTTATCCCACTGATCCTGGAAGCAGCTCAGGACGATCTGAACGGGGACCGACTGGAGAAGATCCATCAAATCCGAGCTTAATTGATTGATCCGATCATCGCTCTTGCCCGCCAGGATCGCCTCGATCTGGTCGCAGCAGATCATCATCGGGCGGAGGTTGCCGAACAGGGGTGGGATGGCTCGCAAGACATCGAGCGGGCTCGGTGCGTCCTCGGGCAGGCCAAGGGCATTGCGTTCCGCATCCGGAATATCCTCGCCCTGGAGCCACCGTTTCGCCGTGGTTTGCCAGGGCGATGGAGTCCAGCCCAGGGACAGGGCGCGGACGATCCCCGCATGACTGGGAAGCACCTGGACGAACGAGTCGGCCAGTTTGAGGAACGGGTTGAGCGACTTGATCTGGCGGACGAGCTCGAGGACCGCGTCCGACGACTCGTCGAGCCTTCGCCCCATCGGTTCATGCCGGGCGGCGAGGGTCGGCGGGAGTTCGGCAAAGTATCGCGCCAGCTCTGGCCGGCAGAGGTCGGCCAGGGCCTTCTCCAACGGGGAATGCCCCCCCTCCGGGGATCGGAAAAGGCTTTCCACGACGTGCCAGACGACGTGCTCCAGGGGCGCCGACCCTTCTTCGAACGCCGGGACGAAGACGAAGAAGACTTCGTGTCCCAAAAGGTGCTCGATCCTGCCGAAGAAATGGGTCTTCCCGTAGCCCGGGGGACCCGTCAACACGGCGATCATCTGCCCTGGATCGGGTTCGGCCCTCCCGCAGAGTCGGCCGATCTCCGTGCCCAACCACTTCGTGATCTCGCGATTCAGGTCCGGGACGTCCCACTCCGGGCGGAAATTCCGACTGCTATTGAGGCGACTCTCGCGGAACGGGTTCTCGAACGACATCGATGATTTCCTAACGTGCCACGATATAGAAGAGTGTCTGATTCATCCCGGGGATCGAGTCGTCGAGTTGATCCTGGGTTGCGTCCTGGCTATTGCTGATGGCGAGCAGTCGGAGTTGGCCATCGGCACGCATCTGCTTGAGGACCGGGTCGAGGTTGGTGTGATCGGCCGCGTGAGCCCCATGGTGCTGGGCTACGATTCGACGAACCTCATAGATGGGGATCAGATCCTTGCCCGCGTATGTGCCGGCCTGCAGCGTGGCGACGTGGCGGCTAATGTCGTCCGGCGAAAGACTCGTGGGAGCAAGAGCAGGGGCAGGGGGCGTGGTCTCGACAGACTCTGCCGGGACATGGGCCGGCGTTTCGGCGCTCGTCCCTGACGATCGTGCCGCCGCGAGGAGCGAATTCAGCGTCTCGCCGCTCATGGTGAAGCTGACACCATCGTGCTGCTTGACACTCGCCAGGGCCTTGGGACCACTATCGGGGTCCAAGCTATAAACGACGGATACCCCGCGCCTCTGTTCGACGAGATTCCCTTTGTCGACGAGCATCGCGAGGTGATAGTCGACGACCGCCGGCGCCGCCTTGACGTCGAATTCAAGTTGGCCGACCGCGGCCCTGGTCTTGAGCTTGCCGTTGAGGTCGGACCGGGTGAGCCTCCCTTCCCTCGCGCGAAAGACCTGGAGCAGGATGAAGGCTTCCTGGGCCTGGAGTTGTTCATCGGCGAAATCCGGCCGAGGTGGCTTGAGCTGGTCCCTGCCTTTGTCGGTGATCCGATACGTGGCGTTGGGACGGGGATGGAGCCCCTCCTTGGCACCCCCCGCGACCGATAAGACCCCGGACTCGAGCATCTCGACGATGGTCCGGTCGGCATCCTGCAAGATCGGATCGACGTCGGCCCCCTTGCCCGACGCGAGCTTCAGCTTCTTCCTGAGCTCTCCGGCTGACAACCGACCGTCACTCTCTTTGCCGAAGTGCCGGAGCCACTGAACCCGCTGGGAATCCGTCGTCGAGGCGGTCATGGGGTGCCCTCACCAGTGTGACGTGGAAGCGTGCGTCCACTCTAACCGAGACGTCCGGCACGATCCAAGTGCTGGCGCAACTCGTGAGATCTCGCCAGAACGAAGGGACGAATCGCGACCATTAAAAGAATTAAACATGTTAAAGATTCGCCGAAAATCACGCGGGCTTCCGCCCGCGGACATCATGAAATTATACAGTAATTTTGATCGATTCGAGCCCGAGGTATGACTTCGCCGAAGTGGCGAATCCGGCCGGTCATCCCGATGAAATCGGCAACCCCTTGCAAGGGTTGCGACCGTGGGGTAAAAGGAGTTCGCCTTCATCGATTCGGTCGGTGGTGGGTCGTGGTCGAAGCGGGAGGACAGGTCTAGCTTGGTGCTCTGCACCGGGGCGGCGTTGCGCCGCCCGAGCGTTTGGCTGGTCATGCTTCACAACGAAGGCTGTTTCAGGCCCGCTGGTCCCCCGGTGACGGGGCTACCTGCTGGCGGGCCTGGTTCAACCCCGCGGGCGTGGTTCCGCCAGCAGGTAGCCCCGTCACCGGGGGGCGGGCCAGAGAGCCTTCGATGTCCCAGGTCTTGTGGTAGACGAATCTCTCGACGATCACGGAGGCGGACTGCCTGGACGCCCGACTTGCAGTCCGCCTCGTTTTTTTTCGAATCGCCCATCGGCAATGGATGGTGAGACGAAGCTCGGAAGCCACTCGGCGGCGTCAGAGGCGACGGTTCTCGTCCGTCGGCTTGAGCGGCGGTTGATGAGGTTTTCCGACGTCCCAGATCGCGAGGCGAGCCGCCAATGTCGACGCATCTCCGCATGGACGATGTCCGCCTCGCCTGGCAGGCACGCGACCCCGAGTTGAGCGAGCTCGTCGTCCAACTCGCCGGCCAGGAGGACGATGACACGTCGACGCCGCCTCCCCGAGAGGGGGCCTTGACGTTCGCGAAGCTCCTGATCGAGATCCGGAGCCGGGATTTTGCTCGCAAGCCGCTTGAGGAACAGGCGATTGTCCGGGTCGAGCGCTTCAAGGCGCTCGAGGCCCCCGGTGCCGAGGTCCCGCCTCCCGAACGGCTCAGGCTCCATGAGGTCGTCCTCGCCTTATGGGAGAACAACGGGCCCTACGCGCGGGCAGCCCTCCTTAAGATCATCGCCGAGGTGCCGCTCTCCTACGGTCCCTGGAAAGCCCTCAAGACGATCTTTAAGGAGGCCGAGGCGCGGGACGATACCGAGGTGTTCGGGGCGTTGGCGGCCCGGATCGACGGCGAAGGGTCGGGCCCCTGGGACGGGGCCGGCGCCCGGACGATCGCCTATCTCAGCCGACGCGCCTGGCGATACCTGAGAAAAGTCGGGCGGGAGCGGCCCGCCTGCTATGCCGATGTCGCCTCGGACGTCCTGGCACGGTATCGCGACGGGACAAATTGGCAGAACACCTGGGTTGCCAATCATATTTTCTACCATGGAACCGGAGCGTACAGCCGAACGCGTTTCCAATACACTGGCCGGCAGATCAACCTGAATGACCGGGCCTTTCCCGACCTCTGGAAGCGCACACCTCGGCCCCTCTTCGGCCTGCTCGAGAGAGCGGAGAGCGACCGAGTCCGGGAGTTCGCCGCCGATTGTTTGAAGGCCGACTTCCGCGCCTCGATCCGCGAGGTCGAGCCGGGGTGGGTGGCCCGGTTGGTCGACACCCGGAGCCGCCCCGTCGACGAGTTCGTGGTCTGGGTTCTGAACAACGTCCCCCGGTTCGAACAGGCCGCGTTCCGCACGCTCGGCCTGCACCAGGCCGTCCTCCGGCTGTTCCGTTCCCCGTCCGACACCGCGAGAGCTTATGCGGCCGAGTACGCCCGGACCCACGCGAGGGACCTCCCCGTCGAGGACCTCGTGGAGCTCGCGGACAACAGCCATGTCGCCGTTCGTCGACTGGCGGCCGACTTGCTCCAGGGGCGGGACGCACGCAAGGACGTCGGGCTCGAGGCCTGGGGAAAGCTGCTCGAGTCGAGGTACGGCCACGAGCTCGCGGCCGCGACGCTTCGCAAGAGCTTCGGGGCGAAGGAGCTGACCCCCGACTGGTTTCGCGAACGATTGTTCACGCGAAACTTCGAGGCGTTCAAGTTTATCTCGACCTTTTTGCTGCAAACCCACCCGGCGAACCTGCTCGGGAGCGGTTACTTCCTGGGCGTCATCGAGGCGGGCGATCATCGGGAAGAGGGCCGGTCGGCCTGGTATTCGCCGTTCGCGATGGAGCAGCTCGCCAAGTTCGATCTGGCCACGGTCGAGCAGTCGGCGCTTCGGCGGCTCATCCTTCGAGGGACGACGCGGGCGTTCACCGCGAGTTGGGTCGAGGAGGGGAGGCTGAAGGCTCAACTCCTCGGGCTCGACTTCCTCAAGAGCCTGGCCTATCACCCCGAGTGGGACGCCGATGCCTGGGTCGCCGAGCTGAAACGAAACGGCCCAACATGGGCCCGATCGCTCGAGTTCAGTGAGGAGCTGTCCGAGCGAGTCCTCGGCTGGCTCCGAGACGTCCGACGATTCACGCCGGGCGAGCTCGGCTTCGAGTGGCTCTTGCGACTCGCCGCCCGCAGCGAGCCTCGCTACCACGACTTCGCGGTCGACACGATGATCAAGGGGTTCAGCCCCGCCGACTTCGCCCCGAAGGGCGGGGTGGCGGAGACAGCCCCGTCCGCCGGGGCAATTTCCGTCGACCTCGGCGGGGCGTCCTTTCTCTTCACGGGCAAGCTCGCGACCATGCAGCGCAAGGATGCCGAGGACAAAGTGCGTGCGGCCGGCGGCTCGGTCGCGTCGAGCGTGTCTCCGAAGCTCCACTATCTGGTCATCGGCGACGAAGGATCTTCGCTCTACGGACACGGGAAGAAAGGGTCGAAGCAGGTCAAGGCCGAGGAGTTGAACGCGGCCGGTGCCAACATCAAGATCATCTCGGAAACGGCCTACCTGCGGATGCTGACCGGACACATCTCGCAGGCGACGGAGGGGGACGCCCTCGTCGGGGCGTCGCGACTCTGGGAGATGGCGTCGGCCCCCGGCGCGTCGGAAGCCCCGCTCGCCCGGTTCGCGATCCGATACATCCGACGCCACCACCCCGACATCGCCCTGGCGGAGACGGACCGCCCCGTCGATCCCGGCGCCGAGATCCCGGCGGAGTTCCTCACGCTCGACCGGGTTCGACCTCTCTTCCTCGAGAGCCGAAAGCCGCTCCGAGACCTGGCGCTCCTCCTGGCACGTTGGGAATTCGCGAGGTGGGCTCCCTCGACCGACGACCTCGTGGCCCTGGCCGAGAACCCCCACGCCGACGTCCGCACGTTCGTGGCCGAAGCCCTACTGGCCGACGATGCCCCCGAGCACCGACGCTATCGGATCGACCCCGAGGCGCTCGGACCGGCGGCGGTCTTCCGGCTCTGCGAGTCGGCCGATGAGTCGACGAGAGCTTTGGGCATCCGGATCATCGGACGTTCGGCGAAATTCCAGCTCCCTGAAGAGCTCTTCCGCCTTACCGAGAGTCCCGACCGTCGGGTCCGAGGATTCGTGGTCCGGACGCTCTGGTCGCTCTACAGGGACCGCGGGATCACCCCTGGTTGGAAACCCTACGTGCCCGCGACGACCACCGTCGGCGCCGCCGCGAAGAAAGCCGCGGTGGCCCAGTCGGAGAGTCGCGGCAACGGCCCGCCGGTGCGACCCGAGAACCTGCCCGCGGCGACCCGCGAGTTGTGGTCGTTCCTCCGCCGGACCCTCTTCGAGATCCCGCCACCCCGGCCCGAGAAGGCAAAAGAGGGGGACGATGCGAGCGATCGGCTGAAGCCGTTGGCCGCCCGGAAGGCGAAGTTGTCCCTGCTGGAAACGCTGCGCGACCTTGCGCTCGAAGACAAGGATTTCGCCCGAGGCGTCTTGCCCTTGATGGACGAGTTCATGGTCTCGCGAGGTCCGAGCGAACGCGCCGCGTGCCTCGTCGCCGCAACGAGGATCCGCCACAGACATCCCGGCCTTCGCGTTGGGGCAGGGGAGGGTGAGTCGTGAGCATCGAAAAACTCCTGACCTATCGTGGCGAGATCAAGGCCGCCGTCGGCGTTGGCAAGAGCCTGATCTTCGTGACCGCCCATCCCGAGGGGCATCCGACCGGACTTTACTTCCTCGACGCCGATGCGTTGAGCCTCGACACCGTGTCCTTGCCCCAGGGGGGAGTCGCCCTCGCCGTCGATGGCGACACACTCTTGGTCTCAGGAACAGACCAACGCCTCTATACCACGAAGATCTCGGGAGGGGCCCCGAAGCCGCTCGGCCCCTCGCTCGAGGCACCCGCGACGGCGATAGCCCCGCTGGCCGAAGCCCGGTTCGCGGTCGTGGTCGAATCGAAAGTCGTGATCCTCGCCCGAAACGACGGCAAACTGCTCCAGACCCTCGAACTGGCAGATCCCGGGAGTGCACTCGCGGTCGACCCCACCGGGAAGTGGCTCGCCGTGGGGACGTCGAAGGGGACCGTCTCCATCTTCGAAGCCGAGGGGAAACCCGAGTTCCTGCTCAGTGCGTCCGAGCGGCTCCACGAAGGCCTCGTCTCCGCCTTGCTTTTTGAACCCGACGAGTTGCGCGTCTTCTCCGCGGGCGGCGACCAAAAGCTCCTCTCCACCCACGCGCGAGGCCGGCTCGAGCCCGAGGACAAGGGGCGAGGCAACAACCACGCCGACCTGGTCACGTCGATGGTCTGGGGGCCGGGCGATCGCCTCTACTCGGGTTCGCGCGACAGCACGATCAAGTCCTGGCCGAGGGTCGGCGCGATCAAGCCGGCGACGACCAAAGACGGGCTCGGCCGCATCGTCGCGCTGGCCATTGTGGTCGTCCACGAGCGACCACGACTCGCGGCCGTCTGCGACGACAACTCGATCCGCATCTTTCCCCTGGACGCCGCCGGCAAGATCGGGGATCGGTCGCACCGCATCGACGACGCCTATTCTCTGGCGAAACAGGAGCTCGGCCAGACCGATCCGACGCGGCGGGAGGTGGCGCTCCGGCAATTGGCCGGCTACGGAGATGCACGTTCCATCGAGTTGATCGCCGAACAAGTCGGCTCGGATCCCGACCACGTCCTCCGACTCCAGGCGGCCGAGTTGCTCGGCGCATCGACGCACAAACGAGCCGTGCCGCTGCTCGGGTCGCATCTGAAGCACAACGACGAGGCCGTGCGCATTTCGGCCTTCCGGGGCTTGCGCAAGCACCAGGGCGAGGCCGACCTCCGGCCGATCGACCTGGCGCTCAAGGCCGAGAGGGCCGACGTGGGTCGACTGGCCGTCCAGGCCCTGGAGACGCTCGCGAAGCGGGACGACCAGGCGCTCGCGCGGCTCTCGGACGCCCTCGACGCCAGGTCTCTCGAGGTCCGGCAGGCCGCCGTCGTCGCCCTCGAGGCGGCCTACGACTCGGGAAGCCCGGAACCAAACCTTCTTGCCCTCGAGTCGAAGCACGCCGACGTCCGACGATTGGGCCTGCTCCGCCTCCACCGACGAGGCTTGCTCGGCGACCCGTCCGTCCAATCGGCCCTCCGACGCCGACTCGAGGACGCCCATCCCGACATCCGGCTCACGGCGTACCTTTTGACGCTCCACACTCGCGAACGTTTGCTCGAAGCGTTGAGCGCCCGCGACACCGAGCTCAAGCGACAACTCGCCGAATTGGAGACCACGCCCTCCGGTGCCGAGGTCGTGGGCAAGCTCGTCAAAAAAGCGGTGTCCAAGGTCGCATCCGCCCTCGGCAAGGGTGAGTTGGGCGAGTCGGACCTGGAACCGTTGCTCCAGGCGAGCGCGAGCCGATCGATCGACACGTGTCTCCGTGGGGCGAGCGGGCTGGCGTTGCTGGGCGACCCCCGGGCGTTCGGGCTCCTGCTCCAACTCGGCCGAGAGGAGGAGAAATGGGCCAGGGCCTGGGTCTGCCGCGCCCTAGCCTGGCTGGGCGACGCGAGGGCCGTCGACCGCATCCGGCTGCTGCTCCACGACGCGGACGGGGAGGTTCGCGATGCCGCGTACACCGCGCTCGAGACGCTCCAAAAGCGAGAGCCCCTCCAGGCCGCGGAGTCGGGCCTGAATGCTTCGCATGAAGATGTCCGCCGTCGTGCCCTCCAAACGCTCACGGGCGAGGTCCGCAAAGACCCGAGTTCGGCCCCCGCCCTGCAACTCCTGACCCGTGCCCTGAACGACGGTGCGACGAGCGTCCGGAACGAGGCCTTCAAGTCGGCGCTCCGCGTCCTCCAACCCACGCCTCTTGGCACGCCCGGGGCGCTCCGGTTCGCGGCCAGGTCGATTCACGCCGACATCCGCCGCGACGTCCTCAACGAAGTTGTGGCCCAGGTCGCCGAGCCTTGGGGATGGGACCTGCTCCTCGAGTTCTTCAACGATCCCGACCCCGCACTCCGAGAGGAGGCCTTCGGCTTCGCGGCGAAGAAGACCAAGGGGCTGGAGATCCTCGACGCCGGACTCGGCTCGCGATATGCCGACCTCCGCAAGCGGTCGGTCGATGGACTCGTCAAGCGGCACAACGCCGCGGCGCAGGCGCTCCTGATTCGGGCGCTCGACGACGAGGATCGGGAGGTCCGGCTCGCCGCGCTCGACTCGCTCATCGACGCCGATGCGAGGCCCGCCCTCGCGTCGGCGATCGACAGCCCCCACGCGGACGTCCGGCTCCGCGCCGCCAAGGCGCTGGCCCGACACGGCGACCCGATGGCGCTGGGCCCCCTCGTCGGCCTGGCGACCGCGACGGAACCGATCGACAAGGAGGAGCGAGCCCGTTGGTTGAAGCTCGCCGAGTCGGCGCTGGACGGCCTCGGTGAGCTCGGCGACTCCGCGGCCCTCCTCGACGTGATCCCGGCGCTCGACAGCCCCCACGCGGCGATCCGCAAGCAGGCCGCACGGGCCTTCGTCTGGGTCGCGCATGCGGATGCAACCGACGCCCTCCGGCAGGCCCTGCAGCACCACGACCCCGAGGTCAAGTACCACGCCGCACTCGGCCTGGCCTTCGCGGGGGACGCTTCGGTCTCGGCGCTCGTTTTTTCCGAGCCCGCGGCCAAGGTCATCGGCGTCGGCGAACGGATCGCGGCGGCCCTGGCCCTCGGGGCATCGGGCGAGGATCGGCTCGTCGTCTTCCTCGACGACACCAACGAGAAGACACGTTCACGCGCCCTGCTCCTGCTCATGATGCGGGAGTGGAAGGAGTCGCAAGGGACGGCGGCCCGCTGCCTGGCCTGCCTCTCGAGCCGGACGCCTCGTTTCCGCTTGATCGCGGCCAGGGCCCTTGAGTCGCTCGCGGACCCGTCAGGGTTCGCGCGTTTCGTCGTCGAGCTGGTGAACGACCGCGGTGACAAACCTGCCTGGACGATCCCCGCGACGACCGTGGATGGCCTGGCGGAAGTCCTTGTCCACGGCCACTCACAGCTCCAGGCCCGCGCAGCCCGGCTGCTCCGGTTGCTCGAGGAAGACGAGCCCGAGCCGTTCCTCCAGGCGTGGTCCGTCTTCGCCGGTCGGTTCGCGTCCGAGCTCGAGGCACTCCGGAAGCAGGCTTCGAAACGGAAGCCCGTCCCCCTCCAATACAACCTCGAGCGGCTCCGCGCGCTGGCGTTCGGAGCCTATGTGGGGCTCGTCCGAGAGCAAGGTAGCTCGGGAAAGTCGAAGGAAGGAGCCTCCGAAAGCGACCTCGCCCGCGTCCGGCAGTCGGCGCTCGGGCGGCTCTTGGGCCTCGCGAGATCCCAACCCACCCTGGCGGCGGCCGCACGCCCAATCTTCGTGCAGGCGATGGGGGATCCGAACCAGGTGGTCCGTCTCCAGGCGTTCGACCAGGCGCAGGCCGTCGGGAAGTCGACGACATCCCTCGCCTCCGAGGCGCTCGCGTCGGGATATACGGACCTGGGGATCAAAGGTCTCGAGTTGCTCACCGCAGGCGGGTCCGAGGCCGAGGGGCGAGCCGTCCTCGAACAGGCGATGCTGTCCCGCAAGGACGGGCTCGCATTAGAAGCGTTCAAGCTGCTGACGAGCCGGAAAGGGGCCGTTGGTTCGGCGACACGGGCCCTCGAGGCCGCGAACGAACGACTCCGGACGCAGGCCGTGTTCTGGCTGGCCGGAGAGGATGCGAAAGATCCAAGTGTTCGCGGGGTCCTCCGCCAGGCACTCGAGTCGCGGTATCGACTCGTCCGAGAGGCGGCCGCGTTCCAACTGGCGGAGAAGAAAGATCCGGCGGCGGCGAAGGCTTTGAAGAGCATCCTCCTCGACGCCGGCCTGCCGTTCCCCCAGCAGCGCGTCGCCCAGGCCTTCCTCGCGATGGGCGATTGGAACGCCAACGACGTCCTGCTCGACCGGATCGAGAACGATCCGGCGGGGACCGCCAACGCGGAGGAACTCCTGCGAGTGGTCGGACAATTCCGGCGACCCGAGATCGTCGACCGACTTCTCAAGCTCTGGGACAAGCAACCCAAGCGTCGCGACCTCATCTTCAAGACCCTCCTGACCATCAGCGGGTACGACCAGCCTATCGAGGACATGGAAGGCGATCGGCCCGATGACCGCTGGGAGGAGTCGCAGTCCCCACGCGACGACGAAGTCCTCGCCCTCCTCATGGAGCGCGTCTCTGCCCCGGCGGACTCGAAGTCTCTCGGTCTCTTGCTGTCGGGGGCGCGTTGGGCGAAGAGTCCCAAAGTCGGGAGTGTCCTCGGTGGCCTGACCAACCATCCCGACGAGAATCTCCGGCGTTTGATCACCGAGGCGGTCGGGTGGCGGCTCCGCAAGCGGGACGGCGACGCCGAGCCACTACGCAAGGCGCTCTCCCATCGGGATACGCTCACGCAATTCCTCGCCGCCGAGGGGCTGGCCAAGTCGGGACGCAAGGACGGCTTGAATGTCCTGCTGGCGAGCATCGACTTCGCGACCGACCTCAACGTCCGGCAGAGGGCCGTCATCGCGCTCGGGGAGCTTGCGGACGAGCGGTGTCTCGACGTGCTCCTGAAGCTGGCGGCCGAGGAAGGCCATGCCCTCCAGGACTCGGCGGCCGAGGCGATCGGCCACATGGGCCGATCCTCGAGGGCCGAGGAAATCTTCGCCATCCTGAAACGCCACGCCAAGAGCGACGGCAGCGTGGCACGCGCCGCACTGATCGGGCTGCGTTGGTTCAATACCCATCCGGGTTGGGACCTCGTCCGCGAACATGCCGCCGAGGTCGGTCGCCCATACCGGGAGACGGCGACCGAGCTCCTCGGTTACGACGACGAGCCCGCGACTCGCGACCTCCTGCTCAGGATGCTCTCGGGGAATTGCGACACCCCGGACCTCGATACCGCGCTCACGAGTGCTCGACGCCTCTGGGGAAAGGACGCCCTCGAGCCCGACTATGCCTTGCTCTCGAACGACGAGCCCGACTCGGTCGACGACCTCGACGCCATCGTGGAACGTGTGCGGACGCGAGGCGAACCCGGTCGCATCTTCGAGATCCTCCCCCGTTGCCAGGAGGAATTCCGAAAGCTCCTCGCCTCGGTGCTCGTGAATCGAAAGGAACTGCCGATCGTCGAGGCGAAGGCGGCGTTAGCAAGCCCCGACCCCACGTCGGCGGGCGTAGCGGCCCGGGTCCTGGGGCGAGCGGGTAAGCGAGTGCCGGAGGTCGCCATTCCGCTCGAGTCCACGCTCGCTGAATGGCGAAGGATCTGGTCGGAGAAGCGGAAGTCGTTGGAGGACGACAGACGTCAGGGCGAAACCCGACTCCAAGAACTGCGGGAATGCCTGAGGAACCTCGTCTGGGCCGCGGGCCGAATCGGAATCGCTACATCAACATTGATTGATATGGCAAAAGACGGATCAAACGACCCGGCGTTCCAACCGATCCGACTCGAAGCCGTGCTCGCCCTGGCCGAAGGCGAGCCGAACGCAGAAGCCCTGAAGGCCCTGGAGGCGGCCGCGACCACGGGCTCACCCGACGTCCGATCCGCCGCCGCGCAGGCGATCGGGCAATGGTATCCGGCGTTGGCCTCGAAGCTCGCCGGTTCGCTCCTCTCCGACCGTACGAGCTTCGAGCGACTCAGCCGGCTCGATCCCGCAGTCGTCACCGACGAGACTCTCCGTAACGCCGTCCGCCAGATCCACTACCAGGGGATCGTCCTTCCCGCCTTGATCAAACGTCGCGACGTGAAGTCGCTGGCCACGGTGGCCGAGGATCGCGGCTCTCCCGAGGCGGTCCGGTTCGGGGCAATCGAAGGGCTCGCGGCGATGGCGACCGACCCGGCCGAAGCGATCCTCAAGAGGGTCGGGACCGCGAAGGACGAGGACGAGGACCTTCGTAAGGTTGCCCTTCGGGGCCTGCGACGATCGAAGCGGCTGAGGCAGAAAGCCGTAACCGCGGCGGCGAAGGCGAAGGCTAACGCGAAGGCCAAGGCCGAGGTGAAGTCATGAGCGGCGCCGACGAGTCTCGAGACCCGGCCGAGTCTCCCCAGGCCAACAGCCCCGAAGCCACCGACGTGACCCTGGCCTACGCCGGCCTCAGCCGGCTGGTCACGACGGACGACAAGGCCGAGCTCGCCCTCGCAGGCAACCTCCGTCGCGAGCCCGTCCAGTTCGACGGCGTGGTCAAAGATCCGCTGCAGTTCCGCGAGGCGATGTCTGCGCTCTATGCCATCGTCGCCAGTGATTTCCGATACGTCCCGAAGGACCGGACGGCCCACCTGGCCTATACTCGGATGCGTCGAGAGTCTTCTCATCTGAATGCCTGGCAGGCGCAGAGGGCGTATTTCTCCTGGCTCCTACGCAACGACCCGCTGGCCTTCGTCGTGCTCGACCCGGTGATCACCGTCCATCCCGACGAGGTCCTGTTCGAAGTCTTCAGCAAGGACGAAGGGGCCTATGCCAAGCTCGGGATCGATCGCGAGGCCTTCGAGGCGATCAGCCCTCCCACCTTCGGCACCACGAACATCGACTTCAGCCAGACCCTGTTCCAGGGGTTGCAGCAGATGCGGAGCTATCGCGAAACCCGGCTGAGCATCGGGCAGGAGGGGGTGACGGTCGCCACTGAAGCGGCAGGCGAAGTCCTCGAGAAGCATATCCGGGTCCCCGACTCGTGGCTCCGGGGGTTCTTGCAGGTCCAGTCTTCGGCCGCGTTGCCGAGCGATCGTTTCTCGCTCGCGCCCTTAGACCTCTACAACGCACTCCGGCACCTTCGGCTGCACGCCGACATCAAAGGCCAGCGCCGGGGTCTGAGGATCGAGCTCGTTCCCGGCGAGGTGCCGCGATTGGTGCTCGAGCCGTGGAACACCGTGATTGCTGCGACGTCGGAACCCTTCAAGGGAAGGGCGGCCCGAGTCGTCCGGGTCTGGGGACGGCGGCGGCTCGCGTTACTCCAACGGTTCTTGCCGTATACCGAAGGGGTCGAGGTCCACGTCCTCGGGAGCGGCCTCCCCAGCTTCTGGGTGCTTCGAGGCCGGGGGATGACCCTGACCTTGGGGCTCACCGGCTTCACGGCCGCGAACTGGTCGCAGGCCCTGAACTTCGACCTCATGCTGCCGCGGAAGACCGAGACGACGAGCCGGCCCCTCGACCTCGTCTTGACGCATCTCTACGAACATTGGTCGGCCGGGGCCGGCGAGCTCGCCAAGGCCACGGGACTGGCCTGGCCGGCTCTCACCGAGGCCCTCCAACTCGGCTGCCAGCAGGGGAAGTTGATGTACGACCTCGCCTGCGACGTCTACCGCTTCCGCCCGCTGACGGACGTGCCGATCGAGCCGGGCCGCCTCGAATTCCGCGACAAACGCGAACGGATCGCGCATGACCTCCTGACGCGTCGAGGGGCGGTCTCCATCGTCTCGGAGAACCGGATCCCGGGCACGGGACTGGAGCTGACCGGCCAGGTCGTCGTCGCGGAGGATCGACGTGAGTACCGCCCGCAGATGCTCCTGGCCGACGAAGGCCAGGTGACGAAGGCCGACTGCACGTGCGCCGCTTTCCGCAAACAAGGGCTGAAGGCCGGACCGTGTATCCACCTCGTGGCCCTGCGATTGGCCTACGCAGAGCAGGAGTCGCGGCGGCTCAAGGGGATCGACTCCAAGCAGGCGATCACCGTCGAGACGCGGACCTACTCGAAGAGAATCGCGGCCGGAGAAGAGATCTACCAGGTCTCGCTCGATCGCCGACGGGTCAAGGTCCGGTGGGGCCGCGACGATCAATCGCGTCGATTGCAGACCCTCACGTTCGACAGCGTCGACGATGCTCGCGGGGCCTACCTCGCGCGTGTCGCCGAGCTGGAAGCCCGGGGCTTCCTCGACGCGACCGCAAGCTGAGCCGACCGTCTCCGCGTGGGACCGGCCCGGATGAGTCAATGGGAGAGGGAAGGGGATGTCTCGACCTCGGCAGTCCGACCCGATCGCCCTCTGGCGTGCCATCGAGCAGGCCGGTGGCGTGCAGGCCTTCGTCAACGCCCAACTCGCCGAACGCGGCTTCGTGGTCCAGCGCCGCGAGACGGACTCGATGTCCGACCGCGAACGCGAGGCCTACAAGAAGTCGCTCAAGGCCGAGGCCGAGGAGCGTCGCAAGCTGAGCCGAGAGGCCTGGGACGCCCACAAGGCGACCCACATCGTCCACCTCGGCGAGGGGGTCTTCTGGTCCGACGCGCAAGGGCCCGACAAGTGGGACCTCCCCAACGCCGAATCTCGCGCCGCCGAGAATGAGCTCCCTCCGATCGACTCCCCCAAGCAGCTCGCCGAGGCCCTGGGGATCACCGTGCCGGAGCTGCGCCACCTCGCCTATCACCGCGACGCGGCCACGAGCCTGAACTACACCCGGTTCACGATCCCCAAGCGCGACGGCTCCTCCCGGGCGATCTGGGCACCCATGCCCAGGCTCAAGGAGGCCCAGCACTGGATCCTCCGCAACATCGTCGAGAAATTGATCGTTCATGGGTCGGTGCATGGCTTCCTCCCCGGCCGGTCGACGCTCTCGAACGCCGCGGCCCACTCCAACCCGCGTCTCGTGGTCAAGGTCGACATCAAAGACTTCTTCCCCACCGTGACCCTGCCGAGGGTCAAGGGTATCTTCCGGAAGGCCGGATATCGCGAAGGCGTCGCGACCCTCCTCGCCTTGATCTGCACCGAGTCACCCCGAGAGATCGTCGAGCTCGAGGGGAAGACGTACTATGTCGCGCTAGGGCCCCGCTGCCTGCCCCAGGGGGCGCCGACGAGTCCGGCCCTGACGAACACGCTCGGTCTGCAGATGGACCGGCGGCTGAATGGGCTGGCCAGGAAGCTCGGCTGGCGCTACACCCGATATGCCGACGACCTGGCCTTCAGCCTGCCGTGCGATCACGAAGGCCCGCCCCACGTCGGGACCCTCCTCGGGTCGATTCGCCGTATCGTCGAAGGCGAAGGGTTCACGATCCACCCCGAGAAGACGACCGTGGGACGCCCCGGCGGTCGCCAGAAGATCACGGGCCTCGTCGTAAACGGAGTGTCCCCGCCTCGCGTCCCTCGAGAGTTCCGGCGCAAACTCCGCGCGGCGATCCACAACCGAAGCCTCGGCAAACCTGCTCCCGAGGGAGAGTCGCTCTCGAACCTCTACGGCATGGCGGCTTATGTCTCGATGACCGACCCCGACCTGGGGCGAGGGTATTTCGAGTCGCTCCAAAAACTCGACGCGGCGACGGTTGCTCCGGGGATTTCGACCTCGGAAGAGGGAGTTCCCCCTGGGTAGAGCGGTTCAAACCGAGGTCGCTGCCTCACCCGGTATCTCAAGAAACTCCACAGAGCCAAAAGCGATAGCAAGTGAATCTATTTTTAATAAATCCAATAAAGTTGCTTGTTAGTTTTTAAAAATTCAACAATAAACCACAATTTATTCATTCGGATCCGATTCGGGCTTATGCCGAAGAGAGGCGTCTCCGACGCGAACCGCTCCGAAGCTGACCGCGAGACGACCAAGCGAAGTCATCACATCGATTTCTCGGGTGAGGAACGATTCAATTCCACCACCGTCTCCGACCAAAGAGTTTCTTCCACGTCACCTGGAAGACATCCATGGTCCGTTCCGGGCCGGCCGCGAAACTGGCCAAGGCGCCGACTCCGGTGATGATCCCTACCCAGTGGAAGGGGATTTCAAGTTCCTGGCCTCTTCGGCCGGTCCTTCCCAAGAGAATGACCCAGAACAGACCCGCCGTGCCGAAGGTGCAGATACCCCCGACGAAGGCGGTGACGAGGCGATCGCCGATCGTCAATTCCGGGTCGTGTCGCGACCGCGATTGGGAAAACTTCGCCACATGACCTCCGTTTCAAGAATCGTCGAGCTCGACGATCAATGGATCCCTGATCTCCAATACCAGACGAACACCCAGACGGCAAGAACGCAAAGGTTCCCGAGCGAGTGGAGGAAGACGGGCGTGAGTATCGTCCCGCTTTTCAGGTAAGCCCAGGCCAGGAGGAACCCCGCGGCGAAGTTGTCGGGGCCAGGGTTGCCGTACAGCACGTGGAGGAAGGCGAAGGCGACGCCGCTGACGGCGATTGTCAGTCCAGGCTTGAGGCTGGGAGACGTCAATGTGCAGAGCACAGAACGATAGATCAACTCCTCGACGAGCGGAGCGACGACGCACATCCGGAACAAGAACTGCGGGACGAGTGGCAGAGGAACGCCAAGGATCGGGATCGCAACACCGGCCGCGACATAAACAGCCCCGACCGTCAGGGATATCAGGCCCACGACGAGACCGATGAGAAGGGTGGCCGTCGCCCAGTAGCGATAACCCTGGACGGGCCTGACGCCGAAGCCGAGGGACGTCAGGTCGCCTCGGACCAGAACCCCGTAAATCGTCAGGGCGACGATCGGCGGGATGAGCCGAGGGCCGGAATAGGAGTGGTCTCCGAGCCAGACCAGGACGAAGTCGGAGATGACGACGAATGCCGCGAGGAAGAGCGCCGCGGCGCGTCGGCGGGGCGTGGACAGCCGGTTCCCGATCGGGGTCTGCACGTCGGCAAGATCTCCGCGAGGATTGCGGTCGATCCGAGAGAGCAAGTTAAGCCGAGGGGGAAAGAAGACCTGGCGAGCCCGACGCTCGGAGAATTCGGCGTCGAGCTCGCGCGATGAAGGGTCGTTTCGCCGCGGGGGGCGGGCGTCAGAAGTTGATCGTGCGACCGTCGACCGCCAGGGCGGCTTCCTTGACGGTCTCGGAAAGGGTCGGGTGGGCGTGGCAAATCCGGGCGATGTCCTCGGCGCTGCCCGAGAATTCCATCGTCGTCACGGCCTCGGCGATCAAGTCGGAGGCGCGAGGGCCGAAGATGTGGACGCCCAGGACTCGGTCGGTCTTGGAGTCGGCGATGATCTTGACGACCCCTTCGGTTTCATCCATCGCCTTGGCGCGACCGTTGGCCATGAACGGGACCTTGCCGACGCGATACTGAAGCTGACGCTCCTTGGCCTGCTCCTCGGTGATCCCGACGCTGGCCAACTCGGGCCAGGTGTAGATCACGTTCGGCACCGTGTTGTAGTCGACATGGCCCGGCTTGCCGGCGAGCATCTCGGCGAACGCCACCCCTTCATCCTCGGCCTTGTGCGCGAGCATCGGGCCGTCGATGAGGTCGCCGATGGCCGAGATGGTGGGGACGTTGGTCCGGAAATGGGCGTCGGTCGAGACCTTGCCCGTCTTCGGGTCGACGTTCACACCGGCTTCGGCCAGTCCGAGTCCTTCGGAATAGGCCCGACGACCGACCGCAACGAGAACGCGGTCGCACGGCAAGCTCAGCGCCGTGCCGTCTTTCGTCTCAGCGCTGACGGTCACGGAGTCGCCGTCGACCTTGGCGCCGGTGACCTTGGTCTCGAGATGGAACTCGAAGCCTTGCTTGACCAGGCTCTTGTAGAGTAGGGCTCCCACCTCGACATCGGCCGACGGGGTGATCCTCGGGAGGAACTCGATGACCGTGACCTTGGCGCCGAGCCGCTTCCAAACGGAGCCGAGCTCGAGGCCGATGACGCCGCCGCCGACCACGACGAGGTGTTCGGGCACCCGGTCGAACTCGAGCGCCTCGGTCGAGCTGACGATCGTCTTGCCGTTGAACGGCATGAACGGGAGGTTGATCGGGGCACTCCCCGTGGCGAGCAGGATATGCGACGCCTCGAGTGTCGTCTCACCGTCGTCGTTCGGGTTGCGGACGATCACGGTGTTGGCCGAGCCGACCCGGGCATTGCCGAACACCGGCTCGACCTTGTTCTTCTTGAAGAGGCCGCGGACGCCCGTGGTCAGGCTCTTCACGACCTCGTCCTTGCGGGCGAGCATCGCCGGGATGTCGAGCGACAGCCCGCCCACCTTGATCCCGTGCTTGCCGAAGCGATGTTGCGCGAGGTGGTAGAGCTCGCTCGAGTCGAGGAGCGCCTTGCTCGGGATGCAGCCGATGTTGAGGCAAGTCCCGCCGAGCGTCGCCCGCTTCTCGATGCAGGCGACCTTCATCCCGAGCTGGGCCGCTCGGATCGCGGCGACGTAGCCGCCGGGGCCCGCCCCGATCACAATCAAATCATACCGATTCGACGCAGAGGACATGAACGGGAATCCTTAGCTTGGGAAGTGCTCACATGAAAGGCACAAAGACACGAGGGAACCGGACGGTCCCTCGTGCCTTTGACCTTGATGTCTGGGTTGGTTCCGCTCAAATCAGACCTCGAGCATCATCCGCTCGGGGTTCTCGATCGACTCCTTGATCTTGACCAGGAAGCTGACGGCCTCGCGGCCGTCGACGATTCGGTGGTCGTAGGAGAGGGCCAGGTACATCATCGGCCGGATCACGATCTGATCGTCGACGACGACCGGGCGCTTCTGGATCGAGTGCATCCCGAGGATGCCGCTCTGGGGCGGGTTCAGGATCGGCGTGGAGAGGAGCGACCCGAAGACGCCTCCATTGGTGATCGTGAACGTCCCCCCCTGGAGGTCGCCGACGGCGATATTGCCGTCGCGGGCCTTGACCGCGTAGCCGCCGATGGTCTTCTCGATGCCGGCGAAGGTCAGGCGATCGGCATCGCGGATGACCGGCACCATGAGCCCACGCTCGGTGCTGACGGCGACCCCGATGTCATAGGAATTGTGGAGGACGATGTCCGACCCGTCGATCCGCCCATTGACGGCGGGGTAGGCCTTGAGGGCCTCGATCGCCGCCTTGACGAAGAAGGACATGAAGCCGAGGGCCACCCCGTGCTTCGTCTTGAACGAGTCCTTGTAGCGGGCACGGAGTTCCATGACCCGCGTCATGTCGGCTTCGTTGAAGGTCGTGAGGATCGCGGCGGTCTGCTGGACTTCGACCAGGCGCTGGGCGATCTTCTGACGAATCCCGCTCATCCTCTGCCGCGTCTCGCGCTGGCGGGCCGGGGCCGGGGCCTCGTTCGCCGTCGTCGGGGCGGCGACCGGAGCCGGTGCCGGCGTGGTTTGCGGGGCAGGCGGGGCCGACTTGGCGTCGAGGTGGGCGACGACGTCGCCCTTGGTGACGCGGCCGCCTCGGCCGGTCCCCTCGACTTTGCTGACATCAACGTTTTCCTCGGCCACGATGCGACGGACCGAGGGTGCCAGGCCCGCGACGGCGACGCCGCCATTCGAGGCGGCGTCGGGGGCGGGGGCGGACGCGGGCTTGGCCGGAGACTTCTCGGCCGGGGGGGCCGCCTTCGCGGGCTCCGGCTTGGCCGATCCCGCAGCGGGCTGCGCATCGGGGTCGATCGTGCCGAGGGAGGAGCCGACCGGAACGGTCGTCCCCTCCGCGACGGCAACCTTCAACACACCCGAGGCGGGCGCGGGGAAGACGTTGCTGGCCTTGTCGGTCTCGAGCTCGAACAGCGGTTCGCCCGACTTCACGGCCGACCCATCGGGCTTGAGCCAACGTGCCAGGATGCCTTCGGAGATCGATTCTCCGACCCCGGGGACGGTGATCGCCACGGCGGGCATGTCAGCTCACTCCTTGCTTCAAGGGCATGGCCACGGCCGGGTGCACCGGGTGGGCGGTGACCAGGTGGGGGATCGCCGAGCCGATCGCGGCTTCGACCAACTCCTCCTGCTCCCGGTCGTGGACGGCGTGCGAGCCGGTCGCCGGGCTGGCGCTGGCGTCGCGGCCGACGTATTGGAACGAGACGTTCATCAGTTCCTGGAGCCTCGGCGCCACGAACGTCCATCCCCCCATATTCTGCGACTCTTCCTGCACCCAGACCCATTCTCGGGCCGAGCGGTAGCGGGAGAAGGCGGCCTTCAGGGCGTCGGCCGGCCAGGGGTAGAACTGTTCGAGGCGGACGATCGCAACCTCGCGAGACTTGCCGACAGCCTCGCGCTTCGCGATCAGGTCGTAATAGATTTTACCCGAGCAGACAACGACCCGTTGGATGTGCTTGGGATCCGCAGGGTCGTCGATGACCTCCTGGAATCGTCCCGAGACAAACTGCTCGACGGGCGAAACCGCCGCCTTGTGGCGGAGGATGCTCTTCGGCGTCATGACGATCAGCGGCTTGCGGAAGTCGCGTCGCACCTGCCGGCGGAGCATGTGGAAGTATTGCGCGGGGGACGAAGGGTAGACGACCTGGATGTTGTCTTCGGCACAGAGCTGGAGGAACCGTTCGAGCCGGGCGCTGGAGTGCTCGGGACCTTGCCCTTCGTAGCCATGCGGCAAGAGCATGACGAGGCCGCTGGCGCGGTCCCACTTCGACTCGGCCGACGCGATGAACTGGTCGATGATCACCTGGGCGCCGTTGGCGAAGTCGCCGAACTGGGCTTCCCAGAGGATCAGCATGTGGGGCTCGTCGAGCGAGTACCCGTAGTCGAACCCGAGCACGGCTGCTTCGGATAGGAAGCTATCGTAGACGCAGATCTCCGCCTGCCCCTCGGCCAGGTGGTTGAGCGGCACGTAGCGTTCACCCGTGCGGCCATCCACGAGCACGGCGTGACGCTGGCTGAACGTCCCGCGCCGGCTGTCCTGGCCGCTGAGTCGGACCGGGGTGTTCTCGAGGAGGAGCGAGCCGAAGGCGAGGGCCTCGCCGAACGCCCAGTCGACCCCACCCTTGGCCTCGACCGTCTTGACCCTCGCGGCGAGGATCCGCTCGATCTTGGGGTTGAGGGCGAAGTTCGAGGGGACGGCCGCCATCAGCTCGGTCATCGACTTGATGGTCTCGTAGGAGACCCCAGTCTCGACCGGCTTGAAGGAGTATTGCGATGTCAGGCCCGTCCAGTGTGCCGAGAAGCCGCGGGGGGCCGGGCGAGGGGCCTCATGACGCTCGTGGACCTCCTTGTAGACCTCTTCCATCTTGTCGCGGAAGGTCTCGGCGATGGTCTCGACTTCGTCGGTCGAGAGGTCGCCGGTCATGACCAGGTGCTCGGTATAGAGCTCGCGGATCGTCATCCGGTCGCGGATCTTGCCGTACATGAGCGGCTGGGTGAACGCCGGCTCGTCGCCTTCGTTGTGGCCGTGTCGCCGGTAGCAGACCATGTCGATGACGACGTCCTGCCCGAACGTCTCGCGGAAGTCGAGCGCGAGCTCGGCGACGTAGACGACGGCCTCGGGATCCTCGCCGTTGACGTGGAAGATCGGCACCTCGATCATCTTCGCGACGTCGGTGCAGTATCGGGTCGACCGCCCGTCGTTGGGGGCGGTCGTGAAGCCGATCTGGTTGTTGACGACGATGTGGATGGTGCCGCCGGTGCGATATCCGGGCAATTGAGAGAGATTCAGGGTCTCGGCCACGAGCCCCTGGCCCGCGAACGCGGCGTCGCCGTGGATCAGGATCGGCAGCCCGAGCTTGCGGTCGCGGTCCTTGAATCGGCGCTGCTTGGCCCGCATTCGCCCTTCGACGACCGGGTTGACGGCCTCGAGGTGGCTCGGGTTGGGGGTCAGCGAGAGGTGGACCGAGTGCTTGTCCGTCGTGACGTGGTCGGCCGAGAACCCGAGGTGATACTTCACGTCGCCGTCGCCGCCGACGGTCTCGGGCATGTTCCCCTCGAACTCGCCGAAGATCATCCCGTACGGCTTGTTGAGGATGTTGGCCAGGACGTTCAGACGGCCGCGGTGGGGCATCCCCATCACGATCTCGCGCACCCCATACTTCGAGGAGCGTTCGATGACCGCGTCGAGCAGGGGGATGAGCATCTCCCCCCCTTCGAGCGAGAAACGCTTCTGGCCGACGTAGTGCGTGTGGAGGAACGTCTCGAAGAGCTCGGCGGCATTGAGCTTGAGGATGATCCGCCGCTTCTGGCGGATGTCGAACCGAGGCCGGTTGCGGTTCGGCTCCATCCGTTCCTGGAGCCAACGCCGGATCTCGGTGTTCCGGATATGCATGTACTCGACGCCGATCTTCCGGCAGTACGTCTCGCGGAGGATCGCGATCAGGGCGCGGAGGGTCGAGTAGGGGGGATCGGTCAGGCGGTTGTAGTATTGCTTGTCGAGGTCGGCCGAGCTGAGGTCGAAAGCCTGGGGCTCGAGCAACTCGTGCGAGTCGCGGGACGGATTGAGCTTCAAGGGGTCGAGGTCGGCCAGGTAATGGCCGATCTCGCGGTAGCCGTCGATCAGGCGAGTGACTGAGGCTTGGGCCCTCGCGCCGTCTTGGTCGACTTCGGCGCCGGCCGTCCCGTTTCCGGAATGGCCGAGCTCATACCCTTCGAAGAAGATCTGCCAGCTCTCCTCGACCGAGGCGGGGTCGACCCGCCATCGCTGGTAGTTCTCCTCGATCAGATCGAGATTCCACCGGTTCGCGACCGTCGAGCGATTCATTGGAAAAGATCCCTAGTTGGGTTGGGCCCTCGCCCTAACCCTTTGCCGAATTGGCAATCCCAGGATGATGGCCGGGCTCGCGACGAGGCGCGAAACCACTCATGATCTCAGCATAACCCAAAAGCAATTCGACCCAAACCCCTATCCGTCCCGCTTTCTCACGCGATAACTCACGTGGAGGCGTCGTTGGAAGGGTTGTTGTCGTCCATACCGAGCGGGGGGCGGGTCGGTGAGGAGTGGACATTCGGGACGTCTCCGCCGTTGGGTCTTGACTATCCATTCGGCGCTTCGGCCGAGAAGGATTGAATAACGCGGGAAAAACCGCTACAAACGCCCGATCCATTCGGGATCCGCAAACTTGGCCGCGACCAGGTCCCGGACCATATCCTCAGGTACATCAACAGGTTCCGTGGATTCCTGGTCCACGTTCCAGGCCCTCTGGACGGCCGCGACGAGCGACGTCCGCGGAAGCCCTAAATTCATCAGAAAGTCATCATGTGATCGATCGGCTCGATACTCGGGCTGTCTCAAAGGTTGGGCCGTGTAACGTGGAATGACGTCGAGGGGAAAGTCGTAGAGGATGGTGGCGTGCACCAGGAAATGGTGTCGCAGTCGCCTCTGTGCACTTCCGGAGAACTTGCGCCGGTCGATGGTCAGGTCGCCATGCCCCAAAACCTCGACGGGAGGCCCGCACGCTCGCAGCGATTCGGCGAACCGCTCGAGGACATACCTCTGGGCGACGTCGACCGCCCAAAGCCCGGGCCCGAAGTCGGAAGGGAGTACGACCGTGACGTTCAAGGTCCCCGGGCCGATGACGACCGTCCCCCCGCCGCTGGATCGTCGAGCGATGGCGAGGCCATCCTGTCGACAACGGTCGACATGCACGTCCTGCGTCAACCGACCGGATGCGCCGAGGACGACGGCAAGATCCTGCGGCTCCCAGATCCTCAAGATCCCACCCGTGCCCCGCTCTTCCGCGGCGAGGAGGAGGGCCTCGTCGAGGGCCAGGTTCCGGTCGATCTCCGGATACGTCAGGTCGAGATAATGCATGAGGACCAAACTCGAAACCGCGGGGCGGGCGGCGACATCGGTTAGAAACTTGCCCCTCTGTTGACTACCATGCGACTCGAGTCAAGCCCGAGCCCCTGATCGGGACTCGGCCGATCCTTCTTCCAGACTTCCCCGGAGCCGGCCTTCATGACGTCAGACCTACCCGAAGTCTACCAGCACGAGCATCTGGTGGCCCAACGGCAACTGTTCAAGCTGGCGGGCGCCGCATTCTGGCTCAAGACACCGGACGGACGGGTCGTCGCCTACTCGAAACAGAAGGCATTCAAGCTCAAGGAGGATATCCGGGTCTTCGCGGATGAGGCGCAGACGGTGGAGTTGCTGTCCATCAAGGCCGACCGGATCGTCGACTTCAGCGCCGCGTACACCGTCGTCGACTCGCAGACGGGTGAAACCATTGGAGCACTCCGACGCAAGGGGCTGACCTCGCTGGTTCGCGACTCCTGGGAACTCTTCGACTCCGACGGGGTTCTCCGAGGCCGGGTGTTCGAGGAGAGTCCGTGGAAAGCCCTGGTTCGTCGCTTCGTCGAAATCGCCGCTCTTCTGCTCCCGCAAACCTTCCTGATTCAGGTCGAGGACGAGACCGTCGCGACGATGCGGCAAAACGCGTGGGGCATTCCTCCTAAGTTTACGGTCGATCTCACCCACGACGCTGGAGGAAAACTCCCGCGACCGATGGCGATTGCCACGGTGGTCCTCCTCCTGGCGGTCGAAGGACGACAGCGTTGACGTGAGCCCGAGGATTCTCCAGCTCGAAGCTGGCCGACCGTTTACAAAGGGAAAGGCCCCTGCGCCCACCCGACGGGGGGACGCTCGGGGCCTTTCTCAAACTCGGCCGACGCCCCGAGGCGTCGGAATAGTCTCCGTGACGAATTATTCGTCGACGCGGAAGACCTTATGGCACTCGGTGCAGCTCTCGTTCACCGGGCTCCAGGCCTTCTTCGCGGCGGCCTGGTCGGTGTCGGCCTTGCCGATGACCGCGGCGAACTTCTCGAGCTCCTTGGTGAAGACGTCGTTGATCTCGACCCACTTCTTCTCGGGGTCCTTCTCGCCCTTGGCCTTCTTGGCCCCGTCCTTGGCGAGGTCCTTGTTCTTCTTCGCGAGCTCGATCAGCTCTTCGGTGATCTTGGCGAGGTCCTTCTGCCCCTTCTTGTAGGCGACCGGGGTCCGGAGCGCCTTCTTGATCGCATTGCTCTTGGGGCCGACCTTCTCCATGAGCTGGTGCAGCTCCGACTCCTCGTCAGCCATCGAAATGCCGACGGCCAGCATGCTGACCGAGACCATCGCCGCGAAAAGGGTCCACCACTTACGCTGCATCTCGGAACTCCTGGATTTCGATCGTTGGGAAATCACACGACGGCGGGGGAGGGATCGACCGACACGGCCATCCGTCCTCTCAGGCGGAAGGTTTCAAAGATAGCCTGCGCTACAGCCTCGATCAAGCTCCGAGGGTTGTGGACCGCGGCGGCCAGGTCGCGTCTTCGAGCACGCGGGACAACCTGGGCGACTGCGGTCGACCCCGGGAGACTTTCCATGATCGTCAACAAACCCCGCCCCACTTGACCAACGATCCCCTCCAGATCGTCGCAGGCGTCCCCACCCGCAGAGCCTGAACACCCGGCCTGATCGCGATGTGCGGACGCGGCAAGGTTCGTGGCCGAGGCGAACCGGGGAGGGAGGGCGTCCGTCGAGGGCCGGCCGATGGTACAATCTCCGGTGCGGAACGCCTGGAGTCGTAAGACCCTCGGTCCGAAGGAGCGAGAGGCTTCGCCTCGCGACGCACCAAACCCAACCGGCTTGACGCCGTCAAGCGACACCCGACCCCGGAAGGCCACGCGGATCTTCTCCCATGTCCGAGCCGATCGATTACAAGTCCGCAGGCGTCGACCTCGACACGTATGAAGAGACGATGGCGCGACTTCCTCCGCTCTTGAAGCGGACCCACCCGCTCTCGCCTCCCAGGGTCATGGAGTGGAAGAACGGCTTCGCCGGCCTCTTCCGGCTCGACGCCAACATCGGCTTGTTGACGAGGACCTATCGCGACCCAGTCCTGGTCGCTTCGACGGACGGCGTGGGGACGAAGCTGAAGCTGGCGTTCGCTTCCGGGAAGCATTCCACGGTCGGCATCGACCTCGTCGCCATGTCCGTCAATGATTGTCTGTGTGCCGGGGCCGAGCCATTGCTCTTCCTCGACTACGTGGCGATGAGTCGCGACGACCCGTCGCTGACCGAGCAGGTTGTCAAAGGGATCAGCGACGGGTGCATCCAGGCCGAGTGCGCCTTGCTCGGCGGCGAGACCGCGATCTTGCCCGAATTCTATCACTCCGGCGAGTACGACCTGGCGGGCTTCAGCCTCGGCGTGGTCGAGCGGAAGCACGTACTGACCGGCAAAGAGGTCCGCGAGGGGGACAAGATCGTCGGGATCGCCAGCTCGGGCCTGCACTCGAACGGGTACAGCCTCGCGCGAAAGATCGCCTTCGACCACGCCGGGCTCTCGCACGACTCGTTCGTCCCCGAACTCGGCAGGACAGTCGCCGACGAGTTCCTCGAGCCGACGCGGATCTATGTCCGGGCGATGAAGACCGTCTATCGACACTACCGGGTCAAGCGAGTCGTCCACGGGATCGCCCACATCACGGGGGGCGGCCTCATCGACAATCCCCCGAGAATCCTACCCGAAGGCTGTGCGATCGAATTCCGCCGTGGCTCCTGGGAGATCCCCAAGGTCTTCCCCTGGCTCCAGTCGCTCGGAAACGTCCCCGACGAGGAGATGTTCCGGGTCTTCAACATGGGGATCGGCCTGATCCTGATCGTCGCCGACTACCACGCCGAAGCCATCGCCCGGTACCTCCAGGATGAGGCCAAGGTTTCCGCCTGGGTCATCGGCGAGGTCGTCGCGGGGGACCAGACGGTCCGGTTCGCCTGAGTTGAACGGCCCATGGCCGACGACACCGGCGGTCGATTCGCGCGATGCAGGCGCGTTCGGTCGCCCGTGATCACCCTGGGCGCCCCAATAGCCTCCACTCGACGAACGCTGGCCGCGTTCCGGCCGCAGGGAAGGGACCACGATTATGCGGATCTTGATGTCGGCATGCGTCATCATTTCGGGGTGCGTCTTGTCCCTGGACTCAAGGGGGGAGGACCCGCAGTCTTTGGCACCCGGCGTCCGCGGCCTCGTCACGCGTACCGCCGGGAAGGTGGCCATCGACGGCCACCTGAAGGAATGGGATGCCGCCTTTTGCACGCCGGTCAACTACGCCCATCCCGACCTCATGAACCGCGCGGCGCAATTCTTCTACATGTGGGATGATGAGGCGTTCTACATCGGCTTGCGCTGCCTCGACGCCAAGCAAGCGAACCCCGCGCCTCTCGCCTCGACGTACGACGGGGACGCGGTCGAGTTCTACCTGGATACCAGGGCGGGCGATGCTCTGAAAGGTAAAGATTGGTCGAAAGGTGCCATTCATTTCTTCTTCTCACCGTTTCAGGGGGAAGCGCTGAAGCCCCGTTGGGTCATCCGCGGCGGCATTGCAACCAGCGACACCATCCTGACCGGGGTCGAAATCGCCGCGACGAACGGGCCCGAAAGCTATGAGGTCGAGCTCAAGCTACCCTGGTCCAACTTTCCGGAGTTCACCCCGAAGCTCGGGGCATTGATGGCCATCGACGCCGAGCTCTGCAGTGGGGACGGGGCGAAGCGGACCGACCGGACCTTCGCCTATGGCTCGCCCCTGTCGGTCCAGCAACCGGCCTCGCTCGGCAAGGTCGAGTTGGTCAAGTCGTTCGACCCCGACTACTTCGACACGATCGGCCCTGCGGCCTTCCCGTTCTGGGTTGCAACCCCCTGGGTCCAGTCCGAGCGAGGCCAGGTCCAAGCGGTGATGGCGATCCCCCCGGAGTTCGTTCAAATCGCTGGTGACGTCGAAATCAGGATTCACGACACCGACGGCAAGATCATCAAGACCCTCCCCGCCACGCTCGAGCCATTTGGCCCCGAGAAGGCAGGCTTCGAACGCGCCGTCGCGCATTGGCCGATCGACGATTTTGCCCCAAACACCTATTTTGTCACCGCAAGGGTTTCGAGTCGTACCGAGAAGACGTTGACGACGGTGGCACCTCGACTCGTCGAAGAGGCGATCATCTCTGGAGGTCGTTGACCCAAGGGCCAGTCGGCCGCGTCCGGCCGGCCCGGAGGTCTCAACGACAAACGTCGAAATCCAGGGTCTCGTTGGCTTTTGGCCGCCCTCGGGACGTATAATAGGCGATGCTCCCCGCGTCACCTCGCGCGCACGTCTTTCGACAGGAGTCGGCTCTATGGCTTCGAGCACGCAGCCTTACGGCAAGATGCTGGACTACGAGCAGTACATCGACCACCAGCTCAGCCGGACGCGGGCACGGATCAAGATGACCGACGTCTTGACCGCGAGCCTGTTGCTCTTGGTCGCCGTCGTCTCGGGTCTCTTCCTCGAAGTCATCCTCGACCACACCATCGGCCTGCCGATCTGGGCCCGTCGCATCATCCTGGTGCTTGGACTCGCGGGCACAGGGGCATTCGGGTTCTTCCGGATCGTGCTGCCGCTACTCGGCCGCGTGAACGGCTTCTACGCGGCCAGGACGATCGAGCAGTCCGACCCCACGATCAAGAATAGCCTGATCAATTACCTCGACCTGCGCCGACGTCGCGGGGAGATGTCGAAGTCCGCCCTCGCGGCGATCGAGGCGAAGGCGGTCAACGACCTGACTCTGGTCGAGATCGACAGCGTCGTGAATCAGCGCCGGCTGATGCAGATCGCCTACACGCTCTCGGGCATCGTGGTCGCCTTTTGCCTCTATGCGGCGATGACGCCGAAGAGCATCCTCGACTCGACCCGCCGGGCGCTGTTGGCCGATGTCGTACGGCCGACCAACACGCGTTTGATGAACATCCAGCCGGGTGACGACGCGTCCAAGAATAAGGTCCCAGGTGGGACCAACGTGCAATTCAAGGTCGACGTCCAGGGGACCCGCCCCGGCAAGGTCGTGCTGCACTTCAGCGCCGACGGCGGCAAATTCTACTCGACCCAGGACTTTGCCCCGGGCGCTAATCGCTACGACCCCTGGGAGACGACCCTCAAGAACGCGCAGCAGAGCCTGGACTACTACCTCACGGGCGGTGACGCCGAGTCGCTGAAGTATCACCTCGAGGTCACTCCCGCCCCGATGGTGACCTCGGTCTCGATCGACTACGACTTCCCCGGTTATCTCAAGCTGGCGCCCAGGCCGGCCGTCGAAGGGGGCAACGTCGAGGCCATCGAGGGGACGATGGTCACGGTCCACGCGACCACGAACGAACCGGCCCGCTCGGCGAACCTCGACTTCGCCAAGGATGGGTCCGTCCCGATGGAGGTTTCCACCTCGAATCCCAAGGACCTCGTCGGACGGTTCAAGGTCGCGAAGTCGGGGACTTACACGATCAAGTTCCGGACGACCGAAGGGCAGATGAACCCCGACCCGGTCGTCTACGACATTTACGCCCACCGCGACGAACCGCCCCGCGCATCCTTCGAGAAGCCGGAGAAGCCCGAGATCGAGGTGGCCAGCAATGCCCGGGTGGCACTTCTCATGAAGGCCGCCGACGATCACGGGGTCAAAGATGTCACCCTCCACGTCCAACAGAAATCGGAGAATCTTCTCTCGAAGAATCTCCTGGAGCAGAGGGAGCCGACCGTCGACTTCCGGGCGACCGAGGTCCTCGACCTGGTGGAGTGGCGGGTCCAGCCCGGATCCGAGATCGAATATTGGCTCACGGTCCGCGACACGAAGGAGCCGCAATCTAACCGCTTCGAGACGACTCGGCAGAAGATCAAGGTCATCGCCCCGCTAGCTCCCAAAGAGAAGCAAGCCGCCGACGAGCAGGTCAAGAAAGAGAAGGAAGACGACGATCGACGAGCGGCCACGGAGCAGGCCGATAACGCCGAGAGCGAAACGCCACCCGCTGCGAAGGAGAAAGAAGAAAAACAAGGAGCCGACCAGGGGCAGGCCGACCGTGATCCTGGTGCCTCTCAGAGCAACGATCAGGCTCAGGGCCGGGACGGGGGGAGCGCCGACAAGCCGGTTGCGAAGAACGGTCAGGGGAATCAGAATCAGGATTCGGACATCTCTCCCCAGGATCTCGACAAGCTGAAGCAACTCGAAAAGGCCCTCTCCCGCAACAACAACCAAGGAGGAGCCAAAGCCGGGGACCAGGCCAACGGCCGTAACACGTCCGCTTCGCAACCGAACAACCGTCGGGCTTCGGACGGCACGAACTCGAATACGGGTTCGTCGAATCATAACGCGAGTACTTCCGAAACCCAGACTTCACAAGGCGGAAGCCCACCGCCGGATTCGGGAAACCCCAACGACAATCGTCCCAACGGCGCATCTCCGTCGGGGAATAACTCCTCCGACGTCTCGAGAGCCGAAAGGAATCCCGACGCGAATCAGGGGAATCCACCGAACCCGGCCGGCAACACCAATCCGACGCCTAACGGCACCCCTCGCAACGACAAAAACTCCACCGGTTCCCAGCCCAATCAACGTCGTCCGAACGGATCACAGCCCTCGCGGGGCGGGCAGGCGAATCCCGGCAGTCCTTCGAACGAACCGCCGTCCGGGTCACCCGAGTCGCAGCCGCCGTCGGATCAGCCCAACCCGGCAAAACCGCAGCCAACCGGGAACTCGAATTCGGCGAACACCCCGAATTCTCGAGGCGGCCAGCCCCAATCGCAACCGAAGGGGGCGGAACGATCGCAAGGATCTTCGACGTCTCCGAACCAGGCCGCGGCGGAACCACAGAAAGCCGGAAACGAGTCCCAAGCTCCCTCCGATGAATCGAGCCAGCAACCGCAGGAGCCGAACTCCCAAAAGCCGACCACGGGTCCAAACCAGAATCCCTCGGCGGGAGGGAACTCGAAGACTCGGGCTCCTCAGAACAATGCTCAGGCTGGTCAGCGGCCGAACGACACTGGGCAAGGATCGAACCAGTCGGGCTCCCAACAGGGTTCCGACCCGCAACCCGGCCAGACTGGCGGGCAGCCTCCCAACAAACCTGCTGGTGATCAACCCGAGGACAAGGGGACGGGGGAATCGCAGCCGAACACCGGCGACCAGAAAGGCTCCAGCGAGAGTGGGGAATCGAAGACGGGTCAAAACGGCGGGAAACCACAATCCGGCCGCCCAGCGACCACGAAAGGGAATCAATCCCGTTCGGGTGAATCGACCAAGCCTTCCGGCCCGGACAAGGGTAGCCGCCAAGGTGACCCGAACAGCCAGTCGGGCGCGATGAATCATGATCCGGGTTCGAACGGCGAAACTCCCAACGCGAAGCCGGGTGAGGGCGCAGGTCAAAGCAACCAGGGTGAGTCGAACGCTTCTCCCGAAGGAACCCAGAAATCGACGAACACTTCGGGTAAGCCCGGCGAGAACGGGTCGACTCCCAACCAAACCCAGCCGCAGACGAAGGGAAACACGCCACAAGGCAATCGCGGGGAGCAAGCCACAGGGAACGGCGAGACGTCGAAGGCAAACCAGAGCGGCACTGACCGCGGGGGCGAGCCGGGAGAGGGCCAGAACGCCGACGCCGACAAGCCTGGAAGCCAAAGCCAGGCGAAAGATGGCCAGGGCCAAGCCGGCAATCAAGCCGGTGGACGACCCTCGCAAACCCCGGCGAATTCCAACAAACCGACGGGCGCGAGTGGAAAGCCCAACCCTCCAGGCCAGGCCTCGAATCCCAAGGACGGCAGCCAAGGCGCCAATCCTTCGGGATCCAAGCCCGGCGCTCCGGGACAAGCGGGACAACCGGGCGCGAACCCGAAGGATCCGAACTCGTCGAGCGGCTCAAACACCGGGAAACCGGAGGATGCCGCGAGCAAGGGCTCGGAGTCGGGGACGCCCAATGCTCCCGGCACCTCGACGAATAAACCGGGTGGTCCGACAAACCAAGGCGCGAATCCCGGGACGCCGAATGCCCCGTCGAACACCGGTACGAAGCCCGATGGTTCTGCACCCAAAGGCTCCAATCCGAACCCGACGAACATGCCGGCGGATCCGAGTGCGAAAACGCAGGACTCCACGGCACCCAAGACGCCTGGGAATCAGTCCGGCCAGACACCGTCGGAGAGTGGGAAACCTACGGGCCCGAATCAGGGATCACCCTCCCAGCGCAACGGCCAGGAGAATCCCCGGACGCAACCGGGGCAACAACCACCAACAACGTCGCGTGATGGTGGGAACCCCGCGAAACCCGGCGAGATACCCGAGGGTGCGAACCCCACCTCCGAACCGAAAAACAACACGAACAGCCCCACGCAGCGGTCCCAGGATTCGGAGCAGCCCAAGGGGGCCCGGAACAACCAAGATCGGGACGCCGCCTCCAAAAACGCAACAAATCCCAATGTAAAGAACAGTCCATCCCAAGGACGGTCGGAGAAGGATCAAAGCACCGAGGGACAACCTCAATCCCCGAAGGATGGAAATCGCGACCAGGACCCGCGGGCCGAGGGTGAACCTAAGTCCGACGCGCAGGGAAATCGACAGTCCCCGAAGCCCGGCGAAGGTGCGAATCGTCGCCCGACGGATCGAACGGATCAGACCTCCCGGGACGGATCGGAAACGCGTGAGGGCTCGAAGCCGACTTCGGAGAAAGCCGGCACGAAGCCTTCCGGCACTCCAGACTCGGACCCTCAGGCGGAGGATTCGCAGACCCCCGCCACGAAGGATCAGGCCAAGGCCAAGGCGAAGGGCCAACCGAAGGCCAAGAACGAGACTAACCGACCCGAAGCAACTCGAGTCACCGACACGAGCAAGAAGGCCGCGCCCAAAGCTGCCGAGAAAGCCAAGGAGGAGGCGGCCGACAAGAAGCTCCAGTACCCGAAACCCGAGAAGAAGAAGGCGGAAGAGCACCCAAAGGCTGAAAAACAGCCGGAGGAGGAGGCTCCTCCCCAGGAACGAGACCAAGCGACTCCGGAAAACTCTCCGTCTCAAACCCCGTCCCAGTCCGGTCAACCCTCCGAGGGACAGCCCGGGCAGGGTGGTGACCCAACGCAGTCGTCCACCTCCAAGCCCCAAGGAAATCAAAACTCCCAGTCCAACAACCGCAATCCTTCGCCTTCACCTGGATCTAGCGCGAACCAAGAGCAGGCCCAGAAGGGGAATGAAGGCCGAGGGCAGGGTCAGGGACAAGGGCAGGGGCAGGGTCAGGGGCAGGGGCAGGGTCAGGGACAAGGCCAAGGTCAGGGACAAGGCCAAGGTCAGGGACAAGGCCAAGGTCAGGGACAAGGCCAAGGTCAGGGACAAGGCCAAGGTCAGGGACAAGGCCAAGGTCAGGGACAAGGCCAAGGTCAGGGACAAGGGCAGGGTCAGGGCCAAGGGCAGGGTCAGGGCCAAGGGCAGAGTCAGGGGCAGGGACAGGGTCAGGGGCAGGGACAGGGTCAGGGGCAGGGACAGGGCCAAGGTATGGGACAAGGACCTGGCCAGGGTAAGGGACAAGGACAAAGGCCAGGGCAAGGACAGCAAAAGGGATCAGGACAGGGCCAAGGTCAAGGACAGGGCCAAGAGAGCGGCAAAGGTGAGGGGCAGGCTGCTCGCGAATCCCAGAATCCTGGTTCATCCGATGGGCGTTCTCCCGGTGCGAATTCCGGTGCGGGGAATCAAGGAAATTCCTCGTCGAAGGGTTCGACGGGAACGCAACCCGGTGCGGGACAACCTTCCAATGACGGGCAGAAGGGCGAAGGAACGCCCGGGCGTGGAGATACGACGGGTGGGAACGGCCCAGAAGGGCAAGGTAAAGGCCAGGGTCAAGGGGAAAACGGCGGGCGGCCGTCGACTGGACGTGAGCCCGGCAGGTCCAGTACCGGCTCCGAAGGAGATCGCCCTGGCAACTCCAACTCGAGCCCTGGCGGCCAGCAGACGCAAGGTGGCGAACCCTCGGGCGAACAGGGGGATGCCCAGACCGACGGGGCCTCCGGACCTCCCGGCAATCAAGGCGGTGGTGGAAATGGTGGCGCCGGTTCTCGCCAAAACGGAGGGGGAATCCGGAGAACCCAAGGCGACCCCGGCCAGCCTTTCGAACCTTCCGAGGAGGACATGAAGAAGACACCTTCTCCGAGGGCGGCCAATCCCCCCGCAAATCCTGGCGATACCGTCGCGCCCGACGTGCCCCAGTCGAATCTCGTGCTGCGGAAACTTGAAGAGATGCTGAAGAACAACGAGGTCACTCCGCAGATCGAGCAAGATACGGGAATGTCTCGCGAGCAGATGGAACAGTTCGTCAAGCGATTCAAAAAGGCCCCTCAGGCCGAGCCGGGGCCTGGCCGCGAGATCAAGATCAAGCCGGGGGAAGAGCGGAAGTTCGACCCGAACCGTAAGCTCCCCGAGCTCGGCCCGAACGCTCCGGTCAGTTCGAGGACGATCCGGGGCGAGGGGAATGCGGCCGGGGACGACCTCCGTGGCAACATCGAAGGGACCCGGCTCCAGGTCCCGCCCGAGCTCAAGGCCGGTCTGGAGGCCTACAAGAGCAGCCTCTCGCGGTCGAAGGTCCTCAATCCCTCCCGAACGGGGAGCGGGCCCAGCAACTAGGAGTTCGCCCACCTCGTCGACGTGGCGTCGAATCCGTCGACCGTGACCCTGCCACGATTTGTGGTAGGGGCACGGTCCCGCCATTCGGAAGGTCCGGATGGTCCGTACCTTCTCCGACACGCGAATCCGAACGTCATGCTGTCTCCGCTCACTCTCCCCCGCCGCTATCTCGTCGGATTCGATCCCAGGGAGCTCCCCCACCACTTCGCCGACGTCCTGATCATCGGCGGAGGCCTGGCGGGGCTCCGAGCGGCCCTCGGGATCGGCGAGCCGCACCGCGTGCTCGTCGTCACCAAGGATGAGGTCCGCGAGAGCAATAGCGCGTACGCGCAAGGGGGAATCGCCGGCGTCCTCGACCCCGAGGACCATTTCGAGGATCACATCGCGGACACGATCGCTGCGGGAAAGGGGCTTTGCGATCCCGACGTCGTCGCGATGGTGATCCACGAGGCCCCGCGCCGGATCGCCGAGCTCATTGCTTGGGGTACGCACTTCGATCAGGTCGACGGGCAGGTCGCCTTGACTCGCGAAGGAGGCCACTCGCATGCCCGGATCGTCCACGCCCTCGGCGACGCCACCGGCCTTGAGGTCATGCGGGCGGTAATCCAGCAAGCCCGCGAGCGTAGGAATGTGCGGATCTGGCAGAACAGCTTCACGGTCGATCTGCTGACGCACGAGGGTCATTGTCGCGGAGCCCTCGTCTGGGATCGGAGGCGAGGTCCCGCGATTGTCTGGGCCCGGGCCGTGCTGCTGGCCACAGGAGGGGCGGGGCAGCTTTATCGCGAGTCGACGAACCCCGCGATCGCGACGGGGGATGGCCACGCTCTGGCCTATCGCGCGGGGGCCGAACTGCGTGATATGGAATTCATGCAGTTCCATCCGACCGTCCTGTACATCGCAGGCTCGGCACGCCATCTCCTGACCGAGGCCCTACGCGGCGAGGGAGCGTACCTCCGCGATCGTAACGGCCATCGCTTCATGCCCGATTACCATCCGCTCGCCGAGCTCGCCCCTCGAGATGATGTCTCGCGGGCCATCGCCGCCCAGATGGCGAAAACCCAGCATCCCAGCGTCTACCTCGACCTCTCGCATCTCGATGCCGGCTACATCCGGCGACGGTTCCCGGGCATCGACCGGCTTTGTCGGGGCTTCGACCTCGACATGACCCGCGACCCGATCCCCGTCCGTCCTGGGGCGCATTACATGATCGGCGGCGTCACCATCGACGACGACGGACGGACGACCTTGCCCGGCCTCTGGGCGGCCGGAGAGGTGACCAGTTCGGGGCTGCACGGGGCGAACCGACTCGCGTCGAACAGCCTGCTCGAGGGGCTCGTCCACGGGGCCCGGGCCGCCGAGGATATCATGCGCCTGCTCGAGGCCGAGGGACCTCGGCCGCTCGAGGTGCCCCCGATCAGCGGCGAGCCCTCCCTCGACGGCAACGAGGCCCTCGACCTCGCCGACATTCGCGACTCGTTGCGTGCCTTGATGTGGCGGTCCGTCGGAATTACTCGCGACGCCTCGAGCCTCGCGGAAGCGGCCGACCAGGTCGACTTCTGGTGCCGCTACGTCCTCGGCCACGTCTTCTCGGATCCGGCGGGCTGGACGATGCAAAACATGTTGATCGTTGCCCGCTTGATGATCGCGGCGGCCTCTGCCCGCGAAGAATCCCGAGGGGTCCACACGCGACGAGACTTCCCCGAGCCCGTCCCCTCCTGGGCCCGTCACCTCTCGCTCCACCGACCCGTGCTCGAACTCGAAGACCCGGCTTCTACCCGCCCAATAGTCCAATCCAAAGGTTCGGCGGGCTGAACCGGGCGGGGTAATTCGAGGGCCAACAACCTTGCCTTCGAGCCCCGCTCAGGAATGCTCGGACAGGGGTCGACAGACTCCATCGACGACGACCGGCGGGTCGAGCCATCGAGTCTTGGGCGTGACCCTCGCGACGTACCCCTCAACCTTGGAAGGGTCGAAGTGCAGGATGTGTTCGAGCTTCTCGGCGATGAGCGGGCTTTGGGAGGCTTCGAGCCTCGCCATGACGTGGGAATCATCGCCGAGGAGATCCTGCTTCGTCAGGGCCCCGCGTCGGAAGCCTTCGCGGAGGGCATCAGCAAACTCGTTGTAGACGTACCCTTCGGTCGAGCTTGCCCACCAGTCGCGATTCATCACCGAATACAGGGCCGTCGCCTCGCTCGCGACCGCAAGGCTCGTGAACACGATCGCCCCGTCGACGACCGAGATATTTTCCAGTAATCGCTCGACGATCTCAGGCGTGGCGACGTGGCAGGCCAGGCCATCGCGCAAGAAGTAGTCGATCCGATCGGCACAGAGCCAGGGCAGGGGGCGTTCCAAGAGCGGGTAGATGGAGTCGTCGAAGAATTCCTCGGGCGCAAACCCCATCGCGGCGAGGGCGCCGACGATGTCGGGGCGCCGGAGGAACTCGGGTTTCAAGCGTTCGTGGTGGTCCTGTTCTTCGGACGAGAATACGAAGTCGACCGCGTGCGAGAACGCGGTGTGAGAGATGTCGTGGAGGAGGCCCGCCACCTGCTCTCGAAGCCCGGCTCCGAGCTTCCGGAGCAAGACATGAACACCCAGGCTGTGTTCGAAGCGAGTGACCGTCTTGAACGGGAACGCATAAGCCGAAGGACCGGCCTGACGGACCCCGCGGAGCCGCTGAAACGTCGGGCACGCGATCAGAGCCACCAGACTGGGATCAACAATCGCGACATCGCCGTAAACCCGATCAACCCAACGCATCGAGACCGCTCCAAGGCCACCGAAAGAGGCGGCCGACCTTGTAAGGCCCCTCATCATCGATGATGGGTCGAGACGGCGAAGTTTTCAAGGGGTGTCGACCAGGAGTCCTATGGAGAAGCGCTCCCGTTCCCATCCAGCGGGCCAGTGATCCCGTCAGACCAGCGACACCGCCCGGGCCTTGGTCAGGTCAGGGCAACGTCGCATAGATCACGATATTACTGGCGATCATCTCGGCACTCTTTTGGTCGTAGCCCTTGCAATCGGGGCCTTGATGCCTCTCGAGGGCGCAACCAAGGTCGTACTTCGAGTAGATGATCGCCCAGTGGCCGTCGATTTTGACCCCCTCGAGTTGCGGGAGCTTCTGCCCGCCCCCCGCTGCGCGGGTGTACCGGACTTTCGAGAGGTCGTAACCGATCTTGTCCGTGTAGAGGTCGTCCTCGGGAGGAATCGGGACGAGCGGATGCTTGGGGAGCATCTCAGCAACCACGCGACGAAACGCGTTGTCGAACGCCGGACTCCCGCAAGCAGCGTCGGCGAAAAGGGTTCCACCCCCGGGCTCGAGGTGTTTTCGGAGCCAGTCGCGGTCCTCCGGCGAGAGCTGGAAATTGGCGCGGCCATGGACATAGATCAAGGGATAACGCGACAGATTGGGGTCGCGCGGCGGGAGTTCCTTGTGGTTGATGACGACGTCGAAACCGAGCCGGTCGCGGAGGCTCGTCGTCAGGTTGGGGATCGCCAGGGGCGCGACGTTCCAGTCGCCAGCGTGCCGGAGCTTGGCGATGTGCATCGCCCCACGCTTGGGGGAGTCCAGCTTGAAATCCTTCACCTCGCGCACGGCAAGCTTATCCGCGGGCAACTCCCGACCCGTTGCGTAGTCGATGACATTCTGCCCGACCCGTAGGGCCTTGATCACCGCCGGGTGCGTCGGGCTCGCTTCCGCCTGATTCCAGTAACAGGAGAGGTCGCTCGGGGCATAGATGACGACGGTCCGACACCCGTGCTCGATCCCCCAGAGCTCGTGGACGTCGGGCGAAAGCTGATGCTTGGCGCGCCAGACGGCATGGTCTTCGGGCAGCGGATGGAGCTTGTATTCGGGCTCGGGGAAAATCTCCTCCATCAGGGCCTGAAAGCCGCTGTGGAATTCGGGTCGCGAGCAGCAGGCCTCGGCGAAGATGAAGCCCCCTTGTTCGACGTAGTCGCGGAGATTCTTCTTCCCCTGAGGCGTGAACTCCGGCGCGGTGTGGCCGTTGAAATAGACGATCGGAGATTGGAGCATATCCTCGACCGTGGCAAAGTCGGGGTTGACGACTTGCCAGGTCAGTAGGGTCTTCCAGTCCCTGGAGACGGTGTTGACGAGGTTGCGGATATCGTCGACATCGTGATTCCAATCGTTCCGAGGCCCGTGGCGGAGCTTGTTCACGAGCACCGGCGAGCGTCCCTTCGCGAGGAAAAGCAGTGAGAAGCTGGTGGTGAGTTGCGGGAAGGCCTTCTCCATCGAGAGGCCGACCCAGGCGCCCGTGACCCGGTTCTGCTCGCGAACCAGGGCCTCGGCCCCTTCCCGATACCAGTCATGCTCGCCGAAGAACCGCTGGCCCGTCAGTCGACCCGCGCGCTCGAGGCCGTAGAGATAATAATACCTCCACTGATTCCCCTGCCCGACGTTCTGGCGGACATCGAAATTCCTCGCCATCCAGCCCACGGCGAGCTCGAGCTCTCGACTCGTGCTCCCCTTCCCGCAATCCACGATCTCGTCGCCGACGAGCCTTTCGTGCCCCTGATATTGGTTAAGGCCGGTGATCACCAGGCTCGAGATCCCCGCCGAGGTCATGCTCGCACTGGAGGGGAGCCCCGGATACGCCCAGCTCCCGTCCGGATGCTGGGCTTTCACCCAGGCCGCCCGCGCGACGGACCAAACCTGGGGAGGTACCTTCACGCCCGCCTCGCTCGCCGCGTGCAGGCCGAGTAGGGCATATTGCGTATTCGATGGGTCTCCCCGATTGAGCGACCTGGAATAGGACCAGGTCCCGGGGCTATTTCGACCCTCGTTTGGTTTGATCTGGGTCGAGATCAGCCAGTCGGCGTCCGCGGAAATCCTGACCAGGTCGCGATCGGAGTTCGCGGCCGCGAGGGCCATGGAGTGCAGCGAGACGGCATATGTGTTGTCGAGCTCGTTCGGCAGGAAGCCTCGGAGATAATCGAGGGCCTTGGAGACGGCCGGCGAGTTCGTAGGCTCGCCGGCCGTGAGGAGGGCCAGGGTGACGAGGCTCGTCGTGCCCGTTTTCGATTGCTGCTCGACTTCGGGCCAGGAACCGTCGTCCTTTTGCAAGGATTTCAGGTAACGGACCCCGTCTCGAATGGCTCGAGACACTTCCTCGGCGGTGACGGCCGCGCGGGCCGTCGTCTCCCCGAGGAGCGGCAGAACCGACGCGCAGAGCCACACGTTGACCAAGGTTCTCAGGCGCGGCACGGCGAGCATTCCTTCCGAGGCCTTGGGACGGAGAGAGCCGGACGGATCCGCCTCCGACATTGGTATTACTTTACGCGCGGACAGGCGGGCCGGGAAGCAGCACCCGTGCCTAGTTAGTTTAGCGGCAAACCCCGCGCCAGGTCTTGAGACTTCCGGGAGAGACGGGAGTCGAGCGAGAGGGAGCCGGCTCGCGGCTCGTAGTCACGGGAGATCGGGTGATGTTGCCCGCGACGAAATTGTTGACACCAACGGTTCCTATCTTCTATAGTTTGAAGTGGATCGACGCGATTGCATGCACCTCTTACTCGCGTCTCCCACGCGTTCCGCGTGTTGCAAGGATGTGCCGCAAGGGGACAACGTTCCCCCCTTCCTGAGAGTATTGTCCGATGCAGGACCCCGAGCCGTATCCTAACCCTAAACCCGCTGAAGCCACCGGCGTCTGGCCGACGCACGGTGGGTCCACGGGCTCAGAATCGGGGAGTCGTAACGACCCTCCGACCGTCCGCTCGAGCAACTCCTCGCGCCCTGTTCGCGTCCCCTCCGACATCATCCCGATCCCGCTCCCCAGGCCCGGCGATCGGATTGAGTCGTTCGAGCTCGAAGAGTCGATCGGCGTCGGCGGCATGGGGGCCGTCTTCCGTGCGCTGGACACCCGCCTCGATCGACAAGTGGCCCTCAAGATCCTCCCCCCGGAGCAGGCGCACGACCCGGAAGTGGTCCAGCGGTTCTACCAGGAGGGGAGGGCGGCGGCCCGGCTCGATCACGAGAATATCGCTCGCGTTTATACGATCGACCACGACACGAAGTATCATTTCATCGCCTTCGAATATATCGAAGGGACGACGATCCGCCAGCGGGTCGAGCGCAACGGCCCGATGTCGGCCGGCGAGGCGATCAACTTCACGCTCCAGATCGCCGGGGCGCTCGTGCACGCCGCGGAACGCGGGGTCGTCCACCGCGACATCAAACCCTCCAACATCATCGTCACCCCGCAAGGACGGGCCAAGCTCGTCGACATGGGGCTGGCACGCCGGTTCGAGCGAGGGGTCGACGACGGGCTGACCCAGAGCGGGATGACCCTGGGGACGTTCGACTACATCAGTCCCGAACAGGCCCGCGACCCCCGCGACGTCGACGTACGCAGCGACCTCTACTCGCTCGGATGCACGCTCTTCCATATGCTCACGGGCCGTCCTCCCTTCCCCGAGGGGACGGTCCTCCAGAAGCTCCTCCAACATCAGGAAGGCGCGCCGCCGGACGTCCGTGCGCTCAACCCCGCGGTGCCGCCCGACCTGGCGAGCATCCTCGTGAAATTGATGGCCAAGGATCGCGACCGGCGATACCAGACCCCCGAACTTCTCGTCCGCGACCTGTTGACGGTCGCCGGTGCGCTCGGACTGCGCTCGGTCAGCCCCGAAGGCCTGGTCTGGATGTCCGCGACCCACCCGCCGGGCTGGGAGCGCCACCTCGTCTGGGGCCTCCCCGCCCTGGCCCTCGCGGCCGTCGTTTTCGGATTAGTTTGGTGGGGCCAAGAAACCGGATCCCCGACGCCCCGGTCTTTCCCGCCCGACCCCTTCGGCGCCCCTGGACCGATCGCGAAGAGCTCCTCTACCTCGCGCACCTCGACCGGTCCGGCAGCCACCGGTGCGATCACGGCCTCGGTGACGGCGAACGGCGTCTCCCGTCCCCCGACCGACGCCCTCCCACGAGACATCTCCGTCGCGTCAGGCGAGGATCTCGCGTCGATCCTGGCATCGGCTCCGCCTCGTTCGATCGTGGTGCTCACCGACGACGGGCCCTACGAATTGAAGGGAAGAGGAGGCGATCATCCGAACGCCCGACTGCAGGACTGCGACCTGACGATCAAGGCCGAGGCGGGGGTCCGGCCGGTCCTCCGGCTCGCCCACGCCTCACCTCAAGAGCGGGGCTCGACCGCTATCCTCGACTTTTCCGGGGGGAAGATCACTCTCGAGGATCTCGCATTCGTGGTCGAACCAGGCCCTCGCGACATCGTTGCGGCCGCGGTCCGTTGCGAGAACACCGAGTTGACGCTCCATCGCTGCGTCTTTCGTTCCACGGGAGTCCCCTCGAGCGATGGACGGGTCGCCGCAGTCCAGATCCTCGAACCTCCCTCGGCCGAACGCCCTCCAGCGGTATTGGTGGACGCCTGCCACTTCGACGGGAAGCAGGCCGGGATCCTGGCCCAAGGGCCGGCCGACCTCAAGCTCCGAGATTGCACGATGGGGGGCGCCGAACCCGCCGTTTGGTTCGAGAACGCCGGCGTGGTCGGGCCCGTGCCGGCCGAGCTTCGGTTGCAGTACGTCAGTCTGATCGCCGGCGATGGGCCGATCCTCCGCTTCGACGGCGTCGCCCCTCGCGTCAGGATCGATGACTCGATCATCGCCCCGGCACGGGACGTCGACGCCACGCTCCTCGCGATCGACAATCCCGAGGGGCTCGACTGGCGAGGACGGAATAACCTTTATTCCCGAATCGGTGTCTTCCTCCAGCCGACGACCTCGAGGCCCGGGCATCATCCCGTCAGGACCTGGGAGTCATGGGTCGAGTCCTCCGGTCGTTCGCGCGAGACCGGCTCGAGTTCCACCCGGACAAAGGTCTGGAACGAGCTAGACCCGATGCAGGCCCTCGCCCAGGATGAGTGGAATCCATCTCGAGCGTTCCGCCTCGCCTCCGACCTGGCCGGCACGACGGTCCTCGGAGCGCGTCAGGGTCCCTTCGGTTTGATCGGCTACAGCAATCCCAGGATCGCCTCGATCACTCCCGAGCCTCGTCGAGACCCGGAAACGGTCAGGTCCGAGTCTGGCACGATCCCGACAGCCTCGCCGAGCGACCCGACCCCGAAGCCGATGATCGTGAGCGACGCGACGGTCGACCCATCGACGATCAAGAGCAAGATGGGTGGCGAGATTCCCGATATGCCGGTCATGCCCCCGATGGGACTGGATCCGGGCCGACAGGTGACTGAACCTCAGAGCCCGACCTCGAACAGCCCCGAAAAGGCGAACGAGACGCCCGATCGACCGGGCACCTCGACTCCCGCGGCAGGCGTGATCCGAACGTCCGATCAATTCCTCGAGGCACTCGACCGCTCCGAGCCCGCTTCGGCCCCCCTCATCATCGCATCCGACGCGGACTGGGACCTTCAAAGTATCCGCATTCGCGAGAATGCCAAGGTTTCGGTCAAGGCACAACCCGGGGCAACGCGACCCCGTATTCGATTCCGCCCCACACCGGCCGACCCCAAGACGCCGACGGCATGGTCGGTCTGGCTCGAGCTCCGTTCAGGGTCGATCGCCCTCCAGGGCATCGATGTCATCCTGGCGCAGACGGACTCACCTCGACAAGGTCGTTGGGCAGGCTTCGGCGTCTGGGCGGGCGCCGAGCTGGGCCTGATCGACTGCACCGTCAGCATCGAGGGAGACCAGCTCCTCTCGGCCGCCATCGTGGTCCCCCCGGGAGAGTCCGAGGGGGCGAAACCCGGAGCCGATGCCGACGCTTCGGCCGCGGTCGTCCACCTCCTGGATTCGCTGCTCCGCTCGGGCGGTGACCTCTTCGAAGTCTCACCGGGCCGGCGGCTCGACCTCGATCTCAGGAACGTCGTCGTCTCGACCGGTGGCAGCCTGGTCCATGCCCATGGACAACCTCGGGGCCAGGTTGCCCAACCTCTCAAGCTCACGCTCAATCAAGTCACGGCAAGGACGGCCGGCGGCCTTGTGCAACTGGAAAGCGCCCAGGATGAGCCCGACCTCCCGGTCGCCGACGTCTCCGCCCACGACTCGATCCTTGCGACCACCTCGCAAGGGGCGCCGCTGTTCCGCGTCGACGGACAGGACACCCTGACCTCTCTCAGCGACCGGATCCGTTGGGAAGGTCACGGCGTCGCCTATCACGAAATCAACGCCTACCGTCGTGATCAATCCGCGCAGCCGGGGACGGTCCCCAAGATCTACGATCAGCCCTCCTGGATGGTGGCGATCGGGACGAAGGAGGCGGCGCCGGTCCATGGGAATCTCAAGTTCCTCAAGGAATGGGAGCCGGGCCGCATGCCATGGACCCTCGGCCGCGACGACGTCCAACTCACCCCCGATAGCCCAGCAGCCCGTGCGGGCGCCGACCTCAAGCGGATTCCCGTCGCTCCCAGCAGACCGGGCTGAGCGTCTCGATCTTCTGGTGGACGAACTTCAAGCCGCGGCAAGGCCAGCGAGATCATGTCAGGCTCGTCCGACAGTCGGCGAATCAACCGACCTCGGGGGAAATCGTCGAGCCAAGATCTCCGACGAGAATCCCTTCCAGCGCCTCGCGAGCGCCAATCGGGTCTCCGGCCTTGAGACGGTGCGAGGCTAACTCGAGGCCGCGAATATGCCGGGGACGGAACGGGATCGCGGCCCCCACTTCGGGAGGATCGGGGATGCAACAGCCGGCAATCGAGCGGATGAGTGTGTCCAGCCCATCCCCTCGTTCCGCAGAAATCTCGAGGATGTCCGGTGCCGGCTGCCAGGCTGCCGGCAGGTCGGCCTTGTTCGCGATGAGCAACGAACCGCTGTGATCGGAGATGAGCCGATGATCATCGCCGGTCAACGGCTGAGATCGGTCAAGGACGACGAGGAGCAGGTCGGCGGACTCGTGCTGGGAACGGGAGAGAGCGATCCCTGATTGCTCGACTGCGTCGTCCGAGTTGCGAAGTCCGGCCGTATCGTCCAATACGATCGGCCAACCCTCGACCGCCGTGCGGACGCTCACCACGTCTCGAGTGGTGCCGGGCGTCGGGTCGACGATCGCCCGGTCGTAGCCGGCCAGGGCATTGAGTAAGCGGCTCTTCCCCACGTTGGGACGGCCGGCCAGCACCACGCGCCATCCTGATATCAGGCGTCTCCCGACTCCCGAAGCTCGGATGAGGCGGTCGACTCCTTGAACGACATCGTCGAGGTCGTTCTCGAGGCCTTCGACCAGGCGTTCGACCAGGCGTTCGAGCTCCGAGACGAGCGCCCCCTGCATCTGGTCGAGCAACACCTCGGCCGAGCGCACGGTCGGGGCTCTCGCCAGGTCGACCTCGGCCTCGGCCGAGATGACGGAGGAAGCGGTTTGCCGGATCCAGGCACTCGGTTGTCGCCGTTCTGCACCAGCGACCGTCAGTGCGTCCATGACCATCGTCACGGGAGCCGGACCGCCATGGCAATGGAACTCGACCTCGGGGTGAGGCCCTTCGACCACGACGGCCACGACCTCGTCTCCAAGTCCTGCACCCACGCGACCGAGCCGCATCCTGCCGGCGGAGGTTCGATCGAGGGACGGTTTCCGGATAGGTCGGAATACGGAGGCTGCGACCACCAACGCTCCAGGCCCCCAGACTCGAACGACGGAGACCGCGCCTCGCCCCTCGGCGGTCAGCATGGAGACTCGGGCCGCGGCCGTCATCGGTAGGGGTCCATAACATTCCGAAGCGTTCGGAGAGTCATTCCTGTCACGTAGGAACACACTTTGGATTCACTCCTCGTCCGCGAGCCGCGGTCTTGGCGAGCCCGACCAGGACGAGGTCCGCGACGACTTCCGACTTATCCCAGGCCAGCGCAGGCGCCAAGCTCGTGGCATCGCCGCCGGTCCAGACGATCCAGGGGGCAGGGGACAGGCCTTGGGATTGCCGGGTGACGAGCTCACGGACCGCCCCCACCGTCCCCCAATAGAGGCCGGCTTCGAGGGCAGGCAACGTCGACTTCCCCCAGGCGGCCGGGGCCATTCCCGGCGAAATGAGCGGGAGCTGGGCCGTAAGCAGGTGGAGGGCACGCGCGGCGAGGCCCAGACCGGGGGCGATCGCCCCCCCTTGCCAGACGCCCGACGGCGCCACCCGCTCGACCGTGATCGCCGTGCCGCAGGAGATGACCACACCCGGCCCTTGGCCTCGCAACGCGATGGCCGCGATGACGGCGAGCGCCCGATCAGCCCCCGCGGTCTCGGCGTGTTCCAGTTCATGCCGCACCGGGACCTGCGCCGCTGAGGTATACCAGGTCCTCTCGGCGATGCCTCGGACTTCGAGGAACTGCCCAAAGACCCGAGCGACCGGGGGATTCACCGACGCGATCGACCAGCACGACGGCTCACCGGCCGGGTTCCAACGCGACCAGGCTCGCGCCCAGGCCTCGGGCTCGTCGAGGGGCAGCGCATCGGTCTCCTCGAGGCGACATGAGGAGTCGAGGCGTCCCCACTTGAGGCGGGAGTTCCCCACGTCGGCGACGATATGCAACACGACGCTAACCCCCGGCGATGGGCGCGGAGGCGACCGGGGAGGCATCGGGAACGGCCGGGAGCGATTCCAGCAATTCGGCGATCCGATGGATGAGGTTGGGTATCCCCTGGCCGGTGACGGCCGAGATCGATAAAACGTCACGTCCCAGACCCTCGACGATCCGAGCCTTCGCCTCGGCGGCGTCGGTCAGATCCATCTTGGTCACCACCAGGAGCTCAGGCCTTTCGGCGAGCGCCGGGCTGTAGTGCTCGAGCTCGCGACGGATCGTCCGGTAGTTGACGATGGGATCCGAGCCGTCCATCGGGTTGCAGTCGATCAAGTGGACGAGGAGCCGGGTCCGTTCGACGTGGCGAAGGAACTCATGGCCGAGCCCTAGGCCTTCGTGGGCCCCTTCGATCAGGCCCGGGATGTCCGCGACGACGAACGCATGATCGCCGGCACGGACGGTCCCGAGATTCGGATATTTGGTGGTGAAGGGGTAATCGGCGATCTCAGGGTGGGCCCTCGAAATCCGCGACAGGACCGTCGATTTGCCGGCGTTCGGCAACCCGACGAGCCCGACGTCGGCGATGACCTTGAGCTCCAGTGTAATCCAGCGCTCCTCACCGGCCACGCCCGGCTCGTGCTGTTTCGGGGCGCGATTCGTGCTCGACTTGAAGTGGGCGTTGCCATACCCACCGCGCCCACCCTGGGCGACGATCACCGAGTCGTCCGCCGCCTGGAGGTCGCGGAGGACGTGACCGCGGTCGCGGTCGCGGATGATCGTCCCCGTCGGGACCTCGATGATCTTGTCGGGGGCACCCCTCCCCGTGCAATCGGAGCCCTGCCCGTGTTCGCCTCGTTCGGCCTTCCAGTGGCGTTGGAAAGAGAGATGCGCAAGGTTCGTGAAGCCGTCGGCCGCACGAACCACGATGCTCCCCCCGCTCCCGCCGTCTCCCCCGTTCGGGCCACCTCGGGGCGCGTATTTCTCGCGCCGGAAACTGAGGCAGCCGTTGCCACCGTCGCCTCCCCGAACGAAGATCGTCACCCTGTCCACGAACATAGTTGCCCCGTTGCACTAGAGGGTGAAGGCGTTGCGAATCAGCCTTCCACCCCGGCTGTCGCGAGCGGGATCACGTTGATCCGCCGACCGTCCCGGTCGAACTTGACCGTCCCCTCGACCAGCGAGAAGATCGTCCAGTCGCGGCCGATCGAGACATTCTTGCCCGCGTGCCACTTCGTCCCGTTCTGCCGGCAAATGATGCTGCCGGGCTTGGCGGCCTGCCCGCCGTACAGCTTGATGCCAAGCATCTTGGGATTCGAGTCGCGACCGTTTCGGCTCGAACCCTGCCCCTTCTTATGAGCCATCGCTCTGCCGTCCTTCGTCTTCGTGTCGGATGGATGTCCGGACAATCGACCGCAAGGGCGACCGCGACATTCTCGGGCCCCCCGGTCCAAACGAGCGATTCTATCGGCAGGGCCGCTCAGTCGACAAGGCCGGTCCTGATGAGGTTCGACCTCGACAACTCGATTTCTCACCCGGACGAGCGTTCGCGACCCTCGAACTCGGGGCAAGAGACGGGGCTTCGTGCGCGTTCCCCTTTCATAGAAGTAAGACCAGCCCACGTATTCACCGGCGTCATTCGATCAACGGTGCAGGAGACCGGGGACTTCGGATTTCAGCCCCAGGAGTCGAGCCACCCCCCGACTCGAACTCCGCACGACCGTCACGATCAAGACGACCGCGTCGGTCGCCATATTCCTGAACTTAAGCAAAAATTCTGTAACGAGTTAGGTCGCAGGCTCATTGTAAAAAACGGCTGTGATGTAGGTTTAACACCCCTCAATCCTGGCGAAAATGCAAGGAAGCCGAGTCGGGGTTGTCATGGCTTTCAAGACAGGGGTGGCTCGCCACGTTCCTAAGTCCCTTGAGTGAGAGAAGTTCGCCACGATTCCGAGGGTTTTCTCCGCGAGTCAAGGCCAATCTGGCACGGTGCTTGCTTTATACTCCCGACGCCACGCCGACAACGCCTCCCCGCTCCCGAGATTATTTCCTCAAGTCGGAACGGCCCAACGATCACCATCTCCACGGTGGGAGATGGTCTCCTCGAGACCAAACCCGAACGCCCCGCGTCGAATGGGGGGCGATTTTGATAGGCACGGAGGCTCGCATGTCCCGACCCAACTGCCGACGATCACTGCGTCTTGAGAGTCTGGAATCACGCGAGCTGCTCTCGAGCGGTGGCCCTACCGACCAGCAGCAGTACATGCTGTATCTGCTCAATCAGTCCCGCCAGAATCCCGCCCAGATGGCGCAGACGGTGACCTCGAACCTCGACGCCAACGTCAGTGCGACGATCGCCTACTATAATGTCGATCTGAATCAGGTGAAGCAGGAAATCGCGTCGGCCCCGGCCAAGCCGCCGCTCGCCTGGAACGACCAGCTCGCCACCGCCGCCCAGGGGCAGAGCCAGTACCAGGCCGATAACGGGGTTCAGTCCCACACAGGCGCCAATGGCTCCTCGCTCGAGCAGCGGCTCGACCAGGCGGGCTATACGAACCGGACGACCGACGGCGAGAATGCTTACGCCTATTCGAGCTCCGTCGACCAGGCCATGGAAGCGTTCCTCATCGATTGGGGCGTCGCCTCGCACGGCCACCGCGATAACATCCTCCAGCCGAACACATCGACCGGGGATGCCTACCGTGACGTCGGCATCGGCATCGTCAATGCGACCAAGTCTCAGGTCGGCCCGATGGTGATCACGCAGGACTTCGGCGCCCAACAAGGGGAGAAGGCCGAGCTCGTCGGCGTCGCGTTCAGCGACCCCAACCACTCCGGGACCTATAACCTAGGCGAGGGCGTGGGCAACGTGACCATCCAGGTCACCAACAAGTCGACCGGCGCGACGACCAGCGTCCAGACCTGGGACGCCGGCGGGTACCAGATGGCCCTCGACCCTGGTAGCTATACGGTCACCGCGATCTCGGGCGGCAAGGTCGTGCGGAGCCAGGATGTCCAGATCGGGACGTCCAACGTCGAGGTCGACTTCAACCTGAGCAACGCCTGGCAAGGGACGCCCGCACCCTCCACGACCACGCCCCCGGCCACAACTGCCGCCGCCATCTCGACCCCCACCCCCACCCCCACCCCCACCGTGACCAAAGCGGCCATGCAGCTCACGCCTCGGGTGATCTCCTCGCCGACCACTCCCAGCGTCACCCCCTCGAACTCGTCCAGCGTGACCAATCAAACGATCACGACGGTCCTCGCGAACAGCATCCCAACCACACCCACTCCCACCCCCACGCCGACGACCACTCCGACTACCCAGACCAACCCGAAGTCGACCTGGACCTCCTGGTTCTCCAAGATGTCCTGATCCATTTCGCGATCCTCACGATGTCCCCGAAGGCCTGGCCACGGTACCCGCCCGTGGCCAGGCCTTCGGCTTTATGGTCGTCGCCAAGGAGCAAAGCGCGCATCCCGAAATGTCCGGCCTCGGTCTCCTCGTCGTCGCGCCCGTTCTCGGGCAAGCGTCGAACTCGTTGGGGGCAGTGCAGTCGGGCAGGTGATCGATCGAAACCGTTCGCGATGACGCGACGGCTTGCATCCGAACGACCTTTTGGGATATTATCTTTCCTTCGGCTATCTCGGACGAGATCGGCCCTGAAGTGGTTGCGGACGCCAAGGCATGGGGCGTGGGTTCCCGGGTAAGGCGTCGGAGGAGTTTGCTGATGTCGATCGATAAGAGCTTGAAAAAGGCCGGCGGCATGAGCCGTTCTCGCAACGTCCTTACCAGGGCCGAGCGACTCGCCTTGCTCCAGGAAGACGAGCGCTGGACGCCGACGAGCGGTGTCTACAACCTGCCGAAGACCAAGTTCCGGCGGCTGGCCCCGGGGCAGTCGGGCCCGAAGCGCCCCGCCGTCTAATTTCTGCGGCCGTCCCCCGCGATGGCCTGAATCTTGAAGTCTCTTCCAACCCCCGGCCTTGTGCGTCGGGGGTTTTTCGTCGCCTCGTGCGACCTCAACGATCGTGCGGCAGGCCGTTGATTTCGGACGCGAACGAAAAGTCGAGAGGGGTCAGCCCGCCGTCCGAATGCGTGGAGAGTTCGAGCCGGACCTGGCGGTAACTCAAGACGATGTCGGGGTGATGGTCGTTCTTCTCGGCCAGGGCAGCCACCTGATTGACAAAGTCCAAGGCGCGGCGGAACGATGGGAAATGCCAGGTGCGGACGAGCATATCGCCGCGGTGTTCCCAATCTCTGGCGGTCGGCATCCTCTCGAGGATTTCCGGTTCGCTCAACTTGGGCATGACGATCCCCTCGCGGGTCGGATCGAGTTGCGGGCGCGGCCCAGGGGGCCGATAGCCTGGCTGCGGCCGACGTGAAGTCTGAACATTATTATTTCCGCGCAAGGCCTTCGGAACAAGGGGCGAGGCTCGGAGCGAGAGGGGTAGGGGCCGCGATGACGCTGACTCTCGCGCTCTTCAGCGCTGCGATCGTCGGGGTGAGCTTGCTCGGCGGGATCCTCCCGCTCGCCACTGTCCTGACGCATACTCGCCTTCAAATTTATTTAAGCTTTTCCGCCGGGGCGATGCTCGGCGCGGTCTTCTTCCACATGCTCCCCGAGGCCGTCCACCTGGGATCGGCCGGGGCGCTGCATTGGACGGCCGGCGGCCTCCTGGCAATGTTCTTCCTCGAGCGGTTCTTCGCCTTCCATCACCACGAGTCCCCCGCGGACCCGTCCGAACCTTGTCCGACGCATCCCCACGAACACGCCCATGGCCGTGGGCATTCGGCGGGGCTGATCGACGTCGAGGCGCCGGGCGGACCCGGCTCGGACGCCAAAGGGACCTCGTTGCACTGGGGGGCGGCGGCCTTCGGACTCGCCGCCCACTCGCTCGCCGGAGGGGTCGCCCTCGCGAGCGCGGCGGCGTCGGAGTGGGGAGAACGTCGAGGCCTAGGCGCGGCCGCGTGGGGCGTCTTCCTCGCGACCTTGGTTCACAAACCCGCCGACGCCCTCACGATTGTGAGCCTGATGCTCCGCGCAGGCATGCCCCGACGGACGGCCCACCTCGTCAACCTCGGCTTCGCCCTGATGATCCCCGTCGGGGTCGTCCTGTTCTTCATCGGGCTCGGCGGCCTCGGGCCCCAGTCGGCGGTGTACGGGACCGCCGCGGCCCTGGCGTTCTCGGCGGGGACGTTCCTCTGCATTGCCTTGAGCGACCTGCTCCCCGAGCTCCAGTTCCACGCCCACGACCGGCTGACCCTCTCAGCCTCACTCCTCGCCGGTTTCTTCCTCATGGCCGTGGCCTCCGCCGGCGAACACGACGAAGCTCCTTCGCCCTCAGCCCCCATTCCCGCAGTCGCCCAACCTCAGTGATCGTCTTGCTGCGAACCGGTGACGAGGAACTCATCCTCGTGATTCCGGGGATCACGCTGAGGATCTTGCCCGGCTCGCATCCCCGGCGATCGGAACCATGCGCCGTCTCGAAAGTCACTTCCCGGGACGGAGTTGCTCCCCACCTTCGGTGATCCCTGTCGGTGTTTTCACGCCCCTCTCGAAATATTCTCGAGGAAATTAGGGTGAGGAAGTCTATGATCATGGAAACGGATTGATTGGACGAAACCCCGGCGATCGCGAACTTTGGCGGCATCGCCCGAGTCTCGTAAAAGCCTCGTAGCGCTGAATAATCCCCCCCAACGATGCCACGATTGCAGATCGTCCCGAATACCTGCTGGAGCTTCTCGATGAATGGATCGGCGTCGACGCATGCCAAACCGATTGCCCTAACCATCCTTACACTCTCGGCCTGGCTCATCGCCATCCCTGGCTCAACCGCGGCCGAGTTGAAAAGCGTTCAAATTCCGAAGCTCGTCGGGACGGACGGCAAAACGGTCGAGGTCTCCGCGCCGAAGGGCGGGGCCACGGCCTTGATCTTCTACTCGTCCGAATGCCCGATTTCGAACGCCTACAGCCCGACGCTCAATCGGCTGGCCGACGAATTCCCGACGAACTCCTTGAAACTGGTAGGCATCTGCGTCGACCCCGACCTCAGCAACGCCGACGTCGCCACGCACGCCAACGACTTCGGCTTCAAGTTCCCCGTCGTCCGCGACCGCCGGGGTAAGGTGGCCGCCCACCTGGGAGCGACGGCGACTCCGGAAGCGTTCCTGATCGACGCGGAAGGACGGATCCGATACCACGGCCGGATCGACGACCAGTTCGCCGACCGCCAGAAGCGGAATGCCAACCCCAAGGGGGCCGAACTCCACGACGCCATCGCGGCCGTCCTGGGCGGGCGCGAGGTCGCCACCGCCTACGTCAAGCCCGTCGGCTGCCCGATCCCGAAGGCGGCCGAAGAAGGTCCTGTGCCGACGTACGCGAAGGAAGTCTCACGGATCCTCCAGAAGAACTGCCAGGAATGTCACCGTCCCGGCCAGGTCGGGCCTTTTCCACTCGAAACCTATGAACAGGCCAGGAAACGAGCCGATGACCTCGCGTCGGTCGTCGAAGATCGGCTGATGCCCCCTTGGAAGGCAGAAGCCGGGATTGGTCCGAAATTCAAGCACGACCGCTCGCTCTCGACGGCTGACATCGCCACCCTCGCCTCCTGGGCCGAAGCGGGTGCCCCCCAGGGCGACCTCGCGCAGCTCCCTCCTCCGATGAAATTCCCCGACGACTGGACCCTCGGCAAGCCGGACCTCGTCATCGAGCTCCCCGGACCCTTTGAAGTCCCCGCCGGGGGAAGCGACGTCTACCGCTGCTTCGTGCTGCCGACCAACCTCCCGAAAGATGTTTACATCTCCGGAATCGAATACCAGCCGGATAATCGCGCGGTCGTCCACCACCTGCTCGGATACGTCGACACGACCGGCGAGGCCCGCAAGAAGGACGCCGCCGACCCCGGCCTCGGGTATGCCTGCTTCTCGGGCCCCGGAATCGAGATCCACGGCGACCTCGGCGGATGGGCCCCGGGTAACCAGGCCAGCTATCTGGTCGACGGCATCGGGCGCGCCCTGCCCAAGGGGGCCGACATCGTCCTCCAGATCCACTACCACCCCAACGGGAAGACCGAGACCGACCGATCCAAAATCGGCCTGTACTTCTCGCGCAAGCCGATTCGGCAGATCCTCCACTGGTCGGCCGCACTCAAGTACGACCTCAAGCTCCCGCCGAACGACTCGAACATTGAAGCCAAGGCGTCCTGGCCCGTCCCCGTCGACCTCGAGGCCTGGGCGGTCACCCCGCACATGCACCTGCTCGGCAAGGACATGAGGATGTCGCTCACTTACCCGGACGGCCACAAGGAAGACCTCATCAATATCCCCGGCTGGGACTTCGGCTGGCAGTACACATACTACTTCGAGAAGCCGCTCACCCTCCCCAAGGGGACCGTGCTCAACGTCGTCGCCCACTACGACAACTCCGACAAGAACCCGCACAACCCCAACCACCCCCCGAAACTGGTCACCTGGGGCGAGGCCACGACCGATGAGATGTGCATCGGCTTCCTGGCCGTCACCAAGAAGGGGCAAGACCTGACCCAACCGGGACAGTCGGACGACCTCCGGACCATCTTCCATAAGCAGCAGGAAGAGTTCCGGAAGAAGTTCCGCGACAGCAAGCACGCCGAGAAGATCGACACGCTCGACTGATCTCAAGCGAGGTTCCGTCGCAAGACTCACGTGAACCTCCTTCACCTCAGGACCATGCTCGACGGGCAGGCTTCGGCCTGCCCGTTTGCATTTCCGGTCCTCATGCTCATTCGCTTCTGCCGTTCAGTCTCCAAAACACGACAATTGGGAACATCAATTTTCCGCGTTCCCACGGTCTCCGTGGCAACGAGAAATAGAGGCATCATAAGTCCCAAGTGATAATTCATCAAAGACTGGGAGAATGAGCTTCTCCTCGGCCGCGTGAGAGAAATCCGCGCCAAGGTGGTCACGTTAGCGAGAATTGTATTGTCGACGCCTCGCAAAGCCCCTGTTAAACTCTTGCTCGACAAGTGTGGGCGAACACGACCCGGACGAAGATCGTCCGAGCGTGGTTTTCGAGGCCGAGGACGTTGCTGATGTGGCGCACGATTCTCCTGGTCTCCGTCGCGACGTTGCTCGTCGGCCCGGTCGTGAACGCCGACTCGACCGGTGAATCGGAAGTGTTCTTCGAAACCAAAATCCGCCCCGTCCTCGCCGAAACGTGCTTCCCATGCCACGGCGGGAAGAAGGTAGGAGGGGGTCTGCGGGTCGACTCCCGCGAAGGACTCCTCAACGGGGGAGATGAAGGGCCGGCAATCGTCCCCGGGCAACCGGGAGAGAGCGTTCTTCTCCAGGCGATCCGTTATCAGCATGAGTCGATCCGCATGCCTCCCGGACGACGCTTGCCGGACGTCGTGGTCGCCGACTTCGAGCGCTGGATCAAGACTGGAGCACCCTGGCCCAAGCCCACGCCCTCGAGCAAGCGATCTTTCGAGGCCCAGCCTCACTGGGCCTTCGAGCCGGTCAAACCCGTGACGGTTCCCGACGATCCAAACGACTCGACTCACCATCCCATCGACCGGTTTATCTCCGCAAGCCGGACGGCCCATGGTCTCACCCGCGTCGAGCCCGCCGAGAAACGAACACTTCTGAGGCGGCTTAGCTTCGACCTCATCGGGCTTCCGCCAACTCCGGAAGAGCTCGACAGCTTCCTCTGGGACGGATCACCCAATGCCTATGAACGAGTCGTCGATCGACTCCTTGCTTCACCCCATTACGGTGAGCGTTGGGGACGCCATTGGATGGACGTCGTCCGGTACGCCGACACGGCCGGTGACAACGCCGACTACCCCGTCCCGGAGGCGAGACTCTACCGCGACTACATCATCGACGCATTCAACGCGGACAAGCCCTACGACGAATTCGTCCGAGAGCAACTCGCCGGTGACATCCTCGCCGTCCAAGGCCCCCGCGGACGCTATGCGGAGCAGGTGATCGCGACGGGCTTCCTCGCGCTCTCCCGTCGATACGGCACCGCACCCGAAGAACTCTGGCATCTCACCCTCGAAGACACGATCGAGACCACCGGTCGCGCCTTCCTCGGCCTGACCCTCCGTTGCGCCCGCTGTCACGACCATAAGTTCGACCCAGTCACGAACACGGATTACTATGCCCTCTACGGGATCTTCGCGAGCACGAAGTTCCCGTACGCCGGCTCCGAAGAGTTCCAGTCCAAGAAGTTCCCGAGGGCCAATTTCGCGCCTCTCACACCCCCGAATGAAGCGGCGGCCCATTGGACAACGTACCGCGAGACCCTCGCGAAGAGTCCCGCCGACGAGAACATCGACCGGGAAAAACAACGTCTCGAGGAACGTACCCTCGAGTGGGATCGGGCGATCCAGTCGCTGTCCAAGTCCATCACCGCGCTCGAAGCGAGCGGGCAAGCGACGGCGACGCTCAAGGACCAAATGGCCCAGCTCGAGCGGAACAAGCAGGTTGCAAGAGCCGCCTTCGACGCGAAGGCTCGACTCGAGCGCCAGAAGGACGCGGACCGCAAATGGGGTCTCCCGGCCGATTTGCCGGGCGCCTACGCGGTCCACGAGTCGACGCCCATCGCTGAGGCCGTCCACCTGCATGGCGAGCCGTCGACGCGCGGCGCCGTCGTCGCGAGGAATGTCCCGGCGTTCCTGGCCGGCACGAACCCGCCTCGGATGCCTGATGGGTCGAGCGGTCGACTGGAACTCGCGACCTGGCTCACAGCCCCGGAGAATCCGCTCACCGCAAGGGTCATGGTCAACCGAGTCTGGCACCACCACTTCGGCCGAGGGATCGTGGGGTCGCCTTCCAATTTCGGCATCCGAGGCGACGAGCCGACCCATCCGGAATTACTCGACTGGCTCACATCCCAATTCGTTTCGAACGGCTGGTCGATCAAGGCCCTCCACCGCCTGATCGTGACTTCGAAGACATACCAGTTGGCGAGCGGACCGGCCTCGGACGCGTCGGCGAAAGATCCCGAGAACCGTTGGTACTGGCGGTTCGATCGCCGTCGCCTCGACGCCGAAGCGATCCGGGATGCGATGCTCTCGGCTTCCGGAACGCTCGACCTCCGCGTCGCGGGTGAACATCCCTTTCCCCCCATCTCCGAGTGGCGCTGGACCCAGCATTCGCCGTTCAAGGCGGTCTACACGACCGATCGCCGCAGCGTCTATCTGATGACTCAGCGCCTCCAACGTCACCCCTATCTCGCCCTGTTCGACGGCCCCGACACGAATCACTCGACCGACCGCCGCACGAGTGCCAACGTCCCGCTCCAGGCGCTCTTCCTGATGAACAACCCGTTCGTCCAGGACCAGGCACGAGCCCTTGCGAACCGTTTGATCGCCGAGGCGCCCGATGTCACCCATCGGCTCAACCTCGCGACGACCCTCGCCTGGGGCCGCCCTCTCGTTCCTGGGGAGGTTGAGACGTTCCGTGACTATCTCCGCACGTTCGCCCGAGAGTCGGAAGCGTCGGGGCGTCCTGTCCCCGACGCCGATCTCGACGCATGGGTCAGCCTCGCCAAGGTCATTCTCACCGCGAACGAGTTCCTCTATCTCGATTGAGAGTCTGTCGCGTCACGCAGCGTGGTCGCACGGCCTGGCCCGAGGCAGATTCCTCCGGAGAGCGACTCTCATGTTTGATAGATCAATCGACCGGCGGGAATTCCTCCGACGTTCCTCGTTGGGGGCGGCATCTCTGGGTGCGTCGAACCTCCACAATACGCTCGCCCGAGCGGCCGCGATGGGCGATGGCCAGGTCCTCGGCCCGAAGCGGGCGCATTTCGCGCCGAAGGCCGAGCAGTTGATCGTCCTGTTCCTGACGGGAGGGGTGTCGCACGTCGACACCTTCGACGAGAAGCCGAAGCTTCGCAAGGATCAAGGGAAGTCGGTCTCGGCGGTCTCGCTCCGGGAGACGAGCACGCAACCGCTGCTCGGATCTCCGTTTGAGTTCCGGTCGTGCGGCGAGTCGGGCCTGAGGATCAGCGAGCTCTTTCCCCATCTCGGAGGCCTGGCCGACGAGCTTTGCGTCATCCGCACGATGCACACCGACATCGTCGAGCACTTCCAGGCCGTGCTCGCGATGCATACCGGCTCGGCCACCGTACCAATGCCCAGCCTAGGTTCATGGCTGAGCTACGGGTTGGGGACCTATAACCCGAACCTTCCCTCGTACGTCGTCCTCGCCGAGCATCTCCCTTATGCCGGGTCGCAGGTCTGGGACAGCAACTTTCTTCCGCCTTCCCATCAAGGCGTGCGTATCATCCCCGGCGACGAGCCGATCCCCGATCTGCGTCCCTCCGCGCGTTCCGCGACGCTCGGGGAGCTCGAACGGATCATGCTCCGAGACGTCAATGAGCGGCACGCCCGAGACAGGACCGACGATCTCGACCTCCGCGCCCGGATCACCAGCGCCGACGTCGCCCACGGCATGATGCGCGAGGCCCCCGAGGTCTTCGACCTTTCCCAAGAGTCCGACGCGACCCTCGAACGATACGGGATCACGCGAGGCGACCGAAAGTCGTTCGCCTACCAGTGCCTGATCGCCCGCCGCCTGATCGAGAGGGGCGTTCGCGTGGTCGAGTTGATCGACAACGGCTCGAGCGACAACTGGGACGCCCACGGCGACATGAAGGACCACCGCCCCAAGGCCTTGCGCGTCGACCGTGCCGTCGCCGCCTTGATCGCCGACCTCAAGGCCCGTGGCCTCCTCGACCGGACCCTGATCGCCGGCTGCACCGAGTTCGGTCGCACCCCCTGGACCGACACCCCGACCTCCAAGGGCCGCAACCACTACGCCGACGCCTTCTCGTCATTCCTCGTCGGGGCCGGCGTCAAAGGTGGGATGAGCTACGGCGAGACCGACGAGCATGGAATCCACATCGTCGCCGACCCGGTCCACGTCCACGATTACCACGCGACGATCCTCCACCTCATGGGCTTCGACCACACGAAACTCACCTACCGCTACGCCGGCCGCGACTTCCGTCTTACCGACGTTTCGGGGGAAGTCCTCCGCAAGATCCTCGCCTAACCCACCGTGTCGGAGGAACGATTTCGCGATCTTGACTCACCAGGATCCATCACTCGATTCGAGGTCGTCGTTCCTGATCAAGATTCAGCTGAATCGCAGTGCTCATGGCGCAAGGAGAAGGCGGTGTGTCATCCTGATAAGAGGATGCCGCACCGCCTTTGAGATCACGTTAAATCAGTTCGAGACTCAGTAAGAATCCGCGCTGATGACTTCGCCACCGTTCCGGGTCGATAGGGCCTGATAAACGGGGAAGGGAGGCGCACCGGCATTGACGGTGCAAGGGCCATAGGGGTTCTGCAAGCAGGTAATCGGGGCGGGGTTCGACCCAGTCGGGGTCGACCACGAGCTCACCGTGTCCTTGATGAATCGGACCGAGCCATCGGCGAGGCCGAAATTCGCCCCACCGGGGTGAAAGCTGCCCGCCGACGCCGGGAAGACGGAACCGTCGTCACCGCCCGGCAGCTTGGGATTGATCGGATACCTGGTGGTGAACAACGTGTCGGCGAAATTCGCCGCGGTCCACCAGTGATAGCAGATGAGATCGACCGGGCTCATCTTACCGTAAGCGAACTCGCCGGTCATGATCGTGTTGCTGGTGCCGTCGGTGATCGAGGCGATCGTCACGTTCTGGAACTTGATGATGACGCCGTTTTGTCCTGGGGCCCGGGTCTGAACGGTCCCGTCGGTGAGGCTCTGGTCGTTACGAAAATTGAACCAGGTCCCGGCGTTACCACCATATGACGTGAATCGCATGATCACGTGCTGGCCCGGGCACCAGCCGCCGAAGTCGCCCTGGCTGAAGGTGTCCAAGGAAGCCGAAACCTTCCCGTCGCTGGGGCACCACATCCAGGAAGTGCCGACGCCGTGGATCGTCGAATTCGCGCAAGCATTCACATGGATGCTTGAGTTCAAGGCGTTGTAGAGCGAACCACCTTCCACGTATTGAAGCATTGCGATAAGATAACTGTGGCTCGAGTGCAACCCCTGCGTCACGCCCTGGACGCCGTCGGCGGCCGGATTGATCATGATGGCGGTCGCACCGGGGGGATAGCAGCCGCTGCCGCTTTCGTAGTTCATCGCGGCGAGGCCGATCTGCTTCAGATTATTGACGCAAGAGGCGCGACGGGCGGCCTCACGCGCGGCTTGAACGGCGGGCAGGAGCAACGCAATCAGGACGGCGATGATCGCGATGACAACCAACAGCTCGATCAGGGTAAAACCGCGACGTTTGGCCCGCTCGACGGACAGAATCGACATTGACCAAGCCTCCTGGATCACGAGTAAAGAAGCATGAAGACCTTGATTCAACAAAGGCCCCGAGGGATCTCGAGGAGAAACGCGGAGGCTTTGGAGCACCGGAAGGTCGAGAACGAGAAATCGTGGGTGATGGAAGGAAGTCGTGAGGTAGAACCGAAGGCCGGAGGAAGGTGATTTCGTCAAGTAATGACGGGCCCTTCCCGAGCGTTATGGTCGAAGACGGTGGCTCGACCGAAAGTCGCACATCAATTGGTCTTTCGTTTCGACTTCCCTTTGACCGGCCGGCTCTCGGCTTCGAGTTCTCGTTTCGACTTTCCAAACTTGGGTACGGACGCTTCCTCAGAAGTGTTACACCCGTGGATTGCGCCCACCCCAAGAATAAAGCCGAGTCTAATCGCGTGACGGCGGGACACCAGAAAACATTTGCGATCGATCATGGACTAAGCCATCCTGAAGGAAGTCTGCACCGACTAGCGTATAGATGATCACTTCAAACAAACAATTCCAATGCAAGACATGGTGCAGTGAAATTCGAGCCGTTCGTTGAAGGGGTCCCGCAGCGTATTCGCGCACCTCTTGATCGTGAGACGTGTGACATGAAATCGCTATCCTCGATCTCGGCTCCCAAATCCAATTCACAGTAAATCGCACTTCCATCCCTCGGCGTGCGCAGCCAACTGATCACAAGCTTTTAAAATTCTAAGACTTACGGCCACGAGCACCGGTATTCACCTTCGCGCAACCTATGGTCTGAGCGAATGCGTGACATCGAAACGGATTAAAGATAGCTCAGCCAGGGATCGCGTCTCCGTTGCTTGAGCGCCGCGAACCATCGACAGGGAAAATAGAGCAGGACGACGGCCAGGGCCCACATCCCATAGACGATGGGAAGGCCGAAGCCATAGCCAGGAGGGGATTGAAACGGGGCGTCTTTGAAGAGCCAGGCCGTCGGGTCTCCCCGCAGGATAGCGAAGACGACCGCAAGTGCATGGATGATGTACCACTGGAGCAGGTAATAGAACAGAGGAACACGTCCCAGAATGATCAATTGCCGTCCGACGACACCGGCCGGCCGATCGAACCACGCGAGCAGCATCAGGGCAGGGCCGAGGGTCATCAAGAGATAGTCGAGGGAGGGAGGGTATTTCTGGCAGTTGAGGAAAGACGCCACACTCATGGACCAATGCGGCTGGGGCACCCAAGGTCTCGGGTCCCCGTAATGGTTGAATCCACGGACCAGCACGAAACCGATCGTCAGGACAGCCCCCAAAACAAGGACGGTTCGCCGACGCACCCGGTGTTTGAGGAGCATTAGCGAACCGAAGCCATAACCGCACGCCATCACCCCGGTCCAGGGAATCAGAGAGTAGGCGACGAGGATATTGACTCCCTCGGCCGGTTGGAATCCGGTCGGACGAAGCAGTGCCCCGAGAACGCCGGAAGGGGGAGCGCCATCCCATAGGTTGTGTCCGACCACGATGGCGAGGCCGACGGCAGCGACCATTGGGACCGGCAGGAAGACGAGGGCCGAAAGCACGACCATCGCACCCCCGATCGCCCAGAGGACCGTGAGGAGCACGAATGAGTAGTCGAGCCGGAAATACCAGCCCAACTTGACCGCCGTGAGCTCCAGGACGATCAGCCAAAGCCCTCGGGTCAGAAGAAAGAGAGAAAGTTGACCTCGTGACTTGCCCCTCGCGCCGGCGAGGAAGGCTCCCGTCCCCGCGAGGAAGACGAACACCGGGGCGCAGTAATGCGTGACCCATCGCGTGAAAAACAAGGGGAGCGTCGTTTTCGACAGGTCGGTCGGGTCGATCTGGGAATTCATGAAGAAATCCCGAGTGTGGTCGAGCACCATAACCACCATCACCAACCCGCGAAGATGGTCCACCGCGCTCAGCCGCAGATGACTGCCGACGAGAGGAGTTCCGGGGAGGTTGCCCCTGCCGATCGAAGGGCTCACGGCATCGTCCACGCTCATCGCCTCGGCGCTCCTGGATGGTCCCAAACCAAGCTCCCCGCCACGTTCACGATGAAGAACTCGCCGTGGTTCATGGGGCGAAATCGGTGCTCCCAATTGCGGGATGGGACATTCGCGGCGATCCGCTCGCTTTCCGTAGGATGGGCGCTGCCCACCGAGCCTTCCGGAATGCCGGTGGACAGCGCCCACCCTCCACGGATCTCAGCACCGACTTCGCTCCATAAGCCAACAAACATCAAATGGGACAACGACTCAGAAGGCGTCGGCGCTGATGACTTCGCCACCGTTCCGGGTCGATAGGGCCTGATAGACGCCCATGGTGGTTCCGGGGTTCAGAGTATAAACCCCATACGTAAATCCGTCACCCGGCGAGAACGGGTTTGCGAGCGTCAGATTCGCGGGCATGAACTGCCCGGACTGGTTGATCGGCCACGAGTTGATCGTGTTCTTGATGAACTTGACCGACCCGTCGCACATGGCGAAGTTGCAGCCGCCCGGATGGAAGCTCGAGGCGGAGAGCAAGTAGGGGCTCGCGTTGCCGTTCAGGAGGGCGCCTGAGACGGTTGGGCTCGGGTAATCCCACGAAGTCGGCGGGTTGGGTGCATACATGCAGTTTTGGAGCGTATCCCCGTAACTGCCGGCCATCCACCAATGCCAGCACACTTGATCGGATGAGGAGAGGCCGCCGTAGCTCCCTTCGCCGAACATGAAAGTGTTGCTCGTCCCGTCGGTGATCTCGTTGATCGTGGTCTTGCTGAACATGTAGAAGACCCCGAGGGCGTTGCCGACGAGGGCCGACCAGTTCGGGTTCGTGGTCAGGCCCGTGCTCCAGTTGGAGCCGCGCGGGGGGTTGTCCCAGGGGCCACAGACCCCTCGATACGAGTTGTGGCCGACGTCGAAGCCATAGGTGGTCGCCGGGGGGAGTTTCTGGGAGACCTTACCGTCGCTCGGGCACCAGAGCGCGGAGATTTGGGCCCCGAGGATCGTCCGATTCTGGTCGGTCGTGTAGCGGAGGTTGGTGTTGTAGGCGGCGTAGAGCGGGGCTTGCTCGATGAAGGGGAGCACCCCGACGAGGCAGCCGCGTTCCCAGGCCGCCCCGGCGAAGACGCCGGTCGCCGCATTCGCGTCATAGCCCCCCATGGTGAAGGAGCCGTTGGCGGAGTGATAGTTGTGCTCGCCGAGCGCGAGCTGCTTCAGGTTGTTCGTGCATTGGATGCGACGGGCCGCCTCGCGGGCCGCCTGCACGGCCGGCAACAACAATGCGATCAGGACCGCGATGATCGCGATGACAACGAGCAGCTCGATCAGGGTGAAAGCCCGCGTCGGGCGAGTGTCATGGGTCTTCCTCGGCATGGTTCACTCTCGCGATTGAGGGGGATGGGGCTCGAAATCCGACGCCAATAGATCGCGGACTTGCAAGGATGCCTTCCAACCAGCAACGACCGGACGAATTCCTGGCAGGCCGAGACTCGGCCGCGATCACCGTCGATTCTTGATTCCTTTCTTGATGCGTTTGGCAGGCTCGGGGTTGAGGTCCTGGAATTTGGCTCGTTTGTTCAGCGGTGCCGGGTTGGGGGCCGTCGAGGGGTTCTCACCGCAACCGAAGTGGAACAGCGACACCACCACTCCCGCGAGGACCCCTGATCTCAACGGCCTCGCCCTGGGGAACTCCGTTCGCGTCATCAGGCGAGGACTCCTTGTGCGTGATAAGGTACGAGCCCCGATCGTCCCGGACGCGCCGAAGTAACCTTCGATCGCTCTCGTCAATGTCGCGCCACGATGAAGCGTCCGGCGGGGAGACAATCGGTTCCACACCATTCCATCACGGACCTATCCAAGTCAAGGACCTTAATCGATTCTAGAGAAATCCTGACAATCGCATCCGACGCGTATTTTGGAACTATCAAAGAATGAATTCGCCCTCGAGGGTTCGGAATCCCGTGCGCAAACCGTCCTGCTTGACAGCCTTACGACCCGACCGATAATGGTGGGACGTAAGTTGGCGATCGTGACAGCAGCGGATTCGCCAATCCCAATCTCGCTCCGCCTCGAGGATTCATCTCGGTTTGGTGTCGTCGTATGATGGCCCCGAACACAACGACGTTCCTGGTTTTGGCACGACAAGGCGGGCGTTTGTGTTGTGTCGGGATCCTGGGCCCGTAGGCATCTCGCCGCAAGGGGACGTTGCCGGGGGATGCAGTCGGCCCCACCCGCATCGAACCGCGAGGGTCGCCGTCGGGGCGATCGTCGCCTATCCGACGATGCCCTTGTTCAGACGCTCGTGAGGAGATCTCGGACGCATGGCCGCGGAGCATCCGTCGAACGGAACGATGGGCCGGATTGTGGGAGGGGCCGTCGCCATCCTCGTCGTGGGCGTCGTCGGCGTCCTGGTGATTCGACTTGGGCGGTCACCCGACTTGCTCGCCGAGGCCCGCGCGGCCTATCAACGCAAGGACTGGGAGGACGCCGCGAGATTGGCGCGGGCCCGGATGAAGGTCGACAAGGAGGATCGAGAGGCCGTCAGGATCCTGGCAAGATCCTCCGTCCGACTCGAACGGGACGAGAGTGCGATGACACTCTACAACAATCGGCTCAGCTCGACTCCGATGGAGGTCGAGGACCTCTATCTGCGGGGCCTCGTGCTCGGCCGGTTGGGGAGCGGCCAGATGGCCCTCGACGTCTGGTCGGGGGCTTCGAAGCGCTCGCCGGAGCATCCGGAGATGCTTCACGCACTCACGCGGCTACTGACGGACCGACAGCGGCTCGACGAGGCGGCGTCCTTCGCGCTCCGAGTTTCGAAGCAGCCGGGGTGGGAGGCACGGGGCCTGCTCCAACTCGGCAACATCCGCTCCTTGATGGACGATCCGGCTGCGGCCGTCGAGGCCCTCGAACGTGGGCTCACGCTCGACCCCAAGGCGAAAGGGGCCCAGCACGCTCCGGACCACTACGCCAGACTCCTGGCCCGCTCGCTCTTGCAAGTCGGCGAGCCCTCGAGGGCGAAGCGCTATCTCGCCCCCTTGCTCAAAGCGTCGGGAGCCGGCGAGGTTGATCGTGAGGCGTACTGGCTCGAGTCCCGGGCCGATCTCCAGGAAGGGAAGCCCAAGGAGGCGCTCAGTGCCTTGGACAAGGCAGGGACGTGGCGGGCCGAGCATCCCTTGATCCCGGAGCCGAGCCCATTCGTGAGCGCGAAGCGCTGCGACCCGTGCCACTCGTCGATCGGCCACGCCTACGACCAGTCGCGACACGCGCGGACGTTCTACCGCGGCGACGAACTACTCAAGCTCCCACTCCCGGATCGTCCGTTGGTCGACCCTGACGACCCGAAGGTGACGCATCGACTCGAGCGCGTCGGGGACACGCTCCACCTCTCGACCAAGGTCAAGGACACGACCTACAAGCTTCTCGTCGACTATGCGTTCGGCACTCCCGAACGTTACTTCTCGATGGTGGGGCGTGACGACGAGGGGAACTACCGGGCTCTTCGGCTCTCCCACTACCACGACGACAAGGGCTCGGGGTGGGATCGGACGGCGGGCGACGGCGGGAACGCCGACCCGCTCGCCAACGTGCGAGGCCAGGAGGTCCCGACCCGCGATGGTGTTGTCCGATGCGTCTACTGCCACGTCACGAATCCGAACGACTTCCGCAACCCGGCCCTTGGGACCGTCCACCAGAGCCCCGCGGCGGCCGATCGCGGGATCGGCTGCGAGCGTTGCCACGGGCCAGGGGCGAATCACCTGGCCTCGGCCTCGGCAGGCATGGCCGACCGGGCGATCGTCAACGTCGGCTCCTCGCACGGCGAGACCATCAACGCCCAATGCACCCAGTGCCACATCGTCGGCGATCCGTCGGCCATCCGGGCGACCCCCGAAGATCCGAAGTGGGTCCGGTCGTCTGGCCTGACGTTCACCTTCAGTCGATGCTATACGGACAGCGGCGGGGCTTTGAGCTGCGTGACCTGCCACGACCCCCATCGAGACTCGCCACGCTCAGCCGTTTTCTACGAAGCCAAGTGCCTCGAGTGCCACTCCTCGACCAAAGAACCTCGGCCGTCTCAAGCGACGGCGACCACTCCGATGCTCGACAAAGAGCCGTCGACAACCTCAAACTCGGGGACGGCCGAGCCAACCGTTTGCAAGGTCAACCCGACCAAGGATTGCCTCGGTTGCCACATGCCGAAGGTCCCGGTGCCCGTCCTCCATACCTCATTGACCGACCATTACATTCGGATCCATGAGCGCAACGCGGCTGGCGGGCCCGAGACGAGAATCCAGGATCCCAAGCCCGCGCCTTGATTGGATCGCGTTGACGAGACTTGGATTGTCCGACCAATCCCCGGCTCCCTCATCAAAGCCGGGGAATGAGAGATCGCGCGATCCGTAACCAGGTCGAATCAGCGAATCACCGGCCCCGGGATATCAAGGACGCGGCCGACGGCCAGGCTATTGCCGAACGTCTTGAAGTCTTTGAATGTCCAGACGACTTTTTTGTCGCGGGTGATTTCAAAGAGCTGGGGATTGTCCGGGCCGGCGTGGCAGTTGCCGACGATGAGGTTGCCGTTGGGGAGGAGTTGGAGGGTGGTCACCCAGGCGAGCCGGATGCCGGGCAGTTCGTCGTGCTCGACGCTCCAGACCACCTTGCCCGCCGGGGTGACTTCGATGACCCGATTGCCGTTCCCGGCGGCGATCATCGTGTTGCCGTTGGGGAGTCGGATGGCTCCGAAGACGTCGGTCCCATGCCCTTCGTGGCCATGCCCGGGCGTACGGGGGCGTCCCGCGAGGTCGAGGGCGTAGCTCCAGACGACCGCGCCGGAACCGTCATACTCGCGGACGACGCCATCCCCTTCCTGGCAAACCAGGTAGTGGCCGTTTTCGAGCTTGCGTACCATCCGAGTATCGCGATGGGAGTCGGGGTGGTCGACCTTCAGCGCGATCTCTCGGACGATTCGTCCACCCTTGTCGACCTCGACGATTCGGCGGTTACCACTCTCCGCGATCACGGTCGAGCCGTCGGCGAGTCGTTGAAAGGCATGGACCTCGACGGCCCCCCGGTAGCCTTCCTTGGGCCGGGACACGTAGCTCCAGACCACCTCTTTCTGGGGCGTCATCTCGACGATCGTCGTGCTGTCCTTCGGGTAGAGAATGTTGCCGTTCGGCAAGAGCGCGAGGTCGTGGGCGCTCCCCTGGCAGGGCACCTCCCACTCGACCTCACCCCCGGGGCCGACGATGGCGACGCGGTCGCGGTCGGACGCGAGGAGCCGGTATGCGTGCTCGGCCGACCCGCTCGGTTTCTCGTCGGCTCGGGCCGTCGTCGACGCCGCCGCCACGCCTGCCAAAGTCGCGACCGCAATGGCTCTGAGAATGCTCATGAAAATATGTCCTTGTTCAGTATCGGGACCGGGAGACGCGAGGCACGTTCGGCCGCGAGACGATGCGCCTCTCCCAGTGACTCCCAACGGTTTGGTGAACTCGCAACGTTGAGGCCTCGCCAACCCAAGGGTGTAGACGAGCGGGACGCCCGGGTCAACGCCCCTCGTTGGTCGTCGAGGGCCATTGGCCAGGGCGTCCGATCGATCTTCACTCGGCCCTCGGCAGAGGGATCGTTTCAGCGGGCTCAGATGATCTGGCTGATGGGCTCGGCCCCTTCGACACCGACGAGCTTCTGGTCGAGGCCGTTGTAGAAGTACGAGAGGTGGTTCGGGTCGAGGCCCATCTGGTTGAGGACCGTGGCGTGGAGGTTCTTGACGTGGAATCGGTCGGTGACGGCGAAGGCGCCGAGCTCGTCGGTCTCGCCGACGCTCGTGCCCCCTTTGACTCCGCCTCCGGCCATCCACATGGTGAAGCCGTAGGCGTTGTGGTCGCGGCCGGTGCCGTTGGCGTACTCGGCAGTCGGCTGGCGACCGAACTCGCCGCCCCAGATCACCAGGGTCTCGTCAAGCATGCCGCGGCGCTTCAGGTCCTTGAGCAGGGCCGCGATCGGCTTGTCGGTCCGGCCGGCATGATAGTTGTGGTTCTGCTCGAGGTCGCCGTGGGCATCCCAGTTGCTATCGTTGTGGGCGCCTCCGGCGTAGAGCTGGACGAACCGGACGCCGCGCTCGACCAGTCGTCGGGCCAGGAGGCAACGCTTGCCGAAGTCGCGGGTTTTCTCCTCGTCCAGCCCGTAAAGCTCCTTGGTCTCGTCGGGCTCCTGCGCGAGTTCCACGGCCTCGGGGGCGTGCTGCTGCATCGAGAACGCCATCTCGTAGCTGGCGATCCGGGCCGCGAGATTGCTGTTGTCGGCGCGGGGGGCGAGGTGGTCGCTGTTATATCCGTGGAGGGTGTCGAGCAACTGGCGTTGGGCCGATTCGGTCATCTCCCCGCCTCGCTTGAGGTCGAGGACCGGGACCCCGGCCGACCGAAGGATCGTCCCCTGATACGAGGCGGGCATGTAGCCGCTCGACCAATTCTTGGCGCCACTGATCGGGCCGCCCGTCGGGTCGAGCATCACGACGAAGCCGGGGAGGTTTTCGTTGACGCTCCCCAACCCATAGTTGACCCACGAACCGAGACACGGGCTGCCCGAGAGGATCTTGCCCGTGTTCATCTGAAGCATTGCCGAGCCGTGGATCGGCGAGTCGGCGGTCATCGAGTGGAGGAATGCGATGTCGTCGACGCAGGTTGCGAGGTGCGGGAAGAGCTGGCTGACCCACTTGCCGGACTGGCCGTACTGGCGGAACGACCACTTCGGGCCGACGACGCGGCCTTCGTTCTTCTTGCCCCCTCGGCCGAACGTCTTTACGGGGATGGTCTTGCCGTCGAGCCCGTAGAGCGTGGGCTTGTAGTCGAACGTGTCGACCTGACTCGGGCCGCCGTACATGAACAGGAAGATGACGCTCTTGGCCTTCGCGGGGAAGTGCGCCGGCTTGGGGGCGAGCGGGTTCGCCAGCCGCGAGGCCGCCTCGGCCGCACGGGCCCTCTTCCCGAAGAAGCCGTCGCCGGTGAGCAAGCCCGAGAGCGCCAGGCCGGTGAAGCCACCCCCGGCTTCCCAGAGGAATTCGCGACGGGTCCGCTGGCAGAACGTCGAGGCGGGCTTCGAGTCGGACGTCGGTCGGTTCATATCAAGACTCCGTCGTCGGTTGGGTTTCAGAGTATCTATCGAAACCCGTTATTTTCTTAAATAACGGGTTTCTGACGCCCGCAACGTCGACGACCCCTCCTGGGTTACCGACGTCTCCTCCGCTCAGAAACCCGTTTTAAAAAAAACAGGTTGCGAGCCGAGGTTTCAATCGACGTAGATCATTTCGTTGAGGTTCAACACCACGAGGCAGAAGGTCTGCAACGCCGAGTCGTCGGTAGCCCCTTCGCGGGCCTTGAGCGACTCGACGAGGGCCACGCCTCGTGCCACCTCAGCGTCCGAGGGGGGGCGAGTGGTGGCGAGCCGGAGGGCCCGATCGACCCTCGAGGGCAGCGTCTTGCCCCCCTCTCGACGAACCCGGCGAGCGAGGATTTCCGCCTGACGATTGAGGAACGAACCGTTGAGCATCGCGAGAGCCTGGGTCGGCTGGGTCGTGGCGAAGCGGACCGGCGTCGAGCGGTCGGTTTCGGCGACGTCGAACCCTTCCAGGATCGGGGTCAGCAGCGACCGCTTGACGTGGATATAGACGCTCCGGCGGGCCTGCTCCTCGGGGGTCGACTTGCCCCATCCCGAGCCGGGGACCGACTGTCCGGCCATGACCTCGGCGGGGATCTCGGGATAGACTCCGGGGCCGTACATCTTCGGGTTCAACGTCCCGCTGACGCTGAGGATCGTGTCGCGGATTTCCTCGGCACTCAACCGACGCATGTCGAACCGCCAGAACGTGTCGTTGGTCGGGTCCTTCGCCAGCGCGGTTTCCTGGGCCTGGGACGACATCCGGTAGGCATTCGAGAGCATGATCATGCGATGGAGTGGCTTGAGCTTCCAGCCCCCGCGCACGAGCTCCGACGCGAGCCAGTCGAGGAGTTCCGGATGGGTCGGCTTGTCCCCTTGCACGCCGAAGTTGTTCGGCGAACGCACGATCCCTCGGCCGAAGTGGTACTGCCAGATCCGGTTCGCCATGACCCGCGCGGTGAGGGGATTCTCGGTTGATGCGATCCAGTCGGCGAGCACGAGCCGGCGCCCGCTGGTATGGGCCGTCGGGGGAGGGGTGGGGATCACCGGCCTCGGCGCCCCGATCACCTCGAGGAACGCGGGCTCGACCTGGTCGCCCTGGACGTGGGGATTGCCCCGCAAGAGCACGAAAGTCGGGGGAGCCGAGGGCCCGGCTTCGGTGACGCAGAGCGCATTATCGTCGGGCTTGATCTCGCGGGGCAGGGCCTTGAGCTCGGCCCGGAGTCGCTCGTAGCGGGCCGCACGCTCGACTCCCAGGAGGCGAGGGCCATCGGCCTTGAACGCTCGGGCGAACTCGGCCTGGGCGGCGCCGCGTTTTCGGTCATGAGCCGAGAGAGATCGCTTCACGAAGTCGGGACCCGACCAGGCGACGGACAGGCCGAACCCTCCGGTGTTCTGGAAGTACTCGAGACGGATCGGGACCCGGCCTTTCGGCAGTTCAACCTCGCCTTGACGCCCCGCGGCTCCGAGGGGGTGGATCCCGTCATATTCGACGACCACGTTTCCCGCGACCGTCAGCCGGGCACCATCGTCGGAGTCGAGGTGGAACGTGTAACGGCCGTCTTTGGGGACGATGAGCACGCCGTCGAAGACGAAGCCGAAGGCGTCGTTTCGGGTGCGAGGGCCGAGGTCGAAGAGGGACCGAGGAAGCGTCCCCGTGTCCTCGGGCTTGAGCGAGGCGAAGTCGGGGAGCTTTTCCCAGGTGTCGCGGTAGAACCGATAGTGCAGGTCGTCGAGGTCGGCCTGCGATTGGGCCCCGTCCGAGTCCTGGCCGGCAAGGCGGAACGCCTCTTCAATCGCGGTGATCTCGGCCTGGAGGCCATCCCGTTTCTTGCGGAACGCCTCGACTTCGAGCTCGAACGACCGTCGGGCTGCGTCGTCCCGGAAGATCGGGGCCTCGTCGGTCGGGCCACCGTTTCTGTAGTTGTTGATATTTTGAAAGAATGAGACGAGCCGGTAGTAATCTTTCTGGGCGATCGGATCGAGCTTGTGGTCGTGGCAACGTGCGCAGTCGACCGTCAGCCCGAGGAAGACCTGGCCCGTGGTGGCGACGATGTCATCGAGGCCGTCGTATCGCGCCTGCTCGCGGTCGGTCGGCTCGTCATCCCAGATCCCCAGGCGATAGAAGCCGGTGGCGACGACGGCGTCGGCGCTGGAGTCGGGCAGCTCGTCGCCTGCGAGTTGCTCGCGGACGAAACGATCGAAGGGCTTGTCGTCGTTGAACGAGCGGATCACGTAGTCTCGGTATCGCCAGGCGTTGGGCTTGGGGTTGTCGCGCTCGTAGCTGTTTGTTTCCGCGTAGCGGACGAGGTCGAGCCAGTGTCGGCCCCACTTCTCGCCGTATCGGGGCGAATCCAGGAGCCGATCGATCATCAAGGCATACGCGTCCGGAGAAGCATCTTTCAGGAAGTCCTCGACCTCTTCGAGCGTGGGGGGGAGCCCCGTCAAGTCGTATGAAGCCCGCCGGATCAACTGCCGCTTCTCGGCGGGCGGGTTGGGATGGAGCCCCTTCGACTCGAGCTTGGAGAGGATGAAAGCATCGACGGGATTCGAAACCCACGACGAGTCATTGACCGAGGGGATGAGTGGAGGACGAATCGGCTGGAAGGCCCAGTGTGACCGGTCTTTCTCGGAGATCGTGAATGCCCCTCGGCGAGTCGCCGAGGGGGCCGCGGCGTCGTCACTTCCCGGCCAGGGGGCTCCCATCTTGACCCACTGGGTCAGGTCGTCGATCTGCTTTGCAGGAAGCTTCTTCGAGGGGGGCATCTTCGGGCCGTCTTCGCCATGCTGGATCGCGCTGACCAGCAGGCTTTCCTCGGTGTTCCCCGGAACCACGGCCGGTCCCGAGTCGCCGCCGGCCAGCAAGGCCCCGCGCGAGTCGACCCGGAGCCCGGCCTTCTGCTTCTCAGCCCCGTGGCACTTCGCGCAATGGTCGGTCAACGTCGGCCGGACCCGCGACTCGAAGAACTGGATCTGTTCCGGACTCGGAGGCTGGTCTTTGGCCTGGGCAGGACGAACATGGGGCCAGAGGCTGTTCAAGAGAAACCCGAAAACCAACGAGAGTCTCAATCGCGGCATCGCGGCACCGTGGATTTGGGGGATGTCGGAGGGCAATCGGCGGGTCGCGGTGGGAGAAAACGCGGGGCCTGACGCTTCAACTCTCAATGCATGCGCCGTGCCATCCCGCCGAGAAGACGCGACTCGTCCTGACTGTCGACGAAACTCGTTCGGCCGCCTGTTGTTCAAGCGAAGAAACAGGCACCCCTTTATCATGACGTTGACGGACGTCGGTGACCAGATGGCACCGTGTTGTTACCTGGTGTCACTTTTTTGTAACCTGAGTCCCGTTGGCCAAGGTATCCAGTTCACAGCGTCGGTGAGCCATGTCCGAACGTCTGAAGCGGTTTCGATCGGAACGGATCGGCGAGAGTGGGCGTCCGGACTCGCCGATCCTCGGAGTCGTCGCCGACACGGGGCAGGTCGCGCGGTTGGCCGCGGAGCTTCATGTCGATTTCCTCCTGGGCCTCAGCGCAGGAGTTTATCGGAACCAGGGAATCTCGGCCCTGGCGACCTGCCTACCGTTCCAGAATAGTAACGACGTGATGGAGGGTTTGGTTCGCGATCGGATTCTGCCGGCCTCGGGAACGACTCCCGTGGTGGCGGGCGTATTGGCCGGCGACCCGACCTGTCCGGCAGACGAGCGGCTGGCTCGACTTCGATCTTGGGGGGTGGCGGGCGTCATCAACTACCCCTCGCTGACACTGCTCGACGGGAACATCCGACAGATCTTCGAGGCCGAGGGGTGCACCGTCGAGGCCGAGACCCGACTACTGGACGACGCGCGGAAGTTTGGACTCGCCACCATCGGCTTCGTCGGCGCCGAGGTCGAGGCCGTGTCTCAGTTCGTCGAGTCAGGCATTGACATGTTGATTCTGACCGCCGGCCTGACTCGAGTCCTCGACGACATCCCCGAGCGTCGGGATCGCCTTCAGCAGGACATCCGTCGGCTCAACAAGGCGCTCGACGTCGCAAGACGGATCAACCCTCGGCTCCTTTGTCTCGTCTTCGGGGGGCCGATCACCTTGCCGGAAGACCTCGAGCAGGTTTATCGCCAGAGTACGTTCGATGGATTCGTGGGAGGCTCGGTCTTCGGTCGGTTCCCGATCGAGGGCGCGGTGACCACCGCGATCCGGCGTTTCCAGGCCGTGGCCATCCACCCCGAGGGCGAACGACAAACGGGACTCGGCCCGATGATCGGCACCACGCCCGCCATGCGTGAGCTCTTCCGCCTGATCCCCAGGGCCGCGGCCTGCGACCTCAACGTCTGCGTCGAGGGAGAGTCGGGGGTCGGGAAAGAACTCGTCGCGACCCACATCCACCGCCTGAGCGGCCGCCTGCAAGGAGCGCTGGTGACCGTGAACTGCGGCGCCATCGCCGACTCGCTCCTCGAGAGCGAGCTCTTCGGCCACGAACGCGGTTCGTTCACGGGGGCCGATCGCCGGAGGCTCGGGAAGTTCGAGCTCGCCCACAACGGGACCTTGTTCCTCGACGAGGTCGGCGACCTCAGCCCGCACGGCCAGGTCGCCCTTCTGCGGGCGATCCAGCAGCGCGAGATCACCAGGGTCGGCGGCAACGCCTCGATCCCCGTCAATTTTCGAATCGTCTCGGCCTCGAATCAACCGCTCGCCCTACTCGTCGAGCGTGGCCGATTCCGGGCGGATCTCTACTACCGACTCAACAACCTGACGCTCAAGGTCCCCCCTTTGCGCGATCGACTCGACGACATCCCGCTCCTCGTCGACCCCATCCTCGAGACCCTTGAAGTGCAGATGGATCGCGAGCTGGTGGGATTGACCCCGATCTTCCACCAGAAACTCAGGGAGCATGCCTGGCCCGGCAACCTGCGAGAGCTCCAGCATGTCCTCGCGCAAGCCGCCTTGTTGGAAGACGGACCGATCCTTACCGGCCGTCATTTCCTCACGATCCCCGCGCGAGGAGGTCACGCCGATCGAGAGTCCGGACCGACCGCAGCCGAGCTCGCCGGTCCCTCCGAGGCCGAGATCAGCGAGGCCAGGCGAGTGAAGATCCAGCAGGCACTCCGCGACGCGTTGGGCAACAAGAGCCGGGCCGCGGCGAACCTGGGAGTGAGCCGAAAAACCCTCTATGCCTGGATCAAGGCGATCGAAAACCCCGGCGGGAACGTCCCCCACTAGGAGCGATCCGCACCGGGATGAATTTGCGTGATTTCCCGATTCTCATCATGCGAGCAATTCTTTGACGACGCGTCCGGCGACGTCCGTGAGCCGGAAGTCGCGTCCCTGGAATCGATAAGTCAACCTCGTATGGTCGAACCCGAGGAGGTGGAGGATCGTCGCGTGCAGGTCGTTCACGTGGACGCGATCCTTCACGGCCTGGAAGCCGAATTCGTCGCTCTCGCCCAGGGTGAGGCCCGGCTTGATCCCGCCGCCTGCGAGCCACATGCTGAAAGCGTTGGGGTGGTGGTCACGCCCGTCGCTGCCCCCTTGGACCATCGGAGTGCGGCCGAACTCGCCGCCCCAGACGACCAGGGTGTCGTCCAGCAGCCCGCGCTGCTTGAGGTCCTTGATCAGCGCGGCGGAGGCCCGGTCGGTGTCCTTGCAGTTCTTCTTGAGCCCGTTGACGAGGTCGCTGTGCTGGTCCCAGGCCTCGTGGAAAAGCTCGACGAACCGGACCCCGCGCTCGACGAGGCGACGGGCGAGGAGGCAGTTGTTGGCGAAGGACGGCTTGCCCGGCTCGGCGCCGTACATCTCGAGGACCTGCTTCGGCTCGCGCGACAGATCCATCGCTTCCGGGGCGCTGGCCTGCATGCGGAATGCCATCTCGTAGGAGCTGATCCTCGTGGCGATCTCGGGGTCGCCGACGGCGTCGAATCGCATCTGGTTGAGCCGGCGCACGGTATTCAGGGAGTCGCGCTGGACGTCAGAATCGACGCCCCGAGGGTTGGAGAGGTAAAGGACGGGATCGCCGCTGCTGCGGAACATGACCCCCTGGTGGACCGTCGGGAGGAAGCCGTTCCCCCAGTTGGAATTCCCCCCGCTCGGTCCCTTGCTCCCGGAGCTGAAGACGATGAAGCCGGGCAGGTCGCGAGACTCGCTGCCGAGCCCGTAGGTGGCCCACGACCCGAGGCTCGGCCTGCCGAATTGCTGCGACCCGGTGCTCATCTGGATCTGGCCGGGCGCGTGGTTGAACGCATCGGTCACCATGGATTTAACGATGGCGATGTCGTCCGCCACTTCGGCGAGATTCGGCAAGAGCTCCGAGAGCTCGGCGCCGGATTGGCCATGCTTGGCGAACTTGAACTTCGGGCCGAGCAGGGTGGAGTTCGGGTTGATGAACGCCGCACGATACCCCTTGATCAACTCGGCCGGGGGCAGTGTCCCGTCGAACTTCGTGAGCTGCGGCTTGTTGTCGAAGAGCTCGAGGTGGCTCGGGGCACCCGCCATGAACAGGAAGATGACCCGTTTCGCCCTGGGAGCGAAGTGGGGAGCCTTGGCGGCGAGCGGGTCGGCGTCCGGTGTCGAAGCCGGGGCGGCATACCCGCCGCTTCGAAGCAGATCGCCTAGGGCGAGGGCTCCGAGGCCGACTCCGCACTGCTGGAAGAACCAGCGACGGGCCACCTGCCTCGGATCGGCGCCGCGATGGAGATGATCCTGGCAGTTCATGGCGACCCTTCTCATTCCTTCGTGATGGTTTCGTCGAGGTTCAGGAGCACTCGGGCGATGACCGTCCAGGCCGCGACCTGGCCCGGCGTTTTCGAGCCTTCTCCGGCCAGGGCCTTGGCGTCGAGGCTCCCGTCGGCGACGCGCGTCATCTGTCGCTTCAAGAGGTCGCGGAGCTCGGCCGACTCGGCTTCGGTCGGGTTCCTCGCCAGGCATTGGCGAAAGGCAAATGCCAGCTTATGCTCATCCGAATCTCCGCCTTCCCGCATGGTCCGGTCGGCGAGCGCCTTCGCACATTCGACGAACAGGGGTTCGTTGAGGGTGGTCAAGGCCTGGAGGGGAGTATTCGAGCGACTCCGGCGGACGCACGAGAAATCGCCGTTCGGGGAGTCGAAGGTCTGGAGGGTGGGGTAGGGGACCGAGCGATAGCGGAAGGTGTAAAGGGCTCGGCGAAAGCGTTCGTCGCCTTTCCCTTCGATCCAGACCTTGGGTCCGTAGCTCGCGGGGCGCTGGAAGAGGAACTCGGGGGCGGGTGGGAACGCACTCGGGCCGCCGACCCTCGGGCTCAGGAGGCCCCCGGCGGCGAGGGCGATGTCGCGGACAACCTCGGCGTCGACGCGGAATCTCGGCCCTCGCGCGAGAAGCCGATTATAGGGATCCTTGGCGACCAGATCCGGCGTTACGCGAGAGCTTTGCCGGTACGTGGCCGAGCAGACGAGCAGTCGGTGGAAATCCTTGATCTTCCACCCTCGATCCATGAAGTCGACCGCGAGCCAGTCGAGGAGTTCGGGGTGTGACGGGGCCTCGCTCTGAGAGCCGAGGTCTTCGCTGGTGCTGACCAGCCCGGTCCCGAAGTAGGCCTGCCAAACCCGGTTCACAAAAGCTCGGGCCGTCGTCGGCGAGCCGCGGTCGGCCAGCCACCGGGCAAAGCTCAAGCGATTCGGTGCCGAAGCCGCCGAGGCAGGAAGCCGGTGGAGGAACGACGGGACGCCGGGCTTCACCAGCGCCTCAGGCTTCAAGAAATCACCGCGATGGAGCCGGTGGGTCTCGCGGAGCATGTCCCGCTCCTGGAGGACCAACTGGGTCGTTCCCTTCGGGTCGTGGGACCAGAGGTCCTGGACCCGAGCGTTCTCAGCGACCCATTCGGGCACCGTCGTCCGCCAGTAGCTGAAGACCTCGGCGACCTGCTCGGGTGATCGCGATTCGCGAGGGATGCCGAGGATCGCTCGCACATGCTGCGGGAGCGGGTCGGCCTGCGCGTTCGGAGAGGTCGTGATCGAGATCCGGAACCGGCCCAGGTTGTTGTTCTGGTTGTCGTCGCTGTTCCAGCCGCCGTGATCTTGGCGGAGGTGGAACGTCAGGACCGACCCTCCCTCCTGTGTGATCGGTGCCTCGGCTTGGAATACCGCCTTCCTTGGTTGGTTGCGACGCCCGGTGCCTCCCCCCGTCTCCCAGGCCGTCTCGTGATTGCCGTCGACCGCGAAGCCGATCGGCCCCGTCACTCGAGTCTTGCCGCTCTTGTCGTCGAAGATCGGTTCGAGGGGCGTCACGGGCGGGTTCACATCCGCGGTCGCCTCGCGAATCTTGATCGGGCGGACCTTTTCCGGGGAGCCAGGAGACGACACCTCGACCTCGAATTCGGTCAAAGCACCGGTCCCCTTGTAAGATCGTCCGGGGCCATTCCGCGGCAGGTTTGGGTCGTTGAGCAACTCGAGTCGGAACGCCGTGATCCCCCTGAGGGACGTCTCGACGGTTAGCTTGGGACGATGCTTGGTCGGGGCATAGCCCTGGGCGAGCAAGGAGCCGTCGGGGAGGGCAAGGTACCGCTGTCCGTCATTGGAAATCGCCTCGACGGAGGGATGGACCACAACCCACTCCGGCTGGTCATTTTTCGCCTTTTCCTCCCAGGCCGCCATCCGTGCGGCCCAGTCCGGGTATCGGCGCTTCAGGTCCGCTTCAATTTCACCCATCTGTCGACGGAGCCCGGAGCGCTCCGCCTGCTCGGTTGGCGAGTAAACCGCAATGTCCGACTCGTGCGTGTTGTTCAGGAAGGCGAAGAGCCCGTAATACTCGTCCTGGGTGAGCGGGTCGAATTTGTGGCTATGGCACTGGGCGCACTGAATCGTCAACCCGAGGATCCCCTTGCCGATCGCGTCCATGCGGTCGAACATGGCCTCCATCCGGAACTGTTCGGGATCGACGCCCCCTTCTTCATTGATCATCGAATTGCGCAAGAATCCGGTCGCCACGACCTGATCTTGTGTGGCCGAGGGGAGTAAGTCGCCCGCGATCTGCTCGACGATGAACCGGTCGTAGGGAAGGTCACGATTGATCGCGTTGATGACCCAGTCTCGATAGAACCAGACCTGTCGCGACTTGTCCTTCTCGTATCCGTCCGAGTCGGCATAACGCGCGGCGTCGAGCCAGACTCGTGCCCAACGCTCGCCGTAATGCGGCGAAGCGAGGAGCCGTTCCACCTCGGTCTCGTAGGCGTCGCTGGCCTGATTCGAGACGAACCGATCAATCTCCGCGATGCCCGGCGGCAACCCGATCAGGTCGAGGCTCAGCCTCCGGAGCAGGGTGACCTTGTCGGCCTCGGACGACGGATGCAACCCTTCCTTCTCGAGTCGGTCGAGGATGAAGTCGTCGATCCCATTCCGTCGCCAGGTCCCGTCCCCCGCCCGAGGGGCCTCCGGCTTCACGGGAGGAACGAAGGCCCAGTGCTTCCCGTAAGGAGCGCCTTGAGTGATCCAGGCCTTGAAGAGACCGACCTCCTGCGAAGTGAGGGGCTTCCCATCCTTGGTCGGGGGCATCCGTTCGTCATCGTCGTCCGAGGTGATCCTCCGGAAGATCTCGCTCTCGTCGAGCTTCCCCGGGACGACGGCCCGGTTGCCCGATTTCGCGGGTTGAAACGTTCCCTCGGAGGTATCGAGTCGCAGCCCCGCCTTGCGCCTGGGCTGATCGGGGCCGTGGCACGTGAAGCACTTCCCCGAGAGGATCGGGCGGATGTCGCGGTTGAAATCAACCACATCGGCGGCAAAGACCCGGACCTGGGCCAGCCCGAGGATCAGAACGGTGGTCCCGAGCTGCGACCAAAGCAAAGCGCCACGATGGCCAGGACGGTCCGAGCCTTTAGGACGGTCGACCATAGGTCCCTCTTCCTCGGTGCGGGGCGGCTTCTGGCGTCAATACCCGGGCAGGCGTCGGTCTCGACGCCAAGCCATAGGGAAATTGTGTCGACAACGAAACGGACCAGACCCGGCCCGTGGACCTCCACCATATCGAGCCCCATCAGAGGAAGGCAACCACCTTGGTCTTACTCGCCGAGTCCTTATTCATTCGAGGGAGTCCAGCCCATTTCCGCGTCGAGCCCTCGGTTCGAAGCCCAACGCCTCCATCATCGTCGAAAGTGTCCGAGCTCGAGGGGAAATCGCCTAGGGGATGAGACGGCGAGGTCATTCGACGCAAACTGTCGGTAACCGAAGGGCCTGGCGTGCACCATAGGGGTTGCGGGCCAGTGACGACGTCCGATCAGACGGGGCCGAATCGGCACGGCGTTGCTCACGCTCGCGAGGTGGTTGGCATCGCCCTCATAGCTGGCCGTGAAACCGCCTCGGCCCGGGATCCGGGGCTTGCGGACGAGGAGCGTCGCCGTCGTCCCGGAGATCGCTCCGGTTCCAAGGATCTTCGTCCCCTCGTAAAATGTCACGGATCCGACTGCCCCGTTCATCACGTTGGCAACCAGCAAACTCTCTCGGCCACGCAGGCCGATCGGTCCTGTTGAGGTGAGTTGGATCGTGCTCGGAACGGCTAAAATGTTAGCCCGAGCCGTTGCGACGAAGTCGAGAATATAGTCGGCGGCGTTCAACCCGCTCAGACTTGCTCCGATCAATGTCACGGTCTTCCCCGCACCCGCACCCGCGTCGACGAAGCTCGCCGTCCCCCCGACCAGCTTGACTCCACCCAGGCTTCCCTCGAGCGACTGTGTCAGCACGCTCGCGACAGTCGTACCGTCATACGACTTGTCGTTCGCCGTGAACGTTCCTCGGATGTGTAAAGGCGAGACCGTGAGATCGCTGTTCACGTAGCGGATCGAATAATTGCTCAAGCCCTTGCCCTGGGCGCCCGAAGCGATGATGGCGTATGACTCGCCAGTCGTACCTCTGATCGAAGTGACGCTTGCGGTTGCCGCAGTTCCCGGGCTCACCAACGCCACCCTGGTCACGACGTCCGAATTCACGAGCCCTGTCGCGAAGAACTCCGTTCCCAGGAACTTCAGCGACTCGCCGTAGGTCTTAACCCTAGGGGCCGCGTAGATCACGAGTGACCGGGATCCTACTGTCAACGTCGTGCTCGCGTCGCTCACCACGTTGTAGAGCGGGAATCCTGTAAACGTGTACGTCACCGGGTATGGTGTCGCCGAGTGCGGAATACTCGACGAGTCAAACTCGACCCGAAAATCACCGTGCTCATCAACCTTGCCGGAGGAAGACTTCCCGTTGATCGTGACGATCACGGTTCCGCTCGCTGGGATCTTCGTTCCCGCAGCGAGATGCCCCTTTAAGGTCGTCGAGGACGTACCGTAGAGGATTTCGGCCGAGTCAAGGCCGCTGAAACCGGGGTTGAGCTTGAGATTGGTCAAGTGAAACCGAGCAGAGACGTCCAACCCAGCCACGGTGGCGGTGACCTCGTAACTTCCCGCAACAGCGTTAGCAATGAGCTCGGGAGCAACGGCCCGGCCGTCGGAATCGGTCATCACCGATACGGTCGAGGAACCATCGGCAAACATCCCCGACGCGCCTGTGGAAGGGACATTAAATGTAACGATTGCCCTTTGGACAGGCTGGCCTGCCGCATTGGTGGCGAGGACCGTCAACTCGGAGGTATACTTCGAGCCGTAGAGTACCGATTGGTCATCGCCCGACGCGGCGGCGAGTGAAACCGGTCTGTCGTCGTCGATGATGGTCCCCGTCGCGATCGCCCTATCGATCGATGACTTCGAATTCGGGGGTTGCAACGACACCCCCAACTTGCCGGCAGATGTCTCCGCGAGCGCAAGATCCGGCCACCCGTCGACGTTCAGATCGGCGACCGCCACCGCGCTAGGCCTGTATGTAACGTCATAGTACTGGGGTGTGCTAAAAATCGCCTTGGTCGATCCTGGCGTCGTCGAGTTTTGGATGACCTCGACGTAGAGGTCATCCCTACCCACAATTGTCAGGTCGGGCATCCCATCGCCATTAATGTCTTGGATCTCAATCGAAGATGGAAACGACGTGCCGTTGAGGGTCGTCTCGCGGGTGAAGGACGGCTTCGACGCTCCTGCAATCGTGGTATTCAACAGCACATTCGCCGACCAGTCGGTAGAGTTAGCAATCGCCAGGTCGGGCTTGCCGTCCGAATTCAGATCACCGATCGCGACCGCGTAGGGCCCGGTATCCTTGGGAAAGGTGAGGTCGGTTCCGGGAGCAAAACTAAGTATGTTCCCTTGTATCGTCGTATTCATCAGCAACGAAACGACATCAGAATCGGGTATCGTCACGGCCAGGTCGGGGAGATCGTCGCCATTCAGGTCGCCGATCGCGATGGACCTCGGGCGACCAGGGATGGCGATGTCGAACTTGGCCGCGAATTCAGGTACGGTTGCCCCTTGAGTCGTGATATTCCGGAGCACCGAGACTTGACCCGAAATCGCATTCGTCAAGGCGATGTCTGGCAAACCGTCGGCGTCCAGGTCGCCGACCGCCGCCGACTCCACGCTTGCCCCGGCTGTGAACTCAAAATAGGGGGCAAACGTTGGAGTGGTTGCTCCGGCAGCCGAGGTATTCACTAAAACCGAGACGGTACCGGCCGACTGGTTGGTCGCAACAAGGTCGAGCCTTCCGTCGCCGTTCATGTCGGCGATCACCACCGAGGTGACACCTCTCCCGGAACTCGCGACAAAATCCTCTTTGGGGGCGAACGCGGGCGTCGTCCCGCCCGCGACCGTGGTGTTCGTCAGCACGGTGAGGATATCCGAGTCCGAACTTCCCGAAACCAAGTCAGGCTTCCCGTCGCCGTTCAAATCCCCAGCGGCGATAGCATCGGGCAGCGGATTGCTTTCGAAATGACTGGAATGTAAAAATGTGAATGGATCGATGTCTAGCCATGGTCGTAGCTTTACCGTGATTGTCCGGTCGCCGTCAATCAGTCGGTTAGTGTTGATTGGCAGCGACATGGTCGTGGTCGCCGAACCCAACGGAAACACCACCTGACTGAGGTTAAAGCCGTAGTCTTCCGTATACTGTCTCCCGTCCAAAAACTCGTAGGAAACATTGACCAACGAGTCCAGGTCGCCCGTCCGAGTCACCGTGAAGTCCAGATAGGTCGTGCCAGAATCTCCCTCCACGACACGCGCATCGCTGATCGAGACCACACTCGAGAGGTTGACGCGCCGTTCGAGATCGTGAACCGTCGGGCAAAACGTCTGGCGATTGCGCACGAGATGCGAGGTTCGAAGTACGGCGGGGGGGGGGAAGGAACCCAAGGTACTATTCCTGTGTCAAGGAACTGGGAAAAGGCGACAACGGCGGCTGTTGGCGGCCGAGGATCGCCCATTTCATGATCCCTTCGAATCTACCCGGCAGGACCTCGGTAGGGAACCCATCAATCGCGTTTTCGGCAATCGCCCCACCAGCGTCGAGACTGTTCCCACGACCGGCTTCGACCACCTATTCCCCGAGTCTGAGCGGCCACGAGTGCGTGGTTGCCGCGAGGCGATCGAAGGCTTGGGTCCGGAGATGAATCGTCGCGAGTCGCGACGCATCCTGTACCCAATGTACTATCAAGAGGCCCTAAACTGTCTGGATGCCGGAGCAACTCCAGAGGAGTTACGGGCCGAGATGAATGACTTGACCGCGGGCCTAGATGAATTCGATGCGTCGATCGCCCACGAGTCAAATTAGTATGTATTGGCGTGACGCCCGCCGCGGCTGCCCGACGAGCAGAGAGCTTGACCGTCGAACTCGGCCTCTCGAGCAGGAGCACGAAAGTCCACGAACCGGGACATCCGACGTGGTGCAGGCGGGTCTGACAAGAGCAGGGAAAGGCAGGACCGTTGAGATCGGTCCCGCCCTGGGTTTATCCTTGGAAATCCTTGGGCGGGCTATCTCGGCCTCGTTAGCGGACGTGCCGATCCAGCGTGAGCCGATGGACAGGCCGGGCAACGACGTGCGAAATCCGGCTCCCCAGAAACCCGTGATGCATCAAGCCCAACGCGGGGCGGAGACGACGGGTGAACGATGTGATCGAAGTCCGCAAGGGAGTGCTCACGCTGCCAAGGTGGTTGGTATCACCACCATAGCTCGCCACAAGACTATGCCCTCCCGCCATCCGCGGCTTTCGCATCAGCAGGGTAGCCGTCGATCCGGAGATCACTCCCGTACCGAGGATACTGTTGCCGTCCGAGAAGATCACAACACCGGTGGCCCCGCCAGTCACGGACGCGACCAGGGTCATCGTCCGACCGCGGCCGCCGGGAGAATCGGAGGTCGTCAGGGTGGTCGTCGTAGTGGCCTGGTTCACGATCTCGGAGAACGTCGCGCTGCGGCTCGCCGCGTGGTTGGCGTCGCCGCTGTAACTCGCGACGATGAAGTGCTCCCCGACAGCTAGATCCGCAGTGGAGAACATCGTCGGGGTCGATCCTGAGACCGGGACCGTCCCAAGCGGCGAGTCGCCGTCGAGGAAGGTCACCGTCCCCGATCCCCCGCCATCGACGTTGGCGACGAAGGTGACCGCCTGGCCGTACGTGCTGTCCGTCGAAGTGCCCGTGAGTTGTACGGTGCTCGAGGCCGCCCAGATATCCGCCCTCGCGGGAGAAACCGAGTCGAGGATGTAGTCGGCCGCGTTCGCTCCGCTCAGCGTCGCACCCAACAAAGCCACGACCTTCCCCGTGCCGACACCCGCGTCACCGAAGTTCGCCGTACCACCCACCAGAGACACCCCGCCCCGATCACCTTCCGTCGACTCCGTCAGCACGGTCGCATCGGTCGTCCCGTCGTATGACTTCGCACTCGCCGTGAAGACCCCGCGGATATGCATCGGAAGGACCGTCAAACCACTGCTCACATAGCTGATCGTATAGTTGCTCAGGCCCGTCCCCTCGGCATCCGAGATAACGATCACATAGGGCGGCCCGGCGACGGTCCCAGTCGAGCTCACGTCCGCCGTGGCCGAGGTACCCGCGCTGATGAGCTTCACACTGTTGATAACATCCGAGTTGACGAGCCCCGCCGCGAGGAACTCCGTGCCCGAGAAGGTTACCGCGTCCCCGTAGGTCTTGACCCTCGGGTTCGCGTAGATCACAAGCGGGCGAGACTCTACCGTCACTGTCGTGCTCGAATCGCTCGCCGCTTTGTATGCCACAGTCTCTCCGAACGCGTAGGTCACCGAGTACGGAGTCGCCGAATAGGGGATCTTCGACGTGTCGAACTCAACCTGAAAAGCGCCGTCGGCATCGATGCTGGCGTTTGCCTGCACCGAGTCGATCGTTACCGTCACCGTGCTACCCGCCGGGATGTTCGTTCCGGCGGCGAGGTGTCCACTCAACGTCGTCGTGGCCGTCCCATAAACGATGCCGGCGGGGTTGAGGCCGCTAAAGACCGGGCTGAATTTGGTGTTGGTCAAGCTGAAGATGACGGGCGTTTGGGCCTCAGGGCACGTGACCGTGAGCTTATAGCTCCCGGCGACATCGTTCGCCGTGAAGGCCGAGGCCGTGGCGACCCCGTCGACGTCGGTGAGGACTGTGACGCTGGCAACTCCGCCCGCGAACGTTCCGGAAGCCCCTGAGGAGGGTGCGGTGAAGGTGACGGAGGCCCCCTGAATTGGGTGGCCCGCGGAGTTGATCATGGAGACCTTGAAAGTGGTGTCGAAAGCCGAGTTGACCGGCGCCGATTGGCCATCGGGCGAGACAATCGAGAAATAAGCCGGAGCGTCGTCGTCCAAGATCGTCCCCGTCGCCGAGGCGCCGGAGATTGTCGCGATAGGGGCCGGGTTTTGAAGAAGCACTTGGGCCGCGTTGGAATAAAAACTCGCCACGGCGAAATCGGGCAGGCCGTCGTCGTTCAAGTCGCCAACGGCCAACGATTGAGGAGTCGATCCGGTTTGGAAGTCGACCTTGGCACCGAAGCTCGGCGACGTCGCACCGAGAGTCATCAGGTTCTGGAAGATCGACACGGAGTGATCGTTGCCGTTGACGAGGGACAAGTCGGGCTTACCGTCACCATCCAGGTCGCTGATGACGACCGACGTTGGATGAGAACCCGTCACGTAGTCGACTTTCGGCGCGAACGTCGGCGTCGACCCTTCGTCGGACGTGGTGTTCAACAAAACCGACACGGTACCGGCGGTGACGTTGGCGATGACAAGGTCCGGCCTACCGTCCGCGTTCAGGTCGCCGATCGCGACGGAGTCGGGACCGGCCTGGGCGGGGCTGGCGAGGTCGATCCTGGGGGCAAAGGTGGGCGTGGTCGCTCCCGGATCCATGGTATTCAAAAGGATCGAGACGTAATCGTTATTGGGCATCGCCACGGCGAGGTCGGGCTTGCCGTCACCGTTCAAGTCACCGATCGCGACCGAGTAGGGAGCACCCCCCATTGAGAAGTCGATCTTGGGGGCGAAGGTCGGCGTCAATGAGCCGGTTGCCGTGGTATTCAGCAGCACGGAAACCCGGGTGGAGCCGACGTTGGCCACGACAAGGTCGGGCTTGCCGTCCGCGTTGAGGTCGCCGATCACCACCGCGGTCGGACCCGCCCCGGTCGCAAATTCGGTATAGGGGGTGAAGGTCGGCGTCATCGAGCCCGGAGTGGTGGTGTTCAGCAACACCGCCGCGGTGCCGGCCCGATCGTTGGCCACGGCGAGATCCGGCTTGCCGTCCCCGTTCAAGTCTTCGATGGCGACGGAGAACGCATTTTGGCCCGAGCCCGCGGCGAAGTCGACCTTCGGGGCAAAGGTCGGTGTCGTCGCACCCGGCGCCGTGGTGTTCATCAGCACCGAAACTCGGTCGTAGACCGTGGTCGCGACGGCGAGGTCGGGCTTGCCGTCGCCGTTCAGGTCTCCGATCGCGACACTCAGGGGGAGATTGCTCGTCGCGAAGTCGACCTTGTCGGAGAACGTCGCAGGGGTCACGCCCACGACCGAGGTCAAGTTAACCGTGAACGTCCGATCGCTCTGCAAAAACTGGTTCCCGAGGACCGGCACCGAGATCGTCGCGGTCGCCGAGCCCGCGGGAATGATCACCGTCCCGGACGTCGGGTTGTAGTCGGTACCGGACTTTGCGGTCCCGTCCGACGTCTCGTAGGCGACCTCGACAAGTGGTCCGAGGTCGCCGGTGCGCGTGACCGTGAAGTTCATCAGTGTGGAGCCGGAATCCCCCTCTGCGACGCTGGCGTCGCTGATCGAGATCACGCTCGAGAGATTGAGCCGTCGTTCGAGCTCAACGAGACTCGGTCGACAGGCTGGGCGGAGTCGACCAATGATTGATGATCGGCGACGACGATGGAGAGTGGGATGGCTCAAGGTGTGATTTCCGTGATAATGAATCGTAGCGGAGCAACAAACGATGATTATTCCAAGAGCAACCAACGATGTTTATTCCGCTGACAATTGACCGTCTCCGAAATTGTTAACGCAGCTTGCCCAGGATAAGACCCCGTGATCGCATTAATCAATAGATCACGTCTCGAATCGGCAAAAGGGATGAAAGCCTCGCACGAACAAGCCAGTTCGAAAAATCGCAACCCATTTATTCCCTTCGAGTTACGATCGTCACTCGAATATGAGAACGAGGCCGGCACGTTGCATTCCTGATGAGGCAAGGGAAAATGCGCCGACTAAACTTGGTTGCTGGGAGGGGACTTGATTGTGTTGGTGCGGCAGCTTTCACTTTCATGTGACGCGTCCGGTCGCGGGGAATGTCGTTCCAACTGTCGGCGACGAACCACGCATGCGGGACGAAAAAGCTCGTGATATCCTGTCATCCGATCATAATTGCATTAACACAAACTAAACGTCAACTTGACCAAGGCCCTTGCGGCCGGCCGAAGGCGCGTTCCAATAGAGACTCAGGAAGAGGCACTCCCATCCGCTTCCCTGTCGATCTCGGAGGTGTCGCATGCTTAGGCCTTTGCGCACGATCGTGGTAATGTCATTCGTTCTCGCGACGATGCATTCATCCGCTTCGGCCGATGATCCCACGCTGGGCCTCGCTTGGTCGAAGAATATGCTGAAGATCCAGGGCCCCCAGATCCCGGGGGGCACCGTGCAGGTCTGGTACATCGAGGCCTTTTGCCGGCCGGGATCGACCGATCGCGACTGGAAAGAGACGGTAATCCCCCACTCGACCGAGTTGGTCGAGGCCAGTCCCGACGGCCAGAGGATCCGGCTCCGGAGCACGCTCGACGACGGGGTCGTCGTCGATCACGACATTCGGGCAGCGCGGGACGTCGTCGATTTTCAGGTTGTCGCCAGGAACCCGACGAAGAAGAACTCGGAGGCCCATTGGGCCCAGCCCTGTATTCGGGTCGACGGATTCACGGGAACGAAGTCCGAGCGGTCCTCCGAGCTGTACCTTCCGCAATGCTTCGTATTCGTCGACGGCCGGCGGGCGGAGCTTCCCACGCGACCCTGGTCGACGCAGGCTCGGTACACCCCGGGCCAGGTCTACTGCCCGGCGCACGTCGATCGGAACGACGTCAACCCTCGGCCTCTGAGTACGATCGTCCCCTCAAACGGCCTCATCGGGTGCGTCTCTTCCGACGGCAAAAAGCTCCTGGCCACGGCTTGGGAGCCGTATCAGGAGCTTTTTCAGGGGATCATCGTCTGTCTCCACTCCGACTTTCGTATCGGAGGGCTCGCCCCAGGAGAGTCGAAGTCGATCCGAGGCAAGATTTACGTGGTGGACAACGACACCGAAGCCCTATTGAGGCGATATGTTGCCGATTTCCCCGAACACCACGTTCGTGAGGGCGGTCCGGGGAACCACTCGAAGTAGTGCCTCACCACGGCGAGGTTATCGACTGTTCGACGAGGCCATTTCGGAAACCCGTTCGGAGTCGATCACGGGCGGGGTCCACGTCGGGAGGTCACAAAGGCCGCCACCGCAGAACAGGTGGTGCCAGAGCTGGCTGGTCACGACGCAGGTCAGGCCCACATCCATGACGAATCGACGCGCGGTGATTCGAGGTAAAATATTCTGGAAGGCCCGCTCGCGGGCGACCGCCTTGGCGTCGAAGTAGCCGCTCGCCTGGAGCGACTCGGGGCTGAGGAGTTGGTCGACCCAGTGCGGGCGGTCGGGTCCCAGAAAGGTCTTCGAGAGGCTTGCACGGAACATCGTCTTGGGACGGTTGGCGATCTGCGTCGGTAGGGTCTTCGCGGCGACTTGTCGGAGGATCCACTTCTCGGTGCGGCCGTGGAGCTTGTAGTCGGGCGAGATTTGCGAGCAGAACTGGATCACGTCGTCGTCGAGGAACGGGTAACGCGTCTCGACCGACGAGTGCATCGCGATCCGGTCCCCCTTGGAGATCATGAGGAGGCCGGCGAGCATGACCTTGTAGCCGACATACAACGACTGATTCAGGGGATGCCAGTCCTTGATCCGGTCGTTGGTGATGTTGAGGTCGGCGTAGGGGTCGTGGCCCGCGAGCCGATTCCACATCCCGTCGGTATAGAGGGACGAGCGGGCCTGGCCGATGAGCTCGTACATATCTTGCTGGGCGGTCCGGACGCCGCCGATGGCGAGCTCCGGGGGTCGATGCGCGGAGCCTCCGCCGATCGCGGCGAGCAAAAACCGGCGCGTCCCTCGGAGGAGGGGGACTCCCATCGGGAGCCTGGCGATCGACTCGCGGATCTTCTGCGACTTGAACCAGACATAGCCCGCGAGCGCCTCGTCGGCCCCCTCTCCGGTCAGTGCGACCTTGTAGCCTTGCTCGTGGACCACCTCGGCCAGTCGCATGAGCGCGGCGCACGAGGTGTCCATGATCGGGCCTTCGGCGGCGATCGTCAGCTCGGGGAAGGCCGAGGCGATCCGGCCCTTGTCCATCGTGACCATCGTGAGCTTCGAGCCGAGGACCTCGGCGGCCTCGGTGGCCTGGCTTCGCTCGTCGGGGCCCGCCTTGTCGAGGCCGATGGTGAACGACGGGACCGCTTGCCCACGTTGGCGGCTGCTCAGGCCGAGCACGACGGTCGAGTCGAGGCCGCCGCTGATGTAACTCACGACGGGGACGTCCCCGCGCAGCCGACGCTCGACCGACTGGCGGAGCAAGGCTTCGAACTCGTCGACGAGGGGGCGAGGGTCGTCCATCCGACGTTCGTGACCCGCGTCGGGGAAGTCGAGGTCCCAGTATTTCCGGACCTCGATCCGACCGTCTCGGATCCGCAGGTAATGGCCGGGAGCGAGCGACTTGACGCCCTCGAAATGGGTCCGCGTCGTCCCCGAGCAGAAGAACGAGAAGAGGTGGTCGATCCCCTTGGGATCCGGCTTCGCGTCGACCAGGCCGGAGGAGAGGAGCGCCTTGACTTCAGAGCCCCAGAGGAGCCAGCCGTCGCGCTCGGCGTAGTAGAGGGGGCAGATGCCGACGCGGTCCCGTCCCAGGATCAGGGTCCGGTTCGCGCGGTCCCAGAGCGAGACAGCGAATTGCCCCCGCGCCTTCTCGAACATCCCTTCGCCGAGGTCCTCGTAGAGGTGGACCCAGGCCTCGGTGTCGCAACGTGTCGAAAGGGAATGACCCCGAGAGAGGAGCTCTTGCCGGAGCTCGGGATATTCGAAGAGTTCGCCGTTGAAGGCGACCCAGATATCACCGCGTTCATTCGGGATCGGCTGCCGACCACCGGCGAGGTCGACGATCGAGAGGCGGCGGGCTCCGAGGACGACCCCCGGTTCGGCGTGGAACTGCTCGTCGTCAGGGCCCCGGTGCGCGATGGCGCCGGTCATGGCCAGGAGCCGCCGGACGGGAAACTCGCGCTGACCGGTTAAATCCAAGGCTCCGGCGATTCCGCACATCGTCGATCCCTCTGCCCAGGTCCATTCTCATCGGAATCTGTCGCCGAGACGCCTGGTCCGCCAGGGCAAGCGAACGCCCCGGGGGTTCCCGAGGGGCTCGTTCAATTCGACAACGGCGGGAGAATCGCAATTCCACCCCGCCCTGTCTGCGCCAAAAGTTGAAGGGCCGTCGCTCCGCGACAGCCCGTCCACCACGTCGAAGTGGTCCGTCCCGCGTCCCGCGGGGAAGTCGAATCACCCAGATCTCGGGCGAGCGTCAGTCGGAGAATGGTATGGGCTCGAGGTCCGGCAAGTCAAAGGCGAGCGTGAGGGGAAGCGCGACGAGAGATCGGCGACGGCTGGCCCGCCAATAGACGACTCCCCCGAAAACCGTGATCAGGAGCGTGCCGATCTGAAAGCAGATGCCGCGAAGGCCGAGCGGGACGTAGAACGGCATGGTTTCGATCCTCTCTGAGAATGGACCGTCAGTGATGAGATCAGGACTTCCTCCTCGACCCCCGCGCGGGCGGCCACGCCGTGGAGCCCGTCGCAGAGGCTGCTCATGCCGGCGAACCGGTCGGCGATCCGGGTGTTGAGGACCGGGATCGTCGTCTGGGTCGTGCCGCATTGATTCGCGAAGATCACCGGGATGTCGAGATCCACGGCCACCTTACCCGGGATCTCGGCCGACATCGGGCCGACGTGGCCGAACAACCAGTGCTTCCGCCCGGTGTGTCGGCACGCAAAGTCGGGCCACGCTGCGCAGACGATCGCCAGGTCGATCCGGTCCCGATAATCGTGCCAGACTTTGCGGTAGATCATGTCGGCGCAGACGGCGAAGCCGATCCGCCCCCAAGGGGTCGTGACCACCAAGGGCTTCTGGCCCGGCTTGAAGCGAAAACGTTCCCAGAAGACGAGGTTGCGCTTCCGGTAGATATGGGTCTGCCCGTCAGGCTGGACGAAGGCTACGGAATCATAAAGGTGTCGCCCTTCGCGCTCGACGAAGCCGGCGGCAATCCCCATCTTCCACTGTCGGCTACGTATGCGGAGATGTTCGAGCGTCGGCCCCTCGATCCCCTCGGCGTACGGGGCGTAATCGGGGCAGAGCGCATAACCCGTATTGAACAATTCGGGCAGCACCGCCAATTCGGCGCCTCGACTCCGCGCGTGATGCAACAGCGCGTCAGCCCGGCCGATGTTGGCCGCCACGTCGAGGACTTCGGACGACATCTGTATCGCGGCAGCGTTGATCTTCACGGCAGTTCACCCCCACGTCCTTGAGGATGGCGAACACAGCGGTACAGACGACCCCTCACGAGGTTATCGCCCATACACCATGTTGGAACGGTCTCGAGTCTTCACTGTTATCGGCGGGAAGGAGCCCCAATCTGGGAACGAAATCCGAGACCGATCGAGGAGGGAAGGGGGCGCGGAGCGACGACGCGGAATCCCTCCTAGACATCGGTGCGTCTCATCCCTGAGCTGCGATTTACCGGTCGGGGCAACCTACCTTTAACCCAATTACCGAGGCCCGAACAGGTCAAATTGAAAAAACGAGCAGAGCCGGCCGTTCGTCGGGAAATTCAACCGGATCGGCGATTCCGCGACTCGTCTCGTGCCTTGAATTCGCTCGCAAAACTGGAGTATCCTTTCTGTAGAAACTGTTCGGCCAGACATTCCGGAAATTCCCGTGACACTCACTCCCGCTGCGCAGAAGTTCGTGCTCCACTGGGGCGAGATGGGGCAGGCCTGGGGGATCAACCGGACGATGGCCCAGGTCCACGCGCTCCTCTTCGCCTCGCCCGAAGCGCTCGACGCCGAGGAGATTAGCCGGCTCCTGGACGTGAGCCGATCCAATGTCTCGACGAGTCTCCGCGAGCTCATCACCTGGGGCGTCGTCCGTCGAGTCCACATCATCGGCGACCGTCGGGATCGATTCGAAGCGCTCAAGGATGTGATGGAAACCTTCCGGGTCATCATGGCCGAACGCAAGCGCCGGGAGATGGACCCGACGATCGCGCTGCTCGAGCATTGCGTGCGCGAAGCCAAGGCGGGCGGAGACGCCGAGGTTTATACCCGGGAACAGCTCGAGAAAATGCTCGAGTTCACGAGCATGGTCACGACCTGGTACAGCCAGATCGACCGCCTCTCGACCCCAGCCCTCCAGCGGCTATTCCGTGGGGGCGCGAAGCTCGCGAACCTATTCGGCATGTCCGCCATCGCGGAAGAGAAGGAGCCCAATGCGGGCGCCGGGGCGCCGAAATAATCGGCGAAGAACGCAGAACGAGCCCGGGGACGCCTGGTCCTTCGGGCCCGTAATCCGTTGTCGGGGAGAAGTCGTCCGCGATCTCCTTCCCGTTTCTCCGGCGTCAACGGTCCGAGAAATCTTCGAGTCCTTGTCGGCACCCTCTAAGTCAAGTGCAAAGACTCAAGGAACCGGTTGAAAATTGAACACGTCGGTCGCATCTGAAGATTTTTGCTTCGATGGGACTTCGTTACGAGCCTTGGGATCTCAGCGTGGAGGGCGTACGTCGTTCGAAGGGGGTTCCACTTCACCGAGTGGCCTTGCGACCTGAGGGTCGGCCAGCGAGTTCGGTCCCCCCCGAGCCGGGAGGGTATCCTGCCGGGTCCGTGGGTCCGGGCCGAGTCGATCACCCTCCGGGACGACGGTCTCTCCGCTCTTGAAGCCGTCCTCGGAGGCGTTGTCCGGGTCAGCCGAAGGCGCAACGCTCCCGTTAAGCACATGATCGTAGAGCGCCTGGGCACGTGCGCTCGTCGCGTCCTGGACCTTGAACGGATCAGACGAGGCGCGAGAGAGTCCTTTCTCGAGCGCGTCGAGTCTCTGTTCGACCCGGGCGAGTCGCCCCTCGATCAGCGACAGACGATCCGATCCCAGTGCCGGAGCAGCCGTCGCCGGGTCTGGGTGTGATCGGCCCACGGCAGCCGTCGCCGGTAAAGCGGCCGAGCTGCTCCGTTCCTGGTTTCGTTTTGCCTCACGGGAGGCGGCCCGGACATCCGTGGCCTTCGTCGTCCCTTCCAGGGCCCTCAAAATCCGGTCGAGCTTGGATTCAAGGCCTTTGAGGCGGTCGGCTTCCTGGGGGGACGACTCTCCGGCGGTGGCGAGCCTCGCCGGCTTCGAAGACTCTCCGACCTCTTTGGATGGCAGGGCATCACCACCGAATTGGGCATGGACGGCCGATCCGATGCCGATGGTCGCGATCGAAACGACGGCGACCGATTTCCACTTGGCCAGGAGCATGGTGCGAAGGACTCCTTCGGTGAGGGTGACGGCGGCTGCGGACAACGCGCCGGTCGTCAAGTCAGTCCTTGCCGCGAACGCAGTCGCGGCCCGGACGGTGGTTTCGAGGAGCTGGGGATGAATGAAGGTCGCATGCGCCCGGGACGACAATTCCGAAGCCGCGAGCGACAGCGCAGGGGCCAGGCCGCGTTGCAACAACCGGCGCTGGAGACGCTCGCGGGCCCGGGCGAGGCGACTCTTCACCGTGCCGACGGGACAACGTAGTTGGGCGGCGGCCTCGTCGTAGGTGCGCCCTTCGAGGTAGCAGAGGACGACCGGCGTCCGGTATTTCTCCGGCAGCCGTGCGACCTCTTGATGGAGGACCGAGTCAGAATCGTCGTGTTCTTCGAGGACTGGGGTCGAGGCCGGGGAGGCCCCGTCCCGCTCGTGCCTCCGGCGTCGAATCGCCGAGGCCCGAGCTCGAGACGCCACCCGGAGGGCAACGCCGTGGAGCCAACTGCCGGCCGATTCCGACCGCCGGATGCTCTTCGCCTTCTTCACGAGGACGAGGAATGTGGCCTGGAAGGCATCCTCGACGTCATGTGGCTCGATCAAGACCTGACGGCAGACCCGCAGGACCATCGGACCATGGCGCTCGACCAGGGCGGTGAAGGCGAGTTCAGAGACCTCTCCGCGACGGTTCAGGAACCGATCGAGCAATTGCCCATCGGTTAGCCCCGCCACACTCCCCAGGCCGAGAAGCGTGCGGAGTCCCTTCAGGACAGCGACATGCTGGTCAATCGCCACGGCACCGGCCCTCTCGACGAACTTGCCGACTCGAAGGTGTAGTGTCCCATGACGGTGCCGATGTTCCGCCTTTTTCGAGAATTCCGAAGGACGCGAGGGTCCTACTGCATTGGAAGAGTAGACGGGGGAGGATTCACCACGAAGGCACAAAGGGAAATCAAATAAATCTAACAATTCCTTTCTTGTTATTCTTAGTGTCCTATGTGCCTTCGAGGTGAATCCTCCCCGCCTTGAAGAAAACGCCGAGTCTCGCGAGGTGCTAATCGAAGAGAGTCGTTCTGGGCCGGACGGGAGGGGTGGGGTCGGCGAGACCGAGACGGGAGCGAAGGTCGCGGGCGGTGGCGGGCGCGTAGCCTGCGTAGTGGTTGTTCGTGAAGACGGCCACGGGGACTCGAGTCGCCAGCGCCTCGATCAGTCGGGCCGATTCGTCGAGCTCGGCTGACTTGTCCACGATGACCTTGTCCCAGGTCGTTGCGATCTTCTCCATGCTCTCGCGGTCACCGATCAGCCGCACGAACGAGAACGGGCCGGTGACGGGATCGATGCGATCGGCGACCTCGGTCGGCTTTGGCATCCACGTCTGCTCCGTCAGGGTGAGCGCGGCACCGTGCTTGCGAAGCACAACGGCCAGCTCGGGCCCAATCCAGCGAGGGTTTCGCACCTCGACGGCCAGGGGGACCTGTCGGATCGGCCAGGCCGTTAGAAACCGATCGAGCACCGGCAGGAAGTCTTCGAGCGAGCCGAAGACGCGTCGGTTGAAATAGCCCATCTGGAGGAGCGCGCAGTAAAGCTTCTTGCCGAGCGGCTCGAGCGAGGCGACGAAGCGCTCGACCTCGGCCTCGCAGTCGACGAGTTGCTTCTCGTGGGTGATGACCTTCGGCACCTTCGGGGCGAATCGGAATTCGTCGGGAGTCCGATCACGCCAACCTCGGACCATGTTCGGCGGCGGAATCCGGTAGAAGGAGCTATCGACCTCGACGATTGGGAAGCGGTCGGCGTACCACTCGAGGTATTCGACAGCGGGCATCCCGACCCGATAAAACGGGCCTTCCCAGTCGGGGTAGCTCCAGCCACTGCAGCCGATCAAGATAGGGTGTGCGTGTTCAGGCATACCCCAATCGTAGTGAAAAGACGTCGGCGTGTAAACGCGCAAGCCTTTGTCGAGCCGGGGATGATGACCCCGGTGGTCTGGTCATCCGGCGAGCTCGCGGAGCCTTCGGATGACGTCGAGGGCGCGTTCGGGTGAAAGCCCCACGATGTCGAGCTGGCGGAGCTCGTCGAGCAGGGGGTCGGGGAGGGCGGAAAAGAGGCTGTTTTGCAGCGCTCGTCCGGTCTTGACCTTCTTGATCGGTCCCGCGGACGGCCCGGGGTCGGGTCCGTGCTGCTTCTCGAGGAAGGCGAGGATCTCCCGAGCCCGGACCAGGACAGGGGAGGGGACTCCGGCGAGTCGGGCGACGTGGATACCGTAGCTCTGGTCGGCCCCGCCCGGCACGATCCGGTGGAGGAAGACGATCTCACCTTCGCTCTCGCGCACGGCGACGTTCGCGTTGCGGAGGTTCGGCTTCGTCTTCTCGAGCTCGACGAGCTCGTGGTAGTGGGTCGCAAAGAGGGTGCGGCAACCAACCGCGTCGTGCAGGTGTTCGGTGATCGCCCAGGCCAGCGAGATCCCATCGAACGTGCTCGTCCCCCGGCCGATTTCGTCGAGGATGACGAGACTTCGGGGGGTCGCGTTGTTGAGGATGTTGGCCGTCTCGGTCATCTCGACCATGAACGTGCTCTGACCACGGCCGAGCTCGTCCGTCGCGCCGACGCGGGCGAAGAGGCGGTCGACGATACCGATCCGGGCGGATTTGGCCGGGACGAAGCTCCCCACCTGGGCGAGGATGGCCGTCAGCGCGACCTGCCGGATGTACGTGCTCTTGCCCGCCATGTTTGGCCCGGTGATCACGACGATCGTCCCGGACTCAGGCCCGAGGTGGATCTCGTTGGGGACGAAGTGGCCGGCGGGCATCAATACGTCGAGGACCGGGTGTCGCCCCCCTTCGATCTCCAAGACTGGGTCGGCGACGATCTCAGGTCGGCAATACCCTTGCTTCGCGGCGAGTTCGGCGAGCGCCGAGAGCACATCGACCTGGGCGAGCACCGCCCCTGCCTGGATCAGGCGGGGTGACTCGGCGGCCACGCGATCGCGAAGGCTCGTGAAGAGCTCGTACTCGAGATCATTCGCCCGGTCCTCGGCGCGGAGGACCTTGTCCTCATATTCCTTGAGCTCGGGTGTGATATACCGCTCGGCGTTCTTGACGGTCTGCTTCCGGATGAAGTCCGACGGGACCTTCGCCCCCTGCGCGTGGGTAATCTCGATGTAGTAGCCGAAGACCTTGTTGAAGCCGACTTTGAGGTTCGGGATCCCGGTCCTGCGGATCTGCTCGGCCTGGAACTTGGCGATCCAGGACTTGCCGCCGCGAGCAATTTCGCGGAGCTCGTCAAGGTCGGGATGATATCCCTCCCGGATCAAGCCCCCCTCCTTGAGCGCAAGCGGGGGCTCGTCCACGAGGGCCGCTTCGATCGCCGTGCGGACTTCCGGGCAAAGTTCGAGGGCGGATTCGAGGTCGTTGAGCCGCTTCGAGGCTCGGGCCGTGAGACGGGCCCGAAGCTTCGGCAGGAGCGCGAGCGTCCTGGCCAACGCCCCGAGGTCGCGAGGGGTTGCGCGGCCGGTACCGACCCTCGCGGCGAGCCGCTCGAGGTCGTAGGCCTGGGCGAGCGTGCCGCAGAGATCCGAGCGAAGTGACGTATCTCGGAGGAGCTCGGCCACCGCGTCGAGTCGCTCGACGATCGGCTCGGGATTGGTCAGCGGCGAGGTGAGCCAGTCGGAAAGCAGCCGGGCTCCCATCGGCGTGCATGTGCGGTCGATGACCTGAAGCAGCGAACCGTCGCGCTTTCCATCCCGGAGGGTCTTCGTCAGCTCGAGACTTCGACGAGTCATCTCATCGAGCGCGAGGACATCGCCGCGACGATAGGGCGTCAACCGAGTCAGGTGGCCGATCGTGGTCTTCTGGGTCTCGCGCAGGTAGGCGATGAGGGCGCCTGCCGCTTGAACTTCGGCAGCATTGTCGTCGACGCCGAAGCCGGAGAGTGTGGTCGTGCCGAAGTGCTGGAACAGCGTCGATCGGGCCTGTTCGGCGACGAAGTCCCAGGACGGCCGCGAGGTGATCGCCGCGAGGGACTGGCCCCGCAAGGCACGGACCCAGGGCGAGTCGAGCGCGGTCTCCGAGACGAGGACCTCGGCGGGGTTGAGCCGAGCCATCTCGTCGGCGAGCTCCATGCGGGAGACGCCCGTGAGAGAGAATCGCCCGGTCGAGAGCTCAACCCAGGCGAGGCCGAGCTTGCCCCCCACTTCGACGATGGCAGTGAGGTAGTTTGCGCTCTTCGGGTCCAGGAGCTCTTCGTCAGTCAAGGTCCCCGGCGTGACGACTCGGACGACTTCGCGGCGGACCAGCCCCTTGGCCAGCCTCGCGTCCTCGACCTGCTCGCAGACCGCCGCACGCTGGCCGGCCTGGACGAGCTTGGCAAGGTAGGTCTCGAGCGCCGGGTGCGGGAATCCCGCCATCGGTACCGCGTTCGGCCCTTTGTCTCGCGCGGTGAGGGCGAGTCCCAGGAGGGCGGAGGCGCGCTCGGCGTCCTCGCCGAACATCTCGTAGAAGTCGCCCATCCGGAAGAGCAGCAGGGCCTCGGGGTCGCGGGCCTTGAGCTCGCGGTACTGCTGCATCATCGGCGTCAGGCCGGCATCACTCATCTTGATCGACGCCAAGAGGGACGGGACGGGAAGGGTCGCAAAGGCCGGAAGGACGAACGGCCGGGACGACCGCCGCCTCCCTGAGGGAGAACGGCGAACGTCCCGGCCGCTCGGGCCTTGCGCAACGAGACGATCGAGGAAGACAACAAGGCACGCGGGCGGGCCTCAGAACTTGTCGAGGGCCGCCTGCTCCTCGGTGTAGATCTCGAAAACCTGATCAAGACGAGTAATACGGAAAACCTCGAGCAGGTCGGGGTGGATGCAGCAGAGTTTCAGCTTTCCTTTGACCGCACCCACCTTCTTCTTGAGGTTAATCAGCTTGCCGAGCGCGGCGCTCGAGAGATACTGGACGTTCCCGAAGTTCAGGAGGAGCTGCTTGTGTCCCTCGTCTTCCACGAGGCTATAGAGCTGATCACCGACCTCTTGAATGTTTTCTTCAGTGACGATTTTGGTATCCACGAAGCTGACGACCGTGACCCCGTCGATGGTTTCCAGTCGAAGATGGCGACGAGAGGCTTGCGACATCGGGCAGACTCCTGTCCAGCAACGGAACCGAACCAACACCGGCCGGAATTTTGGGATGGTATTCTTGGCCGGTCCCGCAGGCGGGAGTGCCGGGCGTCGGTCCGAATTACGACGGACCACCCGGCCGAGGCAGGACCGAAGCATCTCTTAGACTTACCACAATATCGTCGGGAATCAAGGGCCCACCAAAACTAAGCCGGTCGAGGACCGCGGTCGCCACGAGCCTCGATGGCTCTCGCGACTCGGATCATCCTCACGATCCTCCCCTTCGGGTACGGACGTGAGCGGGTCGACGCCGAGTGTGAGACGTGGACTCGTTCATGTTCGAAAATCGGCGACGAATGCGGATCCGCGACATCGCGAGCCTGGGGGCGGGTTTCCGGAGGGGGTCGCATGCTAAGATAGGGTCGAGATTCGGGGACCATTGTCGAGAATTACGCCTCGGATCATCCTCGAGCCCGCCCCGAGAGCTGGAGATTCGGCACGATGCGCAGGTTTGGCTTCCCGCTCCTCGTCGCGGGCTGTCTGCTGGCAATGTTGCTCAGTTGCTTCGGCGATGCCCTGTTCCGCAACAAGCAATTCGCTTACCGCGACGCGGCCCACTTCTACTACCCCCTCTACGAGCTGGTGGAAAGAGAGTGGAACGAAGGCCGATGGCCTCTTTGGGAAGTGGAAGAAAACGGCGGGATGCCGCTCCTCGGCAATCCGACGGCCGCCGTCCTCTATCCGGGAAAGCTGATCTACCGCGCCTTCCGCAGCAGCTACGCATGGGGGGCCCGCCTCTACGTCGTCGCGCACGTCGTGCTCGCGTTTGCGGGGATGCTCGCGCTCTTGAGGTCCTGGGGGACGAGTTGGACGGGGTCTGCCCTCGGGGCCCTGGGCTACGCGTTCGGGGCGCCCATCCTTTTTCAATACTGCAACATCATCTTCCTGGTTGGGGCCGCCTGGACCCCGCTCGGCTTGCGCGCGATCGACCGCTGGCTTCGGCTCGGCCGGAGGGTCGCGCTCCTCGAGCTCGCCGCGGTTCTTGCGATGCAGACGCTCGGAGGTGATCCGGAGTCGGCGTATATCACGGGAGTCTGCGCCGGGGGATATGCGTTTGGTCTCTCCTGGCAACGAGCCCGGCAGGGTCGTGTGGTCCGCCGAAGCCCCTGGCCGATCGTCTTGGCGGGCTCGGGAATCATCGCCGTCTGGACGGTGGCCACCCTGGCGCTTGCGACCATCGTGCCTTCCTTCCGTCCCCGGTCGAACGTGCCGGTCGCGCTTCCGTGGATGCCCTGGGTACCGACGCTGGTGTTGGGGGCGTGGACATCGGTCGGGGCATACCTGGGTCTACGCTGGTTTAAAGGCGGGCGTAAGTCGCCTCTCGTCCCCATGCTGTTCGGCCTCGCGAGCGCGGCGGCGCTCGCCGGAGCGCTGACGGCCGTCCAGTTGCTGCCGGTCATGGAGTTTACCGGCCAGAGCGGCCGGGCCGTCGGGGGAGGGCCGCACGACATTTATCCCTTCAGCCTCGAGCCGCTCCGACTCGTCGAATTCGTCTGGCCCAACCTCTTCGGGACGAACTTCGAAGGGAATCGCTCGTGGCTTGCCGCCGTCCCCCCCGAGAATAGCCACCCGAAGATTTGGGTCCCCTCGCTCTATCTCGGCGGTCTCGTGTTTCTCCTGGCGTTCGGGACCCTCGGCAAAGGCGTGGGGACACCTTGGCGGGCCTGGTTGACCGGGATCGCGGTGATCAGCCTGCTCGTGAGCTTCGGCGAGTTCACGAGCCCAATCTGGTGGGCGCGATGGATCCCCGAGGACTGGGCTCCTTCGTTCCTGGAAGATCTGGGACCCCACGACAGCCCGACCGACCCCGCGCTTCGGCAGGACGGAAAACTCCGCGATGGCGACGGCGGCCTCTACTGGTTCCTTGCGATGACCTTGCCGGGATTCCGGCAGTTCCGCTTCCCCAGCAAGCTGCTGAGTTTCACGATCCTCGCACTCGCCGGCCTCGCCGGTCTCGGTTGGGATCGCTTGATGGAGGGCAAGCGGAAGGGGGTCGCGACCCTGTCGGCGACCGCCATCGTCGTCAGCCTCCTCGCCCTCGTCGGGTCGTTCGTCTTTCGTTCCTCGATACTAGCCGGGTTCGAGTCGAGTGCGGGGAGGCTCGCGTCCGGCTTCGGGCCGCTGGACGTGCCCGGATCCTTCGCCGAACTCCAACGATCGCTGCTCCAGGCCGCCGTCGTGATGGCGGTCGTCCTGGGCTTGGCACTCAAAGGCTCGAGGCGTCCCGCCCTCGCGGGCGCGATCGCCCTGGTACTCACCACCGCCGACCTCGCGTTGGCGAACGCTCGTTATGTGTTCACCGTCCCCCAGAACGTGATGGATGCGACCCCGAAGGCCATGGATATCATCCGGGAGGCCGAACGAAAGGATCCGTCACCGGGACCTTACCGTGTCCACCGGATGCCGATCTGGAACCCTCTGTCGTGGACGAGTGAAGCGTCGAGTGATCGTGTCAAGGACTTCGTCGTCTGGGAGCGGGACACGATCCAGCCGAAATACGGGCTCAAGTACGGGGTCCAATACACCTGGACACTGGGAGTCGCGGAACTATGGGACTTCGACTGGTTCTTCGGTGGATTTCTCAGGCAGGTCGATGAGGAGCTGGCCTCACGCTTCAACGTGAGGCCCGGCGTGAAGATCGTGTATTATCCGAGGCGTGCCTTCGACCTCTGGAACACTCGATACTTCATCACGCCGGCATTCCCGGCCGGCTGGACCGACGAACATCGAGGATACGCGACCTTCCGAATCGACTCCGAGCGAATCTACCCCGGTCCCAATGCCTTCGACGGGCCCGACTCCACCGCCAAGCAGAAGGACTGGCTCGAGCACGAGGACCTCCAGGTCTGGCGGAACAAGAAGGTCTACCCCCGTGCCTGGGTCGTCCACAGCGCCCGGTACCTCAAGCCGATCACCAGCCTGGATCGCACCGATCGCGAGGCCCCCATCGAGGAGATGCTCTTTCAGGATGATCAACTCTGGCACGATTCGTCGAAGCCCGTCTATGACCCGTTGCAGCTTGCTTGGATCGACAGCGACAAGCAGCGTGAGCTTGCCCCCTATTTGATTCGAGGTGTCTCGTCAGGCAACGAGAAAGTCGACGTGATCAGCTATAGCCCCCAACGCGTCGAGCTCGAAACCACCTTGGATCGTCCGGGCTTCGTCGTCCTTGCCGACGTCTACTATCCCGGGTGGCGACTGACCATCGACGGCAAAGACGCACCCGTCTATCGGGCCAATCGGATGATGCGCGGGGCTGCCGTGAAGGAGGGCAAATCCCGGTTGGTCTACACCTTCGATCCCCCCACGTTCCGCTACGGAAGCCGGATCACCCTCGCGGGCCTCGCAACCTTCCTGGTGCTCGGGGCGGCTTTCATGCGATATCCGGGTGGGTCGCGCTAAAGGAAGGGCAGGAGAGGTGTTCACCACAAAGGCACAAAGAAGAGAGAAACCGGGATAGGCCAACGAAGCCAAAACGAATACTTCTATTCATTGCATCGCATTTACCAAATAAAATAATGCCAAATCGTTCAAAAATGTCGTGTTTTCCCCTTCGTGTCCTCGTGCCTTTGCGGTGAACACCTCCCCATCCCCGCCCGGAGTTTCGCGATGAGACGAGCTCTCCTGATCAGTCTCTGCATAACAGCATCGACGGTGCAGGCCCAATCCCCGGCCCAGCCGAAGGTGGCCCCGGGGCCGAGCGAGCCCGATTGGGTCGTCGTCCTGGACAAGTATTATGGGCTCGCGATGTTCGGGGACCTGCTCAACCCGGTCAAGTCGACGGCCGAGGCGACCCCTGGGTTGTTCAAGAAGGCGGGGCCTGGTCCGGTTACTTTCACTCCCGTCATCGCGCTCGGGTTGGAGACGACCAATCGTGGGGGGTGGTATACCGAGGGGCCCGAGGCGCGATCGCCGAAGAAGCGGGACTTGTGGTCGTACACGGCCAGGAATACGGCGAGCGACCTCGAGACGGGGAAGAACCTGCCGCCCGCCCTCGCCACGGGCTCGACGACGAGTTTCGACCCAGGCGAGGCGCCCTTCGGCCTCTGGATCTCGAACGACGGTCTCAAGGACGGGGGCGTCTTCAGCCAACCTCGTCTCGTCGCTGTCATGAACGCGAGACTGGCCAAACAGCCCTATAAGGCGATGATTTACCCGAACCGCGACAAGACGACCGGCAAGCTGATCCCGCACAGCCTGTTGATCGGCTGGGAGTATTCGACTAACGACGACTTTCAGGACGTGGTTTGCCGCGTCGACAACGTCGAACTCGTCCTTGTGCCCGATAAGACGACGACGGCTCGTTGAGAGGAACCATGAAGCGCCGACTGAAACACCCCTTCGAAGCGAAGCCGGCGGGCCGAGACGTGTTTCGTCTCGGCCCGCCGGCTTTTTTATGTAAGATTATCGCGATAGCGACCGATGCTCCCGATTGCAGACGGATCTAAGCTCGACGCGATCGTCAGGGCTTCGGGGTCGCATCGCTGGGAGCAGGCGTGGCCTCGGGCTTCTTCTCTTCGGGCTTCTCGACGGGAGGAGCCGGGTCGGGTTTCTTCTCCTCCGCTTTCTTCTCTTCGGGCTTCTCGGCCGGAGGCGTGGGCTCGGGTTTCTTTTCCTCGGCCTTCTTCTCCTCGGCTTTCTCCGGAGCGGGTGCAGGTTCCGGCTTCTTCTCTTCGGGCTTCGTCTCCTCGGTCTTCTTCGCTTCGGGCTTCTCCGCGGGCGGGGTCGGGTCGGGTTTCTTTTCCTCCGCCTTCTCGGCGGGTTCGGACGAAACATCGCTTGGCGAAACCGTCAAGGGGGGCTCTTCGGTCGCGGCCTCCGGCTTGGGGGGGACGGTTTGGCCGAGCTTTTCAAGATAGTACGCGGCAATGAGACGGGTCGGGAGCTCGGGCGCAAGCTTCAAGGCCTGTGCGAAGGACTCAGCGGCCTTGGTCGGTTCGCCCGATTCGAGCCGGCAGGAGGCCAGGTCGAACTCCCAGGTCGCCTGCGTGGCGATCTTGGTCGGGATCGACTCGAGCACCGACGTTGAAGACTTCGCGTCGCCACGAATCATGGCCCGACCGGCGTTCAGCGTGCTCAGGGTTCGCTCGAAGCTGATCCTCTGGATCGCATTGGTCTGCCAGAGCGTCGCGGCGTACTCGTAGTTTCCGAGCAGGAAGTAAACCCGGCCCTGGCGGAGGGCGGAGGTGCCGGGCTCCGAACCGAAGTTCGGGTCGTCGACGTTGCTGCTCTTGGCCAACAAGTCGAGCGCCTTCTCGGGTTGGCCCGTGTCGCAATACAGATCGAGAAGCCTCGGAGTCACGATCGTCGGATTGACGTTGATCTGGAGGGCGTCGTCGAGCTCCTTGATCGCGATCCGGAGAGCTCCCTGACTGAGGGCAAACTCGGCCCTCTGGAGCGGCCCGATCTGCTGCTCGTCGACCATCTCGTCCATCCGCTCCTGGATCTGAGCGAGTTGCTCGTCCATCCGACCCAATTCTTGAGTCAACTGAGAGCGGAAGTCCTCGGGCAGGTCGCCCGGTTTGGTCACGGCGAGCATCGACTCGAGCCGGTCGCGGGCGAGGTCGAGGTAACCGGCGCCCAGGTAGAGCTGATACAACTCGTAGGTCAACTGGAACAGATCGACCCGAGCGACCTGGACCTGGGGAGGCGGAGTCGTCTGGATCGCATAGTTCAAGGAAGTCACGCGCTGACGCAGCCGGTTCATGAGCAGGTTGGCACGAGGTTGACTCTGCCTCGGCCGGTTCGGGTCGCTAGAATCGGGCGATTGCCCGGCCAGGATCCCATTCTCCTGGATCATGAGGCTGCGATACGCCGAGCTCAGGAGTCGGTAGGCCTGGGTATCGTCAGGCTTGCGTGAGAGGGCGATTCGAGCTTCCTGAATGGCCTTGTAGCAGCGAGCAGGGCTGGGGAGCGTCGCCGTGTTGGGGTCGAAGTCGAGCCCTTGCAACCAGCGGCGGGCCGACTCCGTGTGCGGCTGGGGGCTGTCGAGGAATCGGTTCCAGTAGATGTTGTCCAGCTTCGACGGCGGCGTGGGGTAGCCATCGCCCGGAGGCACGGGCTTCGTCTGGCGATAGGCCAGGGCTTCGGGGTCGAGACGGTTCTTCTTGAAGTGCGCCACGTCGGTTGCGGCGGCATCGGACCGGCCGAACATCACGACGTTGCCGTCGTCGTAGAACGGGATCCAGTTCAGGCTCTGCATCAAACGCCGATAGGTCTTGGGTGCGGTCTGGGGGTGAATCATCACCGCACTGATCTCATACTTGTCGAGGTGGCCCTTCCATCGGGCAACGTCGTCCTCGCTCAAGGCACGGCGGACCTCCTGGAGGTCTTGCTGGATTTCCGGCGGGAAGAGGTTGTGGCGGCTGTCGACGTAGGTCTTCCGCTTGGGATAGCCCTTCCAGATGATCGAGTCGCCTTGCTGGAGGCTGGTATTGAGGACGTTACCGGCGATATCCGCCGAGCGGAGGTATTCGGCGGCCTCGAACGAGAACGCATCGCGGTTATATCCGAAGCCGAACTGGCTATCGCCGAAGCTGCGGCCGTAACCCGTGAGGCACTGGGCGACGAAGGCGAAGACCAGGAGGATGGTCAAGAAGCGGCCACCGGTCGACCACAGAGCCCAGCCGTTCCCGAGGCGGCCCTTGGTCCCGAAGCGGTCGTGATACCACTCCTGCCCGTTGAGCGCAAGGGTCGCCGCCAGGAGGATGGCGAACTCCGAGTTATAGCGGACCAGGACCCCCCAGAGCACAGCCACGACCGCGAACGCCGCGAACCGGCCCGGGGAGAAGTGGCGGCGATTCAAGGCGAAGGACGCCAAACCGAGTCCCACCGCCAGCACATAATAGGCTTGGAGCGCCGTCTGGAGCGCCTTGGAGCCCACGAGCTCGCGAATGCCCTTCCCGAAGTAGGAGAGTTGCTCCATCGTCAACGTCCCGAGGTCGGCCTGGAACAGTTGGGTGATCGGAGCCAGGGCCGCGGGATAAACCCGATAGAATGAGGGGTTGACCAGGGCGATCGCAACGCACCCACCGAGGATCGCGAAGCCTCGCTTGGTGGGCAGGGGGTCGACATCCGCCTTCGATGCCGAGGCGAGCCTACCGACGAGCGTGGCGGCGAAAACGATGAGCCCGATGAGGAAGGACTCGTCGACGTTGGCCCAAATCAGGAAGAGGGGGATGAGGCCCCAGGCGACCTGCCGCTGCCCAAGATTGATGGTCTTGTGCAGCAACAAGAGCTCCACGGCCAGCAGGAGTTGGCCCCAGGTCGACGGGTCGACCTTGGCTGGGCCCGCGATCCCGCCGAACATCACACCCATCGGGCTATAGGAAGAAGCCAGGGCGATCGTCACGCAGAGCGACGACCACCATAGCCCTGGACCTGGGCGTCGAATTCGCAGGAGGACGAGGACCGTTGCCACTCGTATCAGTGCGGTCAGGGCTACCAGCACCTGGGCGCCCAGTTGCTCGCCCCGCTGCGCCGAGGTCATCGGGTCGGCTGGGTCGATCGAGATGAGCTGGGCCGCCCCTCGGAATAGCACGGCGTGGCCGACTTCGAACAACCAGGGGATATTGACCCAGGTATGTCCGGCTTCGGTAAAGGAGAATTGGTCGGTGACCACCGGGGCCGACTTCGCGACGATCTCTTCGCCCGTCTTCAAGTAGGTCCAGATGGTCGAGTGACTGATTTTGTTCGCCGAGGTGACGAACGCGAGGAGCAGCACTCCCAGGACCACGTAGAGGTCGTAATAGGCATTCCATTCCGCGACCCGTTCGGCCGTCCAGGGGACGGGCTTCGGCTCAGGTTCGGCCTCGACGTTAGGCGTGTCGCCTCCCGTGGCTGAGGCCGGCGTTTCCTCGGACAGCGAATCGGGGGATTCAGGTTCGGTCATTACTGAGTCGCGGATAGATGGATGAGGGAAGTTGGCGCACGCGCCGTAAAAGGAGGAACGTCCCTATGCTAGAAGCCGTTCGGGGAGGCGGTCAAGGGGGCCCCGACCGGGTTGTCGTCGTGCTCGTTGACTTCCGAATGGCCCCAACTAGAATGCGAAGGTCCAATAATTGCGAGGAGAAAGTCCGGTAAATCCGACACCCGAGGCCGTGCCTCATCATGCGACTGCTCACCGCCATCCCGGTCCATAACGAAGAGGCGCACCTCGAGGCCGTGCTGACCGAGGTCCTCCACCATGCGGGGGATGTCCTCGTCATCGACGACGGCTCGAAGGACCGAACGCCTGAGCTGCTCCGGTCGTTCCCCACGGTCCAGGTGATCCGACACCCGACCAACCTCGGGTATGGCGCGGGGCTCCGGAGCGCCTTCCGATGGACGCTCGAGAAGGGGTATGACGGCCTCGTGACGCTCGACTGCGACGGCCAGCACGAACCTTCGATGATCCCCGAAGTCGGCGCCCACCTCGCCGAGGCCGACATCGTCTCGGGAAGCCGGTATCTCCAGATCTTCGATCCGTCGCAGGTCCCCCCCGAGGAGCGCCGTCGGATCAACGTCGAAGTGACCCGATGGATCAACGAGTGCCTCGGCCTGTCGATCACCGATGCCTTCTGCGGCTTCAAGGCCTATCGATCGACGGCCTTGGCAAAGTTCGACATTACCGACAACGGCTACGCGATGCCCTTGCAGGTCTGGGTGCAGGCCGTCGAACATGGGATGTCGATCGTCGAGGTGCCCGTTCCCCTCATCTATCTCGATGAGTCGAGGGCGTTCGGCGGCTCGCTCGACGATGCCCAGTATCGGCTCAATCACTATCGGGGCGTCTTCCAGTCGGCGCTGGAGCGGTCGAAGCTGGAAGTGGCCGGAGGCTGCTGTTGATGAAAGCCCACCGCCTGCGGGCCCCTTCCGAAGATGGCGCCTTGCTGGCGGAGCCCCCCTTGGCAACGGCCGGTTCCGTCCTGGCCGCCAACGCGGATCTGCTCGCCCGCTGGGATCATGACTTTCAAGGGAGGCGGGCCATCCATCTCCGCGACCTCGCCCGTCGGCAGGTCATCGAGAAGGCCCGCGCCCATCACGCCCGCTTCGACCTCGCGTTGCCCGATCGCCTGGACGAGACCCTCCCCCTCATTGCGACGGGCCACCAGCCTGAACTTTTTCACCCGGGCGTCTGGGTCAAGAACTTCGCCACGGCCTCCCTGGCCCGGCAGAATCACGGCCTCGGACTCAATCTAATCGTCGACAACGACATCCCAAAAGGGGCGAACCTCCGGGTGCCGTTTTCGGGCCCTGCCGGGCTTTCCGTTCGGCGTCTCGAATACGACGATTGGGCCGGCGAAATTCCTTTCGAGGATCTCCCTGCTCGGGATGAGGACAAATTCGCCTCGTTCCCCGACCGCGTCCGCGAAACGTTCGGCGGCCTGGTGTCCGACCCCGTGATCGACCGATACTGGCCGATCGCCGTCGCCCAACGCGAAAAGACCTCGCGTCTCGGTCTCCGTTTCGCCGTGGCACGCCGCAAGCTCGAAGAGTCGTGGGGTGTGCGCAACCTCGAAGTGCCGCTGAGCGACCTCTGCGAGACCGAGGCGTTTCTCTGGTTCGTCACGCACATCCTCGCGCAACTTCCGCGATTCCAGTCGGTTCACAACACAACGCTCGCCCAATACCGGGCCCTCTATGGAATCCGGAGCAAACATCACCCCGTCCCCGCCCTCGGGGGCAAGGACGGCTGGCTTGAGGCTCCGTTCTGGGTCTGGCGGGCCGAAGAGCCGAGGCGGCGTCCCCTCCTGGCACGGCAACTCTCGAAGACGATGGAGTTGCGGATCGAAGGGGAAGACCGCCCCTTGCTCGAACTCCCGCTGGCACCCGATCGTGAAGGGTGTTGCGCCGTCGAGCAACTCCTCACGCTCCCGGGACGGAACGTCCGGCTCCGTACCCGAGCCCTGACGACGACGATGTTCTCCCGGCTGCTCCTCGGCGACGTATTCATCCACGGGATCGGCGGGGCCAAGTACGACGAGCTCGGCGATGAGCTGATCCGCGGGTTTTTCGGGATCATGCCGCCGAATTACTTGACGCTCACGATGACCTTGTGGCTTGGCCTGGCCGACGATCCGGCCAACCTCGGTCGACTCCACGACATCGAACGCACGTTGCGGGACCTCAGGTACAATCCTGACCGCCACCTGGAGTCGGCCGGTCTCGATAGCCGATCTTGGATTGAGGCGAAGCGAGCCGCGATTCTCGCCCCCCAGGAGACTCGTCGCGATCGCCTGGAACGGTTCCAGGAGATCCGCCGGTGCAATGAGGCATTGCAGCCCCTGGTCCAGGACGAGCGAGAACATTGGGTCGCGGAGCGGTCGAGCACGACCGCAGGCTTGCGTCAGAATGTCGTCGCCCACAATCGCGAGTATTCGTTCGTGCTCCACTCCGAGTCCCATCTTCGCGACGCGATGGCCCAGGTCGACGCCGAGGCGGCTGCGACCGGCGGCCTTTGAAAAAAAACGACCGATTCCCGCTCTTGTTTGCGGCGAGGCGTTCTCTTTCGCCTTAGAATGAATGTGAGAGGATGACGTGAGGTCGCGGCCCCGGTCGAACGGTCCCGTTGTCCGCCAAACCTCGTATCGCGAGCGGCACGTCGCCGAGGTGATCGTCCCGATGAAAGTTCCCGCGCCGGTCATCCGGCTCCCGTACCGTCGCGGTTCGGTCGAATTCTGCCTCGGCACGGAGGCGGACCATGAGGCCGTCTATCAGACGCTGCTGCACGTCTTCCACGGGCCCGACCGTGAATCGTTCCTCGGGGCCCTGAACGACCCTTGCTATCGACCCGAGCAACGGCTCCTGGTCAAGGTCGACGGCCGGGTGGTCAGCCACGTCCACCTGACCGAGCGCCGAGTCCGCTTCGGGACGGTCGAGATCCCGCTCAACGGCGTGATGTGGGTGGGCACACTCCCCGAATATCGCGGCCTCGGGTTCGCCCAGAACCTGATGCGGCTCGCGGACGACCGCGCCCGAGAAACCGGGGTCGGTCTCCAGGCGCTCACGACGGGGATGCCGCAATTCTACCGTCCTCTCGGGTGGGGAATCTGCGGGCGGCAGACGTTCGGCCAGACGTTGAGTCGGAATCTCCCCCAGGTCAGCGACGGCGTCATCGAGGGGAGGAGCGGGTTCTGGCACGTCCGACCCTGGCGGCAAGTCGAGCTCAACGACCTGATGGCGCTCTACGAGCTCCAGTACGCCGAGACCACGGGGACGATCGTCCGTTCCGAGGACTACTGGCGATGGATGATCGGGCGTAAGTATGCCCACGTCATCTGGGTCGCTTGCCAGGGGGAGACGGTCCGGGGCTACGCGTTCGTCAAGGATCACAAGATCCTCGAGCTCGCGTTCCATCCGGCGCACCCGCAGGCGCTCAAAGCCTTGCTCGGTCGAGTCCGGGCCGAGGCGTTGGAACGCGCCTATCCCGAGGTGATCGTCCACGCACCGTCCGGCCATCCGGTACTCGACGCTTTCAGATCGGCCTCGGGAAAGATCGTCGATCTCGACGAGTACGACGGTACTGCCTCGATGTACCACATCCCCAACGTCGGAGCATTCCTCCAGTCGATCCTGCCCGAGCTTTCTCGGCGAGCCTCCGAGGCGGGCGTCCCGCTCCCGGTCGAGCTCGGCCTCACGGTCGGCGATCGGCGATGGTTACTCCACATCGAAGGCGCGAAGTCGCGTATCGAGCCCGACAAGCTCAGTCGCCGTCACCTGACCCTCAGCTCGGCGACGCTCGTGCGTCTGCTCACGGGGCACGTGGACATCGATGCCGCGGCGGCGGAGGAAGGCTTCGAGACCTCGACCGGCACCGCCCTCGACGCCGCTCGCGTCTTGTTCCCCGCCCGGCCGATCTGGAGAAGTCCCCTCGACAGTGCGACCGCGTAATCCGCCGGAAGACGCGGTCAGTTCGACTTCGTTGACGACGGGTTTGCCGCGGACTCGACCTGGTTGAGCTTACCTTTCTCCGATCCCAGGCTCGCGTCGGCATCGGCCGCCGCCTTGCGGAACAGGTCGAGCTCGGCCGCGGGGATCAATCCCCGATTCGAGCGCTCCAAGGCGATCGATAACCGGTTCCTCGCCCCTTCCGCAATCACCTCGAAGTAGCGGATCCGGGCCTTGTGATACTCGGCCTTCAGTCGCTCGTATTCGGCCGTGTCGTAGGACTTTTCGCCACGACGAGACGCCAGTTCCAGGACGACCTGGGCCTGCCTGGACTGGCTAAGGGCGACGCTGGCCTTGGATGTGTTCTTGCTGAGCTCGCTGTCCTCGACCTCCTGACGACTAATCGCCCGGCGTTGGTAGAGCTTGCGATCCTGCTCGAGGCTATATTCGCGGTAATCGAGGTCGACCTTGGCCATCGCTTCCTGCTTCTTCAGCCAGTCGAGCAGAAGCGAGTAGGCCTTCACTTCATCGGGCGAGATGGCGTGCCCCATGACGTCACGCTCGTACACCTTCAGGGCACGATAGGCCATGGTCTCGGCCTCGTGGGCTTCGGCATAGCGCAACGCGGTCCCGTCCCGCTCGAGGTCGGCGCGGCTGAGCATCCCGCGCTGGGCCAGCCGCTGGCTGCTGGCATACATGCCTCGCTTGAGCATTATCGTGTCATGCAAACGCTGGAGTTCGCGATCGAGGTCGTCGACCTCCATGCTTCGGTGGAGTGCCAGGGGGAACTGGTCGGGGTCAGCCTTGGCCTGGGCGAAGAGCGTCAACGCGAGCAGCAAGGCGGTAGGCATGGTTCGGGCCTCCCAAGGGATCGGCGATCCCTGATCTTTCATTCGGGGTCGAGCGCCTTCAGGTCTTCGGGGAGGAATTGGCCATCGATGCGGATCGGGACGCCGTCGAAGGCGATCGTCCCCCCGCCGTATTCCGGGCGTTGGATCTGCACGAGATCCCAGTGGATCTTCGAGCGATTGCCGTTGTCCGCCTCGTCGTAGGCGTTGCCCGGAGTCAGATGAAAGCTTCCGGCGATCTTCTCGTCGAAGAGGATGTCGCGCATCGGATTCAAGATCCGCGGGTTACACCCGATCGACCACTCGCCGGTGTAGGCAGCTCCCTCGTCGGTCTCGAAGATCCTCCGGAGCTTCTTGACATCCCCCCCCGCGCATTCCGCGTTCACGATCTGTCCGTCGCGGAAATCGAGGCGAATGCCATCGAAGGACGAGCCCTGATAGATCGTCGGCGTGTTGAATCGGACGTGCCCGTTCACGGAGTCGCGCACGGGAGAGGTGAAGACCTCGCCGTCGGGGATGTTCATTTCGCCCGAGCACGGGATCACCGGAATTCCCTCGATCGAGAAATGCAGGTCCGTCTCAGGCCCCGTGATCTGCACCTCGCGTGCCGCCGACATTCGATCCACCAGCGGTCGGAGGGCCTTGGAGAGTCGGGGGTAGTCGAGGTTGCAGACGTCGAAATAGAAGTTCTCGAACGCCTCGGTGCTCATACCGGCCTGCTGCGCCATGCTCGCGTTGGGCAGACGCAAGACACACCACCGGGTCTGCTTGATTCGGCACTCGAAATGGACCGGCTTCAAGAAGTGAGTCGTATAAAGATTCATCTTCTCACCGGGGACGTCGGCCATCTCATTGATGTTCCGAGCGCCCCGCAACGCGATGTAGGCGTTGACCCGCTGCATCCGCTGGAGCTCGTACTCGCCGAGGGCCTGCATCTGGCCCTCGGAGGCGTTCCGGACCAACTCGCGAAGGATCCGAGTGTCCTTGGTCTCGACGAGGGGATAGGCCCCTTTCCGGGCCGCCTTCTGCACCAACAGTCGAGGAAGTGTCGTGTCGTCGAGGTCGAAGCACTCAACGAGGAGGGTTTCCCCGGCCTGGACTCGCGTCGAGTGGTTGATCAGGATCTCGGCGAGCGTGTCCCAGCGTGGGTCGGGCATCCAGACGGCCTCCCTGCAATCCTGTCGGATGGGGTTTCGCAAGAACGAGGCCGCCGGCGCGGCATCGGTTTCGTCGATCTCCTCATTGTAACACCGGAAGGCTCGGGCGGAGTCGAGGTTCTTCACAATACTGACTGAGTGAGGGCATGGCTCTTTCGATAGGTTTCCCCCTCTCAAACGACGAAACGGTCCGACGACCTTAGGAGGTCGTCGGACCGTTGTAGGGTCGGGCTGAGAATGGCCCGAGTATTCGGCTTGGTCAGGGCTTTTTCGTCGGAGCGATCGACGCGGCGATTTCGACCGTCAGTCCGGTCGTCAGCGGAAATCGGAAGACGATCGGCTTGATCGAGGACCAGAGAAGTCGAGCCGCGGCGTCAGTGATCAGGGTTTCCTTCAATTCGATGGGGAGAGGGAAACCCGCCGGGAGGCTGGCGCGGATCGAAGCCGGGTCGAAGGTCCTTGCCTGCGGTCCACGCACCGGTGCTTCGGGAGCGGGAGTGGGAGTAGGTGTGGGAGCAGGAGTCTGGAGCCGGTTCGGAGCCTGGGGTGTGGCGCAAGGGTCCGAGGAATTCGGCAACGTCGACGGAGGAACGGCCTCATCAGGAAGCGGCGGGAGCGGGACGAGGGTCCCGTCACCGGTCCTGGCCTGGGGGAGTGACCGACTCGGCAACGACGGCACGGCCATAGCTCCTTCGCCCGCGGCTGGGCGAGGAGGCAGTGTATAGCTGAAAGCGCGGCCCGTCCCCTTGTCCGTCGTGAAGCTCGCCTGCCGGATGGCGGACTGGGCCTCGACCAACATCAATCGTTCGCGGACCAAGGCCTTCCCCTGGCCGTCGTCGACCGTGTGGGCGCCGAGACTGATGACCAAGGCCCCTCCATTCGGGATCAGCCACTCGCCTTGAGCGGTCGACTTGACGACCTCGGGGATTTCGAGCTGAGGGGTCAACTTGCTCGGTTCGGCATCCTTCTCTTTCGCGGGAATCGACTCCGAGAGCATGACCTTATGGATGGCCGCGATCCGCGTGTCGTCCACCACGACCTTGGCCAGCACGCCCTGATCGAGCTTGCGGCCGGAGATCGTGAACTGGCAGCCATCACGGACATCTTCCTGTTCGGGGGTATAAGCGACGGCGATGGCCTGATCGACGGGTCCGTCGGCATGTCGGGTCAGTTGGGCAGTCACCTTGTGGGTAACGAGTTGCGAGACGTGGGCGAGCGACTCCGGGGCCGCCGTGACTCGAGGAGCCATCACCACGCGAGCGGCTCGCCCGGCCAGCGCCGCGACCACCGCGCCATCCCCCGTCCAGACCGTCGCATTGCCTTGTCGGGCGGCCGGCTGGAGCCTCGAGTAGAGGGTTTCTCGCCATCCGAGCCCGTCCATCTCCAGGACGCGGACCTGGTACTGCATGACCGGGCCGCTGGCCCCTCGAGTATCGTCCGCTCCCAAGAGAGCCAGGCTCAGTAGACCCATCGTGATGTTCATGTGACGACCTCCATTCCGTCAAGACACTGAGGCACGGTCCGTGCCCCCCGGACATGAGCGCGGGGATGTTACGCTCCGGGGCGGGATCGGTCAACCGCACCTTGTCGGCTTACTACGGCATGACCTTGAAGGTTTTTCGACCTAAAACGACAGGTTCCTGAGGATGGCGAAGGTCCTCTCCTTCTCGTAATTTTCGGGGGTCACCGGGGTCGTCCTGATCCCCAAGACTCCTCGGATGACCAGACGAGCCGCGCGACACAAGTGATCGAACAGACTTGGGTTTATAGAATACTAGACGTGATGCTCGGAGCGACTCCGACCGAACTTCATCCCGGACGGAATTCGGTGGAACGGCATCTCGACAGGTGTTCCAATGGGTGCGACTCGGCCGACCCGACGATGGGGCCAACAGGGGCTTGGACCGGTTGAGTCGGAACAGAACACTCAGGATCGTGATGTCGATGAACCCACGCACCCTCGCCGTCCTCGTGACCATCGGGTTCAGCATACTCGGGGTCGTGGGCGACTACTTCCTCAAGCTCGCGAGTGCCAGCGAGACTCCACTCCGATCGCGTTGGTTCGTGATCGGATTCGTCGTGTATGCGTCGACGGCCTTCGGCTGGGTCTTCGTCATGAAGCATCTCAAGCTCGGGACGATCGGGGTCGTTTACTCCGTCTCCCTGATCGTGCTGTTGACGACAGTCGGCGTCGTCTTCTTCCGTGAGTCGCTCAACGCGTCCGAAGTCGCGGGACTCCTGATGGCGATCGCGTCGCTCTTCCTCTTGGTCCGATTCGCGTAGGTGCCTACGAAGGTTAGCCTCATTGAGCGGTCGCGAAACCCGATTCCTTTTTAAAAGGCGGGCCGAAGCACAAGTCTCAGCTTTTGAGCGAATTCCAGAAATAAAGAGATGCCACCGTTCGGAGAGGCCGCCACGATTCTCCCAGGGCAAGCAATTGTTTCGGGTTCGGCACCTCTCCCAACTCGTAGATCTCCCCAACGACTCGACGGAGCGCATAGTCGTCGGCGGGCAGGACATCCATTCGGCCGAGGTGGAATATGAGCAGCATTTCGACGGTCCACCGCCCGACGCCACGGATCGAGACGAGTCGCTTGACGATCTCTTCGTCGGAAAGCGACTGAATCTCTTGCGAGGACGGGACCGTTCCGTCGAAGGTTTTGGCGGCGAGATCCTTTAAAGATGCCGTCTTGGCACCCGATAGGCCTGCGGCCCTCAAGGATTCGTCCGGAGTTTCGAGGAGTTCCTGGGGGCCGGGAATTCCCTCGTCAGGGTAGAGCGACTTGACCCTGCCCAGGATCGTCGAGGCGGCTTTGGGCGAGAGTTGCTGGTGGACGACCGCCGAGAACAAGCAGGCGTAGGGGGACTCGCCCCCCTTCCTCTTGAAGACGATCGGTCGGGCCAGGCAGGCCGTGAGCCTCGAGTCTCGGGCGACGAGTGAGGGAGCGAGGCGTCGCAGATCCTTTTCCGAATTGAGGGTTGCCGGCGCCCCCATCGGAGCACCTTCGACGGCCAGCATCCAGGCTTTGGTCGATCGTCCCCCGTGCGCGGAGAAGCCTCCTGGCTTGCCCCCCGCGGCGAGTATCCTGTGGCACGGGATGATGAGCGCGATCGGATTTTTACCGAGCGCCTGCCCGACGGCCCGAGCCGCGGCCGGTCGGCCCACACCTTTCGCGAGGTCGCCGTAGCTCCGCGTCTGCCCGGAGGGGATCTCTCGTGCCGCCTCGTAGACCTCTCGAGCGAAGCTCGCCGCGCCGTCCAAATCCAGCGCGACATCCCGAAAGTCCTGAGCGGCTCCCAGAAAGTGCTTCCCGACCCTCGCGATGATCTCGGCAACCTTCGGCGGAGGTGTCGAGGCGATCGTCAGGCCTGAATCCCGCGCGAGCTTCGACTCGGTCAAACCGTAGGTTGCTTCCGGAAGTTGAAATCGAAACAGGACGGGGGTCGCCGATTCCGATTCCCGCCAGGCGATTCCGCACGCTCCTATCGGGGTCTCGAACAGGCAGTATCCCGCGGATTTCACGAGTTCCACTCCTCAACGGAACGAGGAGGCCGATCCGGCCAACTCGGTCCGTCGACCTTCCTGGCGAATCTGCGCGACCTCGGCAACGCGTGGGATCGCGATCTCGACCTTCACCAACCTTGTTGCGAGGCTTCATCAAGCCCAAGCAGGGCGACGCTAACATCGCGAATGTCCCTGTCTCGAGGCACTGACCTATTTCTCGAACATCTCAGCGACCGGGACTACCTTCACCTTCACATCGTTCAGAGGAAAATCGGCGATGATCTTATCCTCGGCGAGGATCGAGTCGAGCGTCCCTTGTGTGTCATAGGTGATCGGCGTCGGTTTGCCGGAGAGAAGGATATCACGGAGCGCGGACGCCTCCTGAGCAACGATGGCGACCTTCATCCCCGGCCGTTTCAGGTGTCGACGCACCGCGTCATTCACCTGGGCGGCGGTCAGGCGGGGGAGTCGACGGGTCAGTTCGGTGACCAGATCGTCCCGGCCGTAAAAGGCGCCATCCATTGCATAGCCGAGCCTTCGCGATAAGGTCTGCACCCAGAGCTTGCTGTAGTTCAGGAGGAAGGACCGAGTCGCTTCGAAGTCGGCCTCGCTCATCCCTTCGTTGATGAGCCGATCGAGTTCCCAGAGCGCTCCCCGGAGTGCAAAGGCCGCTTTCTCCTTCGGGACGGGTCGGAGCCAGATCGTGAACGCCTGCTGACGTCGGGGATTGTTCGGGACCGGGAAGGTGCTCATCCCTTCCTGGATGAAGTCTTCGAGGTACGAATAATCGCCGTAGTTGAGCCCGCGCTTGCCGCGGAGATCCTGCATCAGCTTGCCATTGAACGTCCGGTGCTCGCCGAGATACGAGTTGGCGACGGCCAGGGCGTAGAAGTCGTCATCTTGCCGCGTGACCTGGATCGGGAACCCGAGCGAGATCGCCGACGAGTCGGCCGGCTTCTCCACAATCGTCACCTCGAGCCCCTTGGGAATCTCAGGACGGGGCAGGGGAGGCGGTGAGAGCGTCGGAGGTGGCAGGGATAAGTCCTTCTCGAAGCGAGCGAGGAAGGCCTGGTCGGTCCCCCCGGCAACTCCGACCTCGAGGTTCCCCCTCGTGTAGTGCGCACGATAGAATGCTTTCACATCGTCCAGGGTGATCGACTTCAGTCCCTGGACGGTCCCCTGATCGACATGGCCGTAAGGGTGTCCCTTGTACAACGCGAGTTGCAAGGCCCATTTCCCAAGCTCTTCGTCGTTCCCACCGCGCAGGGTCTTCGTGAGGTAGTCCAGGGCGTCGTTTCGGAGTCGGTCGAAGTCCTCCGGGGCGAAACGCGGCGTGGTCAGCATCGCGGTCGCCAGGGTTTCGTAGGCGGCGAGGTTGTCGCGATGGACCTCGCCTGCGAAGACCGTGGCCTCTTTGTGACAGGATCCGGAGAGGGACGCGGCCATCGGGTAGAACTTTTCGAGGATCTGATCATAGGACAGATCCTTGGTCCCACCTTCCGCGATGAGAGACGCGGTCAACGCGGCGAGTCCCTCCTTGCCGGGCGGGTCGTCCTGCGTGCCGACGCGGAAGACAAACCGTAAGGCGACGAGCGGCGTCGATTTCGACGGCAACAGGAGTGCCCCCGGCCGAGAGGTCCTGCTCTTAACGGGAGCCTCGGGCTCGGCCGGCAAAGCGGGAGATCCCAGCCAGAGAAGAGCGAGGGCCGCGGCCATCGAGTAGCGGAGACGACTCGGCACGATCATTTCGAGGTCTCCGATTCGAGGTTTACGACGGTTCCATTCGACCGGGAGAAATAGCGACCGGCGACGCGACGAAGGTCGTCCGGGGTGAGGCGGTCGTAGGCCGCGTATAGGTCGTTCATGGAGTCGGGGCGGCCGGTCGCGGAGATCGCGTAGCTCACCGCGAGCGCCACGGCGTCCGGGCTGTCGAGCGAGCCGGCGAACGCATAGCGTAAGTGGGATTTGATCGCATCGAGGCGACCGGAGTCGATCGGCGTCTTGGCGGCCTCGGCGAGTGCGGCCTCGATCCGAGTGCGGACGCCGGCGACTTCTTCCGGCTTGCGGACCTGAGCCACGATGGTTAAGAGGCCGGGGTCGCGTTTCGATTCCGCGTCGGCGGCGAGGAGGGTTACACGTTGTTCCTCGAGCACCAAGGACTTGTACAGGGGGCTCGTCTCGCCGAAGACGGCCTGGGCCAGGGCACTCAGAGCTGCGGTGTCGGGATTCCTTGGTTCCCCGGCAGGGATGTGGAAACCGAGGTAGAGGATGGGGAGCGTGGGGAGGGGCCAGCCCAGGCGGGCCGAGCGTTCCGAGGTCTGTTCGGGCTCGACCGGGATCGTCACCGAGGACCGGCCCTTTTCCCAACTCCCGTAGTCCTTGCGAACCAACCGGACGAGTCGGTCGTGGTCGACGTCGCCCGCGACGACGATCGTGCAGTTCTCCGGCCGATACCAGCGATCGAAGAAGGTCTTGCTGTAGGCGAACTGGTTCGGCATATCCTTGATGTCGGCCAGGAACCCGATCGTCGTGTGCTTATAGGTGTGCGCCGTGTACGCCTTGTCCTGCATCGTCTCGTTCAGGATCAGGAACGGCGAGGACGCGCTCTTGTTGTATTCCCCAAGGACGGCCCGCGCTTCCTTCTGGAAGTCGGCCTGGTCGTATTTGAGGTTCCGGAAGCGATCCGCCTCGATCTCGACGATGGTCGCGAGTGCCGAAGAAGGGGCGGTCATGTGATAGCACGTCAGATCATCGGACGTGAACGCATTCGCGTCCGCGCCGAGCGACTTTACGACGTCGTTGTACTTATCCTGCGAGTATTTCTCGGTCCCGCGGAACATCATGTGTTCAAAGAAGTGGGCAAATCCGGAGAGTCCTTTCTCGACCTCGTTCCGCGAGCCCGTCCGGACGACCGTGTAGTAGGCGATGATCCCCGGCGAGTCGAAGGGCACCGACATGACCGTCAGGCCGTTGTCGAGTGCGGTCGTCTTGATCGGGAACGGGAAGATCTTCTCGGTCTCGCCAGTCCCTCCCGGCGCGGCCCCTACACCGATCCCAAGGACCGCCAAGGTCCAGACCCATCGCCGCATCGCTCGCTCCTTTTTCCTCTGCGACCGCGCGACCCGCGAAGCCGCCGAACGTGATCCTCGCAGGGCAATCGCGACCGCCTCGTCCCTCGCTCCATCGATACGGTCGAACGGGTCGTCCGTTGACTCTTGAACACTGTATCCGAAACGGTGAGGCCGTCAATCGTCCGGTGATCGCTCGAAGGCACGACGATGGGGCGCTCGCAACGATCCAGGACGTTGCGTCTCGACGGTGCATCGAATACCGAACCGACGTTTCAATCCTTGCCGTTGGGGCGCCCGATCTCGTCGTAGAATCCCGGCCGACGATCGGCCATGCGATCGATCTCGTGCAGCCCGGGGACTCGGACCCGACGCTTCGTGCGGGCGCGTTCGCAGTCGATTTCGGCATAAATGATCTCTTCCGCGTCGACGCTCGCGAGCGCAAGCGCCTCGCCGTCGGGCCCGTAGATCGAGCTCCGGCCGATGAAGCGGAAACCCCGCTCCTCGCCGACCCGGTTCGCGGCCAGCATGTAGACCACGTTTTCCATCGCCCGGCAGGGGATCATGTGCTCCGCCGCGCACTCGGCATGCCTCGGCCAGTTGGTGGGCAGGACCAGGAGGTCGGCCCCCAGCAGGCTCAACACCCGTCCCGACTCGGGGAAGGAGCCGTCGTAACAGATGTGCATGCCCACTCGGAGCCCGCCCACGTCATGAACGGCAAAAGGCCGGTCCCCCGGATCTGCAAAACGATCCACGCCGAGATAGGGAAGATGCACCTTACGATACGAGCCGACCAGGCCTTCCGGCCCGACCAACACGCACGCGTTGAACAGACGATCCCCATCGCGTTCGAGCATCCCGAAGGCGGCGGCGACCTGAAGCCGGGCGCAGTGTTCTTCGACTTCACGGATGCTCGGTCCGGGGACGGCCTCGGCAAACGACATCGCCTCGGCTTTGCTTTCGAAACCGTACCCGGACAGGGCACATTCCGGAAACACAACGAGCTTCGCATCGTCCTCGGCCGCCTCATGCAGCCTTGCCAGGATCTTCGCCCGATTCTCGGCGACCTTGCCGAGCTCCGGATCCATTTGCACCGCGGCGACTCGGTAGACGTGGGACGAATTCGACACGAAGCTAGCCTCCCGATAGCGATCGGAGCTTCGGCCTCCAGGCCGAATCGATCTCGCCACTGTATCAGGCCGGTCGCTCCCTCATAAGGAGGAGACGATATCAGGGCATACGCCCGATTCGTCCTCGGATGAGGAGTCGCTTGGAGCATGGACTGGAATTGATCGTTGTGCCCGACCCTATGACCGTCAAAAGGCCACTCGGCCGAGTGTCGACCTCCCCTGCGGAAGAGAGGTGGACATCGGCCGAGTTGAGTCGAAACGAGACGAAACGCGCTGCGTCCTGCGATCAGCCCACCATCTCCGGGTGGAGGTCGAAGGTGGCGGGGGCCGGGGCGCTGGGGGGCTGGTCGTCGAAGAAGAGGGCGACTCGGGCAGGGTTGGGTGGGGGTGAAAGCCAACTGCCGATCAGCCCGGCGAGGAGCGATCCCGACAGGCTCCAGATGCACGGGTCGAGGCCGCAGAGATAATAGGGGCGGAAGGTGCTCTTGGCCCCGATGTCGGGGTTGGGAGGCAGGAGGCCGGCGAGGCCGATCTTACCGAGGTCGATCATGCCGAGGAGGTACAATCCGAGGGTGATCGTGGTCCCTGTCGCCATCGCCGCGATGGCACCGGTCGCGGTGGACCGCCGCCAGAAGGCGCCGAGGAGGGCGGGCATCAGGAACGCAGCCGCCATCCCCGTGCTCGAGAACACGACGATCAACTGGAGGTACGTGGGCGGATTGATGGCCGCGACCGCGGCGATCAGGCCGACGGCGATCGTCGCCAGGTAGCTCGCCCTGGCGATCTCATGCTCCGAGGCCGTGGGCTTCAGGAACCGCTGATAGATGTCGCGGACCATCCCCGACGAGACGATCAGGAGCCAGCCGCTGACGGTACTCAGGACCGCTCCATACGGGGCCGCGAGGATCAGGCCGGCGACGTACGGGTTCGCCAAGGCGATCACGAGGCTGGGCATGACGTCGTCCGACGAGGCGAGGTTCGGCAGGATGCTCCGCGCAGCGACGAAGATGAAAACGAGCGGGATGTAGATCGCCAGGTTGTAGACGGTCAGGTACAGGATCGAGTACCGGAGCGTCTTCGAGTCTCGGAAGGCCATCAGGCGGACCATCGTCGAGGGTTGGCCCATGCCGGTGATCGCCCACATGAAGAAGAACGAGACCGCGAGTCCGAAGGGATGGAAAGTCCGACCGGCTCCCGGCCCGAAGGCGAAACTATTGCCGGCCTGCGCCATGCCCGCGACCGTGGCCTGATGGAGTCCGCCCGAGGCTTTCATCGCGAGCGGGAAGAGGAGGAGCACCCCGACGGCCATCACCAAGCTCTGGAAGACGTCGGTCCAGATCGCGGCGAGGAACCCACCGTAGGTCGTGTACGCGACGACCGTCGCGGCGAAGATGGCCAGGCCAAGGTAATAACCGCCCATCGCCTGGTCGCTGTGGGCGATCCCCGCGAACCAGTCGGCCGCCTCGAGGGGCAGGACAATCCGCAGGATGACCGCTCCTGCCTTGAACTGCGGGATCAGGTTGCAGATCAGGAAGAACATCACGAGGATGCTCGTCAAGAGCCCAAGAGCCGGGCTGCCGAACCGCTCGCGGAGGAGGTCGGGGAGCGTGATCGCGCCTGTTTTCCTCGAAATCTGGCCGATACGCTTCCCGAGGACGCCCAGGATGGTAATAGGCATGACCATGTAGGAGGCGATCCAGAGACCGACGACCCACCCGAAGCTGTAGACCATCGACGGGAATCCGACGAACGTCCCGCCGCTCATGACCGCCGCGGTCAGGGCGACCGCGAAGGCGCCGAGTGAGCGATTGCCGAGGAAGTATTTTTCGAGGAAATTCCCCTTACGGCCCGCGAAATTGGCGACGACGCCAAGGCCGAGGGAGATGAGGGTGAACAGGATGAGGGCGACCAGAGTCTGCCACTCGGCGTGGACCACTTTGGCATTAATCATGGAGGCCCCCTTCGCGGATGTCGGCCTCGAGCTCGCTCGTACGGTCCTTGCCGAGATCGTCGTCGGACATGTAGAAGCCGGCGAACCAGAAGATGAAGATCGAGCAGGCAAGCCAGGGGACGATCACGCCCCAGAAGATCCACGAGGGCATCCCGAAGATCGGATGCACGTCGTCGGGTCCGAGCGTCTGGCCGGGTCGATCGTATCCGGCCCAGTACGAGTAGACGCAGCAGTAGATCGTCGACACGACCCAGACCGCGCCGATGATGATCGCCTCGCGTCGGGAGTTCTTGAGTACGGAGTCGGTGTCTCGGGACACGGCGACGGGTCTCCGAATTCGTTGGCGGTGGAGGGGACGGGACACGTTGCAGTCGGACGGCGCCTGGCGGTCGGGGAGAGCGGTTCGGCGGGCCCTTGCCTTTTTCGCACGTCCGGCCCCCGAACGCAACCCTTGACTCCCCACAATGATCGAGTGGCCAGGATGTGTCGCGACGAAGCCTCATCGAGCGGGCGTCGTCTCCGAATCTCGTCGGAGACGACGGATCCGCATCGCATGCTCAAATCTTGATTGATTCTCCGCGTCTCCTCCCGTCCTCCGGACCGATCAACGTCGCCGAGCCGAGTCGACATGCAGTCACGAGAGGCGAGCGTGACGCGTGGCTCGATCGTACACGACGTCCCGAGAGACGCCCACTACTTCCCGAGGGCCAGCGACTTCTCGAAGAAGGAACCCATCCGCTCCGCGACATATTTTCGATCGGCTTCCCGTCGGGAGGAGTGCCTCTCGTCGGGCAGGGGGAGGAGCGAGAACGGTTTCGAGGCGGTGATCATCGCCGTCGTCAGCCGCGCGGTGTGGCGGAAGTGGACGTTCTCGTCGAGCATCCCGTGGATCACCAGAAGCTCGCCGCGGAACGTCCCGGTGTGCGTCAGAACGGAAGAGTCGCGGTATCCGTCCGGGTTGTTGGCGGGCGTCCCCATGTAACGCTCGGTGTAGCAGGTGTCGTAGCCGTCCCAGTCGGTCACCGGGGCGACCGAAACGCCCGCCTTGAAGACGTCCGGGACGAGGGCCATGGCCAGGAGGGTCATATAACCTCCGTAGCTGCCCCCCGTGATGCCGACTCGGCTCGTGTCGACTTCGGGCCAACGACTGGCGACGAACCGGACGCCGTCGACCTGGTCGCGGACCTCGACGCCCCCCATGTGCCGGTTCAATGCGGCTTCGAAGGCATGGCCGCGACGCGAGGAGCCGCGGTTGTCCGTCTTCCAGACGGCGAAGCCGAGCCCGGAGAGATACTGCGCCGTGAGGTCGGCGGAGATCGTCCACGACTCCGTCACCGTCTGGACGTGGGGTCCGCCATAGACCATGACGACGAGCGGAGCCCGATCGCCCAAGGCTTTCGACCGAGGCGCGTAGTAGGCACCGTAGAGCGTGCCGCCGTCGCGGTTCTGGTACTCGACGAGTTCCGGTGGGGTGAGCGCCAGCTCCCCGATCCGAGGGTCGGAGGCGGCGTCGTCGATCGTCTTGAGAATCTTCCCCGAACGGTCTCGGAGCGTCGTGACCGGAGGACGATTGCGACTCGACGCCACGTCGACGTAATGCTCACCATCGCGAGCGACCGCAACGCGATGGACCCCGGGCTCGTTGGTGACCTTTTCGACCGCGCCGCCGTCGAGGGACACGCGATAAAGGTGGGCTTCGAGCGGGGTCTCGCGGCCGGCGGTGAACCAAACTTCCCGCCGTCGCGAGTCGAGCGTGACCACCGAGTCAACCGGCCAATCTCCCGAGGTCAAGGTCCGGATGTGGGCACCGTCCGCCGATCGAAGCTCGAGGTGGCGGAAGCCCGACCGTTCCGAAGACCAGAGGAACTCCCCGGTCGCCTCGATCACATGGAGATCTTGGTGGAGGTTGACCCAGGTCTCGGAAACATCTTCGAGGAGCAGGACCGGTCGCCCTGACCGGGCATCGACTTTGATCAATCGCAAGGACTTCTGGTCCCTCGAGAGCCTCTGGACCAGGAGTGTTTCGGGTGATTGCCAGTTCACTCGGGCGAGATAGCTGTCCCTCTGGGCGTCCTCGAAGTCGATCCAGCGAGTTTCGCCCCCCGAAACGTCGACGACGCCTAGCCGGACCTTCGCGTTGGCGGCGCCGGCGAAGGGATAGCGGTGGGTCTCGACCGAGTAGCTCTCGCCCCCCTGGTGGACGATCGAGTAGAGCGGGATGTGCCGTTCATCGGTCTCTTGATAGGCGATCCGCCCGCCATCGGGCGACCACCAGAAGCCCGAGAACCGATCCATCTCCTCCTGCGCGATGAACTCGGCGAGGCCGTGAGTGACCCCGTCGCGGGCACCTCGAGTCAGTCGAGTCTCTTTCTTCGTGGCCAGGTCGATGACATGGAGTTCATCATCCCGAACGAAGGCCACCTTCGTCCCGTCGCGATTCAACTTGGGGTCGATCTCGGGACTGGGGGTCTCGGTGATCCGCTCCAGGGCCTCGGTGCGGCGTTGGAGGTAGAGATCACCGCCGAGCGGGATGATCGCGACGTCGGCCTCCTCGGCGCGAATGACCTGGGTGATGCCGGTCTCGCGAAGTCGTTGCCGTTCCCGACGGAGCTTCTCGGCCGCGGAGAGGCTCGCCTCGGTGTCGCCGCTCCCGGGGGGGCGGGCGACGACTCGAGGCTCGCCGGCATCGACACCCACACGCCAAAGGACCCGGCTCAGGCTCGACGATTCCGACTTCAGGAATCCGAGAGACTTCCCGTCGGGGGTGAACTCGAGGGCACCCGGGACAACCGTCCCCGGCGCGGGGAGCTTCGCGACCGCCCCGGCGTCGACCGGTCGCCGAGCCGTCGAATCCTTTCCAGGAGGTCCGGCATGGGCTGAGTTCGACATCAGGCCTCCCAGAATCACGACCGCGACCGTCGAGCGGAGGAGCGTCATGAGAATCTCATAATGAAATCAAATCATGAAATTTAAAAACACTTTATGGGCGATGTGACGAGCGCGACGCTCGGGGCTGGCAGGCTCGGGGGAAAATCGGTCGCCACCAGGTTGCCGCAATCGAAGGAGGGCAGCCGGGGGCGAGCAAGGCGGTAGTTCCTCTCGAAGTGTCCGAGCGGACGCCTTCGAGAGGAGGAGGAAACGCGGGCTTACTTCGCCCGGAGCTCGTACAGGCGCGGCTTCGGCAAGGCGGCGGCACGCTGCTCCTTGACGACCTCGGCTTCGAGCTCGTCGAGCTCGGAGAGGGCCTTGTCGACGTGCGGCGACTCGAAGCCCTGGAAGTGGAATTCGACGTTGCGCCAGCGTCGGAAATGGATCTCGTTGTGCTTGAGCGTGAGCTCGTGGACGAACTTGGCCTGCTCGACCATGGGCGTGTCGAGGACCGCGAGGTTGACCCCTTCGGCCAGTTGGGCCTTGGAGAGCTGTCCCACCGACTTGCCATCGATCGTGAGGGTATACTCGCCGGCCTCGAGGCCGTCGACCTGGAGGATCTGCTGGTCGAGTTGGGGGACGACGTCCGATGACTTGATCGCCAGGGCGGTCACGGGATCGGCCAGGTTGATGGGGAAGGGGAGGGCCTCGTCGAACTGGGTCCAGCAGATCGACGAGCCGTCGCGGTGGAGCTCGGCGAGCGCAGTCTTTTCCACCTCGCTCGAGAGTTGTCCCGAAGCGAGCTTGATCTTCACCTTGCTCACGATTGCGGGCGCGTGCCAGGCATCGAGCAAGGCCGCAGCCATCAGGAGCTGGCCACCGGGGCCGGGGTGGACGCGATCCTGATTGAGCTGGGGAGCGAGCTTGGCATCGAGATCTTTCGCCTTCTTGGTGGCGGCGACGACCGAGGTATTCAGGTCCGCGAGGTCGACGTGCGACTTCGCCGCGAGTTCCTTGAGGTAGTCGCCGTAACGCACCAGGACGGCGTTGTATCCTCCCTCGAATCCAGGAGGACGGGTCACATCGTCATAGGGAGAGGGACGAATCAAGGTCAACCGGATGTTCGGGAAGGCCCCTTTGACCTGGTCGACGATGCGTTTCATCCCGTCGGCGTAGGTCTTGAAGACCCCTTCGTCGAAGAGTCGATAGCTCGCGTCGTTCATCCCGAGCATGATCGTCATGACGGTCGGCCTGTAGGCGAAGACGTCGCGCCTGAGTCGGAGGTCGATCGGACCGCCGCCGCCGCCGGTGACGCGATCGCCACCCCAGCCCGAGTGGACGAACGTCACATTCATCTTCGGGAAGCGAGTGACGACGTAGGTCTCGGTAAATGTCGTGTAGAGGCGTTGATCGGTGATGCTGTCGCCGTAGAACACGACACGATCGCCATCCTTGAGGTAGAACGGCTCGGCCGCGGGGACGACGGAGGGAATTGAGAACAACAGCAGGGCGAAGACGATGGGCCGTCTCATGCGTGGTTCCTCTCGGCGGTCTTGCGCACGGGGATATCGGATCCCTCTCGTAGGCGTGGTTCGGCTTGACCACGTTACCGAACAGGTTCGTGGGGTGGTAGTCCCTGCCGGACCTCGGTTCACGAGAGACGGCCATGGGCCTGCTGGAGCCGATCACACTCGGTTTGTGCAATCCGACGGCTCCTGGGATCGGCCAAAGACAAGCCCGAAGCGCGAGCGAGTGAAGCCGGTCCCGGGTCATGGACAGGATTCACTCGCTCGCTCTTCGGGCTTGTATCGGAAAAATCAAGCCAGCAGGGGGCGGACCACGTTCCCGTGAACATCGGTCAGGCGCTGTTCCCGACCGCCGTGGAAATAGGTCAGCAAGGTATGGTCGAGCCCGAGCAGGTGGAGGATCGTCGCGTGGAGGTCATGGACGTGGACCGGGTTCTCGGCGGCGGCATAGCCGATCTCGTCGGTCGAGCCGTAGACGGTCCCGCCCTTCACGCCCCCGCCGGCGAGCCAGGTGGAGAAGCCCCTCGGATTATGGTCGCGCCCCGCCCCACTCTGGCTGGTCGGCATCCGGCCGAACTCGCCCGACCAGACGAGGAGCGTCTCATCCAGCAGGCCTCGACGCTTCAGGTCGGTGAGCAACCCAGCGATCGGCTTGTCGGTGTTGCCGCAGTGGAGTTCGTGGTTTTTGTTGACGTTGCCGTGGGCGTCCCAGTTCTGGTCGTTGTGGCCGCCGCCGGAGTAGATCTGGACGAACCGGACCCCTCGCTCGACCATCCGCCGGGCCATCAGGCACTTGCGGCCGAAATCCGCCGTCCGAGTCTGGTCCATGCCGTACAGGGCCTTGGTCTCTTCCGACTCGTTCGAAAGGTCGATGGCCTCGGGCGCCTTCGCCTGCATTCGATACGCGAGCTCATAGCTCGCGATCCTCGCGGCAAGCTCCGACTCGTGCGGCCGAGTGACGCGGTGCGATTCGTTCAGCTTCGCGAGGTAATCAAGCTGGGTGCGTTGTTCGTCGCGAGTGATGGGTGCCTTGGGAGAGAGGTTCAGGATGGGGTCGCCCTGGGTCCGCAACTGGGTCCCCTGGAAGCTCGCGGGCATGTAGCCCGCGCCCCAGTTCGGGGCCCCACCGATCGGTCCTCCGCTCGGGTCGAGGAAGACGACGAAGCTAGGCAAGTCGCGATTCTCGGTGCCGAGGCCATACGTGACCCAACTTCCGAGGCAGGGCTTGCCCTGGAAGATCGAGCCCGAGTTCATCTGGATCATCGCGGATCCGTGCGCGAAGCTGTCGGCGTACATCGACCGAATGATCGCCATGTCGTCGACGCAGCCGGCGAGGTGCGGGAAGAGGTCCGAAATCTCGATCCCGCTGGCGCCATGCTTCGAGAACTTGCGGGTCGAGCCAAGGAGGGTGCCATCGTTGAACGAGTCTTTGCGCGTCTCGATCTTGATGGTCTTGCCGCTCTTGGCCGACAGGACGGGCTTCGGGTCGAAGAGGTCGACCTGCGAGGGGCCGCCATACATGAAGAGGAAGATGACGTTCTTCGCCTTGGCCGGGAAGTGCGACGGCTTGGGGGCGAGGAGGTCCTCGGGGCCCGACTCGGCGGCCTTGGCCTTGCGGAAGAAACCGTCTTCCTGAAGCAGCGAGCTCAAGGCCAGGCCCGTGAAGCCCGCACCCGTTTGCCAGAGGAATTCGCGCCGAGTTCGACCGCAAGGCGTCATGCGATGCTCCCTGAGAATATGGGGTCGGCGAGGTCGGTCGGCTTCGATCGTCGGAGGGGCTGGAGCCCCCGGTCGATCGCGTTCAGTCGATCGTCAAGAATTCATTGCTGTTCAAGAGGACGAGGCAGAAGGTGCGGAGAGCTTCTCGGACCGGGTCGACGCGGTCCTCGGCCTTCGGACGCTGTCGGACCCGGCGAGCCATCTCGTCGAGGAAGTCGAGCGCGTCGCCTCGTTCGGTGGAGTTGGCGTGGCGGCCATAGGCGAGGGAGAACGCGCGATCGACCTGCTCCACGGGGTCATTGCCGGCCTCGGCGACCAACCGCCCGGCGAACCGTGCGGCCTGCTCGTGGGCGAAGGTTCCGTTGAAGTTGGCCAAGGCCTGAGGCGCCGTCGTCGTCACGCTCCGCCTCGGGCAAGGCTCTGAGGTGTCGGCCGAGTCGAGGATCTCGAGCTCAGGCAGGGGGAGGGTCCGCTTCACGAGCACGTAGAGGCTTCGGCGACTCGAGGCCCGCTCGTCGGACTTGCCCCAGCCGTTGCCGGGGATCGACTGGCCGGCGAGTACGACGGGGTCGATCGGTGGCGTCACGCTCGGGCCGCCGATCTGGAGGTTGATCGCCCCCGAGACCGCGAGGATCGAGTCGCGAATCGGCTCCGCCTCGAGTCGGCGCGGGGCCATGCGCCAGAGCCAGGAATTGCCCGGGTCGTCCTCGGCCGCCGCCGGGTTCCATTGGCCCGACTGACGATAGGTTGCCGACGTGACCATAAGCCGGTGCATCGCCTTGAGGCTCCACCCCTTCGCGACAAACTCCGACGCCAGCCAGTCGAGCAATTCCGAATGGCTCGGCTCGTCGCCCATCGTGCCGAAGTCGCTCGGGGAGGCCACGAGACCCTGACCGAAGTGATGCTGCCAGAGGCGGTTGATCATGACTCGGGCGGTCAACGGGTTCTCCGCGCGAGCAATCCAACGCGCCAGGGCCAGTCGACGTCCGGTCGAGGTGTTTCCCGCAGGGGGGACGATCGTGGGGTTGGAAGGGTCGACGGCGGAAAGGAATCCTGGCGCGACCTCGGCCCCCGGCTTATGCGCATCCCCTCGCATGAGCAGGTGGGTCGCCTCGGCCGTCGCCCCCGCGTCGGTCAAGCCCAGGGCTTTTGGCAGGGGGGCGGGACGGCCGGCTTCAAGGGCACCGATCTGCCGCTCGATCTCGGCCTTCCTCGACTTTTCCGTCGCCGAAAGTCGGGCGTTGATCTCGTCGTCCTTGATTTCAACCTTGGGCTTCGCGGCCTCGGCCAGGCGCTTCTCTTCGTCGTTTCGGCGCTCGGCGGGGATGTCGAGGGCCGCGAGTGTCTCGCGATCGAGGCCTTGCCGGTGTTCGGTCAGGATCACGTTCCGATGAGGTGTCCGCATCGCCTCCAGATCGTCTCGGAGCCGTTTCACGTCCCGGTCGATCGAGGCATTCCTCTCGTTGAACCGCTTTTGCTCCTCGGGGGTCGCGATGTCAACTTCGATGCTCGCGTTGTTGTCACGGATGTACTTCTTCCCGGGCACGAAGAACGCGGCCAATCGGTAGTAGTCGCGTTGCGTGATCGGGTCGAACTTGTGGTCGTGGCAACGGGCGCAGTGGATCGTCAGCCCGAGCATGGTCGTGCCGACCGTCTTGATGACGTCGTCGAGTTGGTCGAAACGATCGGCGAGATTGTCCGCCGGCTCATCGTCGATGGGTCCGAGCCGGTAGACCCCCGTGGCCATCCGGGTCTCGGGCGACGCGTCGGGGAGCTCGTCGCCGGCCAGTTGCTCGATCACGAATCGATCGTAGGGGAGGTCGCGGTTCAACGCCCGGACGACCCAGTCGCGATACCGCCAAGCGTTGGGCTTGCCGCCGTCGCGCTCATACCCATGGGTCTCGGCGAATCGCACGAGGTCGAGCCAGTGACGTGCCCACCGCTCTCCATAATGCGGGCTGTCGAGGAGCCGGCCCACGAGGCGATCGTACGCGTCGGGCTCCTTATCTCGCTCGAACGCGTCCACTTCTTCGGGTGTCGGGGGGAGACCGAGGAGGTCGAAGCTCAGCCTGCGGATCAAGGTCCGACGGTCGGCTTCCGGGGACGGGCGGAGATCGTGCTCCTTGAGCGTCTTCAGGACGAATCGGTCCACCGGGTTTCGCACCCAGCCCCCTGCGTCTTCATCCGGCACGGCGGGACGCTTCACGGGGGTTAGTGACCAGAGCGATTCTCCCGAGTCGGACGGTGCGGCCCCCACCAACCCGGTGCCGCAAAGAACCAAGAGAAGTCCGGCCGTCCGCATGCCCATAGACGTAAGCTCCCAGCTTTGCGCACATTCGACGTACGCGTTCCGCGGGCTTTTGTTTCTCTCTTGTTTAATATTCTTACCGCGATGTGACCGAATTGCAAGTTCGAACCGAAACGCTTCGGAGGGTGTCACATCGGTCGAACGGCCGAACGACAGTGCAGGGGAATCGACGTGTCGGACGGCTTGCCCTCTCGGCCGTTGGGAACGCACAATGAGGCGGAACACCGGGCCGCTCGTCGGCCCGTCCTCGATCGACGCGGAGTGATGAAGACGATGCGCCAGGAGTTTGGGATCGGCGTCCTGGATCAGATGCTCGGGGGTGGCCTGCTGCCCGGGACGTTGACGGTCCTGGCGGGGGCGACGGGGGCCGGCAAGACGCAACTCGGTCTGCGTTGGGCGAATCGCGGCGCGGAGGCCGAGGGGCAACGGGGCGTGATCTGCGACCTGACGAGCCGCGGCGATGCCCAGAACCACGCCGGCTATGCCGAGTCGCAGTTCGGCTGGAACCTGTCGGAATACCCGGTGGAAGGCCAACCGGACCTCGATGCGGTCTGGGACTTCTCGCGTCCGATCGGCGACTACTTCCACCCATTCTCAAAGTCTGGCCGGAGGGTGACGCGACGGGATCTTGAGGCCGACGACTGGCACGCCTGGAAGTCGGACCTCGCGCGCGTCCTGCGTAAGTCGGTCTGCTACTTCTACGAGCACTTCGTCCGAGGCACCCGCCGAGTGGTCGTCGACGGAATCGAACCGACGGAACGATTCGGAGACTCCATTCAATTTGAATATTTCGAATATCTTTATCACAACGTCCTCCGCAAGGAGGATGCCTGGGCCGCTCGGGAGCTGTTCCGTGAACACTTCCGCAGCAACAGTCCCAAAGTGGACGCCCACCCCTACAACCACAAGCAGATCGGCTGCCTGTACCTCTACACGACGCCGCACATCCTGCTGGACGACCTGATGGCGGAACCGATCGGCGAAGGCGACATCTTCTCGAACGCCAACACGATCATCCTGATGGGCCGGACCCGTGAGGCGGGAAGGCTGGGGCGTGCCCTGTACGTTGCCAAGCATCGCGGCAGCGCGTGTGGTGACGAGATCCGCCCCTACCATCTGACCGACGAGGGTCTGGTCTTCGACTAACTCGAGCTCGCCGTCTTCGCCAGGAGGTCGATCATGAGTCTGGCCATCGACTTGTCGGGGAAGACCGCCCTGGTGACCGGAGCCTCGCAGGGCATCGGCGCGGCGGTCGCACGCACGTTACACGAGGCCGGGGCGCGGGTCGTCCTCAACCATCCCGACGCGGGGGAGGGGACGACACGAGCCGACGCCGAGGACCTGGCGACGCAACTCGAGGCGATCCGGCCGCAGAGTACCTTGGTGCTGGCCGCCGATGTGAGCGTCCCCCACGCAGTGGAGGCCATGCTGCGGTCCATCCAGGGCGTCTGGGGACCGATCGACATCCTGGTGAACAACGCGGGGATTCTCCGCGACCGAAGCATCGCCAAGATGTCGGTCGAGGCCTGGCAGGACGTGATCGACGTCAACCTCACGGGGGTCTTCCTCGGCTGCAAGTTCGGGCTCGAGATCATGCGAGACGGCGGCTCAATCATCAACATGGGGAGCCTTTCGGCCGAGGCGGGCTTCCACGGCCAGTCCAACTACGCGGCGGCGAAGGCCGGCGTCCACGGCCTGACGCGAGTCCTCTCCCGCGAGTGCGCGAGGCGTTCCATTCGGGTGAATGCAGTCGCCCCCGGCATCATCGAGACGGCGATGACCTCGCAACTCCCCGAGGACGTGAAGGACGGTATGCGCAAGAACATCCCGAGCCGCCAGTTCGGCAAGCCCCAGGACGTCGCCAACGCCGTGCTGTTCCTGGCATCCCCTCTCGCAGGTTACGTGAACGGACACGTTCTCGAGGTCGACGGCGGCTGGAATGGCTAGTCGACTGGTCTTTACCCGCGAATCACTCGATTGAGTCGAAACCGACCGGACTGGCGGAAGGCTTTAGGCTCTAAACGCAAGGCTTTAGGCCCCAAACGCTTGGAACCATGTTTTAGGCCGGACCAAAAGTTCCTCCCTAGCCGCCGACTCGGGCCGTCTGGGCAACATCCCGGGCACCAAGCGTCTCGAAGCTCTTGCGCAAGAAACGCGAAACTCGACGCGCCTCCGCCGCCTCGACCCGTTACAATGCGGGTTTGCGGCCCGTCCCGGCGGGTGGCTTCGAGCGAGCGGAGGGAAAGTAATGTCAGCGGTCGATCTCGAAACGAACGCGGAGAAAGACCCCACCGTAGACCTCGTCGCGGGTCCTCCCCTCTCCTGGGATGCGTCGGTGGTCGCGACTCCGCTCGGATTAGGGTGGGATGCGGAGCCGGTGATCGTCGACTGGTTCGGTGCAGGCAAGCCCGACCTACTTGTGACCGCCGGCGGGGGCGACCATGGTCGCAGCGCCCGGATCTATCGTCACGTCGCAGGCGGCGACCTCCCCTATGCGTATGACTCGGGCACGCCGGTCGAGGACCTCGACGGCCTCCGGTGTCTCTGTCCGATCCCGAACGGCTCGCCGAGTCGCTTCGACCTCGTAGCCCTCGCCCCCGAAGGTTTGGTCCTCCTACCCAACCGCGGCAGCGCCCAATCGCCGGAGTGGGGCGAACGGACCTCGCTCGGGATCGCGGCCGACTTGGGGATCGGCATTTGCCGGATCGTCCAGATCGTCGCCCTCGACTGGGACGGCGACGGCCTCACGGACCTCCTCGTCGGGGTCGATGACCTCACGGGTTATTGGCCCGACTCCGATCGACTACCAGTCTCTCAGCAGGTCGGGTTCAACCAGAAGGGGGGCCATCCCGGCTACGATCGCGACGGCTCCTGGCGAGGTCAGGCCCCTCGAGGGCGATTGGTCTGGTTCCGCAACGTCGGCCGACTCGGAGAACCGGCGTTCGAGTTGCAGCCGGACCTCGAGGGCGATAATGGTCCGCTCGAGCTCGGACTCCACCCGGCAGGCCTGGCCGTTGCCTGGGGAGGTGGCGGTAGTCTCGAGCTGTTGTTCACGGACAGCCGCGGTACCGTCAAGGTCTTCCGTAACTTCGGCGGGCAGCGTCCGCCGGTGCTCATGGAGCCGAGGACCCTCCAGTGCGGCCACGGGCCGCTCACTTTGCCCGACGACCGTACCGTCGTCATTGCGGCCGACATCGACGGCGATCGTCGCGTCGAACTCGTTTACGGCACCTCCGACGGACGCATCTTCGCGGTCCATTCGGGAGCGACTCGGAACGACGCCAAGACCCCGGTCCCGATCCTTCAGGAAGGACCCGGCCTCTGGCTCGGCGGCCATTCGGTGGTCACGGCCGGCGACCTCGACGGGGACGGGGACCTCGACCTGGTCTTCGGCGATGCGCCGGGGCGACTTTATCTCCTCGAAGACCTCGGCACGGCCACCGAACACCGTTATGCATCCCCAGTAATGCTCGAGGCGGGGGGCATCCCATTCCGGGTCGATCCGGGACCGGATGGGATGAGCGACGGACCGATCGCCCAGAAACTTGGTTTCTCCTGCCCGACGCTGACCGACTGGACGGGGAACGGTCGCCTCGACATCATCCTCGGAGGGGCCGGTGGGGAGATCGTTTACCTCCGGAACGACGGTGCGGTCAACGCGCCTCGGTACGGGTCCCCAAGCCTCATCCGCGTCCAGGGGAGCCCGCTAATCGTCCCGCCGAGAGTCCGGCCGGCCACCGGCGACTGGCATGGCAAGGGGCAGCTCGACCTCATCGCACTCGACCTCCAGGGCAACCTCTGTGTCTTCCCGCGAGAAGGGAGTTACGAGGTCGGTCCCCCGATCCCTCTGGTCGATCGTCTCGGCCGATTCCTCCGGCTCGACGGCGGGTTCGGCCAGGCGGGCCGCTGTTCGATCTGGGCCGGGCCTTGGTTGGGCAGCGGTCAGCTCGACCTCCTCATCGGCCTCCCGCGCGGCAACCGGCACGTGATCCCGGCGATGACCGGCGTCCCGCTTGGGGATCCTGACGAGTTCCCTACGGTCCTCATCCTCGAGAATCTCGGGCACGGTCGGCTCTCTCCCAGGCCGCTGTACCACGCCGACGGACGGCCGGTGGTCATCGGCTCCGAAGGGTGCAGCCCTTGCGGCGTCGACGTTTCCGGACGAGGAGAGCTCGACCTCCTCGTCGGGGCCGACGACGGACGATTGACCTTGCTGCGCCGCGAAGACCTTCGTTGGTGACACGCGGCGCCGTCTCGTTGCGTATTCTTTAGGCCCCCTCACGAAGGCCGCAACCCGGCCTTCGAGGGGGTCGGCCCGCGCTCAATCCTCGCGTTGGGCAATCGGTGCGCGAGAACTCCGCGCCGGGCCCTCGTTCGCGTTCGGATCCAGGAGATGTCCGATGATCGAGTTGACCTCTCCCCGTCCCGAAGACGAGGGTGAGCCGAGCAACGCCGAACCCCAATGGCTGGTAGGGGAGGAACCGAAACAGTCCACCCCTGTCGCGCCACCGGCCGCCGTTGCGTCCACCCCCGGCGAGAGCTATGACCTCGAGGAAGGGGCTGTACCGGAGCCGAACGACTCCACGCCGCTCGAGATCGTTCCGCCCGTCCTGGCGCCTCCGCTACCGAGGCCCATTCCCAAGCCCAGGCCCCGTACCGATGCGATCCCCGACGAATCGGCGGACCCCGAGGATGCCGTCGACCCCGTCTGGTCTCGCTGGGGCGAGTGGGGACCGACGATCATCCTGCTCGGGGTCGTGATGGTGACGCTCGGGGCCCTGGATGTGCTCGCGATCTCGGTCGGATTCTACGGGACCGCGTTCGCGATCTTCCCAATCGGCGCGACGATCCTGGTCTTATTGTCCTATCCGATCTGGATCACCCTGGAGCGGCCGGTCCGGGTGACCGCCGAGCAAGCGGTCAACGACTTCTACTCGGCAATCTCGCACTATCTCCCACACTACCGCCGGATGTGGTTTCTCCTGAGCTCGGCGGGGCGGGACGCGGCGGAGTTCTCGACGATCGAGAGCTTCGAGGCTTACTGGAAGCAGCGACTCGCGACCTTGGCGAAGGATCCCGAGCTTCGTTACAATCCCTTGCAGTTCGAAGTCGTAGAATTTCAGTCGTTGAAGAACAGCCGACAGACGGCCGCCCAAGCCACTTACACCGTCAATGTCTTCTCCGGAAGCGGTCGGGACGATGCGCCCATCGCGGCCATTCCCATGAAGATCGGGCTGGTCAAAGGGCCGGATCGGATGTGGTACTTGAATTCGGGTACACTGCCCTGAGGTTGGGACACATTTGGGCCCCGAGGTATCCCCGAATGCCGAGGTCGCCAGGTTTTGGGAGCTAAAGGGTTACTCAGTCGCATAGGTGTGAATGTCGTGCATTTCGATCTCGAAGACGAGCGAGACTGGCCGACTCGCGAGAGGTACTGGAGGCAGAAGCTCGGCAGGATTCGCCTGGATGCCGAGCCGGTCGAGGACCAGGTCGCGAAGTATCAGCGCGTGACCTGGGCCCTTTCCGCGGTCCTTCTGATCTTGAGCCTCATCTTCGTGGGGCTGTTCTCGGCGTTCCACAGGCCCGACATCGGCGTAGCCCTGGTCGGGTGCTTGTTCCTGCCGATCGCGGTGATGGCCTGGGTCGATATCACTCTGTTGCGAGCTCGCACCGACCAGTATCTTCGCGAGTGGCAGGAGGAAATCGACCGACGAGCGGCCTCGAGATGAACCCGAATCAGGCTCATCCCGAGAGGCCGCTTATCGGAGGGACAACGTCCCGGAGCCGGCTCCGACGAGGTCATCCTCTTCCTCTTCGTCGTCGAACGAACCATCCGCCCATTCGTCGGCGTCGTCGACGCTCTCTTCCAGCTCGAGCTTGAGCCGCTTCCGGGCGGTATGGAGCCGTCGCTTGATCGTCCCGATCGGCGTGTTAAGCTCCTCGGCGATCTCGATCAGGGACTGCCCCTGGATGTAGAACGCGACCAGGACCTCGCGGTCGATCGTCTTGAGCCGTTCGAGCGCCTCCCAAAGTCGATGGGCGCGCTCCCGAGAGATCATGACGTCGAGCGGATCATCGCACCGATCGGAGCTGGCCCCTTCGAGCACGGAGGTTTCGACGCTCGGAGGAGCCGTCCGACGGGTGGCGCGATTGATCGCCATCCGGATCGTGACCTGCCGGAGCCAGCCGGCGAACCGCTCGGGCTCGCGAAGCTGGTCAATCCTTCGGAGCACGTGGAGGAAGACCTCCTGGGTCATCTCCAGGGCCTCGCTCGGGTTACCAAGTCGCCGCAGGCAGATCGAGTGGACGGTCCGCTGGAACTGCTCGACGAGTTCGCCGAACGCCTCGCGATCACCTTCCTGAGCACGACGAACCAGGATGGCCAGGTCAGTCCAGGACTCATCCCGGACGGGAACATTGCTGCACAGAGTCGCCAACACGTTGGTCGCCCCCCATACCTTTGGGGTCCAGGTCCGACCCGACGTTGGGCCTTAACGGCCGCCGGGGAACGAACCTCTTCGCAGTCCACGAATCAGGCGCCTGGCGACCAAGGTGCGGACGCGGTCGGTGGTCCTCGGCCTTCGAGATCACGAGGATCTCGAGGCGGGACGACTCGCCGAGTCACGCGCCGAGGCGCGGCGGCCGACGGTGACGGCTGGGGCGCGGTGACCTTGCGAGGTCGGGGCAAGGGTCGTCCGCACGAAGCCGACCGCCAACTCAACTCAGTGGGCTGGAATCAAACGACGCATTGCGATCGACACATTCGCACGCGTTCGTCGAGGTTCCAACGAGATTGAGTAGGGAGGTCGGGGTTCACCCTCCCGCGGCCGCGAGTATCGCGGTCGCGGGGGTCGCAAGGGTCGCCTGGGCCGATGTCCTACCAAGGCCGTAACCCTCGAGCGATCGCAGGCCCGTTTTCAACGGTTTGCGGTCGCGTTTGGCGTCTTCTTGCTTTTGCCAGAAGAGCCCGAGGAAACGTTCTTGGGATTCCGCGAGGAGACAGGCGGAGCCTCTCTCGGGAAACGACACGACGGCGAGCTCGACCCTTGGCCGTCCGACCTCGCGCCGTAATACTTGGCGCGAGGAGGTGGACGGGGATGAACTCGGGATGGCCGGAATCCCTCCGCTCCGAATCGAAATCGGAGTCGTTGGATATCCCGGCATCCCGTCGCGCAAAACGACACGATGGTCATCGTGGCGGAGGCGCAGGGTCTGATCGCCGTTGTTGACGTTCGCCGCGATGGCGAACGACCGCGTGCCGAGGTTCAGCCGGTTCAGGTTGGCCGACAGCGTCCGGTTCGTGCGGTTCAACATGGCAAGACCCTCACATCCGCCGACATAGGGCGGGATGAAGAAGTGAGGCGACTGAGAGCGCGGCGACTTCGTCGGTCGCCGGTCGGACCACCCCGTGAAGGGCGGCCGTCGCGAGTGGGGACAATTCTTGCGTCCCCTGGCATTAACGAGTCGTTGGGGTCCGTTCAGGCTCCCGATTCCTCGTGCTCACCGGGACACGCGCCCGGTGCTGGCTCCGAGGGTCGACCTTATGAGGGTCGTCCCCCGTGTTGCGGTCTTAGACATTCTATCGACGAGAGATGTTCGCGCGAAATCAGAAATTATTCCGAACTCGCATGTCGGAAACCGGCTCGGACGTCCGGCAGGCCCCGTATGGTTGCCGGAAGTCACGGCGTGACCAGGAGTTGAGAGGACCAAACCATAGGCCGTCCCGACGACTGATTCCGGCATATCGTCGGTCAAACCGGGTTTCGAGGCGCCTCGCCGAGCAGGATTCGGCGGATTTCCTGGGCGGCCTTGGTCCGGAGCTCGACATAGCCCTCGACGCTGTAGAAGGCCGAGTGTGGGGTCAGGAGGATGTTGGGATGGTGCCTGAGCCTCTCGTCATCGAGGGGCTCGCGTTCGACCACGTCGACGGCCGCCCCGGCGAGGTGTCCCGATTCGAGCGCGTCGCCCAGGGCGACCTGGTCGATGATCGGACCGCGTGCCGTGTTCACGAGGTAGGCCCCCGGACGCATCTTTGCAAGGGTCTCTGTATTGATCAGGTGATAGCTCTTTTCATCCAAGTAACAATGCAGGCTGACGAAGTGGCTTTGGGCGAGAAGCGCATCGAGCTCATGGACCCGACGGATCCCGAGCGCCTTGTCGACGCCTTCCGGCACGTGGGGATCGTAGAAGACGACATCGAGACCGAGGGACTTCGCGCGAAGCGCGGTCGCAGTCCCGATCCTCCCGCAGCCGATTAGCCCGATCGTCTTGCCCCTGAGGCGAGGCGTCCCGTAGGCCGTCCGGTGATCCCAGCCGCCCGACCGGATCTCCAGGTGGGTCGGCAAGAGGCGACGGACCATCGCGAGCAAGAACATGATGGCGTGGTCGGCCACCTCTTCGGTGCCGTAGTCGGGCACGTTGCAGACGACGATCCCCCGGCGACCGGCCGCGAGCCGATCGATGTTGTTATAGCCGACCCCGGCACGGACCACCCCTTTGCATCGGGGCGCCAACGCGAACGTCGGCTCGCCGATGAGGGGGATCTCGTGGAACGTCAGCATCGCGTCGACTTCGGAGAGCTCGGGATAGCGACATAGGCCCGGCTCGTCGGACGCGCCAGCGAACACGACCCGCGCGATGTCTTCGAGGATCGGCGTCTCGATCGTGGCCTCGTCCAGGAAATCAGTGACCAACACGGTGAACCGGGGCGTCATCGGCACTCCTCGCATAGTCGGATCAAGTTCGGACCGAGTTCGACGTCAACATCGACGTCGATGTCGGAGTCCAGGACAGCACGGCGGTCGGGTCCGAGACCGCGAATACCTCGACCTCGCTCTCAGCCCCTTCGAGACGGATCGCGACCCGATGGGGCCAGTTGAGCACCAACCCTCCAGCGAACTCCCGCATAGGCTCGGGACGAATATCCGGCAGTGGGTCCAGTCCGCAGGACCAGACCTCTAAACCCTGGGCGTTGGGGAAAAACCAGAGACACTGGTTGGTCCGTATCAGGGCGCCCGGAATCCATCTCCGGCCGGCTCGCTTTCGCGCGGGGAGCGACTCGACGACCCACTCGCTTGGGGCGAAGTAGAAGGAGCCCATGGTGTCGTCGGTCGATGGGGTGTGCCAACGCACGACCAGCGGACGTACGACCGCCCGAAATAAGAGCGTCGCAATGAACGCGACCAAACCGCCGACGAAGACGGACACCACGAAGATTGACGGGACGTAGTAGAGAACGACGAGGAACCGCCCCCTTCGCAGGCCCCTCCGGACGCGGATCCAAACGACGACCAGCCACACGAGGAAGACGCACGCCGAAGTTCGCCGTGAAAGCTTCGAGGAGTCGAGATCGACCCGAGGTTGCACCATGGGCGAAATCCGGCCTCCGCATCGAGGGTCCGAGGGTGGGACGACCCCCTTGGTCCAGGGTAGGCGCCATGCTAGGTTCAACGGCCGGCGTCAGGGGCGACCTCCGAGATGGCTCGGCGTCGATCGACACGACCCCCCGGCAGCCGACCGGTCAAGGATCCGACTATTGTGAAGGATCGGTCATCGGGAGGGAAGATAGATGCGCAGGATCAAACAACGGTTGGCCGCGGGCGAGCTCGTTCGGATGTTCGGCGTCGGCCAGTTGTTGAGCCCGAAGTTCATCGAGATCATCGGCGAGCACGGCGACTTCGACGCCTTGTGGCTCGATGCCGAGCACGCGGGCATCGGCATGCGAGAGATCGAGTGGGCCACGCTCGCGGCCAAGGCCTATGGGCTCGACAACTTCGTCAGACTCCCCGCGACCGACTACGCCGCCATCATGCGCCCGCTCGAGGCCGGGGCAGGAGGAGTGATGGTGAGCATGGTTCGCTCGGCCGAGGAGGTCGAGCAGGCCGTGCGTTGGGCGAAGTTCTGGCCGAGGGGCGAGCGAGGGATGAACGGCGGCAACCGTGATGGCCGATTCGGACTGACGTCCCTCTCCGAATACGTCGTGAAGGCGAACGAAGAATCCTTCGTCGGGATCCAGATCGAGACCGCCAGCGCGATCGCCTCCATCGCCGAGATTGCGGCGGTCCCCGACGTCGACCTCCTCTTCGTAGGGCCGGCCGATATCAGCCAGGTCCTCGGCATGCCCGGAGACTTCGAGAATCCTCGCTGTCTCGAAACCATCGAAGGCATCGCCCGAGCCTGTGCGGACGCGGGGAAGCCTTGGGGGATCGTCCCGAGAGGCCCGGAGTATGCCTCGAGGATGCGGGACTGGGGCTGCCAGATGTTCGTGGTCGGGTTCGACATCCACGCCGTCCACGCCGGCATCCGCGCGACCAAGCAGCGCTATCCGGCGTTCTTCGAGCCGAAGTGAGGGACACGAGGCGAGCGGAGTCGGCGTGACTGCGGGTGTTGAAACCAAGCGAGGCGGCCGGGATTTTTGCAAATCCCGGCCGCCTCGGCATGGATCTCGGACGGCCTCAAGAGAGTCCTCAGGCCGATCTCATCAACGGTTCTGGTTCGAGAGATCGCGGCTGCGGTTCTGCTCGATGGCCATGAGCACGCCATAGCGTACTCGACGGTACAGGGCCGGTTGATCCTGCGCCGGGATCTCGCGAGCAATCCAGGCCATCGCGGACTCGGACGCACCGCGGAAGCCTTGCGACTCCGCGATCGCGCTGAGGGCGACGGTCTGGCGTGACTTCTCGGTGTAGAGCCGGACGCATGCCCTGGCATCCTCGAACCGGCCGGTGGCGATCAAGCTGTCGATCAGCACACCGGTCAGCACCATCTTGGGCGAGGGCAGGGGGATCGCAGCGACGGCCTGAGCCGCTTCGTGATACGTCGAGGTCGCCCCGGCGTTCTGATTCGCCCGGGCTTGCAACTCGGCGATCCGGATCATGCCGTCGGTCCTGACCTCGGGTTGCGGGATCAACCGGGCGATCTGGATCGCCCGGTCGAATTGTCGTGAGGCTGCTCCCGACGTCGCGATCGCGACGAACGCCCGGTCGCGCCAGGCGGGTCGGTCGATCGTGCTGGCGACGCTCGCCGCCTTCACGAGGAGGTCATCTGCCCGACGTCGGATGAGCTCGGGCACGGACGAGTTGGGGGTCGTCGCGGGGGCCGGGGTGACGGCAGGTGTCGGGGTGGCGACCGTATCACTCGGGGAGGTCGCCGGGCCGGGCGACACCGCGGGTGCGGCCGGCTCAGGCGGCGGAGGGGGTGTGGCACCGACCTCCTTCGGGAACTCGTTCATAATCGTCAGGCTGCCGAACGCCTCGCTGTCGGCGACCCGGTACAGCATCTCATTGCGGTACGTCGGGTTCTCGAGCTTGCTGGCGAGAAACGCGGCTCGACGCCACTCGAACTCCGCGCGAGTGATGACCTTCACGCGATCGCCCGTGGCATCCTTCGGCAAAGGAGCAGACTCGTCGTCGGACGGCGCGGGTAGCGTGTCGATCTTGCCTTCGCGAAGGTACGACTCGCTGAGGTTGTCCAGCGTGTGGATGATCGAGAGCAGGCGGAGGTCTCGGATGGTCGTGTCGGAGATTTCGACGACCGACTTCGCCGCCTCCCCGAGCGCCTCGTGGGCGACCGGGAGTTGGTTGCTGAAGATCGCGACCGCCCCGATGCGCTGGTAGGTCAAGGTCCGCTCGCCCGGGTCGGCGATCTGCCTGGCGTACTCCAGCTCCTTGGGCTGGACTTTCGCCAGGCTATCCCCGACACCTTTCGCCCCGCCTTGCGGGTCGTGGGCGAACGGGAAGAGAGTCGTGTCGTCGGGGAACCGTGTGTCGACGCCCGGCCCGAAGGGGACGACGAAGTTCGGTGGAAGTCGGTTGTAGTTCGCGGGCCCTCGCGGCCCTTCCTCGCCGTTGACACCGAGCCCGGAAGACCCAGGACCAACTCCCGAGACTGAGCCCGATCGGTTGTTCTGGACGCCGGAGGAATAGCCGGTGCCGGTCCCTTCGCCGCTTCCAGACGACAACCCGGGGCCGACCTGGGCAGAGACGGAGAGGGGTATGCTGACGGCGAGCCCCAAGGCGAGGGCTGCCGGTATCGTGGTCTCGAAGCGTTTTCGAGTCATGGTCGCCTATCCTGGCCGGTCCTCGCTCCGCAGAGCCGAGGGCTCGGAAGTAGGAACCAGTCCAGCCGGGCCGCATCGGCGCTCGGTCCAGGACTCGCTCAACCTGTAATATCGCCCTCCGGCCGGCGCAGGTCAAATCGACTCGGGAATCTCGGATCGCGGTTGTCCGAATATGCGTCTTGGGTTGTCCAGGACGACCAGTCGTGCGAGTTCCAGCGCCCGATCGGCCGACCATCCTTGCGCTCGCATCGCCCCGTCGGCCAAGGTTTCCGCGAGGATTTTGCGGAACATGTTGAATTTCGGGAGGACGAACTCGAGCTTGTACGCATCCGAATAATAGCCGACCACTTTCCCCTTCGGGACCGCCTGGATCCTTGCCTTGAGGTCCGCGGCGATGAACGCCGGGATGTTCGAATACCACCAGTGCCCCATCGGCAGGACGTTGGGGAAGATCCATGCGTACGAGACGAGTTCCCCCCCCGCGTCGGGCGAGAGCGTGGAGACCGGGAAGGTCACATTCGAGAAATGGTTGAAGAGTTCGCGATAGTCGGCCAGGCTCACCCGACGATCGAACAGGTCGCGTCCGCCCGAGACACCGGCGGGGTAAATATTGCGGATCGGGCCGATCATGAGGTCGAACGGAAGCCGGAACTCCGCACAGAACTCGGCCAAGGTCCAGAACACAACGCGGCGGACCTCGTCATGTTCGTCGGGACGGAGATCCATTCGATTCAACGCCCGACGGATCGGAGTCACCGCACGCTTGGGCGAGCCAGGGCGCGGGATGAAGTCGGGCGGGAGGCTGATCGCGCAAGCGCGAGCCCCCCGACTCGTGAACCGCTGGAACAAGACGCCGATCGCCTCGCGTAGGCTGGCAAAGTCCCCGACATCGACTCCGGTCGAACGTTTGAGCCGATCGACCGTGCTCGGCTCGTGGAGCTTCAAGACGAGGTCGTCGGTTCGGAGACAAGGGACGTATTTCTTCAAATCCCAACCTTCGAGGGGATCATCGAAGTCGTTGGTCAGGAAGACGGCCTCCAGCCGGGACTTGTCCCAGACCGATTGATCCCACGAAGGGCCGTCGGCGGATCGTTCGGCACGGTCGTAGAGCTCGCCGATGTTTTGAGGCGTGATCCGATCGTGAGCGAAGCCGTGGAACGTCCGGGCGATCTCGAGGAGCCACGAGTACTGTACGGTGTTATCGATCCGATCGAGGTATTCGGCCAGGTTGCGGACCCGCACCTGCGGGGAGAGCTCCGGAGCGACCCGATCGGCGGACATCCCCGCGGAGTGGGCGAGTTCGGTATAGTAGTGGTAGCCGAGGATCTCGTCGAAGTTCCGCGCGGCCGGCCGATGAGGGTCGATGTGCGAGTGCGGATCGAAGATCGGCCACCGAGCGATCTCATCGAAGAGCTCGCGGGCCATCGGGTCGTGCGGGGCGGTCGTCTGCATCGTAAGCGGCTCGGACGGGGAACGGGTTTCGAGGTCGCGGCGGACTCTAGGACAAGCTAGCCGCCACCATGAGAGCACGCAAGAGAGGAGAAGCGGGCGGGATGAACGTGGTAGTGACCGGGGGAGGTACGATCGCGCCGATCGACGACGTCCGCTATATCGCCAATGTTTCGTCGGGGCGATTCTCCGCGATGATCAGCGAAGCCTGTCTCCGGCGCGGGGCCTCCGTCTGGCACATCCACACTCCCTCGGCACAGCTCCCCTTCTTCCGCCAGGCCGGATACCGTCTCGATGCCGACCCCGACGCCGAGCAGGCGCGTCTCGAGGACCTCCGACGCATCTGGAGCCGGGTGAAAGGAAAGCTCCACCTCGTCCCCCTGAAACACGGGACCGTGGCCGAGTACGCGGACGCCCTCGAAGGATGCCTCCGCTCCGAGACGATCGACGCGGCCTTCCTGGCCATGGCCGTCTCGGACTTCGAACCGATCCCGATGTCTGGCAAGCTCGACTCTGACGCCGAGTCGATCGTCATCCACGGCCGTCGCACGCCCAAGGTCATCCGGGCCGTCCGCGACTGGTCGCCCGACGTCTACCTCGTCGGATTCAAGCTCCTATCCGGGTCCGAGCCTTCCGAGCTCATCCGCACGGCCGAGGCCGCGAACCTGACCAATCGCGCCGACCTGACCGTGGCCAATGACCTCAAGAGCCTCCAGGCGGGACGCCACACCATCCACCTCGTCCGCTCCGGTCATCCCCCGTTATCGCTCCCCCCCGGCGACGACCTCGCCGACCGACTCGTCGATCACGTCTACGACTGGGCCGACTCCTCGGACGTCCTGTCCTGAGCAGAGCGAGGTCAACCTTCTTCGGGTCGCCGAGCCGGATTACGTTTCTCGGCATCCGCCCGGCCGAGTCGACCGAGAATGAGTGGGCGCCCGCGTTTCGGCCCTCTCACACTTTCCCGAGAACGGCGTCGACAACCCATCAGCCTCATATGTGTTCAAACCCCAATCGCCCTTGCGAGAGAATTTCGTCGCCAGTACATCCGGCCTCATCGAGTGCGTCCGCGAGCAACGGTAGGTGTTCGGACAGCCGCTCCTCGTAGATCAGGGTCGCGAGCCTACGGACGGTCTCGCCGCGGGTCAGCCAAGAGGGATTGAAGACCGACGGCCGGAACGGGTTGCCGATGACAACGTGCAGCAGAGCGATTTGGATGTCTTTTTCCAACCGCTCGGCCACGTCCTCGGCGTTCCCTGTCTGTTCGGCAACAGACGGGGCTCAACCGGTTGTGATCTCATGGACCTCGAAGGCGGCTTCAAAGGCATCCTCGTTGAGGAGTTTCCATACGGAAGACGAGAGACCCTCTCCCATATCATCGCCAGCCTCATCCATCTCCTGACCCAACGCACCGACTTCAGCTCGGGTCGCTGGCCCGTCGGCAGCAAACGACCCCGAAGAGCTGCAACTTCCGACCGCTAGTCTTACCAAGTCGATAGTAAAGCATTTCCAGAAACGATCCGCATGTTTTCGATTTATTCTCGTTGATGATATATCCCCGAGTTGGCCAGCGATTCGATAGGACTCTGACGCATCGCGACACCAAGATGACCGCAATGTCCTTGCCAAATCCTGGAACGCGCCAATCTCTGAACTTGCGATCATCCCAAGGCGAGGAACGCGGCCCCAATTCATTCCGCGAAGCGAATGTGGTCGTCAAACCCGTCCCCGAGCGCACCCGCGTGACGCCGCGTGTCACGGAATTCGACGAAACTCCTTGAATCAGGAATAGAGGTGGAGCCCCGGCCCTCACGAGAAATCGGGCCCGCCCGGAATCTCGCGCGGAATTTGTCCGGTTCCGAATGGGACGGAGTTGTAAAGGGTAGACGCGGTGAACGGACAGAATAGAGTCAGGGCGGGAATCAACCTCGCCCGTAACACCGAAGGTTCATTCCCATGTCCCCCTCAACCTCAGTGTTGCGTCGGTTGTTCGGCACCCGGACCTCGTCCGGGCGGGCTTTGTTACCGAACCGATCGGCCCGCCGGTTCCGTCCCGGGCTGGAGTCGATCGAGGATCGGGTTGTCCCGTCTAGCATGCCGCTTCATGTCGTCGGGACACAGCTCCAGAACTCGGCCGGCCAGGCCGTGGTTTTGAAGGGTGTGAACCTCGCCGGGCTGGAGTCCTCGCCAATGGGCGGCGTCAATCCGGCCGCCAACAATATTCTTAAGTCGGCCGACGAGGCCCTCAACGTCTGGCACGCCAACCTGCTCCGGGTGACCGTGTACCCTGACTTCTGGTTCGGCCACGACGAAGGTGTGCATATGGGGGAGGCGGCCGACGGCGGGGCTGCCTACCGCAACACCGTTAGCCAGATCGTCGCCAAGGCAAGCGCCGCCAACGCCTACGTGATGCTGACCGTGTGGGGGTCGGATCGGGGCCAAACGGGGGCCGCCCCGGCGCTGCACGTCATGCCGGACAGCGGCACCACACAGTTCTGGGCGGACCCGAACGTCGGGGCCGCCAAACTTTTCGCCAACAACCCGGCGGTGATGTTCGGCCCGTTCAACGAGCCAGAACTCGTCGACTGGAACACCTACAGGAACGGCGGCTGGATCAACGACGGTCCCGGGTACAACAGCCCCGGGATGCAAGGCCTGCTCGACGCGATCCGAGGGACCGGGGCGAACAACATCGTCTCGCCGGAAGGCAAGCAGTGGGCGCACGACCTGAGCGGCATTTCCCAGGGGTACGGCCTGACCGACCCGGCCGGCAACCTGATGTACCAGCTCCACCTCTACCCGAATGAGTGGCAGAAAGCCGCCGATGGCGACCAGGCCCTTCTGCCGGTCGCCGGAAAATATCCGGTGTACATCGGCGAGTTCGGCACCCTCGGCGACGCCAGCGACCCCGGCACCGTCGGGGTGGCTCAGCCAAGCCCGGCCGTCTGGACCCAGAACATGATCGCCTGGGCCAACCAGCACGGGTACAGTTGGACCGCCTGGAGCTTCACCCCTGACTCCACGCCTTGCTTGCTCGCCGACTGGAACTATACCCCGACGAGCTACTTCGGGTCATACGTCAAGTCAGCACTCGCCCAACAGGCTCCCCCGGCGACGACGCCTGCGAACGACGCGTTCACCCACCGCGCGACGATCACCGGCTCTTCGGCGTCGGTGACCGGCTCAAACGTGAACGCCACCCGCGAGGCGAGCGAGCCGACCATCGTCGGCAACGGCGGCGGCCGATCCGTCTGGTGGACCTGGACCGCACCGGCCAGCGGGCCGGTCACGATCAGCACCGCCGGGAGCAGTTTCGACACAACGCTCGGCGTCTACACTGGGACCACACTGTCGGCCCTGACCACGATCGCGGCCAACGACGACGCCAGTGGGGTCCAAACTAGCGCTGTCACCTACAACGCGGTCGCCGGGACCGTCTATCAAGTCGCCATCGACGGGTGGGACGGCGTCAGCGGCAGCATCACCCTCAAACTGGCCCAGGCCCCTCCCAACGACAGCTTCACTCGCCGCACGACGGTCACCGGCAACTCGGCGACGGTCACAGGGTCAAACGTGAACGCCACCCGCGAGGCGAGCGAACCGACCATCGTCGGCAACGGAGGCGGCCGATCCGTCTGGTGGACCTGGACGGCCCCCGCCAGCGGTTCGGTGACCATCAACACGGCGGGCAGCAACTTCGACACGACGCTCGGCGTCTACACCGGGTCGGCCCTCTCATCCCTGGTTTTGGTCGCGGCCAATGACGACGCCAGTGGCGTGCATACCAGTGAGGTGACCTACAACGCGGTCGCCGGGACCGTCTACCAGATCGCCGTCGACGGGTGGGACGGCGTCAGCGGCAACGTCACGCTCAAATTGGCCTTGGCGCCGCCCAACGACAGCTTCGCCCGCCGCGCGACCATCACCGGCTCTTCGGCAACGGTCACTGGTTCAAACGTGAACGCGACGCGAGAGACGGGCGAACCCACCATCGTCGGTAACGCCGGCGGTCGCTCCGCCTGGTGGACCTGGACCGCACCGGCCAGTGGGTCGGTCACGATCAGCACCGCCGGGAGCAACTTCGACACGACACTCGGTGTTTACACCGGAAACACCGTCTCGGCGCTGACGTTGATCGCGGCCAACGACGACGCGACCGGGGTTCATACCAGCTCCGTCACCTTCAACGCGGTTTCGGGGACTGTCTACCAGATCGCCGTCGATGGCTTTAACGGTGTCAGCGGCAACATCACGCTCAAACTGGCCTTGGCCCCGGCCAACGACGCCTTCGCACGCCGCGCGACGATTACCGGCACGACCGCCACTGTCACCGGCTCGACGGTCAACGCCACCCGCGAGGCGGCCGAACCGACCATCGTCGGCAATGGCGGCGGCCACTCCGCATGGTGGACCTGGACCGCACCGGCTAGCGGGTCGGTCACGATCAACACCGCCGGCAGCAACTTCGACACGATACTCGGGGTCTATACCGGTTCCGCCCTCTCGGCGCTGACCTCCGTCGCGGCCAATGACGACGCCAGCGGGGTTCATACCAGCGCGGTGACCTTCAACGCCGTCGCCGGGACCGTCTACCAAATCGCCGTCGACGGCTACAACGGCGTCAACGGCAACGTCACGCTCAACCTGACGCTGGCCCCGCCCAACGACAGCTTCGCCAGGCGGGCGACGATCACCGGATCTTCGGCGACGGTGACCGGCTCGAACGTGAACGCGACGCGGGAGGCGAGCGAGCCGACCATCGTCGGCAACGGCGGCGGCCGCTCCGTCTGGTGGACCTGGACCGCGCCGACCAGCGGCTCGGTCACGATCAACACCGCCGGCAGCAACTTCGACACCACCCTCGGCGTCTACACCGGGTCGGCTGTCTCCTCCCTGACGACCGTCGCGGCCAATGACGACGCCACCGGGGTCCATACCAGTTCCGTCACCTTCAATGCCGTCGCTGGAAGGGTCTACCAGATTGCCGTCGACGGGTGGGACGGGACGAGCGGGAGCATCAAACTGAGCCTGCGGTACGCCTGACGAAAGGACCACCAAGTAATAACACGGCATCAAATATTTAAATAATCGACAAAGCTTATTCAATCGGGTGCAGGCAGCTCAGAGCGGGATTCTCTGGCATCGCAAGCGGAAAACCTCGTTCCTACGGTTCGCACGAGAACGCTCCGCTGGCCGCTCTGCACTCCGAAAAACCAACGCGGAGCGTCGTCGACGCTCCGCGTTGGTTTTTCGGGTCGCGGTCGACCTTCGGGCGATAGGGAAGCGAAACGATTCGGATGGAGCAGACATCGCCGGGGAGGCATCGAATCGGAAGTCCTGTCAGCGGCTCGCTCACTTGCTCCAGCGGTTTCCACGCGGCCTTCCGAGTCGAAAAAAGAAGACGCAGAGCGTCCGAAGACGACATTCCCACGGGGAACGGGTGACTGATCTCTCACAACTTATCAATAGCGGACAACGGAGATCACGGCAATAAACACTATTTAAACATCCAGACTACTATTTACAACAAGAGACTCGTGTGCCATGTGGGCGAGATCCGATCTAAGCTCCTCAGAGGATGGCTCGGTCCATGGGATCAATGCCCGGCCTTGGATTCGATCAGCTCAAGGGCTCGGAGGACTCGCACCGGATAATCGGTCTGGATGACGTCGATGCCGTCGTGGATCGCGATGCGGTAACTCTCCACGGACTCGTTCAATCCGAGGGCGTCGCTGAAGACTTTGATTCCTTTGGCGTGGCAGTGGTCGATCAACGACTTGGAGAGGCTGGTCCAACGCGTGTCGAACGCATAGGGTTGGACTTTCTCCGCCAAGGCGTCGATCTGATCCTCTCGAGCGAGGGGCGGCATCCGGCGGAGGCGAGGCTCGACGATACGGAGCCGGGCCAGGTAGTCGGGCCCCTGGTAGACGACCGATCGGTCGATCAGGTTGCGGGTCCGGAGCGCGTCGACGAGGGCCTCAGGCGCGATGTCCTTCGCATCGACGTAGAGCTCGACGCGGTTGCCGATGGTGTCCAGGAAGGTCTCGAACCGCGGCATGGGAATTCCGATGAAGGGACGTCCGAACCATGCACCCGCATCGACGTTCACGAGTTCCGAGGCGTCGCGTCCTCGGATCGGGCCTTTGAGCGTCGTGGTGCGATTCAGGGAGCCGTCGTGGAGCAAGAAGAGCTTGCCATCTCGCGTGGTCCTGACGTCGAACTCGACGTAATCCGCTCCCAGGCGGATCGCCTTTTCGTAAGCGGGGAGCGTGTTCTCGGGGGCGTAGCGCGAGGCGCCTCGGTGGTGGGCGATCTTGACTCGCGAGGCCCCCAGCCGCCGGTGTGCTTCGTGGGCGAGGATCTCCTCCGCGTGGTCGGTCTGGAGCCAGTCGGCGCCGGCCTCGATGACGCGGCCCCAGATCTCGACGCGATCGTCATTCCCGAGTGTCTTGACCTGAACTTTGATTCCCCGACGGTGAAAGGCCTGGCAACGTTCCGAAGTCACGTCGGCGGCATCGAACTCGACGGCGGCCGGCTTCAGTTCCTCGAACGCGTCGAGGCCGAGATCCGGATGCCACTTGGGCATCAGTGCCAGGCGATCGCCACCAGGCGTGGCGCGGATGGCTCGGAGGACTTCGGGCGAGGCGAACACGACGACTTGCGACTCCATCCGGGCCTGATGCACCTCGTGGACGAGCCGGGCCGGGTCGACTTGTTTGCAGTCGAGATAGAGGTTAGCTCGTTCCTTGGCGAGCTTGAGGATCTCGTCGAGCGCCAGGACCGACGTCCCCGCGAATCGACTCGCGAACTTCGAACCCGCGTCGAGCGCCTTCACCTCGTCCAGGGTGCGGTCCTCCACGCGACCGGTACCGTTGGTGGTCCGGTCGAGCGTCGAATCATGCAGCAGGACGTGGCGGCCGTCTTTGGTGAGCCGGACGTCGACCTCGACCCATTCGACCGTGTCGGCGATCGCCCGCTCGAGAGACGCCGCCGTGTTCTCGGGCGTGACCGCGGCCATGCCCCGATGGGCCATCACCTGTACACGCCTCGAGGGTTTCACGGGCGAGAAGAACGCGAACTCGTCCGCCGATGCCTCGGGTGAAGCAACCGCGGCGAGACCGAGCAGCAGAGCACAAATCAACCGGTACATGGGTGCTAACGCCTCGAAGGTTGGGCCACTCGGTCGATTCTCGAACGAACGACACGATCAGGGGTCCGCGAGATCCTCGGGCCAGGATCGACCGGCCGCCCCTCGCGGGAGGTCCCCATGGAGGCTCCCGCGAGCGGTTATGTCCACTGATCAATAAGCGTCGGCGCTGATGACCTCGCCACCGTTCGTGGACCCGAGGGCCTGGTAGACTCCTGGACGATACAACGACGGATTGGTGACCGACCAGACCAGAGTCGACGAATCCTGTGCGGCCCCGAGCGGCGTACCCGTGGAATCAAGGGTCCAGGTCGAGATGCTGTCCTTGAGGAAGTGGACGGAGCCGTCGCAGAAGGCGAAGTTGGCCCCACCGGGGTGGAAGCTGGTCGCGGCGTTGAGGAACGCGCCTCCTTCGGTGTACGCCCCACCGCCCGCGGCGTTGCCCCAGTCCTGGGTCTTCTTCTGCACATTGATCGGGTAGAAGACCGTGAACGCCGTGTCGCCGTAATTGCCCGAGATCCACCAGTTCCACTTGTAGAAGGACTGGTTGCTATCGGTCTTGCTGAGCAGGCCGTGGGCGTGCTCGCTGAACGCGATCGTGTTGCTCGTGCCGTCGGTCACCGTGGCGATCGTGACCACGCCACCTCGGCTGAGGCCGGGCGCCCAACGGGGGCTGACGCCGTTGGAGACGATCGCGCCGTTCTGCTGCTGGAGCGAGGCGCTCGGGTTCGAGATGATCGACGCCCACTGGCCGTAGCAGCCGGCGTAGCTGGAGAAGGCGAAGTTCTGGGGCAATTTCTTCCCGTGCGTGGGAGCCTCGGTATAAATCACACCGGCGATCGCGGTGTCACTCGGGCACCACAGGGTGTTGAGGCCGACGCCCGAGACCGTTGCGTTGTAGTCGTTCCGGTAGGCCATGTTCGTATTATAGGCCGCATACAACGGCGCCTGTTCCATGTACTGGAGCAAGGCCCCGAAACAGCTCATGCCCTGGTCCGGGCTGCCGTTGTCCGGTCGTACCTGGGCGAAGGCCGCCATCGGGTAGCAGCCATTGCTGCTCTCGTAGTTGGCCAGCGCGAGTCCGAGTTGCTTGAGGTTGTTCGTGCATTGGGCCCGTCGGGCGGCCTCGCGGGCCGCCTGGACCGCGGGGAGCAGCAGGGCGATCAAGACCGCGATGATCGCGATCACGACCAGGAGCTCGATCAGCGTGAATGCGCGCCGCGTTGCGGCGAGTTGACGGAGGGAACGCATCAGGGAACCTCGGCGTGTCGAATTCGGGACGGATGAGGGCGACATCGGCGAAACGGTGCAGGGGGGACCTTCACAATCGGGTTCGGGCCCGCGGGCCCTCGGTGCCGGCCGGCGGAAGATGGCTGACGATGCGCAAGGCCAGGCCGCCGGCGGAAAGCCGTCGACGTCGTGGCCCTCCTCGATGACGGAGGGGCGGCGGCCCGCCTTGCGACGATCAGTGTGGTCGCTTCGGCAATCTCTTGGGGAGCTGGAGCTCCTTGTCGGCATTCTTGGAAGGGCCCGAGATCGAGCCCATCGGCGGCTGCCCCGGGTCCTGGTCGCTGCAACCGTGCAACGCGGGGACGGCGACGAGCGGCAAGATCGCGAGCATCGCCCGCTTGAGGAAAGACATGTCTCGACTCCCCTGGACGTCGTCGACGAAGGCGGAGACCCAGTGGCTCCTAAATAAAATAATATGCGGATAAAATTACTACAAAGTAAAGTTGTTTTGTAGATTTCATGAATATCGGGGTCGGGTCGCACACCCGGCAGCGTGCAAACACCTCGGATCGAGATGCTTGGATGTGGAGGGGCGTCCCGCCTTCCCCGAGGCGGGGTCGGCGCGAGACTTCCACGGACGCTTACACATCGTAAAGCGAATTGGTCTTGCGACAAGATCCATTATGGGGGATGTTGAAGGTGCCATTCGCCCCCTCTCGAGGAGCTGCGTCGTTCATGGCCAAGGGCACCCCCCTCGTCTCGCTGATGGTGATCCCGCTCGACGCGTCGTCGCCCGTGCCGCTATTCCGCCAGGTCTACGAAGGGCTCCGCTCCAGGATCCTTTCCGGCGTGTTGAAGGCCGGGGACCGGCTGCCGGCGAGCCGGACGCTCTCCGGCGAGCTCGGCGTCTCGCGCAACACGATCCTGAACGCCTATGAACAACTTCTTGCCGAAGGATATCTGGAAGGGAAGATCGGCTCCGGGACTTACGTGACCCGAATCCTCCCCGAGGACGCGCTGCTCGTCACGTCGGGGCAGATGCCCAGGCGCGGACCGACGGATTGCGCGGGGGAGCCCTCGAAACGGGGAGGGCTCCTCGCGAGCACCCCCGCTTGGGTCGTTCGAGGAGGGGCCACGCCCCAACCCTTCCGACCCGGCGTGCCGGCCATGGATACGCTCCCGCTCGACGTCTGGGCGTCGCTCTCGGCCCGACACTGGCGCGAGTCGACCGCCGACCTCCTCGGCTACGGCGACCCGGCCGGATACCGGCCATTTCGCGAGGCCATCGCCGCGCACCTGAGGTCGGCCCGGGCCGTCGAGTGCGACCCCGACCATGTGATCGTCGCGGCGGGGACCCAGCAGGCCCTCGACCTCGCCTCGCGCGTGCTGCTCGATCCCGAGGACTCCGCCTGGATCGAGGATCCGGGATTCGTCGGTGCCCGAGGGGCACTCATCGGCGCAGGTGCCCGACTCATCCCCGTCCCGATCGATGGCGAAGGGATGATCGTCACCGAAGGGGTCAGGCGCGCTCCCGAGGCGCGACTCGCTTATGTCACGCCCTCGCACCAGTATCCGCTCGGGGTCGCACTGAGCCTCGCGAGGAGGCTCGAGCTCCTCGGCTGGGCCTGTCGCGCCAACGCGTGGATTCTCGAAGATGATTACGACAGCGAGTTCCGATACAAGGGACGTCCGCTCGCCTCATTGCAGGGGCTCGACCGGCAGGGTCGGGTCATCTACATGGGGACTTTCAGCAAGGTCCTCTTCCCCGCACTCCGGATTTCCTACCTCGTCGTTCCGCCCTCCCTCGTGACCGCCTTCGTCTCCGCACTGGCGCTGACGGGCGGGCCCCCGCCGACGCACCCGCAGGCGGTCCTCGCCGACTTCCTCAACGAGGGGCACTTCCTCCGTTACATCCGCCGAATGCGTTCGCTCTATGCCGAGCGGCAGGCTGCCCTCGTCGAGGCCGCCTCGAGCGAGTTGGGCGGGCTACTCGAAGTCATCCCGTCCGAGACCGGGCTCCAGGTCATGGGATGGCTCCCCGACCACATCGACGACCGGGACGCGGCCCGTAAGGCCGCCGCACTTGGAGTCGTGGCCCCTCCGTTGAGCTCGTATACCGTCGAGCCGATCGCCCGCAACGGGCTGCTCCTCGGCTACGCGGCCCATTCGCCGACACGAATCCGAGAGGGTATGCGTAAGCTCGCCCTCGCCCTGCGATGAAATGAGCTCGTCGCCCTTCGGATCGGTCGACTTCCTCCCTGATTTCGTTTCAATCGACGCCTGTCTTCCGCATGCGTGGTTGGGCTTCGTCCCATCCCACTCCGCACGGTGATGCCAAAAAGCCAAGCCTCGCAAGCCCTTGCCGGTTGGGCATTGACCATGTTACGAAGAATACGTGAGGAGAGGGTCCGGAGCGGGAGGCTTCGGCCCGGGTTCGAGAATCGAGGGAGTCGGCCGCATGGAACTCTCTTCCGACCGACCGCCGGCGCAGGACCAGGGCCGGAGTGCTCCCAAAGAGATTGGCCTCGACGGTCCGCAGCCGAGGCACCGGAACGTCCCACCGGCGATGCTGACCGAGCATGCTCTCCGACGCGGCGAGGGAGTGCTTTCCAACCGCGGCGCATTCGTCTTCCAGACGGGGAAGTACACCGGCCGATCCCCGAAAGACAAGTTCGTCGTCCGAGAGCCGAGCAGCGAAGCTTCGATCGACTGGGGCGAGGTCAATCAACCGTTCAATCCGGAACGGTTTGATGGACTCCTGGAGCGAGTCCTCGAATATCTCCGAGGTCGCGAGGTCTGGATCGAAGATCTCTTCGCCGGGAACGACCCGGCCCATCGGTTGCCGATTCGAGTGGTCTGCGAACGTGCCTCGCATGCCCTCTTCGCTCACCAACTCTTTGTCCGGCCGACGACCGAGGAGCGGAGCGGCCACTTACCCGAATTCACCATCGTCGCCGCGCCCGGGTTTCAGGCCATCCCCGGGCGCGATGGGACGCGCACCGAGGTTTTCATCCTGGTTGATTTCGCTCGCAAGATCGTCTTGATCGGCGGGACGGAATACGCGGGCGAGATCAAGAAATCGGTCTTCACGATCCTGAATTACTTACTCCCGATGCGCGGGGTGCTATCGATGCACTGCTCCGCCAACGTCGGGGAGGGTGGAGACGTCGCGCTTTTCTTCGGACTCTCGGGGACGGGCAAGACGACCCTTTCGGCCGATCCCAGGCGTTCGCTGATCGGCGACGACGAGCACGGCTGGGGCGACGACGGCGTCTTCAATATCGAAGGCGGCTGCTATGCCAAGTGCATCCGTCTCGACCGCCGGGACGAGCCCGAGATCTTCGACGCACTCCGTTTCGGGAGCGTTCTCGAGAATGTGGTCATCGATGAGACGACCCGAGTCCCGGACTTCCTCGACGCGACGCTGACGGAGAACACGCGCGCGGCCTACCCGATCGATTACATCCCCAACCACGTGCCCGGCGGTCGAGGTCCCCATCCGCGCCGGATTATTTTCCTGACGTGTGATGCGTTCGGGGTCCTTCCCCCGGTCGCTCGGCTCAACCTCGACCAAGCGTTGTACCACTTCCTCTCGGGCTACACCGCCAAGGTGGCGGGCACGGAACGGGGACTCGGAGTCGAACCTTCGGCGGTCTTCAGTACCTGTTTCGGCGCCCCGTTCATGACCTTGCCTCCGAGCCGATATGCCGACCTCCTCGGTACCAAGATGCGGCAACATCAGGTCTCGGCCTGGCTCCTCAATACCGGATGGACCGGCGGCGGATTCGGCCAAGGCCGTCGGATCGCCCTCTCCTCGACAAGGGCACTTGTCGACGCAATCATGAGTGGCGCCCTCGACCACACCCCGGGAATCATCGACCCGATCTTCGGATTCGAGTCGCCGACCACTTGCCCGGGCGTCCCCGCCGAAATCCTCAACCCACGCTCCGCCTGGCCAGACCCCAAAGCGTACGACGCCGAAGCGGCTCGCCTCGCCCTCCGGTTCCGCGAGAATTTCCGGCGGTTTCACAACGTCGGACCCGGCGTGCATGCCGCCGGGCCTCGGATCGTCTAATTCCGACTTGTCGCTCCAACCGTCGGTTCGAAATCGAGGATGCGACGCGGTGAACAATCGGGCTTCACGCCGAGTCAAGCCTGAAATGCGAGCGAGTGATTGTTTCCATAGGTATGGAGCAAGATTCACTCGATTGCGCTTCGGGCTTGTTAGAGTTGATCCGGGGTCGTCTGGTGGTGGAAGAAGTGGGTGGGATCATCCCCCACGCGGGAGATACCGGCGCGAGGGAATGCACGACTTTGCAAAACTCGGCGCATGAAAAACCCGGCCGAATGAAGGCCGGGCTTTTCCATCAATCGCGGTTGAAGCAATGAGACGAGTCTAGGTGACGGAGAACTCCGTCACCCGGAACTCTCCGAGCTCAGGACCGGCTGGCGCCCTGGGCTTCGCGATCGCGACGGCGGCGAAGTCCCTGATGCGAGGAAACACCTCGCTTCGGGAAACGACCACCGCGAGCCGGACCACGACGGGGACCCGAGCCGGGTCGCGAGTTGTGACGGAAGATGGGGCGGGGAATCGTCGGGACCCCTTCCACCTCGTCGCAGTCGAGCTCTCGCGAGATGCAGCGCTCGATCTGATCGAGCAGCTTGCCCTGGTCGGGCAGCACGAGCGAGAAGGCGACGCCATCGCTCCCCATGCGGCCGGTCCGGCCGATCCGGTGGACGTAGTGCGTCGGATCCTCGGGGAGGTCGAAGTTCACGACGTGCGAGACGCCGCGGACGTCGATCCCACGGCCGACGACGTCGGTCGCGACCAGGGTCGTGAGGCGTCCGGACCGGAAGGCCTGGAGCACCCGGTTCCGCTGGGCCTGGCTGAGATTCCCGTGCATCGTGTCGGCGAGGACGCCTTCGGAGCGGAGCAGGTCACCGACGCGGTCGGCCCCTCGCTTCGTCCGGCAGAAGACGATCGCTCGCTTCGACTCTTCACGACGGAGGAGCTTGACCAGCAGCTCGAACTTACGCTCGGCGCCGACCATGATGTACGCTTGCTTGATCGCGGGGATCGTCGCGTCCTCGTTCTCGCGAATGAGGCGGACGTCGACCGGATCGACCAGATACGTGTGGGCGAGATCGCGGACTTCGGGGGGCATCGTCGCGGAGAGCAGCAACGTCTGCCGGCCGTCCGGGATCGCCTTGAGGATCGTCTCGACCGCCGGGCGGAACCCGATGTCGAGCATCTGGTCGGCCTCGTCGAGCACGGCGATCCGGACCTTGTCGAGCCGGATGGCGTGACGGGCCATGAGGTCCATCAACCGGCCCGGCGTGGCGACCACGAGCTGGCAACCGGAGCCGAGCAAACGCTGCTGGCGGATGATCGACTCGCCGCCGACGACCGCCACGGCACGGGAGCGACGCCCGTACGACAACTTCTCGAACTCGCGACAGATCTGGACGACCAACTCGCGGGTCGGGGCCAAGATCAACGCCTGAGGCCTGCGGTCCCGCTCGTCGATCTGCTCGAGGATCGGGACCAGGAATGCGGCCGTCTTGCCCGTCCCGGTCGGGGCATTGCCGAGGCAGTCACGCCCCGCGATCGCTTGCGCGATCATTTGTTCCTGGATCGGGCTGGGCTCTTTGAATCCGCTTCGGGCCAGGGCCTTCAGGGTGAGTTCGCCAACTCCAAGGCGGGAGAAACCTTCAGACACGGGGGACACTGTCGTCGTCGTCTGCAAACTGAGCTCCTTGTTACCCCGACTTGTGGCGCGGACGGGACAACCCAAATTGGTCGTCCGAGCACGGACGCGGCTTGCATGGATGTCGGCCTTGTCGCGCCAGGGGTACCGCCCCGGTTTAAGCCGGAGACGGAAGAAAGAGTCAGCGCAAAGAGACCAACGGGCAGAAGGCTCGCGAGGTAGGATCTCGGCCTCAAGCCGGTGGGGTGAAACCCTTCGATGTTTCCAACGAACGCATTCTATCACACGAGGGCCAAGAAGGCGAACTCCAATTTCTACAAATGAGTGCCGACGACGGTCTTGTCCGGGAAAGTATTCGCCGATTTTGCACCGCACGCCTTGCCGCGAGGAGAATCTCTCACCGGAGGTAGCGGAGCACTTCCCGTCGCGCTATGATCGGGCCCGATGCATCGCCCGGCCCTGACCTCTGGAAGTGAAAGGCGATTTTGTATGGATCCGACGACCCGTCGCAGATTCCTCGGGACCTTGACCCTGGCCGGACTCTCCGGCTCCGTCGGCCTCCCCCGCATGGCGAGGGCGATCGGCCCCATCGCCCGAAACCGGCCGAGCCATCTCAAGCTTAGCCTCGCCGCTTATTCATACCGAGACCAACTCCAGGGCAAGTCGCCCAAGATGGACCTCTTCGACTTCGTCAACCTCGGCGCCGACATGGGGCTCGACGGCGTCGAGCTCACGTCATACTACTTCCCGACCCAATTCGACAACGACTATCTCCATCGCCTGAAGCAGCACGCCTTCACCCTCGGCCTCGACGTGTCGGGGACCTCGGTCGGCAACAACTTCTGCGTCCCCGACGGTCCGACACGTGAGAAGGAATTTGCAAACGTTAGGACCTGGATCGACCACGCAGCCGAGTTGGATGCGCCGGTCATCCGGATCTTCGCGGGGAACGTCGCCAAAGGGGATGACGAGGCGAAGGCCGTGGAACGCGCGATCGCGGGCATGAAGGCGGCGCTCCCTTACGCGGCCGAGCGAGGCGTGACTCTGGCCCTCGAGAACCATGGCGGGATCACGGCAACGCCCGCTCAAATCCTCAAGCTGGTCAGGGCCGTTGCCGCGCCCAACTTCGGGGTCAACCTCGACACGGGCAACTTCCATGGTGATGATCCCTACGCCGAACTCGCGGAGATCGCACCTTACGCCGTGAACGTTCAGGTGAAGACCGAGATCAGTCGCAAAGGGAAGCCGAAAGAGCTCGCCGACCTTGCCAAGGTCATCGGAGTCCTTCGCGACGCCAAATACTCAGGCTATGTCGTCCTGGAGTATGAGGCGGCCGAAGACCCGATGGTCGCCATCCCTCGTCATCTCAAGACCCTTCGGCGCCTGATCGACGAGGCCAATGCCTGAGCGGCATTCGGGTTCCTCGGCACCCGGGCCTAGCGCGGCCTGGTTCGCCGAGGAATGTCCCGAGCGGAGCGGGTTGCTCCGCGCGAGACGCGTCCCCAAAGAATCCATCGTTTGGAGATATTCACCTGCAAGGACGGGTTCGAGTCGATTCGCGACGAACCTGACGGAGCCGAGTGCGATTAATCGGCGAACGGGTCGCTGCCGTTGCCGGCAATCCGTTCGTCGAGGCTCAGCCCGAATCCGTAAGGGTCGTCCATATCCTTGAGCATGTCGCAGACCATTCGCAAGGCTTGCTCGTGCTCGACAATCTGTCCGGAGTGCGTCTCCGAGTCGGCTCCCAATTCGCCGATCCGACGGTCGAGAGCCGAAACCCATTGCGTGAGGAGCGTGAGGCGTCGATTAGCGATCGACGACTGTTTGGCGAGGAGGGTCGCAAGCGTCCTCGGCTCGACAGCGTCCGTCGACAGGGCCTGCTGGACGGCCTGCTCCAAATCCGACTCTTGCCGGGCCAATTGATCCAGAGAGCTTCGAAACCGGCGAGGTCCATCGGGTGGGGGGATCTCGCGCCGCGTGTTGACCAGTTCACTCATGAAAGGCAGCCTCGTCTATCGAATAAAGGATGAATAGAGGTGAGTTGATCTCGGCAACACCGGGCGGAAGGACGAGGGTCTTCGGGCCGTTTCGCCCAGACTTGAGTCGATCGCCGCGGCCGAACGACCGCGGTCGCCACGCGTGTCGCGAGGAGGGAATGTCGTCGGAATGAAGGAGCGTATAAAGTCTGACCCGCACGCCGAGTCTGTGCCTGGGAACCTCGCACCAAGGGGCCAGCGTCGGCAACGACGTCGGACACAGCGACAGAGCATTCGGCTATCTAAAGAAATAGCCCAACTTTCGCCGGGTTTGGGAAAATCCCGCTTGCCCGAAGGCAGCTCCAGTCGAAAGCCGAGGCACGGGGTGGGTGGAAGATGGTGAGAGGGTCATTCTGAGGCTTTTCCGGCCGGTCGAGCTTCGGGGTCGTCGACGACTTGACCCCAGGCAGAGGCACGGGTTGCCCCAGGAGAGCCCAGTCGGAGAGCTCGGGCAATCGGGACGATGCAGTATTCGCGGGGACGACCGGCGTCGAGGAGCACGACCCACCGGAGCAACGGCTGGGGGGCTTCGGAAGGTCGAGAGGAGCGTGGGGCTCGCGCGAGGCCAGGCGTGTCCCGATCTCGGGAGCGAACCGCTCGAGCTCAGACAGAGCCTCCGTCGCGTGGCCAGCCACGACCCTTCCGCAGCCGGCATCGGCGGATCGGGGGACGGTCAGACCCCCGACCAGGAGCACAAATAGCGCCGCTGCCCAATGCCGCATCAGACTTGGGAGACTACTCGGCTGCATTTCGCTTTGAGCTTGCCAACGTGGACGCGGCGGAGGATTTGTACGCTGCAGATCCTGCCTAACCCTTGGATCGTATAAAAATACCATCGACGTCCACGTCGAACAAGAATCGTTCAAGAAATGACCAGTCGGTCCTTCGGCCTCTTGCGACTAGAAACGTCACGAAAGTCGTGCAGAGGCGACGGGTCTCGAATCTCTCGGCGCGGCTCGTCGCCACAATCCCGCATCTTCACGAGATCAATTGCGAGATCGGGTTGCCGTATCGTGCGATGGCCACCGGTCGTCCCGTATTTGTGCGGTACTCCTTCTGGGGGTCGATCCCCAGGGTCCGATAGAAGGTGGCGGCGACGTCGTCGGGTGAGATCCCATCCCCGGATGCCGGGCCCATCGCCTTGGCATCGCTCGCCCCGACGACCTGCCCACCACGAATTCCGCCCCCGCCCAGCAGCACGAACATCGCGCGGGGGAAGTGATCACGACCGGCGGTACGGTTGATCTTCGGAGTGCGGCCGAACTCGCCCGTCACAAAGATGGTGGTCGTCTCGAGGAGACCCTTCATCTCGAGCGAGTTGAAGAGCCCGGCGAGGGCGTTATCGAGTTCGGGGAGCAACCGGTCCTGGAGGGCCCGGAAGTTCTGACTGTGCGTATCCCAGCCGCCGACCGAGAGGCTCACGAACCGAACGCCTGCCTCCACCAACCGCTCGGCGAGCAGGCAGCTCTGCGCCAACGGCTTGTCGATGAAGAGCCCGGCGATGGCCGGGGACTCCTTGCTGACGTCGAAGGCCGACCGCGCCCGAGGCGATCGGATGATGTCGTGGGCCCTGGCCGAGAACTTGTCGAGCCCATTGACCAGGTCGCTCCTCCGCTCGAAGCCTTGGAACGCGCGGTCGAGACCCTTCAGCAGATCGCGACGCGCCTCGACATCCTCGACGGTCAGGCCCTGCCCAAGCGCGATCCCCCGGACCGAGTACGGTTTCCCGGCACGAGGGACGCTGGTCGTGCTGAACGGGGCATACTCGACACCGAGATGTCCGGGCACCTGCGGCGTGTGCGGGATCGCCACGAATGGGGGAAGGTCCGCGGGACCACCCAGCTCCTTCGTAACGACCGAGCCGAACCCGGGGTACTCGAGGGAAGAAATCGGCCGATTCCCCGTGTTCATGTATTTGGTGCCGAAGTCGTGTGCCGCCAGGCTGTGGCTCACGCCTCGGAGGATCGCGAACTTGTCGGCGCACCGGGCCAGCATCGGCAGATGCTCGCAAATCTCGACGCCGGGCGTATTCGTCGCGATCGGGCGGAACTCCCCGCGATACTCCTCCGGCGCGTCCGGCTTCAGGTCGAACGTGTCGATGTGGGACGGGCCGCCGCCGAGGTTGATGAAGATCGCCGAAGTCGCCGACCCCCCGCGAATCTCGCCCGCCTCCGCCAGCCGAAGGTAACCCGAGAGGTTCATCCCCGTGAGGCCAAGGGCCCCGACCTTGAGGAAGTCACGGCGAGAGCTGCCGTCGCAATATCGGTTCACCGCCATGCTCGGTCACTCCTTTATCAAGGGATTGGCCTGAAGCCTTCCGGCGCCGCGACGCGGCAACTCGACTGGCAAAGTGTGCCCGGCTCCTAGAGGAAATCATGACGATCTCACACGGACGTGAATCAATGATTTGTCATAAATTCTTTTGTGTTGAGCAAGGCCCAGAGCAGATCACGAAGCCCCTTCGACTCGTCGGCCGAGCGAGCGAAGTAATCGCGGGCCAACTCGAGTTCCTCGGGATTGGGCTTCCGGCTCACGGTGCGGAGATAGGCCTCGTGGATCGCACCATCGACGTCGAACGTCTGAGGTTGTAAATCCTCGGCGTCCCCTCCGGCCCGAGGTTCCATCGCACGAAGGTCGGTCCGCAGCGTCGCAGGGCGGGCCTCGAGGACATCGGATCGAGTGGATGTATCTTTTGTATCCCGAGCCTGCCGGGTCTGCGTTTCCTGGGAGGCGATCTTCTTCGCCCGCGCTTGGATTAGTCGAGGGTCGGGAGCCTTGATCCGGGCCTTGGCATTGGCCGCAGTGATCGCTTTCGCCCTGAGGTAACTCCCCACGGTCTCCGCGACCCACCCTTGAGGTCGTGTGATCGCACTGAGCAGTTCCTGATCGTTCTGGAGGTAGATCGACTGGAGTAAGTTGGGCTCGTTCGACCGGCTGCAATCGCAATTCGTTTCACGGGACGCGCGGCCGAAGACCTTGGCCGCATACTCCCTCCGGGCCACGGGGCGAATTCCGGGTGAACCCCTCGGGCCGATCGCTCGTTCGTCGGCCATCCTCGATTTGTTGCGGAGGTCTGCCGTCGAAGCCGTCGCCTGCGATACGGCGTCGATCAACACTTCGGCGGGAAGCCGTCGGATGAGCGCCCGGCTAAAGTTGCGCTCGTCGAGCTCGTTGGTGTCATTCGGCCGCCAGCTTCTTTGGTACGCCCGGCTGGTAGTGATCTCGCGGTGGAGCCACTGCATGTCGTAGCCATGTGAGACGAAGCCTTCCGCGAGATAGTCCAGGAGTGCGGGATTGCTCGGTGGGTTGGCCAGGTTCATGTCGTCGGGGGGATTGATGATCCCCGAGCCGAAGTAGATGTCCCAGACACGATTCACGAAGGCACGGGCGAAGTAGGGGTTGTCGGTCGACGCCAACCACTCCATCAAGGGAGTACGGGGGTCGTTTCGATCCACGATCGAAACTTCCTCACCTCCCAGGAGCTTGGGCGTGATCACGCGACCTGTCTTGGCCGGCTTGGTGTTCTTGGGCGAGACGGACTTGGGCGCTTTCGCCGCCGGGGCGATGAAGACCTCCCGCCAGGAGACGGTCGTCCCAACTTTGATGGCCGTCGCCAGGATCTTGTTCCGTTCGAGATTACTTAGGCCCGGCTTCAAACCAAGCTCCGCGTCGATCTTCTGGGCGACTTCGCGCGTCTCCTTCTCGGGGCCAAGGCCAACACTGATGGGCTGGAAGAACGCGGTGAATTGGCGGAGGTCGTCCTGGGTCCATTGATCGAACGGATGCTTGTGGCATTGGGCACATTCGAGGCGGACGCCCAGGAATGTATAGCTGAACGCGAGGGCTTTCTCCTCGGGTCGGCGGACGTTTCCGCGAGCCCAGAAATAAGGCATTGTCTCACGACGACTGAAATCGGCCGGATCCTTCTCGCGATGGTAGAGACTCTCTTCCTTGGCGAATTCCTCATAGGACTGGCCGGGCTTGCGGCTGGTCGCCAGGACGATCCCCGAGACGATCTCATTGTAGGGGTAATTCTCCTTGATTCGCCGATAGATCCACTCGTACCAGAAACGTGTGGGTTGGTCGGTCGTCCCTTGCTGGAGGTTCAGGTTGCGAGGCGCGTTCCCCGTGAAGTCGCAGAACAGGTTGGTCCACCACGCCGCATAAGTGGGGCGGGCCAAGAGCTCCTCAGTCTTTTTCTCCCGCTTTCCCGGCGAGACGTCGGCGACGAAGGCTTCAACCTCCTCGGGCGTGGGCAAGGTCCCGGTCATGTCGAGGCTGAGTCGTCGGAGAAATTCGCTGTCGGTGCAGACCTCCGAAGGGACGATCCCGAGCTTGCGAAGTTTGTTCTGGATGAGCTCGTCGACCTTCGTCGCGGCCGGCTCGGCCTCGACTGTCCCGGTGCCCGGATGGGAAGCAACGGGACGAAGGACCTGGGCGATGGCCACTCCGTTGTCGTAGAAGACGACGACGCTGGTATCGCCCCGCTCCTTGGCGGTGACGACGCCGGCCTCATCGACCTCGGCCACCGATTCGTCATTGGTTCGGAAGCGGGCCAGGGGGGTGACATCCTCCCGGGAACCATCGGCCCAGTAGGCGATCACTCGGAGGGAGACGGTCTCTTCGGCCTTCGATAGCACGACTTCCGACGGGATGACTTCCAGTCGCTCAAATCGTGACGGGGCCGTCACCCCCTTGGCGCCGGCTTCGACCCAGCGGACGAGCAGCTGATATTGCCAGGAGTCTTTCTCAAGCCGTTTCCCCCCCTTGTGAGGGGACGCAAGGGTCGGCTTCTGAAGAATCTTGCTCGCCTCGGGATCATCAAGCACGACCCGTCCGGACTTATCCTTGAGCAATGCGTCGTGATCCGTCTTGAAGTCGTAGCCGAAGAGCGAGAGCCGGAAGTCGCCGCGCCCCTGGAACGAGCCATGACATGAACGCGTGTTGCAACCAAGCCGTCCCAAGAGAGGCAGGACGTGACGTTGGAAGTCAGGGACCTCACTCCCTTCGGGCGACGCGAATCGTTCGGGCACAGCACGGGTCATCTCGGCGCCGAGGGTTGATGAGGCGGCCATCAGGGCGAGGGCCGCACTTATCCCGAGGAATGGGTGAATCATGCGATCTTTTCCCCCTTCTTCGCGGTCGACCGCTTTGCAGGGGAAGGCTTGCCCCCGTCGGGTCGACGCGCACGTTCGGCTTTTTTCCTCAGAGCCTGGAACCGTGAATCGATGCGTTCATCCTGGTCGGTGCGAAGGCGTTGAAGTGTGTCTTCAACCTTATTCAGCCGGGTACGGAGCTGCTCTTGCTCGAACTCTTGCTGTCGGATCTCGAGCTCGACCTGGCGCCGGAGTGTCTTCCGGAGTAGGTCTTCGAGTTCGAGAGATGGCGTGCTCGCCCACTTCGCCGTGAGCAGTTCGACCTCAGATTTGGCCTTCCAGATCTCGAGGCCGATCTCGTAACGCCTCGGGTCACGTTGCTTGAGGATTGCGAGAGAGGTGCTGACTTGCGACAGGTCGGCGATCGCCTTTCGATACTCCTCGGGCTTCATCGGTTTGAGTTGCTCGAGGAGGGTAGCGAGCTCGGGGTGATGCTCCCGGACGAACTCGAGTGCCGCGGTCTCGCGGTCCTTTGAGGCCGCCTTGGCTCGAACCGTCGACGGGGCTCCCCCCGGCGTCTTTTCGGGATCGGCCGAAGCGAAGCCGTCCCCAAATATGAAGTGTGCCAAGAGCAAGAGAGCCATCGCACGCACGGGTCAGTTCTCCAGGGTGCCGGGGCCGCCGGGCACGGTCCCCTCTGGGATTGAGGCGGCCTCGAGCAACCAGGGTGACAGAGAGTCCTCGTCGGCGTCGTCATCATCGAGGGGGGCGGCGACAGGCTCGCCAGGTGCAATCGGGGCGTCGAGCCAAGCCATCAATTCGCCATGGGCCACGGTCGCCTCCTGGCCCGGCTGCTGGAGGCCCGACCAAGCGAGCGCGACCGCTACATCGTCCCCCCTTCGCGCAGCCTCGGTCGAACTTGACTTGTAAGGACTCGGCGAGGGGACGACGAGGGAGACGATCGCGAGCGAGGCCGCCACCGCAAGCAAGACGGCCGCTCGCTTGCGGACGACCGATCGCCGGAACACTCGTCGATCGCCCCACGTCGTCCCCGCAACACGCACGGCTTCGGTCAGGGCCACCGCCTCCGCGACCGACTCTCGGGCGAGTTGGTCATACGCCAGCCGTTCTTCGAACGCGGCGGATTCCTCCGCGTCCATCTCCACCGCCACATACCGGAAGGCAAGCCAAAGGAGATCTCCCCGAGGGTCGGGCGCCATCATCACTCTCCCGGGCGCAAGTTGCGCCTCAGTTTTTCCAGGGCCAGACGCATCCGGGTCAGCACCGTCCCGAGCGGTATACCAAACTCCCTGGCGATCTCCACGAACGGCTTTTCTTCATAGATCCGCGCCCGGACGACTCGCGCCTGTTCGTCGGGTAGCTGACGGAGTGCCCGGCGAACTTCCTCGACCGCTTCGCTCCGGATCAGACGGTCCTCGGGAAGGTCTCTGCTCGACTCACCGCGCGAGGCCAGCCGGCGGAGACCGTTCTCTCGCGTCTCTTGCCGACGCCTGGCCGCCAACGCCTCATGAAATGCAACCCGGAAGAGCCAACCTTTGAACGACTCGACGCGAGCGGTGTTGCCGGATTCGACCGCCTTCACGAACGTCGCCTGCAGGACGTCGTTCGTCGTGTCAACGTCGCGAGTCACCCCGAGGATGAATCGGCGCAGTTCCTCGCCATGCGACTCGTACAAGCCCGCGACCCGTGCGGTGTCGACCAATCCGCTCGACACTTCCGACACCTCGACCGGGCCGTCCCGCGAGAGGTCGTGAATGTCCGACATCGACGACCCTCCCTATCCGGGCTCCACCTATACGATGCGCAGCTCGGCCGAATTATTTCCGAGGATCTCGAAAACCACGAAGCCGGCCCTCCTAAGGCAACCACGCCTCTCATTCTTTTATGTCAAGTCATGAAGAATCAATCTGGCAATTGCGTTCGGGACGTGGTTGATAACCTCCTTCTCACGAGTGAGTTGTGTAGACGGGATCGGCCAAGCGTCGGGCCCTTTCGCCTTTTTTCGCGAAATCACACTCGCGTGACCAATTTCGCCGATCGGAATTGTCCGCAAGAAGCACGACTCGGGTAAACGCGGCCAAGATTCGGCCGACTTCCGGTTTCTCGGGGCCGAACGCACCCGGAGTGACGCTGAATAACCTCGGAGTGGAACATACCATGGATGTGCCGGCCACTCTCGACTCGCGAATCCGCCGCTCACCGGCCCCCCCCGGATCGAAACTTTGCCGATCCTCCCGGCCGAGTCGGGTCATTCGTAAAGAATTTCCATGATCCCGCCTCGTTGAGACTCGGACGCGCGACCAGGAACTTCGAACAAGGATCTTCACTCACCTTCTCGCCACGATTCAAGGTGAGAGGACCCATCGAGTGGAGTCAGCCCTTCGGGACCTGGACGTGATCATGGAGAGACGGCTTACCATCATGGAAGGATGGCGCATGGATATCTCGAGAGGAACGGCGGCTGGCCTGGCGCCTGTTCCTCATCGTCATTATGAGCCGTCCCTAGTGGCACGGGCGAAGTTGAGCCGACTATACCTGGGTGAACCCGAATCCTGCCGGAGAGATCCCTGGCGGTTCTTGTCGATCCTTGCGCATCTCGGGCTATTCCTGGCCCTCTTCAAGCAATACAACCTCGAAGGCCGAGCCTTCCAGTCGCTCGTTGCGATTGCACTGGCCTCGCTTCCCGTCCATTACGTGTTGCCGTTCCGCTGGAAAAAGCCCTTCTTCGTCGCGGTTTCTCTCTTCGGACTCGCCTGGGTCTTCGGGGCCGTCACCGCCGCATGGGTCCTCGCCCTCGCCACGCCATTGATCGGTGTGTGCTTCCTCCCCATCGCCTGGACCGCACGCGCCGGCATCATCGGCGCGTTCGCATTGGCCCTCGCCCTGATCCGACCCGAGACCGGCACGAGCAGCGTGATCCCCGAGAGCGTGCTCCCCGTCCTC